>JAFUQX010000011.1 GCA_017472145.1 Ruminococcus sp. | reverse complement strand
GTTAGAACGCTGCCCTGTCACGGCAGAGGTCGTGGGTTCGAATCCCATCCAGATCGCCATTTTATGCGGATTTAGCTCATCTGGTAGAGCGCCACCTTGCCAAGGTGGAGGTAGCGAGTTCGAGCCTCGTAATCCGCTCCAGCGGCGCTATAGCCAAGTGGTAAGGCGTGGGTCTGCAACACCCTGATCCCCAGTTCAAATCTGGGTGGCGCCTCCAAAAAGCAGCTTTCTTCGGAAGGCTGCTTTTTTCTTTTTATAAACCCGTATGGAACCGATCCGTTTCATTCCGATACACCCTCTATTTCCGGAACGCCGTAAATGCAGTTGATCTCTCTGCGCTTCCGGAGCTGTAATATACAATAAAAATCCGCAAGAAACACTACGCTTCCTGCGGATTCTCTTTTCCTGTTTATAATAGGATCACAGCTTACTCAGCATCCTTATAGAAAGGAGCCTTGCTCTGAACGATCGGCTGGGACTGAGGCATATCGGCCGACACAATGCCGCAGGGATTGCCGTTTGCAAACGGACCCATGATATTCGCAACCGGATCATACAGGGCCTTCTGATCCTCCTGCGTAGTCACAACATCATGCTTCAGGAACAGCATAAAGCTTTCCTTGCCATGTATACGCATACCCATGATCCACGCAGCGTGGATCTTCGGCTCATCCTCAAAATGCTCAGTCAGCTTCTTCAGCATGTCCATAGGAATATTCTTCAGATCAAACAGCTGTGCACTGTTGTGCAGTGCCAGAATCTGCTGCTTCGGCATAGGCAGAGCCGCACCAAAGGGATTGATCACTAGACCCTCCGCTTCAGAACCCTGCTGTGCGATCATGCCTGCATACTGATCAAAGCTCAGCAGAATGGTCTTGTGCTCCGGCGCATTTGTCCAGCGAGCCAGCTCTCCCTGATCGGTAAACAGCGGGAAGAACTTCTTACCTTCACGCTGAACCATCACAAAACGAACCTGAGCCTGACGGGTCTCCCCCTGCTTCAGCTGCAGATCAGCCGGCAGATCCTCCATCTGCACCGGTGCAACAAACTTTGCTTTACGTATCTGCTCGATCATAGCCTTTTCATTGGCCGGAACTCTCTCCTGGCGGAAAGTCTCAATCGCAGCCAGCAGCTCCGGATTGGTCTGCTTATCACTTCCAAACAGCATTCTGCTGGGATCAGCCTCTACCTCCGGAGCCGGCTTTACCTCAGGCGCTTTCGGTGTAATATCCCGGCCTGCAATCTCGCTCATCTTCTGGCGGGACACCAGCAGACCATCCTCACCCGGGTTGATCACCATACCCTTGGACTCTGCATTGCCGCCGATAATATTGCAGAACTGCTCAAAATCCAGTGTGATCGTCTTGCAGTCCGGGTCATTCTTCCACTTCAGCAGCTCCAGCCATTCAGTAAATACCGGGAAAAACTTGCTGCCGTCCTTCTGCTGGATCAGCATAAACTTGGCCTGCGCTGTATATTTTTCGCCAGCTGTCAGATTCTCCGGAAGATCATCCATAATCACCGGTGCGATCAGCTTGGACGCCTTGATGGCTTCCATCATAGCCTTTTCGTTGCTCGGAGTATTCGATGCTCTGAATTCTGCGATCGCAGCAACCAGCTCCGGATTTTTTACAGTCGGCTTTTTCATTTGTGCCATTTTCAATCACCTCAGATAAAAATTTTCTCACATCAAGTGCACGATACTCTTAGTATATCACACTTTGCACAAAATTGCAAGCGAAATTTCAAATTTCATGTTACATTTTTAAATATGTCCCAAATCTCCGCAAAATTCTGTCTCTATATAGAAAAATCAGGAGCAGTTTCCATTCTCCGGAAACTCTCCTGAACCTTTTTCTCCATATTTGAAACACTCTTAGCCTGATCACGCACGATCTACTTTGCCGGAGCGCAGGCATCTGGAGCAAACGTATACATGACAGGGCGTACCCTTCACAATCGCCTTTACACGCTTTACGTTCGGCTTCCATGTTCTGTTGGAGCGTCTGTGTGAGTGAGACACCTTGATACCAAATGTAACACCCTTGCCGCAAAATTCACATTTTGCCATATCTACTGCACCTCCTTAAACAAATTAACAGAGTCTATTATAGCAGATTCCTTCCAAAAAAGCAAGTGTTTTTTCCGATTTTTCAAAAAAAATTTTTTATTCCGCATTTCGTACGAAAATGCTCTTGAAATCCAAAGCGAAATCGTGTATAATGAAAAGGATTCGTATGATTCATCCGTTCCTAAAGGAGGACGCTTATGAACAGCTTATTCAACCTGGACCTCTATACCGTCGTCGCACGGATCATTATCATTCTGCTGATCCTGCCGGTTCACGAATTCGCCCATGCCTTTGTTGCACGGAAATGCGGTGACCGCACAGCAGAGCTGTCCGGACGGCTGACCTTCAATCCCTTTTCCCACATCGATCCCATCGGTGCTGTGCTTCTGGTGCTGACCGGCTTCGGCTGGGCTAAACCTGTTCCTATTGATCCCAGACATATGCGCAACCCGAGAAGCGGCATCATCTGGACCTCTCTGGCCGGCCCCGCGTCCAATCTCATCGCAGCATTTCTGGCACTGATCCTTTATCGCTTCATTTATGCCATTCCATTTGAGGCGACGGGAGCTTATCTGACCGTGCTGTATATTTTCTCCGCTTTTGTTTCTGTCAATATCGGACTGGCCCTGTTCAATCTCATCCCTATTCCGCCCCTGGACGGCTCCAAGGTGCTCATGCAGTTCCTGCCGGCCCGTGCAGTTATGTGGATGCAGCAGAACCAGATGGTCATCTCTATTATATTCCTGGTGGTGCTCTGCACCGACATTCTGGATGGTCCTCTGGGCTGGCTGGGCAACTGGATCTTCCGGCTGTTCTTCTTGGCAACGGACTGGGTGGAGCTTCTGGCCCACGCCATCTTCGGGTAAAAGACATGGAAAAGATTTCTTTCAAGCTGGAGGTCTTTGAAGGTCCTATGGATCTCCTGCTCAGTCTGATTACCAAGCATGAACTGAATATCTATGACATCGAAATTTCCTGCCTGCTGGAGCAGTATCTTCTGTATCTGGAACAGGCTCGTGAGCATGATCTGGAGCTGGCCGGAGAATTTCTCGAAATGGCCGCCCGTCTGATCCTCATAAAGACGGCCGCTCTCCTCCCCCGCCCCAATGAAGCGGAGAAGGAAAAAGAGGCACTCCAGGGCGCACTGATTGAATATGCCCTGTGCAGGCAGGCTTCTGAAATTCTGAGAAAGCGCTATGCAGGTGACCGGATCTTCGTCCGTGAGCCGATGCAGATCCACATCCCCATGCGGTATCAGCGCACGCATCGTCCGGAGGAGCTGACAGAGATCTTCCTTTCCATGGGACGAAGAATGCTTCAGACAGAGAAGCGGCCTACAGAAAAGCTCCAGACTGTGGTGAACCGGAGCTATGTTTCGGTCATGTCCAAGGTGATCTACGTTCTGCGCAGTCTCCACCAGAATGAACATGTCTATCTGGATGCGATGTACGCAGAGATCCGGGAGCGTTCAGCCAGAGTCGCATTGTTTCTGGCCGTGCTGGAACTGACCAAGCACGGAAAAATCTGCATCAGTGAGGACAATACTTATTTATACAGAAAGCAGCACAGGGAATCGCCTGAGCGGCCGGAAACCGAGGAGGAGACAGAGACATGGAACATTTACACATCGTAAAAATGGCTGGCATCGCTGAAGCCGTTCTGTTTGCCTGCGGTGAGCCGGTATCTGCACAGCGTCTGGCCGAGGTGCTGGGTACGGACGAAAAGGAGATCCCGGATATTATCCACGCCCTGAATCAGAGATATGAGGAAGCCGGCAGTGCTCTGCACATTGTCTCTCTGACAAAAAACTGGCAGCTGTGTACAAAAAAGGAATTCGCACCCTATATCCGTGCAGCTATGGAGACCAAAAAGAGCGCGCCCCTTTCCAATGCCGCTCTGGAGGTGCTGACCATCGTTGCATACAATCAGCCGGTGACAAAAAGCTTTATTGAGCATGTCCGTGGTATTGACAGCAGCTCTGTGGTCAATACTCTGGTTGAGCGCGAGCTTCTGGAGGAGGCCGGGCGGCTGGACATTCCAGGACGGCCCATCGCCTATAAAACCACAGATAACTTCCTGCGATGCTTTGAGCTGACCTCTCTGGGCGATCTGCCGCCTCTGCCGATCCTGCAGCCAGGCGGAGCGCCGGAATCCGGAGACAAAGCAGCAAACGATGAATGACACATCTGCTATAGAGAAAGGAGCTGTACAGACTTATGACCGGATGGATCGTCTTCCTGTGTATCCTTGCAGTCCTTCTTTTCATTCTGTTTATGCCGGTCGTTGTGGACTTCCGCTATGAAGGAAACAAGGTCTCGGTGCGTGTCTCCTACTGCGGCCTTACGATTTTTGATACCTCTAAAAAGAAAAAGGAACTAACGGAGGAAGAAAAAAAGAAGGCCGAGGAAAAGAAAAAACTGAAAAAGAAAAAGAAGGAAGAAAAGGCCGCCAGAAAGAAGAAAAAGGAAGAAGAAAAGAAGGCAAAAAAGAAAGCCGGGAGCGGTCCGGATACAGAAGAAAAAGAGGAAAAGAAGGAGAAAAAATCCATCCCTGAGATCCTCGCTCTTGTAAAATCCCTTCTGAAGCCTGTAGGCAAGGGACTGCGCCGCCTGTTCAAGGGCATACGCATCACCCGGTTCTATCTCGATATCAAGGTCGGTGCCTTTGATGCAGCTGAATGCGCCCTTACATACGGCAAGCTGTATACCGCCGTTGCAAATGGCCTTGCATTTTTCCAGTCGTTTTTTGTGATCAAACCCGATCACATTGCAATACAGCCTCGGTTTGGTACGGAAGCCACCGTATACACCGCACGATTCCGGGCAAAAATGAGTCCAGCAGCTGTTCTGGCCGCCGGCTTCAGCCTGGCGTGGACTTACCTCATTCAAATGCTGCGCAAGCCGCAGACTTCCAAAAAGAAAAATAAGGAGGATTCCAACAATGCAGGAAAAAAATGAAAAGAGCAAAATCAGCCAGCTCATGGGTATCTCCATGGACAAGATCCGTGAAATGGGCGATGTAAGCACCGTTATCGGCGACCCGATTCAGGCTGGCGATATCACCATCATCCCCGTATCCAAGGTATCCTACGGCTTTGCATCCGGCGGCTCCGATCTGCCGGCCAAAGAAAATCCCAAGGAACTGTTCGGCGGCGGCGCCGGAGCCGGCGTTACGGTGCAGCCTATTGCCTTTCTGATCATCAATAAGGACGGCCAGGTTCGTCTCATGCAGATCTCCACCTCCGAGGATAAGGTGACCAATATCATACGCAGCGTTCCGGAGGTGCTGGACCGCATTACAGAGATGGTGCAGTCCCATAAGGATAAAAAGGCAGAAGACGCAACCCCCGCAGCAGACACACCGGCTGCTGAATAAACATAAATCTCCGGCCATGCTCATACAGTATAAAAATTGTATTACTCTGCCGGAGGTTCTCTATGAAACAACTTTTTTCCCTTATCTGCACCTGCTGTATCCTGCTGGTGAGCTTTATTGTACCCTGTGAGGCACTGGAAGCCGCTCCGTCTGTATCAGCCAAGGCCTTTATTGTAATGGAAGCGGCCTCACGCTCGGTTATTTACGAGGGCAATTCCCGTATGGAGCTGCCCATGGCCAGCACCACAAAAATCATGTCCGCTCTGCTCTGTCTGGAAAGCGGCGATCTGGATACGCAGTTTATGGTGGATTCCGAGGCCATCCAGGTAGAGGGTTCTTCCATGGGACTGGTGGAAGGTGATATCGTAACCAAGCGTGCGCTCTGCTACGGCATGCTGCTGCCATCAGGTAATGATGCAGCCGGAGCGACCGCCGTACGGATCGCCGGAAGCTATGCAGCCTTTGCAGACAGGATGAACGCCCGTGCCGCTGAAATCGGCATGACCCAGACTCATTTTGTCACCCCGTCGGGACTCCATGATGAGCAGCATTATTCCACGGCCTATGACATGGCTCTGCTGACTGCTGCGGCCCTTCAGAACGAGGAGTTCCGGGAGATCTGCTCCCAGAGCCGTGCAAAGGTATGCTTTGGGAATCCTCCCTATGACCGGTGGCTCGAGAATTCAAACAAGCTGCTGACCTCCTGCGATGGCGTCATCGGCGTAAAAACCGGATTTACGGACGAAGCCGGACGATGCCTTGTTTCGGCCTGCGAAAGAAATGGCGTGACCCTCATCTGCATTACTCTGAATGATAAGGATGACTGGAACGATCATACACGGCTTTATGATGCAGCCTTTTCCTGTGTGACTGCACAGACCGCCCCGCTGCCACAGAGTATTACCCTCCCGGTCGCAGGCGGCACAGCAGAGAGCGTGCCGGTCTATGCAGAGGAGGAGGTCACCTACGGCACTATAGGTACAGAAAGCCCCGCAGTGCGATGGGAAGTGGAGACCGCTCCCCTGCTGTATGCACCTGTGGAAAAGGGGCGCATTGCGGCAGAGCTGGTGTATTACTGCAATGGGTTCGAGGTCTCCCGTCAGCCCCTTTACGCCGCAGAAGCAGTGGAATATGCAGAAAAGAAGGAAACAAAAATAAGTGCAATTCTAAGGAAGCTAAAGGCTTTTCTCGGAATCGAATCTATATAAACGAAGGAGAATATTTTGGAAAAAATCAGAATTCAAAAGCTGCTGGCTGATGCCGGCTACTGCTCCCGCAGAAAGGCGGAAGCACTTATCGAAGCCGGAAAGGTCAAGCTCAATGGCCATCCTGTAAAGCTGGGTGACAAGGCCACCTATCAGGATCTGATCACGGTGTCCGGTGAGCGTGTTTATCTCTCCCGGAAGAAGTCCTACCGCTATATTATGCTCTATAAGCCCAGAGGCTATGTTACGACCACCTCTGATGAGCTGGAGCGCCGCTGCGTCATGGATCTGCTTACAGATGTGGAAGAGCGTGTGTATCCCATCGGACGCCTGGATAAGGACTCCGAGGGTCTGCTGCTGCTGACCAATGACGGCAAATTTGCAAATGATATCATGCATCCCAGCCGCCATATTACAAAGACCTATCGTGTTACCATCCGCCCGGATATCACGGAGGACCAGCTGGTGGCTCTGGCCAGCGGCATTGAGCTGGATGGCCGTAAAACGCTGCCGGCCAACGTGGTCGTCAAGACCCGAGAGCCTGGCCGTGTGGTGCTGCTCATGTCCATTCAGGAGGGCCGCAACCGTCAGATCCGCCGCATGTGTGAGTCTCTGGGACTGGAGGTAGCCCGTCTGCGCCGCGTCAGCATCGGTCCGCTGAAGCTGGGCATGATGAAGCCGGGTACATACCGTGACCTGACGGCCGAGGAGCTGCGGGCCATCCGCAATGCCATCGGTAAAGAAAATTAAGGAAAGCAGGCGTTTCTTATTTTTCGGAAACGCCTGCTTGATTGAGATATATTCAAAGAAAGGAGACAGGCTTTATGCCAATTTGTATTTCGCCGGATCTGCCGGCATTTCAGACACTTGCTGAGGAGAATATTTTTGTCATGGACAATGTCCGTGCGTCCCATCAGGATATACGCCCCCTGCGTGTGCTGATCCTGAACCTCATGCCGAAAAAAATTGAAACAGAATGCCAGTTTCTGCGCCTGCTGAGCAATACGCCCATTCAGGTGAATATTGAATTTCTGCAAATCGCAAGCCATGTCAGCAAAAATACGGCCCAGACCCATCTGGACACCTTCTACCGAACCTTTGATGAAATTCGGAATAACTACTATGACGGATGTATCATTACCGGTGCACCGGTGGAGCATCTGGACTATGAGGAGGTGGACTACTGGGACGAGATCCAGGAGATCATGGAGTGGACAAAGACCCACGTATTTTCCACCATGCATGTCTGCTGGGCAGCTCTGGCCGGGCTGTATTATCACTACGGCATTCCCAAGTATGACCTGCCTCAAAAAATGTTCGGCGTCTTTCCGCATACAGTCATGATGAAGAATGTTCAGTTGCTCAGGGGCTTTGATGATGTATTCTATGCGCCCCACTCCCGTCTGTCTGAGGTGCACCGGGAAGATATTGAAAAGGTCGATAGCCTGCGCATTCTGACCGAGTCGGAGCTGGCTGGTGTCCATATTGCCGCCCATCACAACGGCCGGCAGTATTTTGTAACGGGACATTTTGAATATGACCGGAACACGCTGAAGGAGGAATATCTCCGTGATGTGGCCAAGGGTATTGATATCCATCTGCCCCACAACTATTTCCCGGAGGACGATCCTGAAAAAGAGCCACTGTACACGTGGGGATGCAGTGCAAACCTGCTGTTCTCCAACTGGATCAACCACTGTGTTTACCAGCTGACGCCCTACGACCTGAAACAGCTGGAGCTGTATAACTGGGACTGGGAAGCCGGGCTGTAAAACATTGTAAATCGTCCTGATCTCCCCTTCCGTGATGGGATTTAAAACCGGGCTGCTGCATGTGAATTGCGGCAGCTCTTTTTTTGATTCACTCATAACCTGGAAATCACCTGCATAAACTGAACCATAACGGATATCATAATGAGGTGATGGAATGAGAAAAATGCGATCCCGACGTGAAATCAAACGCTCCCGGGCCAGACGGCTTGCTCTTTGCAGTGTACTGGCCGCAGCTGTTCTTACCGGAACTGCTTTCAGCCATTTCAAAAGCAATACACAGCAGAAGCAGAATCTCTCGGCCAATGCCCTGAGCTATGGAAATGTACACAACGAGGCCTATGTGGATCTACAGGAAGAAGCGTGGAATCCGCTGGATAACGAAGCACAGGAGGTGCAGGCCGGAAGTGTCTCTGAACCGGAAGAATCACAGCCGGCGGAAGATACAGATACCGAAGAAAAGCCTTACCCGGAGGAGTGGAATGTCAGCGACCAGACGGAAATCATCCGGACGACGCTTGGCCCTTATAATGGCACGAAGTTTCTCTCCCTCCCCACGGCCGGACAGATCGCAAATTACACAGAGCTGGAAAATCGTGTTCTGCTGGATGAATGCACCCTGATTCCGGCATTCAGGATCTCTGTCAACGAAGAGCCTCAGGTGCTCATCATGCACACCCATACCACAGAATCCTATGAGCCATATGTCCGAAGCACCTTTGACCCCACCTTCAACTACCGTACCACAGACAACAGCAAGAATGTGGTTGCGGTGGGAGAGGTCATTGCGGATAAGCTTCGTGAGGCCGGAATCGGCGTGATCCACAGCGAGGCGGTTCATGACTATCCCTCCTATAATGGTGCTTATGAACGCAGTGCAGAGACTGTAAAGACGATTCTGGAGGAATATCCCAGTATAAAGGTGGTGCTGGATATCCACAGGGATGCCATTGGAACGGAGACCTCCATCACGCAGCCTATCGCTGAAATCAATGGTAAGGAGGCCGCACAGGTGATGATCATCTCCGGATGTGATGACGGCACGCTGGATATGCCGAATTACATGTTCAACTTCCGGTTTGCATGCCGGCTGCAGGAGCAGATGGAGAGCATGTATCCGGGGCTGACAAGGCCGATTCTCTTTGACTATCGGCGATACAATCAGAATCTGACTACAGGAAGCCTGCTGATCGAGGTAGGCTCACACGGAAGTACATTGGATCAGGCCTTATATGCAGGTGCGCTTTTCGGAGATGCACTGGTACAGGTACTGCTTGATCTGCACTGAAGCAGGAGGATTTATGGAGAAAAAAAGACATCCTGGCAGAAGGATCATCCGCACCATACTGGCCTACCTAATCCTGAATGCAGGAATTCTGGGATGGATTCAGGTTTCGGCAGAATCGGGAAACCGGCTGCATCAGGCAGAAACCGCCATGGCCCAGGTGCGGATGGAATCCAGAAGCAAGCTGGAAATTGCTGTGTTGGGAAACTCGGCGGAATTTGATCTGTCACCTATGCAGTCAAAAGAAATGCAGTCCTTGCTCTATGCGATGGCAGACCCGGTTCTGCTGGGTACAGCGGTATTATTAGAGACATATATCCCTGCATAATCGGAAAAGCGATGCAGCCAGCAGACTGCATCGCTTTTTCATGCGGAGAAATCACCTGCTTTTTTCAAAAAAATCTGAAAAAGCACTTGACAACTACAGTAAAATGTGCTATAATAATCAAGTTGCAAGTCGATGCGAGTGTGCTGGAATAGGCAGACAGGCTAGCTTGAGGTGCTAGTGTCGGAAACGACGTGTGGGTTCAAGTCCCGTCACTCGCACCAATTCAAACATCCTGTTCATTCGGATGCTTGCAATAACTCAATATGCGGACAGATGGCTGAGCTGGTCTAAGGCGCACGACTGGAACTCGTGTATACGTTAATAGCGTATCGAGGGTTCGAATCCCTCTCTGTCCGCCAGAGTAAAAAGGCTGTATTTCGTGAAAATCACGAAATACAGCCTTTTTCGTTGTGATTTGTTTCGTTATCTGGAAGAAATTTTCCGTCAGCTGACACGAAATCGGTGTATAACATTGCTGCGGTGCTTACTTTCATGGTTACAGGAGGTATTCCCCATTTTTTGCTTTTTCCTTTTATTCTGTAGGCTCTATTTGGTTTCCCCAATATTTAGTATAGAGCCAGGAAAAATACATCTGCATCATACGCCGTTTTTGGTGGTTATGGCTGTGATACGGACTTTACGAAAATTAACATTTTTGAACGATTCAGCGAGTGACAAATACACGGGAATATGGTATAATAGATGTGATATAAAACGATCAGCGAGGTGAAAAATATGGTATACATCACAGGTGACATCCACGGTGAACTCGAACCGATCTATACATTGTTTGAAAGCTTTCAGCCAGAAGCCGAGGACATCATTGTCCTTCTGGGAGATGTGGCGTTGAACTACACAGGGCGGCTGCGGGACAGGGTTATAAAAGAAGATATGTCCGCACTGAAATCTACCTTTTTCTGCATTCATGGCAATCATGAAAACCGTCCCCAGAATATTGCATCCTACAAGGAAAAGGAATGGCATGGCGGCCGGGTGCTGTATGAGGAGGATTTTCCGAATATCCTCTTTCCAGTGGATGGGGATATTTTTGATATTGACGGCAAGCAGTGTCTTGTCATCGGCGGTGCATACAGCGTGGATAAGTTCTACAGACTCCGCATGGGATATCACTGGTGGTCGGATGAACAGCCGACACCAACCATCAAGGCTTATGTGGAGGAGCAGATCAAGGAAAAGAAAGCAGATGTTGTTTTTTCACATACTTGCCCGTTCAAGTACATCCCGACAGAGTGCTTTTTGCCCGGAATCGATCAGTCCAAAGTTGACAACAGCACGGAACAGTGGCTGGATACCATAGAGGACACAGTTGATTATGAGGCGTGGTATATAGGACACTGGCATATTGACAAGCGGGTTGATAAAATGCACTTCTTGTTCCATGGCGTTGAGGTCTTATGAGGTGAACTATGAAAACAGCAATAACGGTTATGATGTCTGAAATCGAAAAAGAACTGCTTTTGCAAACGCTGGAGAATCTGAACCTTACTGTTGATGAGACAGCAGAGCGGTTTATGCAATGGATAGTGGATTCACCGGAAGAAGCCGAAAAATGGCTGAAAATGGCTGCCGCAGTTTCTGGTCCTTACGAGAGTCCGCACGAAAAATGAGCACGGCTTTGCAGACTGGCGCAGTTCTGAACAATTGACTCTGAACAAGAAAGTTATAAAGGAATGCACCCTTTCGTACCATGTGAAAGGGTGCATTGTTATTTGTATCTTAATTTATTTTCTGGTCTATAATGCGTGCGAAAAAGAAATAACTGGTATTTCGATTTAGAGTACAAAGAAATATATGCGGACGACATCAACGATGAGGACCAGCCAATGATAAAAGACTCGGAGAACACTTTCCGGGTCTTTTTCTTCTGTCCGTATAAGCGCACCAAAACAGCATATCCTAACCAAAAGGAGTGCTGCTATGGAAATCTTCAAAATTGTTCTTACTTCGATCGCAAGCGTTATCACTTTATTTCTGCTGACAAAGCTTATGGGAAACAAGCAGGTGTCCCAGCTCAGTATGTTTGATTATATTATCGGCATATCCATCGGTTCCATTGCGGCCGAGTTTGCAACGGAGCTGGAAAATCCTGAACATTCGCTGGCAGCAATGCTGATTTATGGCGTCAGTGCCTATCTCGTTTCTGTT
Organism: Ruminococcus sp.; assembly: GCA_017472145.1. Lineage (GTDB taxonomy): Bacteria > Bacillota > Clostridia > Oscillospirales > Ruminococcaceae > Ruminococcus_C. The sequence goes on along the minus strand of JAFUQX010000011.1, from coordinate 140,730 downwards.
GTAACAGGAAAATCCACCAGAATGCGGAAAATCATCATTGGCAGACCGCTGATACTGTTCGACAAAGGAAAGCTTTACAGAAACAATCTGAAAAAAGCAAGAATCGACATCAGTGATTTTCTGACGCACTGCCGGAGTCAGGGGTATTTTGATCTGTCGCAGATCCAGACTGCTGTTTTTGAGTATAACGGTTCGATCAGCATTCTGCCCGTTGAGGTGAATCGTCCTCTGGAACCATCGGATATGAACCTGAATCCTGTGCAGCAGGAAATTCTTGTGAATGTGATTCTTGATGGTAACATCAACAAAGAAAATCTCAGAAGAACCGGAAAGGATGAGGTATGGCTTGCAAAGAAGCTGAAGGAACAGGGGGTTCATCAGGCGAAAGAAATTTATCTGGGCTGCGTGAATACAGTGGAAAATACGCTTGTTCTTTATCCGTTTGCTGTTGGGGAGAAGAATTTCGATCCGTTTGAATGATGCGTTTCACCGTGTTCTGTACAGCCTTGACGGTGAAACCATCCCTGAAGGTATACTGGAGGATATGACAGTGCACTGCATTGAAAGCTATAGGGTCTGCAGCCGGAGAGAAATTCTCTGGCTGCAGACCCTTTTTCATATGCGCAGCCGGATGGCTGTGTTGTAAAATCATCTGGATTTCTTTGGATAATCACAGCTTTCCCAATGATCTCTGATAATAAAAAACGACTGCAGGGGACTATTCAGCCTGATAAGAAATCCACTCAGGCAGCAGCAAAACAAACAAGAAACACGTTTAAGTGTTGACATGTATAGTAAAATATGATACAATTATAGAAATAGCAGAATTTTCTGTTCGGTTCGTAAGAGCTGAATTCTTTGGATTAACAAATGCAAAACAGAGAGAATATACATAGCGAGGTGCAAAGAAATGAAAAAAGCTCCAGGTAAACAAATTATAGCCTTGGTACTCAGCATTTCCATGTTGATGTCTGCTCATCTCCCGCTGAATTTATCAGCAGCAGACGTTGAGGAAACGCCCGGGCTTCAGCTGCAAACCATCCTCATTGACAACAATGGAAGCAGCTGGACAACCGCAAGCTGGGGCGGTCAGAATATGACGCCGGACAATTGCTGGAGAACCTTCCTGCTGGGCGACTATTACGAGAACGGCTGCCTGAGTTTTGAGGTGAAGAATGATAATTCATCAACGGTTGAGTTCAACATAGGACTGACCTCAAAAAGCCATAATGAAACGGTTCGGATATACTGGACCGATATGGAGGACTATCAGGATATCAGTGCAGGTGCTGAATGGACGAGCTATTCACTGCCGATCAAGGAGCTTGTGGATGCAAATCCTGATTCCGGCTTTGATCTGGACAATTTCTGGCTCGTCTATGTAAATGGAGTACCCAGCGGCCATACGCTTACCTTTCAGAATGTGAAGATCACCTCTGCCGATGACGAGCGCCAGTATCCTCTGATAAAGGTAGATCAGGTCGGTTATTACTGCGATGCGGCAAAGACGGCCCGTGTCAGCTATTTTGAAAAGTTTGGTTCGCTGAATGGCAAAACCTATGAAATCATCAATGCAGAGACGGAAGAGATCGCTGCATCCGGTACGCTTTCCGATGCTGTTTATGAAGAGAGCTTCTCTGGTGAAATGGTACATACGATCACTTTTGACGAGGTTACCGAGCCGGGTACATATTACATTCGCATTCCAAATACGGGACTGGACGAGTCTGCACGCTCGCCCTATGATACAGCAAATGGACTTGAACTGGATACGCTGACTTCGGTAAAATTTGAAATCAGCAATAACGTCTATGATGATCTGCTCAGCAATCTGACAAAATATTATTATTATCAGCGTCAGGGAATGGAGATCGAGGAAAAATATGCCGGAATCTTCGCAAGAGAAAACCTGCATCCGGGCGATATTACCGTAAAGAAATGGTCTGACAGAGACAATCCCGATGCGGAAACCTTTGATGTTTCCGGCGGCTGGTATGATGCCGGAGACTACGGAAAATATGTTACTCCGGGTGCTAATTCCGTGAGCGATCTGCTCCTGGCCTATGAAATGAATCCAGAAGTGTTTGCTGAACTTGAAATGAATATTCCCGAAACGGATCCGGATCATCCGAACTATGTCGATGCACCAGGAATCCTGTCAGAAGTAAAATATGAGCTTGATATGCTTCTCAAGCTTGAACACAGCAGTAAGGACGGCTCGTTCTATACAGCCGCAAATTACAGTGATGATGACAATGTGATCTATATTGAGGATACACTTTACAGAACCTCCAATCATGAATCAGATGCATCCGAAACCGACCTGCGCGACCATCTTGCAACAGCGGATATGGCCGCAGTGCTTGCACATGCATATATCGTATACAAGGATATTCCTGCGTATGCGGATTTTGCGGAGCAGTGTCTTGAAACATCTCTGCGTGCATGGGACTGGATCAATGACCCGTCAAATACGCTTAATACTTCCATCGGTGCAGCAAACCGCACCTATACCTTCAAGGAGGCTGACTTTGAGCGAAGCCGCTTCCAGGCGGCCGGTACCCTCTACCGTGCGCTTACGCTGAAAGGTGAGGATGCAAGCGAGTATGAGGAGTATCTGATTGCGAACTGCAATGCAGAAAGCGTGAATAACTTCTTCAAGGCCGCTTGCATTGGCTATGGACATTCCGGAAAGTCTTTCCTTGGATTCTTCCACTATCTCTACGGAAACGAAGCGCCTGCATCAGAAATCACTGAGACCTTTGCACAGTATGATACATGGCGTGCAAGAATGCTGAAGTATGATACATGGGGACTTGAAATGCCCGGATGGGGCTTCTGGTGGGGCTCCAACAAGTATACCGCACAATCCGCCATGACCCTTATGCTCGGCGACCTTGTAACCTATGGCGCAGTACAGGAGGATGTACAGACAAGCATTGAAAATCACGTCCATTATCTGCTTGGCGTCAATCCGCTCTCGTTCAGCTATGTTTCCGGATGTGGTGAGAACAGCGTAGAGAATATCTTTAGTGCGATTTATTCAAAGGACGCAAAGCTTGACCCCTATCAGTGTCCTGCCGGATATTTTACCGAAGGTGCAAATGACAGCAATAATCCCCATCTTTCAAAGTTTACCGGAAAGTGCTACATTGACAGTGATGGCGAATGGACGACCAATGAAAATACGATCTACGGCAATGCTGCAATGATTTTCCTGACAGCGTCCATGATGTCGCAGAATGAGCCGGAAAAGGTGCGTGGTGATGTCAATGCAGACGGAGCGTTCTCTGTCCTCGATGCCGTCACACTTCAGAAGTGGCTGCTCTGCGTACCGGAGACCACACTTGCAGACTGGCAGGCCGGCGATCTCTATGAGGATGAAAAACTGGATGTGTTCGATCTCTGCATTATGAAGAGAGAACTCCTGAACAAATAAAAAGCACCCCACAAGGAAAGCAGACCTATGCCGCAAAAATAAAGTGTGTATTGCAGGATTTATAGAGCAGGGAGAAAAAGCCAAGCTGGCGGCTGGGATTCGGCATTGGAAATTTATCAAAGCGCTGGAACAAGGGGAAAGCGGCCTTGTTCGCTCGCCCACGGCGATGTCCCCTCGAAAGAGATTTAACACAAGGCCCCTCTGGGAGAATTTTTCTCTCGGAGGGGCCTTTGTCATTTTATAATGAAGATACCAGATTCAGGAATGCTTTTCTGCCTGCATCCGTCCTCTTGAACACACCTGCGTCCTCAAGTACCTCAAGGAACACTTTGCCGATTTCCTGTTCCAGAATGGCTCTTGCATTCTCCTCACAGAATTCGGGATAACGCTTCAGAATATCCTCTGCCCACTGTGCGTGGTGCGTAAGTTCCGGACAAGCGTAAAGATTTCCACCATTCAGCATCGCATCCTCCAGCATGGCAATTTCCTTTGCAAGCCGTGCAGGAAGTATCGCCAGTCCCATGACCTCGATCAGACCGATATTCTCTTTCTTGATATGATGAAGTGATGGACTGGGGTGAAATACGCCCAGAGGACGATCCGCTGTTGTGATGTTATTTCTCAGCACAAGGTCACACTCGTAAAGTTCCCCGTTCTTTCTTGCGATGGGAGTAATAGTGTTGTGCGGAATACCGTCTGTTTCAGCGAAAATCCCTACACTTTCATCGGTATATGCTCTCCATTTTTCAAGAATCTCATTGCAGCATTTTGCAAGCTCATCTCTGTTTTCGGAGCAGACACGAATCACGGACATGGGCCACTTCACGATACCTGCATTTACGTCAGGATACCTTTCAATGCTGAATTCGTATTCAATGGGAGCCTTCGCCATTGCAAAGGTATAACGGCCGCCCTGAAAATGCTCATGGCTCAGAATCGAACCGCCAACAATGGGCAGATCTGCATTGGAGCCGATGATGTAATGAGGCAGGATATCAATAATATCAAACAGCTTCCCGAATACGGCCGCATCAATGACCATGGGAATGTGCTTTTCATTGAACGCAATGCAGTGCTCGTTGTAGTAGCCGTAGGGCGAATACTGAAGCTGCCATTTCTCTCCGTTCACGGTCAGAGGAACAGGACGCAGATTCTGTCTGGCCGGATGAGCTGCATGACCTGCAAAGCCTGCATTTTCAGGGCAAAGCTGACATTTGGGATACGCTGCTGCCTTCTGCATCTTAGCCGCCGCAATGTCACGGGGGTCCTTCTCAGGCTTGGAACAGTTAATGGTAATATCCAGCGTGCCATATTCGCAATCATATGTCCATTTCAGATCCTTTGCGATCCGTCCTGCACGGACATAGTTCAGCTTCTTGCTGAGATCATAATACCAGTCCGTTGCCTTTCGGGGACTTTCGGAATAGTGCCTGCGAAATTCTGCAATCACTTCTCTTGGCATGGGCGTGAGGATCCCCATCAACTTTGTGTCAAGCAGGTCACGGGAATTTGCGGAATCGCTGATGATACCATTTTCACAGGCATATGTAATGAGCGGACACAGGATCTCGTCAATGGACTCGCCGCTGTATACAGCATCATTTTCCTTCCAGTCAGCAAGCTGTAACGCTTCCAGCAGCTGATTGCGGACAACATAAATATCATCACTTGTGATAAGCTCATTTTTTACTGCATAATCAATGAGCTTCTGTACAGCACCACAGATCATAAAATCACGCTTCCTCCTTTGTGAGTTCCACACCGCCCACAGGACGGATATGAAGTTTCTGACATGAACCATCACCAAAGATACGGTTCATTTCTTCTGCATAAGTGTCCGCAAGCTCCAGCGGCACGAAAGCCTGGATCGTGCCTGCAAAGCCGCCGCCGTGAACCCGGACTGCACCTCGGCCATCCAGGATACGCTTGCTCATCATGATGGCAAGAGGGATTTGCTGCTGCATCGGCTGAGAATTGCTATAAAGATTCTGCAAAAGCTGGGCGGAGGAATCTCCTGATGCATTTACAAGACGGAGGAATTCTTCCATATCCCCTGCCTTCAGCGCTTCCGCTTCCTGCAAGGCCCGGCTGTTTTCGGAGAAGAAATGCGCACCTCTCAAGATCGCACGGTCAGAACAGGTTTCACGGAGCTTCGGAATCGCATCATAGAATGCGGTTTCACTGACCTCACGCAGATAGGGTTTACCGAAATATGAAGCGATCTCCTCCATTTCGCTGCGGATCGCATCATAATCTCCTGTGAGATCGGCGTGACTGCCCTTGGTGTCCGTGATGCACAGGCCGCAGCCATGCTGCTCAAAGTCAAAGTCAAATCGCTCCATTCCGGGATTTTCCGTATCGTAGAAATCGATGGAAACCAGTCCTCCCACGGAGGAAACCATCTGATCCATCAGACCGCTTTTCTTGCCGAAATAGACATTCTCTGCGAACTGCCCGATCTTTGCGATCTCCACTGCACCTGCTTTGTTATCATTGTAATAGCTGTCGATAATCGTGCCGATGAGCGTTTCAAATGCCGCCGAGGAGGAAATCCCGCTGCCGCTGAGTACATCGGAGGTGCAGTACAGGTCAAAGCCGCCTATCTCTTCGCCCAGACTGCTGAACTTCGCCGCAATACCACGGATAACAGCAGGTGTACCTGTTTCAGAGGACTGCACGGACAGGTCATCTAGCTTCACTGTGAATGCGTCATAGCCCTCGGATTTTACACGGATCACACCATCCCGATGGAAGGCGGCTACTGCGATTGCATCCAGATTTACCGCCGCTGCCAGCACACAGCCATGCTGGTGGTCGGTGTGGTTTCCACCGATTTCAGTTCGGCCCGGTGCGGAGTAGATATGGATCTCCTTTTGTTTCGGGTACAGCTCGGCGAATTTCTGCACCGCATTCAGATAACGCTGTTTCTGACAGCGAAGTGTATCCTCGGAAGAACCATACAGCTTTTCAAATGCCTTGAAAAACGCATTGTTTTCAAGCTTCTGCAATACGTCACGAATGTTCATAACAGACTCCTCCTATTAAAGCGGACCGATCTCAAACGCCAGTGTCATAGGCGTATCAGCCGGAAGCTTGTATTCCTGATGCACCGGCGCACCCCAGGAATCATCACCGCCCACGCCCATCTGCTTTGCGGCAATGCGAACCCACGTATAGTTCGGCTCGGGAAGTTCCTCACGGTGCAGAGCATGGTCAAGCTCGTATGCACTGTAGGGCAGAACACTCATTTCAAAGGGTGTTTCTGTCGCTGTAAAGCCAAGACCAGCGCCGTTTTCATCGTAGACATTCACATATCTCACGCCCGTTCTGTTGCCGCATTCCTGGGGACACAGATACCTTGTAAAGTTGTCCTGTGCTGTGGATGTATATACGCCAAGTCTTGCGCCGTTATTGCGGTCAATGTAGTTTTCATCCGGACCCATTCCGTAGAATGTGAAATTGTCATGCTGTTTCTTCATTTTGAAATCCATGGCAAACACCGGAACATCGGGCCTTCCCTTGACTCCGGGATATTCTGCACGAACACCAAGCCGGCCGTCAAAATAGGCGGTGTATGTCACCTTGTATTCGAAGGACGGAACAGTCGGTGCGGCAAATGTATAGGTCACATCAAGGCGGTCCGCATTTTTCTTTGTGTCAAAGCCGGTCTGCTTTGCACATTTGCCAGCAATCTGCCACTGTGCCATTGCAAAGGGATAACCTGCACCGGTGTCATTGTCGGTCATCGCTCTCCAGAAGCTGATCCTGGGCGCTCTTGTGATGTATTCTGTGCCGTTATAAATCAGAGAGCTTACGCCGCCCTCACGCTTGTCAAACAGCATAGAGAAGTTTTCGCCATGTACACCGATGGAGAAATTACCATAGACGATTTCCGCTTTCGGAGCAGCCGCTTCAGCCTTGATTGCGGGCGTTTCCACAACTTCCTGTGCAAAACTGATTTCGTGTCCTTTTGCAGCCCAGATGGTGTCCTCTGCGAGAACTGCGGATGCTGTCAGTACATACTCACCGCCCGTTTCGGGGACAGTCAGACCAATTTTAACGTGGCCCATTTCACCAGCCGGAATGCTCAGAAGATATTCTTCTGCTGCGAGGATCGCTCCCTCTTTTTCAAGGATAACCTTGAAAATATATCCGCTTGTGTCAATGAACAGATTTCTGTTTTCTACAGTCAGCACACCATTTTCAAGGCGCATTCTGACATTTGAGTAAAGCTGTTTTGCTTCGCTCACCTTCGGAGAGCAGGTCCGGTCAGCATAAACAAGGCCATTGGTGCAAAAGCCATAGTCGGACTGTCTGTCATCAAAATCGCCGCCGTATACCAGAACGCCGTCCTTGTAAAGGGACTGGTCGATATAGTCCCAGATAAAGCCGCCCTGATAGGCTTCGTACCGATCTTCAAGGTCTGTGTACAGCTTCATGCCGCCGAGAGAATTCCCCATGGCGTGCATATATTCGCAGCTGATGTAAGGCTTGCCGGTATTCTTCTTCAGATACTCCTCAACCTCGCAGGGCTTTGCATACATTCTGCTTTCCATATCCGTGATGTGGTTGTACTTCCGATTCCAGAACACGCCCTCATAATGCACCAGTCTGGTCCTGTCCGCCTCGTGGAAGTAGTCTGCCATTGCTGCAATATCATCGCCGCAGTGGCTTTCGTTGCCGCAGCTCCAAATGAGAATGCTTGCGTGATTCTTGTCACGCTCATACATGGATCTGGCCCTGTCAAGTACGGCTCCAAGCCACCTTTCGTCAGACGCAGGCACAAGCTCGTTGGCCCCGTGCGTTTCCAGATTGGTTTCGTCGATCAGATAAATACCGTACTCATCGCAAAGCTGATACCAGCGAGAATTGTTCGGATAGTGGCAGGTGCGGACTGCGTTGATGTTGTTCTGCTTCATGAAGCGGATATCCCAGAGCATATCTTCTTCGGTCACAGCCCGGCCGCCTTCAGCATTCCATTCGTGGCGGTTGATGCCCTTGAAAATAATGCGCTTTCCGTTCAGGCACATAATGCCGTTTTTCAGCTCAAAGGTACGGAAGCCGACCTTTGTTTCTGCGGTTTCAATTATTTGGCCATCAGCAATAATTTCTGCGGTGAGGGTGTAAAGGTTGGGCGCTTCTGCACTCCAAGGCTGAACATCGGGAATGGAAGCAGATCCATTCGCTGCGTCGCTCTCATAAACCTTGTTTCCGTCCTGGCCGGTAAGAGTGAGCTTTACGGAGTAATCGCTGTTTCCCACAATGTCAAGCGCTGTTGTTAAAACACCGCTGCCGTTTTCATAATCATAATCAGCGGTAATCTTCATATCACGAACGTGAATTCCGGGAACTGCGTAGAGATACACATCACGAAAGATCCCTGAAAATCTCCAGAAATCCTGATCTTCCAGCCAGCTTGCTGTGCTGTAGCGGTAAACCTCCACCGCAAGCTTGTTGTTCTTTTCCTTCAGATAAGGCGTGATATTAAATTCAGAAGGCGTGAAGCTGTCCTCTGCATAGCCTACAAATGCACCATTGAGCCATACATAAATGGCTGTTTCTGCGCCCTGAAAGCTGATATACGTTTCCCTGCCAAGAAGTGATTCGTCAACATCAAAGAACTTCACGTAGCTTCCCACAGGATTGCACTTCTGCGGAATCTGCGGAGGAACGAGGCTTTCCTGTCCCTCCCAAGGATACTGGGTGTTGACATACTGCGGTCTGTCATAGCCCTGAATCTGAATATGTCCGGGGACTATGATATCATCAAAGCCTGTCACATCAAAATCGGGCTTGTAGAAATCAGCAGGTCGGTCCACGGGTTGTTCGGTGTAGGAAAATTTCCAAGTGCCGTTCAGGGACTGCCTGAGCTGCTGTCCGTTCACGGTACAAAGGTGGTCGGAGTGTGCCTTTTCTCTGTTCACTGCAAAGATTTCAGGGTTTGCAAGCCATTGGGGTGTAGGTTTCATAAAAATGTCCTCCTTTAAGAGTTATGTGATTTGTCCCAATCCTCATTTGCCTTTTCGACTGTCAGTCTGGACAGCAGAATGGTGATCAAGAGATTTAAAATCATGGGAAGCCAGAGATACATAAAGTGCAGCATATTGATACAGGATTCAGGCTGCACTGCGGCGTTAGCCACATATCCACCAGCCGCAAGAAGCCAGCCTGTCAGGGCTGTTCCAATCCCTCCGCCGATTTTTACGCCGAGAGATGAGCAGGAATACATGGTTCCATCGATACGCTTTCCTGTTGTACGGTAAGTGTAATCAGAGCAGGCTGCGATCAATGCGTTCAGGTCGCCCTGCATGGGACTCATTGCGATTGCCGCAACACCTGTGAAGATCAGCATCATAGGAATATTCTGCATATATCCACTCACAATGACAAGTCCTCTTGCGATCGTGGAAATCAGGTAGCCTGTGAGATTCAGCTTATACATACCCTTGCATTTCTTGACCAGATAGGGTGTGAGCAGCAGACCGCAGATCATTGGGATGTTAATTGCCAGTGAGAATGTTCCCAGCAGATCTGCATCCCCGAGGATATAAGTCATGTAGTAAATTCCCATGCTGAGCGTTGCGGAGAAGAGCTGTGTGAGGATGTAGACTGCACAGATGATGATATAGTACTTGTTGGCAAGAAGCAGCTTTGCGGCCTCAAGGAGTGAGTACCTCTTGCTTTCATCCTCAGTGCGGTGTTCCTTATCTGCAAGCTCAAAATCCGGATAGGCGTCTGCGGAGAACTTTGCAGCCTCTTCGTCAGCAGGATTTTCCTTTTCCATTTCCTTTTCCGGCAGCTCCTTGACGGAAAATACGGAGATGGTATTGATCACAAGTCCGATGATCGCGTAGATGATGGCGATGTTTCTCCAGCCCTCTGCACCGCCGCCGCACCAGTCAACGGCCTTCACTGTAATCGACTGGATCAGAAGGCTTGTGCTGAATGCGAAGATGAATCGGATGGAACCCATCTGTACTCGTTCGTTGCCATTTCTGGTGATGAGTGCGGTAAGTGCAGAATAGGCGATATTGTTTGCGGTGTAGAACACGGCATTGAGCAGTGTGTAGGTGATGAAGAAATATGCATATTTTGCTACATCTCCCCATCCGGTGGGTACTGCGAAGATCAGGATCAGCATCAGGCTGTTGCCGATGTAAGGCCAGAGCATCCATGGACGAGCCTTCCCCATCTTTGTCTTGGTTTTGTCGATCAGTGCACCAAAGATGATGTCCGTGAATCCATCGAAGAACTTTGAAATCATCATCAATGTGCCGACAAGGCCTGCATTCAGTCCCGCTGTGTCGGTCAGGTAGATCATTACGAATGTGGAGATGAATGCATAGATCACATTTCCTGCGACATCTCCGGAGCCGTAGCCGATTTTGTTGTACCATTTCAGGTATTTCTTTTCAGTCATGTTACTCTCTCCTTTAAAAGAATACATTATTGATTCTGTTAACGTCCGCCGCAGTTCTCGAGTTCTGCTTTGGCCGCAGTATTCAATATCAGGTCAGATACTGCAATTCAATTAAAGGCGCCTTTACTTCTTGATTCTATTCTACCATATCCCCAAAGCGAAAACCATAAACACAATCGGACAAAACATGCACAAAATGATACAGATCCAATTGAAAATCGGATCAGATTATGGTATAATGTAAGCAGCTTCAAAAAGAACGGAGGATTCCTATGTTTACCAACGTTGCTTACCTGCATAATTCACTGACGGATATTGTGGATGAGAGCAGATCACTCATCGTAACGAGCTGCGGCTATTACCGTGTACACAGTCGTCCGACGGTTTCTACAGAACGTCCCAATGGCAGACGGGACTATCAGCTTTTGTATATTGCAAAGGGGAAGGGTCACTTTTATTTTGACGGCCAGGAACGCATCATTACGGAAGGAAACATGATTCTGTTCCGTCCGGGAGAAACGCAGATGTATTACTACCACGCACCTGATAAAACGGAGGTATACTGGGTACATTTTACCGGAAGAATGGTGGAGGGCATTCTGGATAACTATGAGCTGCCCCATACTGAAAATGTGTTCTATACCGGTACCTCTCCTGATTATCAATGGCTGTACCGCCAGATGATTCAGGAATTGCAGCTGGGACGACCGAATTATGAGGAACTGCTTGCGCTGAATCTGCGGCATATTTTCATTATGATCAATCGCTATCTGCGTGAAGGCCGAAAAGCTGGAAGTGATATTCAGAATGAAATCGAACGTGCTGCGCATTATTTCAATGAACACTACAACGAACAGATCAATATCGATGATTATGCAGCTTCACGGCACATGAGTACCTGCTGGTTTATCCGGAGCTTCAAGCAGATCGTAAAGGTGACGCCGATGCAGTACATCCTCTCCCTGCGCATGGCAAATGCACAGAGCCTGCTCGAATCAACGGAATACAACATCTCCGAGATTGCACAAGCGGTGGGATATGATAATCCGCTGTATTTCAGCAGGCTGTTTCATAAGCATATCGGGGTTTCGCCGTCGGAGTATCGGAAGAAGAGGACGAAATAACACAAGGTATCACTGTGTTGGAGACTCATCAGGTGTTTGCGTTTCAGTCGGAGGTGGAGGTTGTGGTGGAGAAGTGAATGGGTAGAGAAAAGCCCCTCATCATCGGTGGTTCGGTGATGAGGGGCTTGTTTTACTTTTATTTATTCACATATCCAATGTTCCAATCGCTTGTTTCGTCTTCGGCTTCTGCATACTCACCGTAATCCAATTCTGCCAGAGCTTCCATTGACTCGTCAATACTTAAAATTTTCGCCAGAGATACGATTATTGCATCATCTTCCGCATGATTTTCGCCGCATAAAAACTGCCAGCAACCGTCCTCATCGTGGGAAACATATAGTATTGGCTTGTTATCTTCTAATACATGACGGCAGGTAAAGCAAGCTGTATCGGGTGAATCCGCAAAGGGAAATTTTTTGCTGTTCATCTTTTTCACCTCCAAATTCAATTTTCACCTCGACATCAACGCCACACACTTAACATGCCACGACACGTCCGAAATGATGTCAAATGGCGGTATTTCGTTGAAATCCGTGCTTGAAAAGCAATCGAATGTGGATTTCCGTGCGTGGAAAAAAGTCTGTTTGCCATTTCGAAGTGCAATTTCTGCACTTTGAGCGATTTCTTATATCGTCGACACAGGATAATACCAGACCTCACGATTGTATGGTATCATTTCATCCGCCATGCAAAGTATGATTCCCGGCTGGATTTCCAATTTCAGCTTCTCCAAAACGCTGAAATTCTTATCCGGTGCTCTGGGATTTTTGGACTTTTTGCCATCACCCCCGCAGGTGCGGGGAAAAGCGGACTGTCGCACTCCGCACATCTGCCCCCCGCGGATCACCCCCGCAGGTGCGGGGAAAAGTTTATATCAGCTTGTGCCGCCTCCCAGAAACGAGGATCACCCCCGCAGGTGCGGGGAAAAGAAGCTATCAATCCTGTAACTATCGGTGAGATAAGGATCACCCCCGCAGGTGCGGGGAAAAGCATACAATGCGAGCAATGACACATACCATCCGCAGGATCACCCCCGCAGGTGCGGGGAAAAGCCATATTTTTACGGCTGGGCTTGCCATCTCGTAGGATCACCCCCGCAGGTGCGGGGAAAAGTCGTTTTCCCTGAATGGGCAACACACACACCCAGGATCACCCCCGCAGGTGCGGGGAAAAGAACCAATTATCACACAGGCCCCTGTCCAGTCGAGGATCACCCCCGCAGGTGCGGGGAAAAGTGTTCCATTTTCCTCCAGATCGAACTTAGCCGGGGATCACCCCCGCAGGTGCGGGGAAAAGTTTCATTCACATTCTTACTCCCTTCATGATGTCGGGATCACCCCCGCAGGTGCGGGGAAAAGCATACGCTGGAGGAGTAAAAACCTATTTTTGCGGGATCACCCCCGCAGGTGCGGGGAAAAGCTCGTATGAGAGCACAATATCAATCATTATCGGGGATCACCCCCGCAGGTGCGGGGAAAAGTCTCAGCAATGTCAGCTTCGCCAGAGCGGATAAGGATCACCCCCGCAGGTGCGGGGAAAAGTAAGGCTGAGCACATCCGTGATGCGGAGACCTGGGATCACCCCCGCAGGTGCGGGGAAAAGATAGTCAATATTCTCCGACAGCTTCCCCATAGAGGATCACCCCCGCAGGTGCGGGGAAAAGTCCTGCTACGGTTTTTATTGTTTCCTCTACGTAGGATCACCCCCGCAGGTGCGGGGAAAAGGATGCCCGGGCGGCTCTTAAGTTGGATGCGGAGGGATCACCCCCGCAGGTGCGGGGAAAAGCACTCTTTGCGATGCGATGCAAATCCACGCATAGGATCACCCCCGCAGGTGCGGGGAAAAGAAGTACAGAAGTTGCGAGGATATCCTCGAAGCAGGATCACCCCCGCAGGTGCGGGGAAAAGTTCGGTTTTCCCTATCCACATCTTTTCAGCTAAGGATCACCCCCGCAGGTGCGGGGAAAAGTCTGCTGTTAAACGTCCTGCTCCAATGAATTTGGGATCACCCCCGCAGGTGCGGGGAAAAGTGATCTATTCGATACTGGCAACAGATGATGAGAGGATCACCCCCGCAGGTGCGGGGAAAAGGTGTCAATGATGAAGTAATACAGCTGATCCTGTGGATCACCCCCGCAGGTGCGGGGAAAAGCTTTTTCAGTTTTGCGCTTTGTCTCAAGAAAAGGGATCACCCCCGCAGGTGCGGGGAAAAGGCCTGTCTGAGCAGTCGAGAGTGCAAGTCCTTAGGATCACCCCCGCAGGTGCGGGGAAAAGCACTGATTCTATTTCAGTGGTCGGAAACAGGCAGGATCACCCCCGCAGGTGCGGGGAAAAGACAAGATTACATTCCGCTACTCAATCAGATTTAGGATCACCCCCGCAGGTGCGGGGAAAAGCTGCTTGTACTCCATCATGTATCACCTCCCCAGGGATCACCCCCGCAGGTGCGGGGAAAAGTACCACTCACTCCAACAACTGGAATGAGTGGTAGGATCACCCCCGCAGGTGCGGGGAAAAGGTCCTGTGGTTTAAATTCGATTTCTCTCATAACGGATCACCCCCGCAGGTGCGGGGAAAAGACTAAAAAAATCCCTTAATATCGGCATTTTTGAAAATTGGAACATTACATTTCATTCAGTTTCTTCCAGACCTCCAGCAGCAGTTTGCAGTCATCGAGTGCTCTGTGCTTCTGTGGATTTGTTATGCCCAATGCTCTGGCAACCGTTTCCAGCTTATAATTTGCAAGCTCCTTTAATTTGCTCTTTGCGAATTGCATCACATCTGTAACCCGGAATTCCGGTGTTGGCAATCCGCTTTTCCGACACGCTGATTCCAGAAACAGGCAGTCGAAATTCGCATGATAGAATATCACATTTCTGCATTTTGTCCTTTCAAGAAGCTCCTGCAGTACATCCTGCATCGCTTCTCCGGAAGCATCCAGCAATGGTCTGGTCAGTCCTGTTAAACGGGTGATCTGCTCCGGAATTTCAGCATCTGTTCGGATCAGCCATTCATTCTCTGTAACACACACACCATCCTTTATTTCAAGCATACCAACCTCAAGAATGCTGTCCTTTTCATGGGACAAGCCTGTTGTTTCGATATCGATTACAAAATAGGAATTCTGTTGCTCTCTGTTTCTGTGCCGTCTGCCCATCCGCTGTTTTGCTGCTGTACTGAAGCCCTCCGGCAGAACGGATGTACCTCCAGCACATTGTGTGAGCGGTCGCTTCATCAGCTTCATGCCGTCATAATCGACCGGTTTCCAGCTGGTATTATGCACACAGAATTCCATATGCTGTTCATTATTCGTTGTAAATACCATCGTTGCCTGACCGTCACGGAGGTTTTCGCAGACACGTTTCCAGAGGGACTCCCTGACACGGGCATTCACCTGTCCGACATAGACTCCTGTATTGATCTCCATCAGCCAGAGTGATAAATCCCCCCGAAGCTTCGGCGGACAGTTTGACATGGTGATGACGATCATCCATCCTCCTCCTTCCCATAGGAAACGCCGGAATCCATATGCTCATGCAAATTATCCCAAAGATAGAGGACCTGCTCCGGTTCGGGTTCAGCTTCTTCCGAAAGTAAGTACTTGATGTCCCGTACCATTCGTTCGAGAATATGCGTTTTGGCAAAGCTGTCCCTCACCCGGCGTCTGACAACGTTCGGCAATTCGGGCGGATTTTCTGCAGCTGTCTGAAATGCGATGGGAATGGTAATCTCCGATTTGTAAAGATCAGCAATATCATAGGCAAAAGAAAACTCATGACCTACATGGACAAATCCTAGTCCTAAAGAACAGCCCAATGCAGCAATGACTGCACTGGCCAGTCCATACAGGCAGACGTTACCTGCTGATAAGGCCTGATTGATAGGATCACCCGATGCAAAATCCTCTGCATCATAGTTTCTGCCGTGCCACGGCACATTCCATTTTTTGGATTGTTCACGGTAGAACCTCCGCATTCGTGATCCCTCACGCCCCCGAAGCTGCTGCAGTGTCAGTCCAGACACATCCTCACCGGCAAACCGCATTTCGTACATTTTCCGCACGACTGCAAGATGTGAACGGGTATTCACTGCAAGCTTTGCCTGCCTTTCCAGCAAATGGGTATGGGCATTGAGAGAACGCCCAAGTGCATAGTACCGCACGCCATGTTCCCCTACCCAGATAACAGAAACACCCATATCACCGATCAGCTCCATTGCACGATGTGAAATATCCGTCCCAGGACCAAGCAGGAGAACGGTAATGGAAGCCGCTGGAATATGGATGATACCATCCTGATCACGGACGGTGATCGCCCCATCCTCACGACTGATTTTACAATGTTCCAGATAGAGAAATGTCATTCTGTCGCTGATGACCGGAAGCTGCTGCAGCTCCGGTTTTTTCATGCCATTCTGCATATCGTTCACCGTATGCCGGCAATGGTCAGAAGGCCCATTCCATACGCTTTTTCACGTCCGATTCCCTGTGTCAGAGCCTTTCGGAATGCATCCGCATCCATCACAGTCAGGATTCCTTCATAGGTGACTGCAAGCATCCGGACATTCTGACGATCTGAACCCTTGCGGAAATTGTACCATTGTGATCCGGTCACCAGGAATTCCTCTGCATTCAGGGAAAAGCCGTGTTTTTTAGCCTGTTTTTTCAGCCATTCTTCCTGAAAAGCTGCGGTAATATGTGCCATCACTTTTCCACGCTCATCACCGCATTTCCGCTGTATTGTAGGATTCGCACATAGTCTGAACCGCCAACGGCTGCCCTCTGTGATTCGCTCCAGAAATTGGTCATAGCATTTTGATTCCACCGCTGTATCCGTGCAGAACTGCTGCGCAGCAGGCGAAAAATCAAGCTTCTGTTCGCTCAGGATCAGCAGATACGGCGCACCGCCCAATGTGTCGATCCGCCAGAGCTTTCGTGTTCTGCCCTCTGTTTCGCAGCTTTCGATCGCACCGTGGAAGAGATTCGGCGAAGCAAGTGCTTTCATCGTCTGCCTTCTGGACAGATCCAGCTTCATTCTTGATAAATACATATGTCACCTCACAATTCTGCCATCGGATCATGTTCATCGGAGAACAGTATCTCTTCCTGCACCATGCGGAATTTGTGCTTTCTGTGCAGCGGGGAGAAAGAAACCGGCACGTCCTGCACAGGAAAACCATTCTCTGCTGCATCGCAGACGATCCGCATGGAGGAACTTTTTTCCAACTTTGGTTCATCACGCAGAACCTGCATGAGTGTTCCCTCACGGATACCAAGTAAGAGCGGCAGGGTCGGAGGACAGGATCTTCTTCCAAGAAACAGCGGATAGACAGGGTGCTTCAGCGCATGAGCGAGTGTTTCAAGAAATACGGTATTCTCGGATTCAAGTGCAGCAAGAAAGATTGCATCGGACAGATAATAGCGTTCAGTGATATATGCCGTTTTTCCATCCTCACTACGGGCAGTATGAAAATCCCGCAGGAGTTTTCCCTCCCGTTCCACGCGAATACCGAAACGAAGTGAAGAGAGGTTGGCGTGTTTGGAGAGATCGGCATCACGCGGTATGCCGAGGGAGGCCGCCAGCAGTCCGATCACGCCGCTTTTGGTGGGCTCACGCTGCGTTGTACGCACCTCAAATTTGGCACTGCCGCCCCATGCCTGCAAGGGGGCCGCAAGCCGCAGTAACAGTACAGCCATTGCTTACACCTCACAAAGCTGCTCACAAACCATCTGTTCCAACGCCGCAAGCAGTTCGGGCAAAGGCATTGTTTCCGCAATTTCCCCAATGCTGTCACCGAGGCCGAATGCCTTCATCGGCTGTGCCGCATAACGGCTGTAGACCGTTTCTGCATAGCGCACAAGTGCTGCTTCCGATGCTGCAGTATAACCGTTGACGCTGCGGCATACGGGCGTTTCAAATGCACCGCAGAGATTCACCGGCTGATCCTGACGGATGGTCACATAGACTACATCGGGGAGAGTGCGGTTTGCAAATGTATTTTCCTTTCCGGTAGGCATGGAGCAGATGAATGCCTGTCCGAATTTCCGAATAACCTCCGGTACGCTTTCTGCACCTAGATTCTTCGCAAGATCGGATGCGTTCACGGTTGCATAACGGTAGAGGGTGGAGGAATTGAATTCCACTGTACCAAGATGTCCTGCACCGGAATCTTCCTTCAGGTCATCCACAGCGGTGAAATAGTCATACTCGTTCTGTACCGCATGAGTGGAGATCGCATGAGCTACCTGTGCTGCGGCATCATTATTCAAACTCGGATCGCTTGCAACCATTCTGCCGAACAGAGCGATATCTGCAGACGGATTTTCTTTGATTGCTTTTTTCAATGCGGCTTTGACAACTTTGTCCTTCGGATTTCCTTCGAGTGCGATTGCTGCCACGGCCTTTGCCTGCTGATGGCTCATGAAAAAGAGTGCCTTTGCTTCGTTCTTCTTCTCATCCAGACTGATGCCGGCCTCTTTCAGTGCCGCAGTGGCTTTCTTGACCGCACCGGATTCTTCCAGCGTGTTATCAAGAAACAGCATTTCTCTTACAACCATATCGACCACAAACTTGGTGCGGGTGGCAAGTTCTTCCTCCGGAAACAGTTTCTTAAATTCTGCACGCATCGCATGCTTCCATGCCTGTGAGGAAACTCTTGCTCTGACTGCACCGCCGTAGATTGCGGTCTTGGGACTGCCGGTATCATCGCGGTTGATACAGCTAGGCGGAACGGTCTGCAGAACGTGAAAATCAATGTACATACTCATAATTCGTTATCTCCTTCCGATTTGGCAATATGATAAAAATCCTCTCCCCAGCGCAGCTGTACTTTGCGGCGGGAGTCCGGATACTGAAAATCAAACAGATCTCCGGCAAGCTGCACATAATCCAGATGCACATTATTTGCCTTGAAAAGCTGGATCATACCACGAAGATGATGGGAAAGCTCCTGCATATCTGATGCAGTGATCACCGGACCGAACCGCCGCATGATGCGGCTTCGTTCCTCATCCTCATTCTTTGACCTGTCGATCAGCTCGGCGGCGGCATTGCCGAGTGATATCTTTTCCTGATGTACAGCTTCCGCACTCCCCTGCTGATGCAGTGCAAACAGGGTCAGTGACAGATACACCGCCCATTCCGCAAAGCTCGGATTGCCGTTCCGTCCATAAAGTGCATCATCGAGTCCGCCAAGGAAAATTCCCCACAATTCCGGCATTTCTCCGGGAATTTTGCCGATACCCCTACGCAGATTGGCAAGCATCGCCCGGCCGCCGTTGGTATCTCTGTTTCTCAACAGATCCCGTATCTGACTGGCTGTATATGCTTTTGTCATTGCTTTTATTGACATGATCTCACCTACTTTACTTTCTGGTATATTTTAGATACTTCCCCACGGAACATCTGCTTTGCATTCGGTGCGGAATACAGCACTTTCTTTTTGTCGTCCCTGCCGATCAGATGCCCCGTCATTGCTGCATCGCTTGCATGTTCACACTGTTCCTGTGCATAACGGAAAGCAATTTTCTGAGCAGTTTTCTGCCATTGCTCAAGCAGTTTTTCTTTTTCTTCTCCTTCAGCATCAGGATCAATTGAACACAACCATTCACGGAACGGCATATCCAGACGGTAATAAAGTTGTTCTTTGACGGTATTCACAGCAGACTCACAGCTGTTGTCACTGCCGCCCTCTGCAATGTGGAGATGTTTTGCAAGATTTCCTACGGCGTTGGCAAGCTTTTCGCATTTTGTGATCTCATTCAGAATATCCTTGCGCCACGATTTTCCAAGTTCTGAAAGGATTCCGGCGTGGAGGGTAAGGAAATCCGAATGAATATGCTTGACAAAAAAGTCTTTGTCACCATACTGTACGGAGGCAATTGCTGTTTTCATAACATAAGATCTTTCAAGCACATCTGCCAGAAATTCTCTGAACCAGCGGACCACACCGGCAATTTTATCATCGCTATGCTCATACAGCACCGCAAATTCCCGCCACATCTGTTTTGAGGAATCATGACGTTTCGGCGTGTAAATTGTTGGCTTATTCTTTGCGGGTTTCGGAACATTCCAGATCGTCATTGGTTCAAAGAATGCGTTTTCCTTTTCAAAGAAATCACCGCCAAGAAGAAGATAGCTTACTACCCTGTCCTCACTGCGTTTCAAAAGAATTCTTCTTGACTGCAGCGTATACAGCTCGGCCAGATTGTCCGCCATAATAATTTCCACTCGTTCACGGCTTGGCATTACTTCGCGTTCCCAGATCGGACTGGCCCTATTCTGCACTTCGCCTTGATTGACAAGAACAAGATTCAGAAGAAGCGTTTCAAACAGATTGTTGCCGCAAAGATATACAAGCCCTAATTTGCCAAGCCAACCCGCACCGGGAGACGGCAATTCTCCGCCAGCAGCAGCTTTCCCCTCTTTTGTTGGCTTTGCAGATGTATCATCGTAAGCATTCAGATATAAAACCCATCTTGCAGCCTGTGCATATGTCAGTCCATCCTTTTCAGCTCCGAAATAAGAAGAAAACAAGCGTTTCTTATTACTGCTTTCAGATATTTCACCATTTAGCTTTGCAGCCTCATAGCTTGTCCCATACGTCAGCCCCGCCACCTGTGCAAACGGTCTTTCCGGATGAAAGAGCCAAAAGTGTTCGTGCCATTGGTTCAGATAGGTATGGATGGGCTGTTCCGGCAGTTTTTTCAGCTTCCACAGCTCATGCCAGAAATTAACTGCTTCTTCCTCATCCTCCAACTGGTGGGGATTTCCCTGTGCATCCACTCTTGCAAAAACTGTATGCAGTACCGCAAGCAACAGCCGCAGCACGGCAACGTCCTGTGTAGGCAGCTCACCGCAGAGCGATTTGTATTCGTGTGCATGAATGAGTACATCCGTCAGGGACAATTCCCGCACGCTGCAGCTCTCATCCATCACACGGATCCACGGTTCATCCAGAAGATTGAAGTCTGTTTCTTTCATGCTATTCCTCCTTTTTTTCATATTCAAGTCCAGCATCCGGACTATATCGCAGTGTATAGCCACAGAGTTCCCCATTCAGTTCTTCATCCAGAAACAGGACAAGATCTCCCTTCAGCCAGTGGGAATTCTGCCAGTATTCCACACTTTCTCTGCATTTATTTTCCAGCTCCCTGATCGTCTGGTCAATCGTCCATTCCCTACAGAATACGGATGGCAGACGAAGTTTCTGTTCTGCGATCCGGCGGCATTCGGATTCTGTCGGTATCATGCTCACAGCTGCACCGTCATTGCAGTGCGGCAGAAAATGTATTGTACCGTCCGCATACCGTTGCATGAGCAGTACTTCGATGGATGACAGACCGTCCCGGACGGAAGCTTCGGCTTTCGCATCATTGCTGTCAGTGATATATCTGTCAAGCATATTATGCATATCCTTTTTGGTCACCATGCCGAGCAGAAAAGCACTTGCACGTCCTTTCAGCTTATTTTGCTGCAGGCAATGCGCCTCATAGGCCTTGCTGTCACTCTGTGCCCCATAGACCTTCTGTACCAGTACGGAAATATCATCCGGCAGTGTCACAATCTCCGGCATACATGCGAGTGTTTCTTCCAGAAGCCAGTCACCATAAATATGCCGTGTACCGGAGGTTTCAGATTCCATTTCATCTGTCAGCACAATACACAGAGGATCGCGCAGAGACTCTGGACGCAATGCATCCCGTTTCGGATGCCGGTGGAGTCTGCCAATTCTCTGCAAAAGCAGATCCATTGGACAGATGTCTGTCACAAGCAGATCAAAGTCAATGTCCAGCGACTGTTCCAGTACCTGTGTCCCGACAACGATCAGATTGGCTCGCTGCTGCGGTCCAGACTCTTTTCCGATCCGTTCGAGCAGCTTTTCTTCCTGTACAGCCCTGTCTGGATGCGTGAACTGGGCGTGATAGAGCAGAATTTCCACATCAGAGCTTCCCTGCAATACAGCAGCGATCTGCTGTGCTCTTTTTACAGTATTGACAATGATTCCGGCACATCCGCCATGCGCAGCAGCGGAAATGATCTGCGGCAAGGTCTCCTCAAATGTACCCGCTGTTATCCGTACCTGCCGATGTGTTCCGTTGTAAGGAAGTTCCTGTTGGTGTATTTCTGCCTTGTCCGACCATGTGAGCAGCGGATATGCACAGCTTTCTTCCAATTGCGGATCGCTTTCTTGTTGATTCAGATATGCCCGCACCAAAGCCATTCTGCGTTTTGCAGGAAGGGTTGCCGAGAGCAGGATGACCGGCGTATGATAGGCCCCAAGCCATTGCAGAGCACGTTCCAGATATTGATTCATATAGGCATCATAGGCATGGCACTCATCAATGATCACAACCTTTTCTGAAAGCCCCAGATGCAGGAGCATCAAGTGTTTTCTCTTGAGTGCCATCATCAGCAGATGATCCACCGTTGCGACAACAAATTCAGCAAGACACGCTTGTTTCGGATTACAGAACCATCTGTGCACGATCACGCCGCTGTCTGTTTCCTCATCGGGTATGCTACGCTGGATCTGCTGGAAACGTTCATTCAAGGCTGCACCGCCATGCCGCAGCTGAATGGAATGGTACTCGTCCACGGACTGCTGTTCGCACCAGCTCATGATACGCGGAAAGATACCGTTTGCAGTTGCCTGTGTCGGCAGACCGAAGAACAGACCGTTTTTGTGCAGCTTGGCCGCCATGAGCTCGGCGGCCGCAAGTGCAGCTTCCGTTTTACCGCAGCCCATCGGTGCTTCAAGGATCATGATGCCGGACTGCTGTGAGGATTCCACCGCATGAACAACGCCCTGCTGGATACTGTTCGGCATGAAACCGAAAAATGTTTTGAATTCCGCATCGGAAAAATGCAGTCTGCTGCTCTTCCACATTGCGGTGAAATCAATGTACTCCCATGCATTCTGGGCACGAATGATACTGGAAAGCTCCTCCTCGTCTTTATCCTCCCAGTTCATGAGGGGAAAATATTCTGTGTTGCTGGCAAGCCAATCCGCCATAATCAGAAGTCCCGTCAATAATACCTGTGCGCAACGATTGAGATGCGGAAGCTCGTCAATCGCAGAAAATTCAGTCTGTCTTAGTGCATCTTCTGCGATGCTGCGCCATACGGCCTCCATCAATGGTCGATTCTGCTTTCTGTCATTGCCGAAATAATTCTTTTCGCCAACAATATCTTTATACGACTGGTCGAGTGCCTGATCATCGATTTCCACTTTGCTGCACGGAACACCGTGATGTGACCCGACAACAGCTGCAATTTCCTCCGGACATCCAAGAAACCGCAAAATCACTTCCCCCGCCAGCCCGTGTGGTGTTTCCTGGAGTTTTTTCGCATCATAGCTGTCCGGAAACTGAAGTCCACTGCGTTCAAGCCTTGAGCGGAGTTCAAGCAATCTAATGGAGATCTTGAATTGAAATCCGACTGTAGCTTTTCCAATATCATGCACGGCCGCAAGGAAAACAGCAGTATCTTGCATTTCTTGTTTGGATAAGCCGCAGGAATCTGCAAAGGAGGGGGATACATACTTCTGAACAAGATGTTTCATCATTTCGGCTGTGTCACGCAAATGCACTGTAAGCGGCAGCCACTCGGAGGTTTCTTTGCCAGTTTTGGCGATCAGATTTTTCATGATCTTTTCCGGCATATCATCACTCCTATCACTGAACGATCATATTTTATATCTATAAATATCTGAAGCGTTCTCAACGTCCGTTTCCCAAAATCCACTGAAGAATTTGTCGTGAGTTCGGTTCATTACATACATGATAACACTTCAGATGTTCAAAAATGATCAAACTAGAAAAATATTTCCAAAAACGCAATGATTTTTTTGAGATAATTGCAGTGTGTAACTGATCAGTCTGTCAAGTAGTGTCTCGACAACTTGTCTATATTCAGATCAAACTTGTTCTGGATGGTCTGTAACAATATCCCTTCGCTTCAATGCTTTTGTACCTGATCCTGATTCTCATGTGTGCTTTTTCGCAATTTTTTAATTCCCAATGCATGCTTTCGCTTTATTAACATATACTTTAACTCTGCATCGCACATTCATTTTTATGATATTATACAATATTATTGAACGATTGTCAACTTTTTATAGGATTGAAGTGTGACTTGGATCGTGACTGTCTGGGCAAGAAGCGTGGGCTCAGCTCCAACCATTGCTTTTGGCAGGACGAAAACCTCGAAACCGCCATTCACCTGACAAATCCGGATTCGGCAGAAGCCCTTGCTGCAAGGATGTCGGCATTGCAGCAGGAGCTGATCGACCGCACCAGCCGCCGTGAGAATTATGACGACCTTGCGGAAGAAATCCTCCACCTGCGAGAGGTACAGGCGCAGACGGTGATGGACGATGCTGCCAAAGCCGAACACAAGAAACGCATTCGGGAACTTCGGGCGTTTATCCGTTCCCAGCCGCACGGCATTACGGAGTTTGATCAGACGCTGGTGAAGCATTTGGTGGAGAGGGTGACGGTGTTCGGGGATTATCTGGTGTTTCGGTTTAAGTCGGGGGTGACGATCAGCATCGAAAAGTGAATATATATATGAGCAAGCCCCGCATCACTGGTAATCAGTGGTGAGGGGCTGTTTGACATTATTGTGTTGTTAAGGTGTGAATGGCTTTAATAATTGTTAATCCGTAATCCACCATAAACGATTTTTGTTCATTGCTATAATTTTTTCTTTGCAATAACGCCTCTTCAGATGAGTGTCTAAAGATATGTAATTGTTTTCTGAATCTTTTAATTGTGTTATCGTCAATAAAATCGAAGCATATCGTGCTGTAATCAAGTGCCAGAAATTTATCGTTCTTTTTCAGCATATTTTCAATAAGATTCGCTATTTCGGCAAGTTTTTCATCCGTGCTCATCTTTTCAAAAGAAGCATGCCTATTGGAGATTTCTCTGAATTTCATTTCAATGGTTTCATCCAGAATAATGGCTGTATCTTTTTGAACGAACGTCATCTTTGAAATAAATACTCTACGTGTTGCGTATCGTACAGTTCCATTCTCATCTTGTCCCATTTCTATTATCCTATTACGGATTTCAGAATATGTGAAATCCGTTCTCTCTTTTGGTGGACGTTCCACTAACGTAGGGAATTCTTCTATTACATATCCTAATTTAAACATATAAAACAATGTCAGATAGAACCATGAATCATACTCCTTATTTGAACTATCATTTTCAGGTTGACAAGACTTTTTAAAGTATGCTATAGCTTCTTCCATGTCAAACACCTGGAAATCGAAGTGTTCTGTTTCCTGTTCGCCTCCAAAGATATTATAAGTCATATTAACATTAGATATTAAATCATAAAAACGGTAATAATATTCGTCAGGTTTAACGTTATCTAGATAAAATTGTCTCAAATCCAATTTGTACCACTCCCTTCTTTGCTTGGGTTACGAATTTACAATGTTTTTTCCCGACATCCAAACCCCACACTCTCACACGCTTGTTATCCAATCCCCACACAAATATGCGTGTGCGTGTATTTGTTGTCAGCATTCATTTTCCGCTGCTTTCTTCTCACGCACAGCAAAAACACTTGTACTGAGAAAGAAATCAGCAGGTTGATTTTTGAAAAAGTGCGTAGAACTGGGCTTTTATGCCTTATCCCTCGACAGCAAAACCACGCACTCGACGTGTCCCGTTCCCGGAAACAAATCCACCGGCTGCACCTTGACAATTTGGTACTGCCGCTGACAGAGCAGGGCGCAGTCCCTGGCCGCCGTGGCAGGATTGCACGATACCATCACCACCCGCTCCGGATTCATTCTGCAAATAGCATCGATGGTCTGCGCATCGCAGCCCTTTCTCGGCGGATCGGCTACGATCACATCCGGAAGCATCTGCTCCGCTGCAAGACGTGCGGCGATCTCTCCGGCATCCCCGCAGAGAAACTGCGCATTCCGGATGCCGTTCCGGCTCGCATTCTCTCTGGCATTTTCCACCGCCTCCGGAATCACCTCAACGCCCAGTACAGACCCGGCCGCATCTGCCATGGAAAGGCCGATCGTACCTGCGCCGCAGTACAGATCCAGCAGACGCTCCGTTCCGGTAAGGGCGGCAAATTCCTTAGCCACGCCGTACAGTCGCTCAGCCTGAGGGGTGTTCACCTGATAGAAGGACAAAGGAGAAATGGAAACCTCGTTTCCGCACATGGTATCTGTAATCGTATCGCTGCCATAGAGCGTCACCGTCCTTCGTCCCAGGATCACATTGGTTTTCTCAGGATTCACATTCATGACAATGCTCTTTATCTGCGGAAATTCCTCTGTAAGCCGGGGAATCAGCCCCTTCAGCTCCCGTTCTACAGACTTGCGCACCACGAGACAGACCATCAGCTCCCCGCTGTAATGGCCCTCACGTAGATAGATGTGCCGCAGAATTCCGGTATTATTCACCTCATCATAGGCGGAGATTTTCTTTTCCTCTGCATACCGGAGAATAGCCTTTACCACCCGGCCGAACCGCTCCGGCTGAAGCAGACAATCCTCCACCGGAACAATACGGTGGCTGCGCTTGGCATAAAATCCGCATATGAGCTTTCCGTCCTTGTCCGCTGCCACCGGATACTGCGCCTTGTTGCGATAGCGGATACGTGTATCACAGCCCAGAATCGGCAGAAATTCCGGCGAGAGCTTCCCCAGACGCTGGAAGGCATCCTGTACGATCTTCGCCTTCAGCTCCAGCTCGTTCTCATAACGGATATGTCGGAAGGTACAGCCGCCGCACGGGCAGTGATGCTTACAGTCCGGTTCCATCCGGTCAGGAGACGGAGTGAGGATCTTCACAGGAATACCGAAGGAATAACGCTTCAGCACCTTGACAATTTTCATCTCCAGCACATCACCTACCGCTGTTTCCGGTACAAATACCGTCATTCCGTCCACACGACAGACACCGCTGCCCTCAGCCGTCAGATCTTCAATTGTGACCGTATAGATTTCATTCTTCTGCATTGGCAGCCTCCTGCTCCCGAATCCGGTTATACACCTCATAGACCTGCTGCTTCTTTTCCATCAGCTGATCAAACTGGGCAATGTATTCGTAGGGAAATTTATAATTGCATACACGGGTGATCATGCCATTCGGCTCAACCAGCTTGGTGGAGGCCGCACAGCCAGCACCGAAAATAGACTGTGTCTCGTCCATGATCAGCATATTGTAATAGGATTCCTTGCCGGGCTTGGCATAGCCCACATTCTCCTGATTGTCAATGGTATTCTTCTGGCGATACATGTAATAGGGCAGGTAGCCGTTTTCCGGAAGCATAGCAATGCTGTCCCGCACCATTTCACGAACGGGATTGTCCAGCTGGGATGCGCCCTCTGCAAAGAGGTTGGCCGCACGCTTCAGGGTCAGTGTATGAACCGTGATGCTGTCCGGGTCAAGGGCCAGAACCTGCTCCAGCGTCCGGTGAAAGCTCTCCGGTGTATCGCTGGGAAGCCCCGCGATCAGATCCATGTTGATATTTTCAAAGCCAAAGGAACGGGCCAGACGGAAGGACTCCACGATCTCCTCTGCGGTGTGGCGGCGTCCGATGGTTTTCAGCACCTCGTCATTCATGGTCTGCGGATTGATGGAAATGCGGTCAACGCCGTATTTGCGTAGCACTGCCAGCTTATCGGCTGTAATGGTATCCGGACGGCCGGCCTCTACACAGTATTCCCGGATATGGGACAGGTCGAAGTTCTTCTCTACCGCCTGCATCAGCTGCTCCAGATATTCTGCGCTGACAGAGGTGGGTGTACCTCCTCCGAAATAGACCGTATCTACGATCAGTCCCAGCTCCCGGACCATCCGGCCCCAGATCTCCAGCTCCTTGCAGAGCAGTCGGATATATTCCGGCATGAGCTTCTTAGCCTGCTCCACAGAATGAGAAACAAAGGAACAGTAGCTGCACCGGGTGGGACAGAAGGGAATGGAAACATACAGGCCGATGGAATTCTTCGGGGTCTGCTGGAGAAGCGGCCGCTGCACCCGTGCCGTCTCATATACCAGGTTCAGCTTCTCATCGGAGATCCAGTATTTGCGGCGCAGCGTATCATAGATCTGCTCCTGAGTCAGTCCCTCCTCCATAAGCGGAAGCACCTTCCGCACAGGACGGATCCCGGTAAGGATTCCCCACGGCACATCCAGTCCGGTCAGCTCCTGGAGCAGACGAAACAGCATTTTACAGATAATGGTCTCACACTGCTGCTTGTTTTCCTGGGGATAGAGCTTTTCTGTTCTCTGTGCAAGACGCAGGGTCTTTCCTCCAAGAGAAACAGCACAGTAAAAATAGGTACAGGCCCTTCCCGGCCGGAGCTGAATGGCTGCAAAGCGTACGCTCTCCTTCAGAAGGGACAGATCATCATAATAGAACTGAAAGCGTACCGCCGGCACAAATGCTTTCAGGATACATTCAATTTCATACTTCAGCCCGTGCCCATGGAGAAACACAGGAAAGGACTGGGGCTTGGTTCTTTCACTCATAATAGGCCTCGCATAACAGGATTATTTTTACGTTCAAAATCTAAGGAAGTGGTCTCATTGTGTCCCGGACAGACCCGATAATCTCCCTCCAGTGCCTTCAGCCGACGGAAGGATTCCAGCATCTCCCTGTCACTGCCGCCGGGAAAATCTGTACGTCCCCGTGACAGACGGAACAGCGTATCGCCAGCCAGAAGAATATCCTCACACAGATAGCAGACACTGCCCTTGGTATGACCCGGCGTATGGAGCACAGTAAAAGCAGTCTCTCCGGCCTGAATCACATCTCCCTCCCGGACGGTGTAATATTCGGTAACAGGCCTGAAATCAGCCCATGGCTCGATCCAGTCGGCCAGATTCAGGTGTGTATCCTGAAGCATAGGGGCATCTGCCTCGTGAATATAGACCTCTGCACCGGTTTTCTCCTGCACCTCAGCCACTGCACCAATATGGTCATAATGACCGTGTGTCAGAAGAATTTTTGTCAGGGTCAGTCCCTTCTGCTCCAGAAAGTCCAACACCTTCCGGGCCTCCGCACCGATATCAACGGCAGCCGCATGCTTCTCATCCAGATAGATCAGATAGCAATTGGTAGCCAGACTGCCCAGCATCAATGTTTGTACAGCTCTCATACAGACCTCACTTTCTTGCTCGCTCCACAGAAATTACACTGCGGATCCTGCGGATCTTGTCCATCAGACCTTGCAGCTGCTCTGTGCTGTCCACCTGAACCGTAGCCTCAACGATGGCATTTCCATTCTTCAGCTGACGGGAACTGGAATTGATGATCGGCACATGCGCCTCCATAAGAATCCTGGAAATATCAAACATAAGGCCCACACGGTCTACCGATACCACCTCAATGCTGGTAGGCAGCTTGGCCGCCTTGATGGAATCCTTCCAGCGCACCGCCATCCAGCGGGCCAGCTCCTCCGGAATCGCCCGTTTTACAGCAGATTCATAGTTGATACAGCTCTTGGCATGAATCGAGATACCATGCCCTCGTGTGACAAAGCCGATGATGTCATCTCCCGGCATCGGATTGCAGCACTTGGCCAGCTTATAGACAATATCATCGATCTTATCAATGGTGATATAGTTCTGGCTGTCCGGAACAGCCGGCTCAACAATGGGCAGCTCCTGCATCTCCGTCTCATTGACCTGGCCGTATTTCTTCACATACTGATCTTTCAGACGAGGCATGATCTTTGCGACCGAAATGCCGCCGTAACCGATGGAAGCATAGAGATCCTCCAGCGTGCCGCAGTTGTGCCGCTTCAGAACATCCTGCAAAAACTCTGTCATCTCCTCATCCGGAACATGCATGCGGCAGCGTCTGAATTCCTGCTCCAGGCTGGCTCGTCCCTGCTGGATATTCTCATCACGCCGTTCTCTCTTGAACCAGGAACGGATCTTGGCCTTGGCTTCGTTTGTCTGAACGATCTGCTGCCAGGAACGGGTCGGACCCTTACTCGGATCCTTGGAGGTGATGATCTCACAGATCTCCCCCATCTTCAGGACATAGTCCAACGGAACGATCCGGCCGTCCACCTTCGCACCAATAGTCTTATGCCCGATTTCTGTATGCACACGATAGGCAAAGTCCAGAACAGTGGCCCCTATAGGAAGAGTAAAGGTATCCCCCTTGGGAGAGAGAACAACGATCTCCTCCTTTGCGATATCGTTCTTGATGATATTTACGATTTCCTCTACGTCATCTGAGGTCTGCTGGGCCTCGATCATCTTGCGTACCCAGGCCAGACGTTCCTCCAGGCGATCCCTTTTCTGAATGCCCTCCTTATACTTCCAGTGAGCAGCAATGCCGTATTCCGCAGACATGTGCATATCCCAGGAACGAATCTGAATCTCAAAGGGGATCTCCTCCTTTGAGGTGACAGTCGTATGCAGGGACTGGTACATATTGGCCTTGGGTGTTGCAATATAGTCCTTGAAACGATTGGGAAGCGGACTGAAGAAGGAATGCACGATACCCAGCACATGATAACACTCATCCTGGTCGCTTACGATCACACGAATGGCATATTTGTCATAGATCTCCTCAATGCTCTTGTGCTTCAGATATACCTTATCAAAGATGCCGTAGATGCTCTTTACACGTCC
Source organism: Ruminococcus sp. (assembly GCA_017472145.1). Classification (GTDB taxonomy): domain Bacteria; phylum Bacillota; class Clostridia; order Oscillospirales; family Ruminococcaceae; genus Ruminococcus_C. Next base: position 110,120 of record JAFUQX010000011.1, on the reverse strand, counting down.
ATAAATCGTTGGCGGCTGCTTGAAAAAGCGCTCCTGCGCCAGCCGCTCCGTCAGACGTTCAACAATAGCCTGGATAAAAGCCTCCCGCTTCTCCTTTTTCAGAAGCAGTACATGCTCGATCTCAGAATAGGCAAAGGGATCCAGAAACTTGAAGGCCCGGTCAGCCATTTCCTCATACAAGGCACTCATGCCCATACGGCGTGCAAGGGGCGCATAGACCTTGAGCGTTTCCTCGGCGATCCTGCGCTGCTTGTGCGCCGGAAGATAATTCAGTGTCCGGATATTATGCAGGCGGTCGGCCAGCTTGATGATCATAACACGGATATCATGGGACATGGCCAGCAGCATCTTCATATAGTTCCCGGCCTGCTGCTCCTCCTTGTCAAAGATCGGCATCTGCGTCATCTTGGTTACACCGTCTACCAGCATGGCCACGACCGGCCCGAACCGCTTGCGGATATCATCAATGGTATATTCCGTATCCTCCACAACATCATGAAGCAGCCCCACACAGATCGTATCCGTATCCATACCCAGATCCACCAGGATCTCCGCTACAGACAGAGGATGGACAATGTACGGCTCACCGGAGGAGCGCTTCTGATCTCCATGGGCCTGGTTGGCAAAGTTGTATGCAGAAAGAATCTTACTCAGATCATACCGTTTTTCCGTACTCAGAATCTTCTGCGTTAAATCCTCAATTGTAATGATCTTCTGAACATTTGCTTCACTCATTGTTTAAACCTCCCCTTTTTGCCGTACTGTACGAAGCAGCACGGAATCCTCTAAATTTACTTTAGCCCGTACAGGCTGTCTCTGCACGGTTTCATGATAAAGCTCCTGCTTTACAAGACCCAGCTCCGAGAAAACATCCAGTGCAATGCGGAGCTTGCAATAGTTCATGGAAAGCGGCTGCATCCGCATAAAGAGCGCCTCAATGCCGATCCCCTTTTCCGGAATGGATTTATATACCGCCATCAGCTCCTCCCGGGACGGCGCAATGGCTGCATAGTAATTCCTTGGCAGCGTCTCTCCTCTTACAAACTGCTCATAGGTCTCATAAGCGGCAAAGTATCTGGCCTGCTTCACGCCGCTTCTCCGGTAGTCCTGCGCAATCAGACTCAGGCTCACACGTCCGCCGAAGCGGCTGAGACCAGCGGTGACAAGCAGATCGCATATATCCTCCGGCTTCAGGCTCACATCCTCCGGGGCCGTGCGGAACAGCAGCACCTCAATGGCCATTGTGCCATAAATGAGCTTCAGCTTTGTATGTGCACCGCCTGACAGCGGCACAAGCTCCTTGAGCACCGCATGACAAAGGGCAAATACCGGAGCCGGATTGCCTGCTCCATAAGGCTCCAGCAGCTCCAGTCCGGCTATGTTCTCAACCGTCAGATCCTGGGGCAGCAGCAGCTTGTCAGCCTTGACGGTCATCACAGGCATCTGCCTGAAATGATCAGCGGCATATTTTTCAACTGCTTCTGTAAAGGCCGGCAGCGTCTCCTTTTCCAGGGAAAAGCCGCCTGCACCCGGATGTCCGCCGTATTTGGTCAGGAGATCTCTGCATGCATCGAGACATCCGAATACAGAAAAGGCATCGAAGGAACGGGCTGAGCCGCGTGCGCCGTTCTCCTCAAGCGTAATGATAAACGCAGGCTTGCCAAAACGCTCCTGAATGCGGGCGGCCACAATGCCGATCACGCCGTGATGCCACATCTCTCCGGCAAACACCAGCACTCTCCGGCGGAGCAGGGCGGGATCTGCTTCGATCTGCTTCCTTATCTCCTCAAGGATATGCTCCTCTTCCTTTTTGCGTGCCTGATTGCAGGCCTCCAGCTCCTCTGCAAGGGCCTTTGCTTCCTCCGGTGTCTCCGCCAGCATCAGATTCACGGCCTGAAGGGGCGATCCGAAGCGTCCGGCTGCATTGATCCGTGGCGCAAGGGAAAAGGCCAGGGTCGTGGCTGTCAGCTTCTTTCCCAGCACGCCGCTCTTTTCCATGAGCGCCAGCAGACCGGGCCGTTCTGTATTGGCCAGCAGCTGAAGTCCCATCTGTACCAGAAGCCGGTTTTCACCGGAAAGCTCCACCACATCTGCAACCGTTGCGATCGCCGCCAGCTCCCCGAACTGCTCCAGCGCCATAGTATGATCTCCGCCGTCCAGAGCGGCAATCAGCAGCAGAGCAATTCCAGCACCGCAGTACTTCTTATAAGGAGACGGGCAGTCACTCCGGTGCGGATCTACCACCGCCTCCGCACGGGGCAGCTCTTCCAAAGGCTGGTGATGGTCTGTAACCACCAGTCGCATGCCCAGCTCGTAGATCAGCTCTGCTTCCCGGAGGGCCGTAATGCCATTGTCCACCGTCACGATCAGCTCCACGCCATCCTCGTGCAGTCTCCGGATGGCTTCCTCATTCATGCCATAGCCTTCCTCACGCTCCGGAATATAATAGGTCACATCAGCGCCCAGCTCCGACAAGCAGGAATACAGAATGACGGTGGCCATAATACCGTCGCAGTCATAGTCACCGTAGATGCAGATGGATGTACCAGCATCGATGGCTTCGTTGATGACATCCGCCGCAAACTGCATATCCTGGATCAGGAAAGGATCTGACAGGCCGTCACAATTCAGAAGCGCTGCCGCATCCTCCAGGGAACGGATCCCTCTGGCTGCAAGCACCTCCGCACACAGCATGCTGATATTGCTTCTGGACGTCAGCATCTCTGCAATTCCTGGATCGATCTGCGTAATCTGCCACTTCTTCATTGTGATTCTCCTCCTGCAATGTATTTTCTCTTTTTTCATTTTTCACATATGTATATATGTTTCTATTATACATGAAATTACAAGAAAATGCAATAGATGCCGCTGATTTCAGATATTTGAATGACTTTCAGCCAGCAAATTTAGGCAAATTACATACAAAGACAGTTTTCCGTCTTTCCAGGGACAATATGCACAAAAAATCCGCATCCGATCGGATCAGGAAAAGCAGTTCCAGAATGGCTCTCGCAATCGGGGGTATTTTATTATATAATGCAGAAGCAGAGACCTATGTAAGCAAAGGAAATCCCCTGAGAAGCATTTTTCAGCTTTTCTCAGGGGATTTTGTTTTTTCCGTTTGTTTACCAGGTTATGGCAGAGTGGCTATGGATGTAGAATTCCTCCTGGCTGGGCTGCCACCTTTTCTCCTTCGGCGGGAAAAGCCTGTCAAATTCCGCAACGGCTTCAGCATCACTGCAAGGCGCATCCGCATTGTTCGGATGATAGAACCACTTCCGGCCGTCGAAAACGCCGTCCTTCAACTCCTTTACAAGCAGAGCAGCAGGGTAAACATCGCCTTCAAAGCACACATTGTACTTTTTACAGCTTTTGTAGCCCCGTGCAACATAATTGTCGGGATTGCCAAAATTTACAACGGTATCGTAACCAAGCTCCATTGCTTTCTCAAAGGTGTGCTCAAGCAGGGCCTTGCCATACCCCTTTCGCTGATAATCGGGATGAATGCAAAGCGGTCCCATGGAAAGAATGCGCTTTTCCGTACCCTTTTCGTCAATGAGCTTTGCCTTTGTGTACATGATACTGCCGATGATTTTTCCATCTGCTTCAAGAACAAAGCCGAGCTCCGGCACAAAAGCCTCATGGCTTCTCATTACATGGATAAAGTAATGCTCATCGCAGCCGGGAACGCTTAAATTCCAGAACGCTTCACGGGCAAGGTTTTCTACCTCACGGTAGTCGCAAGGGGTTTCCAAACGGATCATATAGTCATTTTTATTCATTATTTTTCCTCCTGAAAATTGTTGACCTTCAATACGGGGAGGTTTGGCATGAGATCGATTTTATGCAAACCTCCCGGTCAGCACACAATCTCCTTTTTTGCTGTGTTTCTCAAAAAAACGCTCCTTAAAATTATTCTATAATCACGCCTTCCGGCGGAATTACCTTGTGATATTAAAAAATATATATCAGCATCGCTCAGTGATGCATCCGATATACTTCCAGCAGATCGTTCAGTGTTTCAAGCAGCTCATCGGAGGTATTGTCACTGGAAAGCATGATCCGAACCTCCACGCCGCTTTCATCTGAATACCGTACATACAGATCGCCGCTGCTCTTTTCAAAGCAGATGATGCGCCTGAGGGGAATCCGATCGGAGCTGTGCATGGAATTCACATTGCTGTTCATTATGAAGGAGGCCCTGTGATACAGTGCTTCCTCTGTAATGAGAAAGCCGCTCCTGCTCTTATAGCCCATTACTTTTTCCGGGCACACAACGAAAATCCTTTCATCCATGGCCCCGGCGGCATAATACCGGCATGCATAGTCCGCTGCTTCCTTAAAAAAACGAACGCCCGGTACATACAGCTTATTGATCAGCATTCCCTGATACAGATTCAGTACGCAGATCGCAGCATCATAATAGGACTGGCCGGACAATTCCGCACGGCACAGTCTTTTGCCTGTGGCCGCTTCATCCTTCTTATATACCTTTTCATTGCTGTGATATTTCCGGTACAGCTCCAGGAATTCATTCAGCATATGGACCAGATCGGCATCGGATGTATAGCACGACAGGTCGCATAAAGAAACCACACCAGCCTCATTCATCCATTCGACGACTGCATTATCTCCTGTATCGGAAAAGCATATAATGCGATTCAGCGGAACAACAGCCGCCGCATCCTGATACAAATGCTTGATGTATATGGCCCGATCGGTGACGACAAATCCATTTTTTCCGCTGCTTGTAAAAATCGTTTCGGAATATACTGCAAGAGGGATCTCCCCTTCTGCTCTGCGGGCATAGGACTTTACAGCTGCACGAAGCACCTTGCCGAATTTATCACTGTTTGCAAAATAGGTTTTGCCGATTTCCCTTGAGCGGTACTTATTCAGAACATAGAGTGCGGCCTCCGGAAACGGCTTTCCTATATAATCGCAGGATTCTATCCATTTGTCGATTTCTTTTACCTGCTCCGCTGACTGCATCAAAGCGTCTTTATAATACTGCAAGGCCTGTCTGAGTCTTTTGGCCGTCTCCGGATCTTCCTCCTCAGAATCGCTGTACAGATCGTCCCGCTCCGTCCTGTCCTTATCTATAAAGGGGCACCTCAGGCGGTCGTTGACCTCCTCGATCAGCTCGTCCACCCGGCCTTCTATAGGCGGAAACGTTGCATCGGCCCAATGAAGCTTTGTCAGATAGTACGACAAACCCTTATTGGGCGTTTCTGTGGTCATTCTGAAGGGAATGGTAAAGCACTTTGAACCGGAAGCGTTCGCCATTTCACTGAGCACAGCGTCCGATGCATTGGCTTCTTCTGAAAAAACAAGTATAAATATACGGCTTTCACGGATCGCAGATACGATCTCCGCTTCCCTGCTGCTCTCCGACTGGAGATCCCGTCCCGCATACCAGCACTTTATCTCGATTTTCTCAAGGGCTGAGCAAATCATCTGAGCAACGCAGAGCTGCTGTTCATCATAGCAGATATAAACGTCATGCGCCATCTCTTACGCCTCCCCGTTTCCATAATACCACTGCCATACCTTTAAAAATCCATTCAGAAAATCTACATACAGTGCCTTTCCGCTTTCAACAGGATTGGCAATACTCCGTTCGATCCGCTGCCTGTATTCATCTGTATACCGCATGGAAATCCTGCCGTCCCGATCCAGATAAAAACACTCGATCATGGAAACCGGTATCTTTTTTGGCAAATGGCGGCTGTGCAGATTATCCACCACCCATGTAAAGCTGCCGTAAAAAAAGGATTCTGTCATCAAAAAGCCCTTCGCACCGCCGCTCATAAATTCAGAATACAGCAGATAGACTGTTTCAATTTCTCCGACAGCGGCATATTTGCTGACTGCATTTTTTAAGCAGCCCTGAAATTTAGGATGGCCCGGAAGAAAAAGCTGCGAATCATTCGGAAGTGAGCAGCGGGCCAGCTCCTTACCCAATGCGGTAACAAAGGGCACCTCCTCCGTCTCGGAAATCCCAAGCCGGTTCTCAATTATGCTGATTTTTTTCCGTATCTCCTCGATCTGGTTTTCATGAAACCGCTTGGCCGCAGCCAGATTTTCCATATATGTGTGCTCATTCACCTCTGTATACGGAGTGCTGTTGCTCTTGGCCAGAAGCGCAAGCACGCCCTCTGTCAGAATGCGCATACGCTCATGGACATTTTCGACTCTTGCGTTGATCCATTCCATGCGATTAAAATAGCTGGACATACCTTCAGAAGGAACGATCAGCTTTTCACGATAGGCTCCCATCAGGCTGCCTGCATTGACTGCCACTGCAAGCTCATTTTCAACCTGAGCAGAGGCATTGGACTCATCTGTATAAATCAGGAGCAGTATCCGGCTGCTCCGTATTGCTGTTACAATGGAGTGCTCCCATACTTCGCCGGGCTTGATATTCCTTGGAGCATACCAGCATGAAATCCCGGACTGCTCAAGATTTCTGACAATTTCCTCTGTCATGGCCCTGTTTTTGCTGCTATAACTGATAAAAACATCATATTCGGGCATTCTCATAATCAATCAAGCTCCTCTGATTCTTCAGCATCTCACTGATACTGATACACACCAATATGCTCAAAGCCGTCCAGCAGCTTATCCACCTTCTTAAAGGCGATCGCCGTGCCCTTGGCTACGCAGTTCAGTGTATCCTGCGCCACAACGCACTTCACCTTGAGGGTGCGCTCGATCAGCTTGCTCAGACCACCCAGCAGCGCACCGCCGCCGGTCAGGAGAATTCCATTCTCATAAATATCGCCCACCAGCTCCGGCGGAGTCTCCTCCAGCACCTTTTTGATGGCCTCGATGATCTGTGTGATCTCATCCTCCACAGCCTCGAATACATCCAGCTCACTGATCTCCACCTGCTCCGGCATGCCGCTCACCAGGTTCCGGCCCTTGGCAAACATCGTTGCATTGTCACGGGGATCATAGAGATTCGTCAGCTCAAACTTGATCCTCTCCGCTGTGCGCTCACCCACCAGCAGCTTATACTTCGTCTGCAAATAGCGGATGATCGCCTGGTCGATGGTATTGCCAGCCGACTTGATGGAATGAGAGGTCACCACGCCATTCATAGAAACGATTGCTACATCTGTTGTACCGCCGCCGATGTCTACGATCATATTGCCTGTGGCCAGGCTGATATTCACGCCTGCTCCGATCAGCGCTGCAATCGGCTCATCAATGAGATAGGCCTTTCTTGAACCTGCACTCATGGCCGCTTCCACCACGGCTCGCTTTTCCACATCTGTAATAAAGGACGGCACACAGATGATAATGCGGGGCTTGATGAGATTTCGTCCTGTCACCCGCTCGATCAGCTCACGAATCATAAACTGGGTCATACGGTCATCGGAGATCACGCCGTTGCACAGCGGACGCACGACCTTTATGTATTCCGGCGTCTTTCCGATCATGTCATAGGCCTCGCTGCCCACAGCAAGGATTTCCAGCGTCCGTGTATCATAGGCCACGGCGGACGGTTCGCTGAGCACAACGCCCTTCCGTCCCAGGGTAATTACCGTATTGGCCGTACCCAGGTCAATTCCGATATCGATATTTGCCATAGCTATCCCTCTTTCTTTCTATATACAGTTGCCGCTGCGGCTGCATAAACCATTTCCGCACCGCACGCCTTTAATATCTCTGCACACCGGCTCATTGTTGCTCCGGTCGTCAATATATCATCACATAAAATCAGCCGGAGTCCTTCCAGATCCCGTCCGGCCGGCTGAAACTTTTCCACATTCATCGCACGCTCCCGGAGTCCCAGGGTATGCTGCTCCCGGGAACCGTGCTTTTTGATCAGGCAATCCTTCCGCACAGGAATTTTTGTTACAGACGATATGCCCTTTGCGATCACCTCGGCCTGATTGTATCCACGCAGCAGCTTCTTTCCTGTGCTCATGGGTACGGGAACAAGACCGTCCGCCTTCATCCAATCCGGCTGCCTGAGAATCCACTCTCCCAATCTCACACCAGCATACCAGCCAAAATTCCGATTGGATGCATCCTTCAGCAATAAAAGCCCATTTCTCGCTCCGTTATCATAGTAGGAAACAGCAGCGGCCTCATCATATTCCAGAGGAACGGCGCACATGCACTCCGACTTGATCTTACCGCACCTCCGGCAGAGCACCTCATCCGGACAGAAGAAAACCTTCTCCCTGCATTTCCTGCACAAATATTCATTCCATGGAAGAAATTCTTCGCAGCAGGGACAGCGGTTGGGATAAATCAGGTCAAGACAAAAGCGAATGCTGCTGTGAAACCGATTCATCTTCCTCATCCTTTATCAGCATATGTCTCAGACACGTATATCGATTGGTGCGGCGGTTGTTATCCACCATCTCCTGCACCTTCTTCTGAGAGCCGATTACGATCAGCATTTTCTTGGCTCGTGTTACGGCTGTATACAGAAGATTCCGATAATAGAGCTTATCAAAGCCGCCCAGCAGCGGCAGAATCACCGCCTCAAACTCACTGCCCTGACTCTTGTGCACGGTAATGGCATAGGCCAGCTCCAGCTGCTCCAGCATATCAAAGGGGTAGGTCACACGCCGTCCGTCAAAATTCACCACGGCCTCTCCGCTGTGCCGGTTGATGCTGAGGATTTTCCCGATATCTCCATTGAAAATACCTGAGCCCTCCTCCCCATCCTTATGCCAGACGATATCGTAATTATTCTTCATCTGCATGACCTTATCACCCTCACGGAAGGTATAGACCATAGACTTGACCTCCTGCAAACCTCGTCCAGGAGGATTCAGTGCCTGCTGAAGCTGTTTGTTCAGCTCCACTACACCCAATACGCCCTTCCGGGGCGGGGTGATGATCTGAATGTCCTCCACCGGCGAATAGCCATAGGCCTTGGGAAGCCTGTCTCTTGTCAGCTGCAAAACCAGCTCTGTCACCTGTTCCGGCTTCAGCCGCTGGAAAAAGAAGAAATCTCCGTTTTTCTGCGTAAGATCGGGGTATTCCCCATGAATGATCCTGTGGGCATTGGTAATAATGCAGCTCTCCTGAGCCTGCCGGAAAATCTGCTTCAGCTCGATCACGGGGATGAGCCTGCTCTCGATGAGATCCTTCAGCAGATTGCCCGGCCCTACAGAGGGGAGCTGGTCGCTGTCTCCTACCAGGATCACCTTGCAGCCCAGTCTCAGGGCACGCATCAGGCCTTCAAAAAGCAGCACATCTACCATGGACATCTCGTCCACCACCATAACATCACAAATCAGCGGATTGCTCTCATTATGCTTGAATCGGGGCAGACCGCCGCCGTCGAACTCCACCTCCAGCAGGCGGTGGATGGTCTTGGCCTCATAGCCTGTCAGGTCGGAGATACGCTGAGCCGCACGTCCTGTCGGGGCGGCGATCATCACACGGCAGCCCTGCTTTTCGTACAGAGAGATAATGGCATTCAGAGTGGTCGTCTTACCTGTACCCGGTCCGCCTGTCATGATCATAATGCTCCGGGAGAGGGCCGTTGCAATGGCTTCCCTCTGGAGAGATTCATACTGGATACGATGTCGGAGCTGTTCCTCGTCGATCATTTTTTCATACTGGGAAAGCTCGTCCCGCGTGCTGAAATCCCGGAGGACACGCATACGGTCTGCAATATAGGTCTCCGCATGGTAATAGTCCGGCAGGTAGACGAACTCACGTTCGCCCTTGACATATTCATAGATATTCTTCTCACGCAGCTCCTGCTGGTAGATCTCGTAAAAAATCTTCTCTGATACGTTGAGATACTCACATACCTTCGGCTGCAAGCGGTCCAGCGGCAGGCAGGTGTAGCCATTGTGGGTGTTATGCTGGAGAATAAAGGCGATCCCGGCTGCCACACGATAGGGTGAGGTAGAAGCGATATGCAGGTCATGGGCCAGCTTTTCCGCACGGTGAAACTCCAGATCGATGCCGTTTCCGCACAGAAGGTAAGGGTTGGCGCAGATCATTTCCCGTGCGCCGCTGCCGAATTTCTGATAGACACGCATGGCATATTTGGAACGGATGCCATACTGGGAGAGGAAGGTCATAATACCTCTCAGAGCAAAAATTTCCTTGACCTCCTGAGCGATGCTTTCACATTTTTTCGGAGAAATGCCCCGGATCTCCAGAAGCCGGGTAGGCTCCTTTTCCATGACCTCCAGGGTTCTTGCGCCGAATACATCCACGATTTTTCTCGCCAGCGAAGGCCCGATGCCCTTGATCACACCGGAAGCCAGATACCGCTGGATATTCAGAGCGTCTGCCGGAAGCTTCCGCTCACAATAATGCGCATGAAATTGTGTACCGAAGCGAGGATGTGTTCCATACTTCCCTTCCAGGATCAGCTGTTCACCCTCGTCTACATCACCGATTTCGCCTACGACCGTAACCAGCTCACCGCCGGCGTTCAGGTCGAGCACCATATAGCCGTTCTGCTCGTTGCGGAACAGGACATTTTCCACTGTTCCCTCCATATGCAGGGTCTGATCCTCCACATCCGCACCTCCTTTGCGCATTTACTCAATAACAAAAGCAGTGCCGCCGCATGATCAGCAGCACCGCCTATTTATCATTATACTCTCTTTTCCGTCAAATTGCAATCCTTTTCCGCAGAGTTTTTCTCTGGAAAAAGGCGTTCCGCAAAGGTGGCCGGTCTGCAGTATACAAGACCCTGTTCTCTTTCACAGATCCGGCGCACGCTCTCCGACTGCTCCTCCGGAATATTTTCATGTACCACATAAATTCTGGAAAGAGATTCCCCGTCCATCCACCGGGCTCGGGACAGAAATTCACGCAGATAGCCTGCAAAATTCTCATCATCCTGCCGGTACAGAAGTACGGTAAAGACTTTTGGCTCTGTCTCCTCTCCTTCCTTTGCAGGTATGAAGAATATATATACAAGCTCGGCCGCAGCCATTACACAGAGAATCACAATCCCAGCGATCACAAGACCATCTACCATATGTCATGCACCTCCTGCTTTATTATATGCAGCAGGGCGCACTTTTGTTTGCTTTCAACATCATAGTTGTCGAAATGTTGAAAAATTCCTCGCAAAAAGAAAGCCCGGGAAGCGGTGCTCCCTGGGCTGGATACAAAATGATGGTTCTCTTCAGCTATTGGGGTAAATTGTAGTTGATTGCACATCATGCAATCAACTCAGTCTGTCGAAAAAGTCAGATTTTCCGCACAAGGCTCCCCCTTAGTAAGGGGAGCCTGTCGGCACGAAGTGACAACTGAGGGGATTGAAAAAAGTGCGTAAACTCAAACTTTTTTCACGCTTTGCAATCCCCTCCGTCACGCCTTCGGCGTGCCACCTCCCCTTACTAAGGGGAGGCTTCAGAGGTTTTTCGACAAGCTGAAAGGCTGATGCGCAATACATCAGCCTTTTGCTTTTATCATCAATTTTCTTATTGAATCAAACTCTTACCTGTCATTTCCTCCGGCTGCGGCAGACCCAGCAGCTGGAGCATAGTGGGCGCAATGTCAGCCAGTACGCCGCCGTCCCGCAGCTCGCAGTCCTCGCCTACCACTACAAACGGTACCGGATTGGTGGTGTGAGCAGTGAAGGCTGCACCATCCGGCTCATACATCTTATCTGCATTACCGTGGTCAGCAGTAATCAGGGCCACGCCGCCCTTGGCCAGAATTGCATCTACCATCCGGCCTACGCAGGTATCAACTGCCTCAACTGCGGCCTTTGCTGCATCAAAAATACCGGTGTGACCAACCATGTCGCAGTTTGCATAGTTGAGAATAATAACGTCATACTTGTCACTCTCGATCGCCTTGACTACAGCATCGGTTACTTCATATGCGCTCATCTCCGGCTTCAGGTCAAAGGTAGGAACATCCGGGCTCTGGATCAGGATTCTGTCCTCGCCCTCAAAGGTGGTCTCCTCACCGCCGTTGAAGAAGAAGGTCACATGTGCATACTTCTGTGTCTCTGCAATACGAAGCTGTGTCTTGCCGCTCTTGCTCAGATATTCGCCCAGCGTCATAGTCAGTTCCTCCGGCGGATATGCTACAGATACATTCGGCATTGCAGCATCATACTGCGCCATGCATACAAAATGTACCGGGAAATAGCCGTTTCTGCGCTCAAATCCGCTGAACTCCGGATCAACGAAGCAGCGTGTCAGCTGTCTTGCACGATCCGGACGGAAGTTGAAGAATACCACGCTGTCGCCCTCTGCGATCCGGCCCTCAGCATCAACGACTGTCGGCAGCATGAATTCGTCTGTTACGCCATTTGCATAGGAATCCTCAATCGCCTTTACCGGACAGCAGCCGGTTACGCCTTCGCCGTATACGAGAGCCGCATAGGCCTTTTCCACACGATCCCATGCATTGTCTCTGTCCATTGCATAGTAACGGCCGGAGATGGTTGCAACCTTACCTACGCCGATTTCTTCAAGCTTTGCGCATGCTTCCTTCATAAATCCGGCCGCAGAGGACGGAGGTACGTCACGGCCATCCAGGAATGCGTGAACATAAACCTTTTCAATACCATTCTGCTTTGCCATTTCCAGCAGTCCGTACAGGTGCTCCATGTGGCTGTGCACGCCGCCCGGAGACAGCAGGCCCATCAGGTGCAGCGCACTGCCCTTTGCCTTACAGTTTTCGATTGCAGCCATCAGAGCCGGATTCTGGAAGAATACGCCGTCCTTGATGTCCTTTGTGATCTTTACCAGCATCTGATATACGATACGGCCTGCACCGATATTGGTGTGGCCAACCTCGGAGTTACCCATCTGACCGTCCGGCAGACCTACATCCAGTCCGGAAGCGCCGATCAGTGTGTTCGGGCCTTCAAAATACTTGTCCAGATTCGGCTTCTTGGCTGCACGAATTGCATTGCCGTAATCCTCCGGATTGTAACCGAAGCCATCCATAATAATGAGTGCAACAGGCTTTTTGCTCATTTTCTATCTACCCTTTCCTTCAGAAACGGGCGGTTTTTCACCGCCCGCTTATGCATTATTTCAACATTCAGAAAAACTTACTTGGAAGCCTCTTCCAGCAGAACGCCGAACTTCTCAGCTACCAGAGAAGCGCCGCCGATCAGACCGCCGTCGATGTTCTCCTTGGCCAACAGCTCTGCACAGTTCTTCTCGTTCATAGAACCGCCGTACTGGATGGTCATACCGTCCGCAGCAGCCTGACCGAACATACCAGCAACCGTCTTACGGATGAATGCGCAAACCTCCTCTGCCTGCTCAGCAGTAGCAGTCTTGCCCGTACCGATGGCCCATACCGGCTCGTATGCAATCACTACGTTCTTCACGCACTTCTCGCAAGCCTGGCTCAGAGCAACCTTTACCTGCTTGGCAACGATTTCCTCTGTAATGCCCAGCTCTCTTTCCTCCAGTGTTTCGCCAACGCACAGAATCACTGTCATTCCAGCTTCCAGAGCAGCCATGGTTCTCTTGCAAACGGTCTCATCGGTTTCACCAAAGTACTGTCTTCTCTCGGAGTGACCGATGATAACATACTTCACGCCCATCTCTGTCAGCATATCCGCAGAGATCTCACCTGTATATGCGCCGCTCTTTTCAAAGTGTACGTTCTCAGCGCCCACCTCGATATTTGTGCCCTCTGTCAGACGCAGAGCCGTCTCCAGGTTTGTAAACGGTACGCAGATAACCACGCCGCAGGTCTTGTCCGCAGCAATGGGCTTCAGAGCCTCGATCAGCTCAGCAGCCTCCTTACGGTTCTTGTTCATCTTCCAGTTGCCGGCAATAATAGCCTTTCTCAGTGCCTTATTCATTATATTTAATCCTTTTTCAAATTAACTCGGAAATCACCAGACAGCCGCTGATAAAAGAAAACGCACTTAAAACAAACAAAAAAGCTGCAAGCGGTATATTCCTTTTTTTCGGAAGGATCCGGGATATCTGCTTAATATGACCAGGATTGCTGTTTTTATAATATAAGCATACATATTTCCCCTGCAAAACCGCATCCGGACTTATAATATGTTTTTTATACTTTATATTATCAACATGATAAATCACAGCATATTCGCAAAGATCACCGGACTCGCGGCCAATACGAAAGCGTATTGCTTTTTCCGGAACCCTTTTCATCCCTACAATTTTTGCATTGATCTTTGTCCATTTGGATCGGTTCAGTTTCATTCTGTTCATTCTGTAAAAAAGGTTAAAGCCATATTCCAGTCCACAGATAAATAACAGTAAGCCGAGACCAAAGAAAACTGCAAATACCAAAACAAAAATGATCATTCCATCAATATCCATTTTCAGTGCTGTCCAGAAAACATTTTTAAGATAACAGGAATTTACGATACTCCTTGTCCTCTTTTGCAGTCAATTACTTGTTTGCGATTACATCAACGCCCGGCAGAACCTTGCCCTCCAGATATTCCAGAGAAGCGCCGCCGCCTGTGGAAATGTGGCTCATCTTATCAGCAAAGCCCAGCTGCATTACAGCTGCTGCGGAGTCGCCGCCGCCGATGATCGTTGTTGCATCTGTCTCAGCCAGAGCCTTTGCTACAGCAATTGTACCCTTAGCCAGGATCGGGTTCTCAAATACACCCATCGGGCCGTTCCATACAACAGTCTTTGCAGACTTTACAGCCTCAGCAAACAGAGCCTGTGTCTCTGTACCGATATCCAGACCCATCTTGTCCGCCGGGATCTCAGAGGACTTGCAGATCTCGATCTCGATCTCTGCATCGATCGGGTTCGGGAACTCAGCTGTGATAGCTGTATCTACCGGCAGCAGGATCTTCTTGCCCAGGCTCTCAGCCTTGGCCAGCATTTCCTTGCAGTAGTCGATCTTCTCATCATCTACCAGAGAAGTACCGATAGAGCCGCCGTTGGCCTTGATGAAGGTGTAAGCCATACCGCCGCCGATGATCAGGGTATCGCACTTTTCCAGCAGGTTGGAGATAACATTCAGCTTGTCTGCAACCTTTGCGCCGCCCAGAATCGCAACAAACGGTCTTTCCGGAACCTCTACTGCATTGCCCAGGTACTGGATCTCCTTCTGCATCAGATAGCCAACAGCAGTGGTCTGAACAAACTTTGTAACGCCGGCGGTAGAAGCATGTGCTCTGTGTGCGCTGCCGAATGCGTCCATTACAAATACATCAGCAATGGAAGCCAGCTCCTTGCTGAATTCTTCGCCGTTCTTGGTCTCCTCTGCACCGCGGAAACGTGTATTCTCCAGAACGATGATCTCACCCTCGTTCATTGCATCCACAGCAGCCTTTACCGTATCATCAACAACAACATCGGACGGAACAAAAGTAACCTTTGTGTCAACCAGCTCAGCCAGTCTCTCAGCAGCAGCCTTCAGGGAGAACTTAGCCTCCGGGCCATTCTTCGGCTTGCCCAGGTGAGAGCACAGGATCACCTTGCCGCCGTCTGCAACCAGCTTCTTGATGGTCGGCAGAGCAGCCTGAATTCTGTTATCGTTTGTGATAACGCCGTCCTTCATGGGAACATTGAAGTCAACACGTACCAGAACACGCTGACCCTTTACATTGATATCTTCTACTGTAACCTTGTTTAAACCTGCCATTTGATTTGACATCCTTTCATGATTAAAATACCAGTATTTACGGTATATCTGCACCGCACATATACCAAACATATATATTGTACACCATTTTCCCTGATTTTGCAAGGGCTAATCCAATTTTTTTGAGATTATCAGAAAGAATTTGCTCCGACAACATCTTATATTTTTAGATATTTCATACAAAAAAGAAAAAGCGGCCCTCTCAGACCGCTTCTGCATTCTATTTCTTCGCTCAGTGATAGGCCACAATAAATCCGCCCAGATTATCACCGGACACGGTGTACTCCTCACAGCTGGGGATGCTTACGACTGTACCGCCCGCAGCAGCACCCTCTGTATAGAATATCTTCCATGTGATATCGCCCACCTTGAAACTCAGCGGCTCTGTAACCGAATAGGCGCGTATGGCCTCAACATATTCCTCCAGACTATAGTCATATTCATACATGTAGGCTGAATGAGGAACGCCTGCATAATGGAAGGTATAGGCCCGGGGATTCACGCCGGTAGAATCGATCTTGCCGTCCGGATAGCGCACGACAAAGCCGTACTCATGCGCATGCTCTGCGATCCATGCATAATCTCCGGTAGGCGTATAGTAGCTGTTGCCGCTCTCACCGCTGATGTTCAGATCAAAAGAACGGCCTGTGTGATAGTCAGAAAAGCCGCCCGGGAAAATGGAGCTGCCGTTTGAGTAGCGCTCCTGCTGATCCTGCTTGCTTCGGTAGCCGGACTCCACCTGAATATCTGTCTTGCCATATATAGTACTGAATTCCGACAAAAGCACATTCAGCTGCTCTACCGCCTCTGCATCCAGCTGCACATCCATGCTGCTGACAGTATAGCTTCCGTTGCGTTTATCAAATACATTCACAAGCTCCACATCACCGGCCGGGAACTTGTATTCCGTTTCTGCATTTACCACGGCAAGAGGACCTTTGCCCATATCCTCGGCCGTCAGGGACAGGGATACTGCATTCTGTGCAGCTGTCGTCTGGCTGGCTGCGCCACTGGAATCTTCCCCGCCTTCTGCATCCGTGGTCTGTTCATCCTTGTCCGTTCCGCTGCTCTCGGTCTCAGAGGATTCGGACGGGCTGCATACGCACTTCACACAGCTGCATGTGCAGCTGCCCATCAGCACCAGAATGGCGATCAGAAGGATCAGCGCAATGGCAATGCGGTCATAACGAACACGGCGGCGTGTCTTCCTTCTGGTTCTGGGGCGAGCGGCTCCGGACGGCTCATGCTGTCTGTTTTCATTCTGCTGTTCCATAAGATCTATCCTTTCAATCGAAATATCCGATGCTTTTACATACATTTTTATTTTACCACATCTCTCCGCTTTTGTAAAGTCCCAGAAAATGAACCAGCACATTTCACATTTCCGAATTTTCCTTCCTGCCTGAATCTGCGCACAATTCACAAGGCATGGATCCTCCGGATTTCTCAGAAATCGGATGATTCCGGAAAGTACGAAAAACTTAGAAAAATTTACATTTTCCTCTTGACAGGCTGCAAGTGGTGTGGTATAATTATAAAACCGCATGCATTCCGGGTTTATGCAAGAGCTACGCTCACCCGAAGCAGCGAGTTTTTAAGGAAAAGGCAGGTGCCAAAAACATGTACGCAGTTATTGAAACAGGCGGCAAGCAGTATCAGGTAAAGGCTGGCGATACTCTGTTCATCGAAAAGCTGAACGTTGAGGCAGACAGCACAGTTACTTTTGACAAGGTTGTCGCAGTAAGCACAGATGCAGGTCTGTCCGTAGGTGCTCCCTACGTTGCAGGTGCAACTGTATCCGCTAAGGTTCTGAAGAACGGCAAGGCAAAGAAGATCACTGTTATGACTTACAAGCCGAAGAAGGGCGAGAAGAAGAAGCAGGGTCACAGACAGCCGTATACTCAGGTACAGATCGAAGCAATCAACGCATAATGATCCGTATCTGTTTCTATCAGCATAATCAGCAGCTCTGCGGATGCAGGGTTTCTGGCCACGCCGGCTTTGCTGAGCAGGGCGAGGATATTGTATGTGCAGGGGTATCCACCGCTGTGCAGATGACCGCCAATATGCTGACAGAGATTTTTAAGATCCCCGCTGAGATCAGTGTGGAGGATAACTGTATCGGCATCCGGCTTCCGGACAGTCCATCCCCGGAGGGTGTGAAGGTGCTGGAAGGTTTTAAGTTGCAGATGCAGTTGATGAAGGGAGATTTTCCCCGTTTTATTCAAATAAAGCACACGGAGGTGTAATATAACATGCTGAAGATTAGTATTCAGTTCTTCGCTCATAAGAAGGGTTCTGGTTCTACTAAGAACGGCCGTGATTCCGAGTCCAAGAGACTGGGCGTCAAGAGAGCGGACGGTCAGTTCGTAAAGGCTGGCAACATCCTGGTTCGCCAGAGAGGTACACACATTCATCCGGGTAACGGTGTTGGCATCGGTTCTGACGACACACTGTTCGCAATGGTTGACGGTACTGTAAAGTTCGAGCGTTTTGGCCGTGACCGCAAGAAGGTTAGCGTATACGCTGCTGAATAATTGCGATTCCAATGAATCTGACAGAAATCCCGAGCACTCGCTTGGGATTTTCTTTTCATCATACAAGCCCGGATGTACATCCGTACATCCCTACGAGAGGTAAATTTTCATGTTTGTAGATAAGGCGAAAATCAAAATCAAGGCCGGAAACGGCGGCGACGGCGCAGTTTCTTTCCATCGTGAAAAATATGTTGCAGCCGGCGGTCCGGACGGCGGCGACGGCGGTAAGGGCGGCGATATCATCTTTCAGGTGGATGACAACTTCTCTACGCTGATTGACTTCCGCTATAAGAGAAAATATGTTGCAAAGAACGGCGAACCGGGCGGTGCAAAGAACTGCACTGGCAAGAGTGCGCCGGATCTGGTGATCAAGGTACCCAGAGGCACTGTCATCCGCAATGCAGTGACAGGCCGTATTATGGCGGATCTTTCCACGGATGAGCCGCAGGTTCTGGCCAAGGGCGGCCGGGGCGGCAAGGGCAACATCCACTTTGCCACATCCACTCGTCAGATTCCCCGTTTTGCAAAGCCGGGCTTTCCCGGAGAGGAATTTGAGGTCACACTGGAGCTGAAGCTGCTGGCGGATGTAGGTCTGGTCGGCTACCCGAATGTGGGCAAATCCACGCTGATCTCTGTTGTCAGCGCAGCCAAGCCGAAGATCGCAAACTATCACTTTACCACCCTGACTCCGGTTCTCGGCGTGGTTCGTCTGGGTGAGGAGAAATCCTTTGTTATGGCCGATATTCCGGGACTGATCGAAGGTGCAAGCGACGGCGTGGGGCTGGGCCATGAGTTCCTGCGTCATGTTGAGCGATGCCGGCTGATCGTTCATGTAGTGGATGTTTCCGGTATCGAGGGACGTGACGCCATCGAGGACTATGAGAAGATCCAACAGGAGCTGGAGCGGTTCAGCGAGGATCTGGCTCAGCGTCCGCAGATCGTAGCTGCCAACAAATGCGATATGGCCGATCCTGAGCAGATCGCCCGGTTCCGTGCCTATATTGAAGAAAAGGGACTCCCTTTCTATGAGATCTCTGCGGCCACTACACAGGGTACCTCCGAGCTGGTTCAGGCTGCCGGTCATATGCTGGCCGAGCTTCCGCCCATTCTTCAGTACGAGCCGGAGCCGATCACCGAGGAGGAGCTGATCGCAGATACCTACGGTCAGTTTGAGATCGAGATCGAGGACGGCATTTACTTCGTGGATGCAAAGTGGCTGGAGCCGATCATGCGCACCGTCAATATGGATGACTACTCCTCCCTGCAATACTTCCAGCGTGTGCTCCGCAGCAGCGGTATCATCGATGCACTGGAGGAAAAGGGCATTGAGGAAGGCGATACGGTCAATATCCTCGGCTTTGAGTTCGACTTTGTTTCCTAAAAAGAAAGGATGGATTGCAGTATGCATCAGCCTATGACAGTTGCAGAGGCCAAGCAATACAGTCCCCTGGCTCTGGCCTTTCTGGGAGACAGCGTGTATGAAATCCTGATGCGTGACCGCATTCTGCGATATGCCAATATGCCGGCTTCACAGCTGCACGCCCTGAAAATCCAGCGTGTCTGTGCAGCCTATCAGGCGGCGGCCATCGAACGGATTCTGCCAGAGCTGAGTGAGGATGAAATTACGATTTATAAAAGAGGCCGCAATGCCACGGGCAATTCTGTCCCGAAAAACGGCAATGCTGCGGATTATCATAAAGCAACCGGTCTGGAAGCTCTGTTCGGATTTCTGCATCTGACAGGAGCTGAGGAGCGGCTGCATACTCTGTTTGATCTGATTTGTCAGGCAGATACTGATCTTTTCAACAAGGAGTGTTAAAACATGTCAGGACATTCAAAATGGAACAATATCAAAAGACGGAAGGAAGCAACTGATGCGGTCAAGGCAAAGATCTTCACTAAGATCGGCCGTGAGATCACCGTTTGCGTAAAGGAAGGCGGCCCGGATCCGGCCAGCAACACCAAGCTGCGTGACCTGATCGCCAAGGCCAAGTCCAATAATGTACCCAATGACAACATCGAGCGTGTCATCAAGAAGGCCGCTGGAGACGGCGATAAGAACAGCTACGAAAACAACGTCTATGAGGGCTATGGTCCGGGCGGCGTTGCGGTTATCGTGGACTGCCTGACCGACAACAAGAACCGTACTGCGGCTGATGTCCGTCACTATTTCGACAAGTACGGCGGAAATCTGGGAACAACCGGCTGTGTATCCTTTATGTTTACCGAAAAGGGCGTTGTTGTGCTGGAAAATACCGGCCTGGATGAGGACGCTGTGATGGAGGACTGCTTTGAGTTCGAGGCCGACGACCTGTCTGTAGAAGAAGATGTGATCGAGGTTGTATGTGCACCCTCTGCACTGGCCGGTCTGCGTGACGGTCTCACCGGAAAGGGCTATAATGTCATGTCCGCTGAAGTGGATATGATCCCGGCGACCTACACCACTCTAACTGATGAGGAGCAGATCAAGAAGATGAATCTGCTGCTGGAGCATCTGGAGGATAACGACGACGTTCAGAATGTGTACCACAACTGGAACATGCCCGAGGAAGACTGATTCCAAAAAATGCAAGGCGTATCCGAGCCCATTCGGATACGCTTTTTCACTGAAAACAACTGAGAACACATGAGAAAAATGAGAAAGGACGCAAAATGCAGTTTCATGAAATCAATCTCTCTCCGGAGCTGATACAGGCTGTGGAGAAAATCGGATTTTCGGAGATGACGGAAATCCAGGAAAAGGCCATTCCGCCCCTGCTGGAGGGACGGGATGTCATCGGAAAATCCAACACAGGTACAGGAAAGACTGCAGCCTTCAGTCTGCCGATCATCGAGCAGATCACAGAGGAAACACGGCACTTTGTAAATGCCCTGATCCTCTGTCCTACAAGAGAGCTGGCCATGCAGGCCTGTGAGGAAATCGCTAAATTTTCCAAATTCAAAAAGTATGTAAAGCCTGTGGCTGTCTACGGCGGCGCAAGCATGGAGCGTCAGATCTACGCTCTGAAGAATGGCGCCAATATCGTCATCGGCACGCCGGGACGTGTGCTTGACCACCTGCGCCGGAGAACCCTGAAGCTTCAGAATCTGCGTACCATCGTTCTGGATGAGGCAGATGAAATGCTGAACATGGGCTTCCGTGAGGATATCGAGGCCGTTCTGGCACAGATTCCAGAGGAGCGTCAGACGGTGCTCTTTTCCGCTACCATGCCTCCGGCCATTCTGCAGATTACCAAGCAGTACCAGACCGATCCGGTTATGGTACAGATCCAGAGCGCAGCCAAGACGGTCGATTCCATCGAGCAGTTCTATGTATCTGTTCCCATGGGACGTAAGACGGATGCCCTCCATCTGCTGCTGACTGACAAGAAGCCGGCCTCTACCATGATTTTCTGCAATACCAAGAAAATGGTAGATGAGCTGACAGAGGCCCTCATCAGCCGCGGCTTCCCGGCCATTGGTCTGCACGGCGATATGAAGCAGGCTCAGCGCACCCAGGTTATGAACAGCGTCAAGAGCGGACGGAGCACCATCCTCATTGCAACGGATGTGGCCGCTCGTGGTATCGATGTAAAGGGCATTGACATGGTGTTCAACTATGATCTGCCCCAGGATCATGAGTATTACATCCACCGAATCGGCCGTACTGGCCGGGCTGGAAAGTGCGGTACAGCCTACAGTATTGTCAGCGGACGGAAGCAGGAGTATGAGCTGCGGGATATTTCTCGCTATACCAAGGCCAATATTACAGAAGCGGCCATTCCCACTGCCGGAGAGATCAAGGCCAATGCCATGCATTCTCTGCAGGAGACCATTCTGGAAAGCTGTAATGGCGAAATTTCCGCAGAGGCCAGGACGCTTGCACAGAAGCTGCTGGAAACAGGCTATTCTTCGGAGGATCTGCTTAGTGCCATTTTGCAGCAGCAGGTTACAGATACGATGAAGACCCTGCCGCTGTTTGATATTCCCCGTCCCATTACACGAAAGAACGGCCGGAAGCAGGAGACACGGAATACAGTTCGCGTGCATATCAACGTGGGCCGCAAGGAGCGCATGGCACCCAATTTCATTCTGGGTGCACTGGTGGATGCAACGGGCCTGACCGGCAGTGATTTCGGCAAGATCGATATTTATGATCAATACACTACGGTGGAGGTGCCCAAGGAAGAAGCCGACTTCATCATTGACGCCATGCAGCAGGAGAAGATCAACGGCCACAAGGTGACGGTAAAGCTGCATGAGGAGCGCAGCGGCAAGCAGGAGCGTTTCGGCTCAGAACGGCCACGGAACGGATATCGTGACGGCGGACGGGATCGCCGGGGCGGAAAGGCCTTTAGCGGAAGAAGTCATGACAAGCGTCATGGTTCAGGCTCATTCAACCGCAGAAAGCGAAAAGGATAAGAGACGCACAAATTCGTGCAGCACCTGCATTTTCTATATGACAAAAATTACATTTGCAGGGATAGCCATCCAATACACAATTCGTTTTTCAACAAACAGAAAGGACTGCTCCGGCAGTCCCAGTTTGTCGAAAAAGTCAGATTTTCCGCACAAGGCTCCCCTTAGTAAGGGGAGCTGTCGGCACGAAGTGACGACTGAGGGGATGCGAAAGGTACGCAAAATCGTAAGTTTTCTCACATCTTAAAATCCCCTCCGTCACGCCTTCGGCGTGCCACCTCCCCTTACTAAGGGGAGGCTTTCAGAGGTTTTTCGACAAACAGAAAGGACTGCTCCGGCAGTCCTTTTGCTGTTTCTCATAGCTGCTTTGCTTCATCAGCCTCTTAAAATATATTTGTAAGATACGGCGTTTCGCCCTGCTTGATATGCAGAAGCATAGTATATACTGTAGAAAGCTCTGCTTCAAATTCATCACAGTCTGTATCCAGCAGCGGCCGCAGACGGCAGAAGGCCTGATCAGTCAGTGTCAGCTTCTCATGAGAAACGGTACACATCAGCATCCACTGTATATCCTCCCACCGCTCATAGGCCGCATCACAGAGCGTCCCCAGCTGCTCTGTATCCTCCCGGTCCGCCGCATGCTGTACCTGCTCCAGAACCGTCATCACCCGATTGCAGGCATAGTGTACCATCAGAACCGAACCGATGCTCATGAGAATCAGAAGAGATAGGATCACAATGGCGATCTTTACCCGTGTCATTCCTTACCACCGCCCTTTCCCTTGCCGGACTCTCTGGCAATCACGGTACACAGCGTCTGCTTGTCAGCCATGGCCAGAAAGGTATGCTCCGGGGAAAGCCCCTGCTTCCCCAGCTGCGCACTGAGCCAGCGCTCATCCTTGCCCAGCGCCTGAAGGGCCTTTGTGATCACAACTCCATCAGATACCACCACCGACGGCGGATTTTCCGAGGGCTGATGCAGCTCTATGTCTGCCTGTGTGACCGTCTGATAAGCAGCCTTGGGATAGACAGAAATCGTACCGGTGGTTTCCACAATGGCAAACTGCACCTCCTCCGGCGTGAAGATCTGATTGCTCCGCAGAGCCATGAGCAGATCATCAATGGTCAGGCGCAGCTCCTTCATGGTACGCTGGGCGATCTTCCCGTCCCGTATGACGATCTTCGGGCTGCCGGAAATGAGACGCCGCAGCTTCTTGGATTTCATCGTACCCCAGGATATGAGCACCTCAAAGCATACCAGCACCAGTATGGGCAATGCACCCATCAGCAGCGGTATGGATGGATTTTCCAGAGGAAGGGTCGCAATATTGGATATGAGAATGGTTATGACCAGCTCCGAGGGCTGAAGCTCTCCCAGCTGGCGCTTGCCCATGAGCCGCACAGAAAAAACCACAACGGCATACAGCAGGATCGATCGGATGAAAATGGTACTCACAGAATCACCTCAAAAGACAGAAGCTGCTGCTGCGCCTACAGGCAGCCCCTTCACTATTTTCATTTACAGATTCCCTGATGGGGCTTAACATGCTGTCAATAGGAAATCAGTTCAAAGCGGAGGTCGTAAGACGGTCGAGCTGGCTGCAGCTCGTTTTCTTCCTGTAGTATGTACCCTTTTCTGCGGATTATTCCTTTGCGCTTGCGGCTTCGGCCTTGTCTGTGCTTTCCGTCTTGCGGAACACAAACAGCTTGCTGATGACATAGTTGATGATCAGAATAATGATCTGAGAGGCCAGTGTTACCCAGAATTCGTTCCACTTCAGATAACCGATGAACACCATGGTAATGCCCAGGTCGATAAACCAGGACGCCAGACGGCCTACATAGAAATTCACAAACTCACGCCAGAACTCCTTCTTTGTCCTGGCCGTGCTCTTGAACACATACGCCCGGTTGGTGAAGAAGGCGAAGGTCACGGCACAGATCCAGGAGAAGGTAGCACAGCCGCCGGAATAGATGGTGTAGAAGCTGCCCATGGCCTCCGGGTCGGCCAGATACAGGGGCACCAGCTTGGTGATCATAGAAACCAGCGTCGTCAGGGCGCCGTAAAAGAGATACAGCCAGATCTCCTCATGCTTGAAGTAGATCTCCTGAATTTTCTTCGGCATGTGCTTTACAAACCATAAAATCAGTCGGTTCATTTTCCATTTTCCTTTCCTTTTTCCGGCATTCTGCCGATTTTTTACGTTTGCTCGAATCTCCTCTTGATTCCAGCGTCAAAATATGATACTATTATAGCACTATACAAAAAAAAAATCAACTGAAATTTCATTTATGGAGGATTCTATGATCGTTGTTTTGCTCATTCTGATGGTGCTCTCTGCGCTGTTTTCCAGCTCGGAGACCGCCTTTGCCTGTGTAAATAAAATTCGTCTCAAGCATCGGTCCGATCAGGGAGACAAGCGGGCCGCCCGTGCGCTTCGTGTGGCGGAACGCTATGAGGATGCCCTGACCGCCATCCTGGTAGGCAACAATATCGCCAACATCGGCGCATCCTCCCTGGCCACCGTTCTGTTCACTCAGTGGATAGGCGATGCCGGTGCAGCTGTCTCCACTGTGGTCATGACCCTGCTGGTGCTGACCTTCTGCGAGGTGCTGCCGAAATACTATGCAAAATCCCACGCTGAGAGCCTGGCCCTGACCTTTGCCTCGGCCCTGACCGGTCTGATCATTCTTTTCACGCCCTTCGTCAAGTTCTTTGACCTGCTGTCCCGCCTGTTCAAGCATACTGACGATACTCCGTCTGTGACCGAAGATGAGCTGATGTACATCATCGATGAGATCGAGGAGGAGGGCGTGCTGGAAGAACAGGAAAGCGATCTGGTCATCTCCGCTCTCAAATTCGACGAAAAGACGGTCAATGAGATCCTGATTCCCCGGGTGAAGATCGTAGGCATTCCCTGTGATGCCAGCCTGGATAAGATCCGTGATCTGTTCCTGTCCAGTCACTTCTCACGCTTCCCGGTGTATGACAAGACACTGGACAACATCGTGGGCATCATCACCAACAAAGAGTTCTTCCGTCTGATCCATGGAAAATACCAGAGCCTGGATGATATCCTTCAGGATGTCATCTACATCCCGTCCACCAAGCGCATCAGTGAGGTGCTCCATGAAATGCAGCTGGCTAAGACTCATATGGCCATTGTGGTAGACCAGTACGGCGGCACAAAGGGCATTGTTACCCTGGAGGATATCCTGGAGGAGCTGGTGGGTGATATCTATGACGAGAGCGATGAGATCGTCAATGAATTCGTCAAAACCGCACCTCATACCTACACAGTGGAAGGCGCTTTCAGCGTCAGCGATATGCGGGACGGACTGGACGAGGAGGACATTCCCACGGAGCTTCCGGTGATGGCCTCCACCACTGTGGGCGGCTGGATTACCGAGCTGCTGGGCTGCATTCCCTCCAGGGGCGAAACTGCACAGTGGGAGCGCTTCCATTTCACCGTACTGGAAACCGATAATCTGACCGTCCGCAAGGTACAGCTGGTCGTAGAACCGCTGCCGGATAAGGAGGACGAGGAAGAATAAAACACTCTATATAAACAACAAATGTCGCTTAAATTGATGACATTGCCCACATAACAAGGAAGACTTACAGTTTAAAAAAATCCCCCAAAAGCTTGACGTTTCGCCGAAAATCGTATATAATAGTAGTACAAAATGGCAAGGAGGAATAAAAGTGGAATTATATAAAATGCTGACAAAAAAATACACCTCCACAGGGGAAGAAGTACAATCAGGAAAACTGAAAATTAAATTCAGAAGTTTCAAGATACTGCATCTTCAGATAATGGGGAAAGAAAATTCAATAGGATTTCATGCTAACTATAAAACAGCTACTTTTGTTATGGATAATTTTGCGGTTTTTGCTGAAGCTGCAATGAATTTTCTGGTTCAAAAGAACATTTTAAAACCAACGAGTGTAATGGATCAGGAAATGGGAATTACTTTCGATGCCTTTCATATGGGTTATGAAGGTCTGGTCGCAGACTTTGTATTCTGTCTGGAAGAAAAATCCATAAGATTTACCGGAATATCGAAGAAGATGCATTATGTTTATGCAAATTTAGGCAGAGATGCGTCTGGCTTCATCAGTTATGAACATCCTACCCTTAAATTGGCCTATCGTGCAGGAGATTGACCATCTGCTGCACTGCCATTAATTGTATTATTTTCGATAAAGCGTAGCAGTCAGAGTACCATTTCGCTAGGGGGATTTTCTTATATCACCGCACCCCCCTGCTGAACAAACCGCATCCTTAACTTAGAAACACCTTACCGAACCGTTTGAGGAATTACGGCCAGATGTGAGCAAAGCACCTCATCCAGGGGTAAGGAGGGGGCTACTCCCCACGGGGTGGGCAATGTCATCTACTAAGGGAAGGCTTTCAGAGGTTTTTTCGCCAAGCTTAGGCAGGAACGTAGACATCCTGCCGCAGCTTATCAAAAAATATATATGCGCTAGTACAAAACCCCTTTTTGACAGAAAAAGTCCGCAGCCCACGCAGAGCTGCGGACTTTTTCATTCTTCATACTCCGGAAGCTCCGGCTCAGGAAAGCCCTTTCTCCAGTCCATCAGAAACAGGATCGATCCCACTATCATTATACCAATGCTGATCCACGTAGATGTAGAAAGTCCCAGGAAAATGCCCCTTTGCGCATCATCATACCGGAATTGCTCTGTAATCAGCCGTATCACCGGATAAAGAAACAGATACAGGTAAATCACACAATGATGGCGCTTCGACCGCATGTAATATATCTCCATGATCACCGCCAGCACCAGCAGCAGCGCCGACTCCAGCAGCTGCACCGGGAACAGCTTGATTCCATTAGGCGCACCCAACGCATTTTCAAAAGCAATACCGCAGACCTCGGAAGGAATCCCATAACAGCAGCCAGCCATAAAGCAGCCCACTCGTCCGAAGGCATGGGCCAGTGGTATCCCCGGCGCAATGGTCATCAGATACAGCTGCAAGGGCATTTTCATAAGCCCTGCATATATGAACAGTGCCAGCAGGCCGCCCAGAAATCCGCCGTAAAAGACGAAGCCGCCCTGCATGAGATCCATCAGCGTTTCCCGGTTCATCCCATGCTCCCGGATAATGTGCTGCACCGTGTCAAAATCCACGATCAGATACAGCACCTTTGCGCCCACAACTGCACCCACGATCACAGCCGCTGCTGCTTCTGCCACATCATAGAAATCCAGTCCCGAATGCCGGCGGTTCAGCAGGGCCAGAAGAAAGGCCAGCGCACCGCCCAGCACGCAGAATACCCCATATGTGCCGATTTCCATGGATAGAAATTCAATGTACGGATACACGATGCTCTCTCCTTACCGGCGGCCAGCCTTCTGCTGCGCCTTCAGAATGCGCACATCATATCCCACAAAATGGTGATTCACATAGGTGGCAAAAATACGGGAGGTGATACGCTCGTCATACTTGTGGGAAATGCCATTGAAATCCATATTGGTGCTGATAATGGTAGGCAGGCAGCGGTTCATACGTGTGTTGATGATGTTATAAATCGCCGACTGATAGAAGGGCGTATCAAATTCCGTGCCCAGATCATCCAGAATCAGCAGGTCGCATTCCAGAAGCAGGGACAAGGTATCATTTCCCGTCTTGTCCCGGCCGAAGTGTTCATTTTCAATCTGCCGCAGGAAATTGATGACCGAATCATACAGCACGCTGCAGCCCTTCTCCAGCACGGCCGATGCAATGGACAGAGACAGATGGGTCTTGCCCAGGCCCGTACTGCCATACATGAGAATACTCGGAGATTCCTTTGAAAAATGTGCTGCATACTCCTTACAGAAGTGATAGATGATCTCCATGGCCCGGTAGCAGTCCGAACCGCTCTCCGTTTTATGTCCACGATAATAGCTCAGATCAAAGCTGTCAAAGCTGCACAGATTCACCTGCGCATTCCGATTCAGCTCCTGAGTGGCCATCTGCGCTGCAAGCGTGGTCAGACAGGTGCAGTATGTGCCCTGATAATAGCCCGTATCACTGCATTTGGGGCAGGTAAAATGCACCTCCAGATAATCCTCCGGATAGCCGTTTGCAGCAAGCAGGCGACGTACCATCAGCTGCGCCTGCTGATTCTGATGCTTCAGCTTCTCAATGCGCTCTGCTGTATTCTCCCCGCTGCGAATGATCTGCATCAGACTGCGGCTGGTCTGAAAAAGCTGCCGATTGATCTCCGCGATCTCCGGAATCCGTTCGTTGACCTCCCGGAAATGCTCATCATTCACGGTTATGGCCTGCTTCCGGCGTGTATCGATTCGCTCCAGGGCCTGTTCCAGATGTTCCGATTTCATAGGCTCCTCCCTTTCATAAAAAATTCAGTTACTCATCAATATTATAAATCAGAGAGCGATAGGCCTCCGCCATGGGGCTTTCCGGGATCTCTCCCTTCTTCTTTCTGGAGGATGTACTCTTCCGTCCCTTGAGGGTATCGCTGTTCTGCTCCAGACGATCGTTGGTATCCACATCCTCACGGGTCTGATATCCTGCGGCCGCCCAGGTTTCCAGTATCTTGTTCATGTACGGCATGGACAGCTTGTCTGTCTGCTCAACCGTCTTTTCATAGGCATACCGAATCAGATCCATGGGAAGCTTCAGCGCCTGCCACCGGTCAAAATATTCCTTCTGCTTAGCCGTCGGCGGACGGTTCATATCCAGTGTCCGTGCCGCAAGCCCATAGAAACTGCGGCTGTTCTGATCCTGCACGATCGCATCATTGATCTGCTGCATCGTGGTAAGCCCCTGGTTCCACCAGGAATAGATGAGCTTTTCCTCATAGCTGATACTGTTTTTTCCCAGTGACCAGCAATAGGACAGCACGGTCAGGATGATGTCCCCCGGAATGGAGAGATATTCATACTGCCACAAAAGAGCACGCTGCTGCATATGGGTCAGCGGTTCGCCGATCAGCTGCTCAGCCATGCGGAACAGCTCCAGCATACCGGAATTTTTTTGAAGCTCAGCGGCGATCTCACTGGGCGTCAGATTCACCTCGCTGCTGGAACGCTGCACGGCCGCAGTTACCGTCGGCTTCTCCGCAGGGATTGGCGAAACAACTGTATCGGCAGCGGCTCGATCCACAGGCCCGGGCTGCGGCTGCATCGGTGCGGCAGATTCAGAAACGGAAAAAAGCTCCGTCTGCTGCCAGAAAAGCATCGCCTCCTCCACCAGCTCCGTGCCGATGGACAGCGCCTTTGCCATCTGCTCCGTCTGAATGGTCATTCCCGGATAGCGCAGCAGATAGAGCAGCACCTTGATCTGCGAAGGCGTAGCCAGCTTGATATATTGATCCACCACGGCGCATGGAACGCCAAACATGGCTCCCCAGCCATTTGTCTGTAAAATCAGCTCCATAATACTCTCATATCCTCCGTAACCAGAAAAAGTGCTTGACAAACAGAATCAAATATGATATAATAAATAAGATAAATGCCGGTGTGTCGGAATGGCAGACGAGGCAGACTCAAAATCTGCTGTGGGAAACCACGTGTGGGTTCGAGTCCCACCACCGGCACCAGACGCCTTTTCTCTGAGAAAGGGCGTTTTTTCATGCCCTTTTTATCCCGAACCTTCCAGATGCTGGAAAAATGGTAAAAAAAGAACCGTTTGAATCACTTCAAACGGCGCTTTGCTGTGGCGTGCCTGGAGGGATTCGAACCCCCGACCTACTGGTTCGTAGCCAGTCACTCTATCCGGCTGAGCTACAGGCACATCGTTTCTCACAACATGATATATTATATCACACCCGGAAGCTTTTGTCAAGCCTTTTTTTGAAAAAAATCAGATTTTTTTCAGGAATCGCAGAATTCATCGGAATTGCGCAGAAAACGGATATCCTCACATGAAACGGAAGTATCATCCAAAAATGGAAATTGAAAAAAATCTACGGAAGCTCTTGACAAATCCGGCGCATTCTGGTATAATATAAAAGTTGTATGAGACATTAGCTCAGTCGGTAGAGCATACGCCTTTTAAGCGTAGGGTCGAGGGTTCAAATCCCTCATGTCTCACCAGTGGACGATTCGGGTAGAACATGGTATCATGGTTCGGCCCGAATTTTTTTATATTATGCACGGAGTGATGAATATGCATTTTTACAGCAGAACAAGAGCCGAAAAACTGGAGCAGCTGCAGAATGAGATAACCAGAACCATCGAAACCGGAATCGAATGTTCCATGCTGCCCGGAGCATGCGTGGGCCTGTATCAGAGCGGAAAGCCCCTGTATGAGGCCGCCATCGGACAGGCCGACCGGGAGAAAAAACTTCCCATGAAAATCGATACACTGTTCCGGATGTTCTCCATGACCAAGCCGGTGACGGCTATGGCGGTGATGCAGCTTTGGGAGCACGGAAGATTGGATCTGGCCCATCCTTTGAGCTGGTATTTCCCGGAGTATAAGAATATGCTGGTGGATACAGGTCACGGCCTTGTTCCGGCGGAGCGTGAGATCACGATACAGGATCTGCTGAATATGACCTCCGGCATTCCCTATCCGGACTGCTGGTGTGAATCCCAGAAGCAGATGGCGCAGTTCTATGATGAGATCAATGCACGTCTGGGGTCGGATAAGCCCGTGAGCACCGAGGAATTCTGCCGCAGAGCGGGAGGTGTTCCCCTGATGTTCCATCCGGGTGAAAAATGGGCCTATGGTGCATCGGCCGATGTTCTGGGCGGTGTAGTGGAGGCTGTCTCCGGAATGCCCTTTGACGAGTATCTGAAGGAGAATATCTTCCAGCCCCTGGGCATGGAGGATACTGATTTCTATGTGCCGGAGGAGAAGCGCAGCCGCTTTGCGCAGCTGTACACATGGGATAATGAAAACGGCGGCATTCGGGTCGAGCCTGATCCGCACCTGGGCATGAATGATTATCTGACCAAGCCGGCCTTTATTTCCGGCGGAGCTGGACTGATCTCCACGCTCTCTGACTATGCGGCCTTTGCCAATACGCTGGCCTGCGGCGGACGGCATCCGGGGCTGGGTGTGCGGCTGATCGGCGAGCGCACCTGGAAGTATATGCAGTCTCCGCAGCTGACTCCGAAGCAGAAGCAGTCTGTGGAATGGGAGTCCCTCATCGGGCACAGCTACGGCAATCTCATGCGTGTATTGGAAAGTCCTGGTGTATTCTGCACCAATGCGCCGGCCGGGGAATTCGGCTGGGACGGCTGGACGGGTACATATATGACCGTCTGCCCGGAGCATGAGCTGGCGATCGTGTATCTGATTCAGAACTGCGGCGCTGGTACGAGCGATATCGTCCGGAAAATCCGTACGATCGCATATGGAGCAATCGATACTGAATAAAATGCGAAGTCCGCAGTTCAAACAACTGAACTGCGGACTTTTGTTATCTTATAATATCACAGACTGCATCAGCCCATGTAGTATTTGCCTTCTTCATCTAAAACAGAAAGTCCTGCACCCATCCGGGCGTAGCATGTAAGCGCATGGGATGCATCCTGAATGGTGATTACTCCATCCAGGTCACAGTCAGCCAGATTTCTTTGCAGATCTGTCCATTCGTGCGTCATGCTGGCTGCTCTGCGAACATAATAGAGCAGAATTTCGGTAGCATCATCAAGGTTCACAACAGAACCTTCCGTGCTCAGATACACATCGCCCAGAGCGTACTGCTGATGCTGATAGACGAAGTCTGCATCCGTTTGGTCTACATCCCCATCCATATCGTAATCGGCCAGAATCAGCTGCTCCTCCGTCAGGGTATAGGTTTCATCGTCCAGATACTTGGAAACCATGGCTGCATCATGTCCAGTGATATAACCATCCTTATCCACATCACCAGAACCGTAGATCTGATTCACCTCTGCATAGCTGGTTACTATTCTTTCCGTAATGTAGTATACGCCCTCTGTGTCAAAGTATGGAAGATCTGATGCATATCGAACAAACATATAATGTACACTACGTGCATCCAGCATGGTGATCTTTCCATCCAGATCCGTGTCTGCCAGATTTTTCTGTACCTCTGTCCATTCGTTAGACAAGCCGGCGTTCTCTCTTATGCAGTATGTGGAAATGGCTGTACCATCTGCCATAAGCAGAGTTTGATCCATCTCCACGTCCCCCAGAGGATACCACTGCTGCTTATAGAGATAATCCGCATCTGTCTGGTCTACATCTCCATCCATATCGTAATCGGCCAGAATCAGCTGCTCGGCCGTCAGGGTGTAGGTATCATCATGAACGTAACGGGACACCATGGCCGTATCGTGTCCGGTGATATAGCCGTCCATGTCTACGTCTCCGGAAACATAATCCATATCCTGCAAGCTGTTTACCACTCTCTCAGCAATATAGTATACGCCCTCTGTTCTGAAATAGGAATACCCATTTTCATCCAGAGCATACATTCTTGAAATAGTCGTACCATCCAGCCCGGTAACTTCCCCATCCAGATCGACATCGGCCAGATTCATCTGTACCTCAGTCAATTCACTCTCAACACCTGCATTCTGCTTCATGCAGTGTGTCAGTACATCCGTTCCATCATTCAGCTGTATAGAACCATCCATCGTCACATCACCAAGAGGATACTCCTGTGTTTCATAGAGCAGATCTGCATCGCTCTGGTCTACTGTTCCATCCTCATTGACATCCGCAAGAGCCAGCGCACCCTCATCCAGTGCATAGGTATCATCATGAACGTAACGGGACACCATGGCCGTGTCATGCCCGGTGATATAGCCGTCCATGTCTACATCTCCGATCTGATAGGTACTTGTAGAATCCGCTGCGCTTACATTCAGAACTGGCAGCGAAGCCAGAAGAACCGCCGACACAACCAAAAAAGCCTTCATTTTCATCATAAAAATTCCTCCTTAAAAATTTAAAACAGGTTTGGGATGTTTTCTGCCCCCTTACATATTATGCAGTGATTTCAACCAATGCGGCCTTCATGCCAGTTGGCATTTCCTCCAGGAGACTTGCTCCCCAATCAGCATACAATTGCAGTATATCTTCTGCATCCTTCTGTTCAATCAGACCATTGCTATCCATATCAACTACCTCACTACATGCAACACCGATATCACTCTCATCTTTTTCCCCGCTGTATGCTATACCACTTCGAAACAGATACCCAAATCGCTTCTGCCATGTATCAGGGATATCTTCAGAAATCTGTCCATTTTCCTTCAGATTCATATTTATTGCAGAAACATGATTGTCAAGGCCTTGACTCTTACAAACGTTCCACAAGTCCAGTGCATTTGAGGCATCAGAAACTGCAAGATAGCCATCTCCATCTGTATCACCCTTTATATACTCCAAATCGCCTATTTGCAAGTCCCAATCTATATCCGGATTGCTCATATCAGGTTCTCCACCTGGAGCAATAAAATTTATATCCTCCGTCTCTGATTTATATGCATATACAGATGTTGAGAATGTATACTTTTCTTTGTCAGCGATTGCGGTATCGCTAATATCAAAAGTAAACATCCATCCAATCGCACCTGAATATTCAGTTGTATCTGTAGCTGAATCCCACATAGCACTCCAGCTATATTTTACGATTTCAGCCCCATCAGCATACGTAGGCATACCAATTCCATAGGCTCCACCATAAATCATATCTTCGGTAGGGGCCGCTTTTACAAATGAGCATTTTTCAGGATCAAACTGAACAGCAACCGAAATATCTAAAATGCCAGGATTATACGTCGAATAAAACGTTACCTCAATCTGGTTATTCTCCGTCAATTCCGCTTTCAGTTCATATTCAAAGTCTGAACCCGGAACATTTTTGAGTTCGATGGCCTCAGCCGAAAGCGGAACAGCAGTTGCTGCAACGATACATACTGCAACCACGCCGGCCAATGCCCGTTTTAATTTGTACATAAAAGTACTCCTTTCTGTTGCGTTGATTTCTCAACATGTCCTATGTTTACATCCGCCAGGTCGATTCGGGAGAAAGACGGCCGACACATATAAACGCCTGCCTGTTTTTTCGGGGAATACGTTTTTCAGAGGAACAATTCAGTAATAATATTTCCTAGACGTGGTATGTTCCATCTATTTATATTATATCACATTCAAACTCCGTTTTCAAGTGTAAGTCTCAAAAAATCTGCACAAAATTACACTTTTTGTTTTGTGCAGAACGTCACAATCTATGTAAACAAAAAAAGAACTGCTTCAGCCTTCGCCAAAGCAGTTCCTGATAAACAAATATTTACGCATTCCCCGGATTTTCTTCCGTCTGCACCGGATCTTCCACCGGCTGCTCCTCCGCCGGCTCAGAGGGCTTCTCCTCCTCAAAGGCCGACTCTGGCCTCTCGCCAGCCATGAGCTTCTCAAAGTCGTCACGGTCGATCTTTTCATGGAGCATCAGATACTTCGCCAGCAGATGCAGCTGATCCTCATGCACATGGAGAAGCTCCAGCGCCTTGGCATAGCCTGTCTCGATCAGCGCACGAACCTCTGCATCGATCTCCGCCGCCACACGCTCGGAATAGTCTCTGGAAGAACCGATCTCCTTGCCCAGGAATACCTCGCTGCTTCCGCTTCCGTATACCATCGGGCCCAACTTTTCACTAAAGCCGTAGCGTGTTACCATCTGACGGGCTGTGCTTGTAGCCCGCTCGATGTCATTGGACGCTCCTGTTGAAATATCATCCAGAATCAGAAACTCAGCCGCACGGCCGCCCAGCAGCGTGATGATGTTCTCCTCCATCTCCTTTTTGCAGACAAAGGACTTGTCAGTCTCCGGCAGAGACATGGTGTATCCGCCGGCCATTCCTCTCGGAATAATGGATACCTGCTGTACACGATCCTGATGATCGCAATAATAGGTGCAGATGGCATGACCCGCCTCGTGATAGGCTGTCAGCCGCTTTTCCTTCTCCGTTACATGGTGAGACTTCTTCTCAGGACCGGCAATTACCTTGATGGTCGCCTCCTGAATCTCGTCCATGGTAATGGCCTTCTTATTCTTCCGTGCAGCCAGAAGGGAGGCCTCGTTCACCAGATTCTCCAGATCCGCACCTGTAAAGCCTACAGTAGACTTGGCAATGGTGTTCAGCTCCACATCCGCTGCCAGCGGCTTATTCTTTGTGTGCACCTTCAGGATGGCTTCACGGCCGTTTACATCCGGGTAGCTTACCACGATCTGACGGTCAAAGCGTCCCGGACGAAGCAGCGCCGGATCCAGGATGTCCCGGCGGTTGGTCGCTGCAATCACAATGACATTATCCTTGCCTGTAAAGCCGTCCATCTCCACCAGAAGCTGGTTCAGAGTCTGCTCACGCTCATCATGACCGCCGCCCAGACCGGCACCACGATGACGGCCTACTGCATCGATCTCATCGATGAAGATAATGGAGGGGCTGTTCTTCTTGGCCTGTTCAAAGAGGTCCCGCACACGGGATGCACCTACACCCACAAACATCTCCACAAAATCCGAACCGGAAATGGAGAAGAACGGACAGCCGGCTTCTCCGGCCACGGCTCTTGCAAGCAGAGTCTTACCTGTACCGGGCGGACCCATGAGCAATACACCCTTAGGGATACGTGCGCCGATCTCCTTGTACTTCTTCGGATTTTTCAGGAAGTCTACGATTTCCTCCAGCTCGTGCTTTTCCTCATCTGCACCAGCTACATCCTTGAAGGTAGCCGTCCTGGTGTTGGACTGATTCCGGATATTGGCCTTGCCAAAGGACGAAAACTTGTTTCCCCCTCCGTTCTGGCGCATCATCATCACAAACATCACGATCCCAATAACCAGAATGAGCAGCGTGGGGATCAGAGTGAGAAGCCACGAGGAATCCGAAGCCTTGTAATAGTCCATCTTCAGCGGCTCGTCAGGATACTTTTTATTATATTCCTGACGATAGTCGGCCACATCCTCCACAAACAAATTTACATTGGGCACGTCATAGACCAGCCTCGTATCATCCCGCAGCACAAGGATCAGCTCACCGTCCCCCAGATCCAGCGTATACTCCTTGACCTCGTACGCATCAAAGTAGGTGAGCACCTCGGAATACTCCTTATTCTGGCCGTTCTCTCCGATATTGGGAAGCATGAAGATCAGTCCCGCAATCAGAACGACGGCCACAAGCAGGTACGCACCAATTCCACGATTCTTTTTTGGTGTCAAATGTTTCACTCCTTTTCATCATGATCAGAAGAACATTCCTCTGCATCCATACCGATCCTTATGATCAGCAGGCGCTGGGTTTCCCCCGGAACAGCCCGTACGCGATGCGCTGCACCGATCCCCTCCGCAAAAATCGTTCCGGCTTCATCCTCCAGAAAATGAAGGGTCTGCCGGCGATGGAGAGGAATCTCCTCCTGTATTCGTTTTTTTACAGATACTGTAAAGTCCCGCCCCGCCGGCTGGATCCGGTCACCCGGCACACGGCTGCGGAGCATGACATTCCCTTTTATTTTATCACAGTCCAGCACGGGATTTGTGAATTTTTCGTCAATTATGAAATGGTTTACAGCATTTTTTTCGCAAATTACCTCTGCATCGAGGAAAAATCCCTCATACAGCCTGTTCCGGCCGATTCTAAGCGGAATTTTCTGTACCTCTGACGCTCCGGAAGAGGCCCTTTCCAGAAGCAGCGCATCCCTTGAGACCCGGCACATCCAGCCGCAGCTGAGCTGACAGCGGCCGCCCTTTTTCAGAAGCGCTTCCATATCCTGAAGCATCCGGCCGTCCGCGGACAGTCCGCACCGGCGGAGCAGCCTGATCATGCACCGTACACGCAGGCTGTCCGGAATCTGTGAAAGGTCATGCAGACCGGACGGCGGCTGAAAATGCTTTTGCCAGATCTTCTCTGTCTCCTCCTCAAGGAAACGCTCATCCCTGCGCAGACTGCGGCACATCTGGAACGCCATTTTTTCCGCCGATGGATTCAGCTCCTGAAGAAGGGGCACGATCCTGTGACGGATACGATTCCGGGTGTAGTCATCGGTCTCGTTGGAGCTGTCGGTGACATAATCCTGACCGGAATCCCGCAGAAAGGCCTCCACCTCATTCCGGGCGGCAAACAGCATCGGCCGGATATAGCGGTCTCTCCGGACAGGAATACCGATCAGACCATGAAGTCCTGTTCCTCTGGCCAGCCGCTGAAGGATGGTTTCCAGATTGTCCGAAGCGGTATGAGCCGTTGCGATCAGCCCCTCCTCCTTTTCAAAGCAGCGGTATCGGCATGTGCGGGCCGCTGTTTCCACGGAGCCGCCCTGCGATCTGCGCTCTCCTTCCACATCACAGTGATGGATATGCAGCGACACATTCAGCCGGCGGCACAGAGCTTCACAAAAGCATTGATCGCGGTCACTTTCTTCTCCCCGGAGGTGGTGATTGACGTGAACCGCCGTCAGCCTCAGGGAAAGGGGCTTTTTCAGCGCCAGCAGCCCCAGAAGCAGCGCCGCACTGTCCGCACCTCCGGACAGGGCGCAGCAGACCGCAGCTCCCTCCGGAAGCAGCTGCTCCTCGGCCGCAAATTTTCTCATGCGCTGAACGAAGGGATGAAGGGATACCTTATTCATGGCTCATCTCCGCATCACTGAAGCGTGTGAACTGACCATCCCAGATAAGCTTTACAGTACCCGTTTCACCGTGACGGTTCTTTGCAATGATGCATTCCGAGACGTTCGGCGTTTCGCTCTCTTTATTATAGTAGGCGTCTCTGTACAGGAACAGAACGATATCCGCATCCTGCTCGATAGAACCGGATTCACGCAGGTCGGACAGCATGGGACGCTTGTCATTTCGGCTTTCCGGTCCACGGGACAGCTGGGACAGGAGGATGACCGGAATATCCAGCTCCTTGGCCATGATCTTCAGCTGTCTGGTGATTTCGGAGATAACCAGCACCCGGTTGTCTGTTCTCAGAGTGGATGTCATCAGCTGGAGATAGTCGATCACCACCAGGCCGATATTCTTCATACGGCGAAGCTTGGCCTTGATCTGCTGTACCGTCACACCGGCTGTATCGTCAAAATACATGGGCAGTCCGCTGAGCACACCCGCACTGGTGGCCAGCCGTACCCAGTCCTCATTGCTGAGAAAGCCGTTTCGCAGCTTGTGGGACTCCACCAGAGCTTCTGTGGAAAGCATACGGGTAGCCAGCTGCTCCTTGGACATTTCCAGAGAAAATACCGCCACGTCCTTGTCTCCGCGGCGGGCCACGTTGGTAGCAATGTTGATGGCAAAGGAGGTCTTACCCATACCCGGACGGGCTGCAATGAGGATCAGGTCGGATTTATTCAGACCGGAGGTAACGGTATCCAGATACTTGTATCCGGTTTTTGCACCGAGATATTTCTCCTTATCCGGGCCTGCGATTTTTCCGATATGATCATAGGCCTCGCTGATGGCATCGCCGATCTTCACCAGACCCTGAATGGAACGTCCCTGCCGGATGTCAAAGATCCGCTGCTCGGCACTGTCCAGAAGGGTCTGTGCATCGGCTTCCCCGCTCTGCACATCCTGAAGAATGCTCCTTGCTGCAAAGGCCAAACTTCTCAGGTAATATTTTTCTGCAACAATATTGCAGTAGCTCTCGATATTGGCCACAGAGGGAACCATATTGATCAGCGCCGCAAGATAGGCTCGTCCCTCCTGAGGGGTATCGAACATATGCTGCTGCATGGCCGCATTCAGAACCGTAATAACATCGGCCTTTTCGCCTGATGTAAACATCTGCATGATGATCTGAAACAGCGCCTTGTGCTGCTCATTAAAAAAGCTCTCTGACTTGATTTTTTCCAGAACGATGGTCAGAACACTTGGCTCTGTCAGCACTGCACCCAGAATCGTCTGCTCCGCTTCCAGACTGAAGGGCAGCTCGGTGTTCATATCCGCCGCCTGGTCAAATGGGGTTTGCGTCATAAAAGCACCTCCTGTATGTCATGCTCCTGCATCCGGCGCAGGGGTAAAAATACGGGCGAACCTGCGTCCGCCCATAGAAAGGCAATCCGCACAAGAAGCCTCTCCGGCTCTCATGCGGCATCCCCTTGTAAAATCAGCTTTCGGAAACCTCAACCGTCACCTTTGCAGAAATACCTGCATACAGCTTGATATCAGCCTCATACGTACCGAAATTCTTGATCTCTGTCTTGAGAGAGATCTTCTTCTTGTCCACCTTGCAGCCATACTGAGCCGCAATGCACTCGGAGATATTCTGTGCCGTTACTGCACCGAACAGACGTCCGCCTGTACCAGCCTTGGCCACGGCCTTTACCGTCTTACCATTAATAGTATCCGCAATTTCCTGTGCCTGCTGCTTGGCGACATCGATCTTGTGTTCCTCAGAAGCCTTTTTGCCGGCCAGCTCAGACAAATTCTTGGCATTGGCCTCGATCGCCAGGCCCTTGGGCAGCAGCATATTCCGAGCGTAACCGTCTGCCACATTCTTGACCTCGCCCTTTTTGCCGGAGCCCTTTACATCCTGTAAGAAAATAACCTTCATGATATGCTCATTCCTTTCTATTATCCATTCCGGCTCTGGTTTTCGGCTGCATAGGCATCCAGAACACGCAGAAGCCGTTCTTTTGTTTCCTGTAATGTTGCAGAGGGAAGCTGTGCAGCAGCCATGGTCTGATGACCGCCGCCGCCCAGGGCCTCCATGATCAGCTGTACATTCACCTGACCCAGGGAACGGGCCGAAACGCTTGTACCGTTTCCGTCCAGATAAAGGACAAAGGAAGCCTGTACCCCTTCTATACTCAGCAGCTCATCGGCCGCCTGCGCCGCCAGAAGCCGTCCGGAATCGCTCTGGAGCTTCACAGCTGAGATGGCATTGTTCCGGAAGATCTCCGCATGGGCCACGATCTGGGAGCGCATCTGATACATGGAGATCGTATCGGAAAACAGTCCCTTTACCTGAATGGTATCCGCACCGATCCGGCGCAGATAGGCTGCCGCTTCAAAGGTACGCACGCCCGTACGCATGACAAAATTCTTCGTATCCAGCATAATGCCGGCCAGAAGCGCATCGGCATAGTCCGACAGAAGCTCCTTCTCCAGGCGAAAATACTGCAAAAGTTCTGTTACCATTTCCGATGCAGAGGATGCATAAGGCTCATGGTGAAACAGTGCTGCATTTTCAATGTAGTTGACATTCTTCCGGTGATGGTCGATCACCACCACATTCTGAATCCGCTGATACAGCTCAAAGCTCTCAAGAATGTCCTTGTTATGGGTATCCACCACGATCAGCATGGACTGATCATTGGCCTCGGTCACGGCCTTTTCCGGCTCGATAAAGGCCGGCGGTACCTTACAGCCCTTCATGCGCTCAATGAGCTTGGAGGCCAGGCAGCTTTTCTGCCGTACCACTACTGAAACCGGCTTTCCCATGAGCTGGATCGCACCGGCCATTCCGCAGGCCGCACCAATGGCATCCAGATCACCGAAGCGGTGTCCCATAATATATATATGTTCTGCGCCCTCAATCATCTCCTGAAGGGCCAGTGCCATGGAACGGATCATAGCCTTGGAGCGTTTTTCCACGCCCTTGGAAGCGCCGCCGTAGAAGTTGAAACCGTTCTCCATCTTCACAGCCGCCTGATCGCCCCCTCGTCCCAGCGCCATATCCAGAGACTGTCTTGCGATCTTTTCGCTTTCCTCCAGCGACTCTGCACCGATCCCCACACCAATGGAGAAGGTCACACGAATCCTTCCGGCTACACAGATTTTCCGGGCCTCGTCCAGAATCGGAAAGCGCTGATTCATGGCCTCATAAATATGCCGGGTTTCCATCACCGCATAGAACTGATCATTGTCGATTTTCCGGACGATCCCCTTCTTGCCGGTCATGAACTGCTCCAGAAGCAGCTCGACCTCCGCAGAAACCTGCGCCTTCTCGCTTTCCTTGGCATACTGCATGACATCGTCGTAGCCGTCGATCACCATGAGCATTACACAGGGACGGGATTCCCGGAACTCATTCTGAAGCCGGACCAGGTCGGTAATTTCCATAAACTGGACGGCATACATCTTCAGCTCCTGAAAATAGTGCGTCTCACTATGCACGCGATAGTTGTGCCCCTGATGCTCCAGCATCATATCATGACCGTCCATGAGTGTATTCACATTCATGCAGAGCAGCTCCTGGAAATTGGCTGTTCGCTTTTTTCCCTGAAGAAACTGCGCATAGAACCGGTCATTGTACCAGAAAATCGTTCCGTCCTCCTCAGTCAATACCACCGGTACAGACATCTTCTGGAGAGAGGCGCAGACGACCTCCTGCCCCTCCTTGCTGAGCAGCTGAGCCGAGGACAGATTCTTATGTGTGATCAGCCCCAGCACCAGCATCCAGATCCCCAGAAGCATGGCCGGTATATATGCATAGGGCGATATACGCCGCTGGTCAGCAAGCAGCTGTACGGTCAAAGGAATACCAATACTGAACAGCAGCAGGGCCGCAGACAGCATAAAGACAGCAGCCTGATTTCGTTTCATTGCGTTTTCCTCCAAACGTCTGTCCTACAGACTCATACCTCCATGATAATCGGAAGAATCATAGGACTGCGCTTTGTCTTTCCATAGATATATTCAGACAGGACATCACGCAGTCTGGTTTTAAGTGTACCCCATTCTCTCAGATCGTGTGCGCTGCACTTTTCCAGGGTGCGGAGCAGTACCTGACGGGCCTCCTCCATGAGCACCTCGGATTCACGCACATATACAAAGCCTCGTGAAATAATATCCGGGCCGGATACTACTGTGTTGCTGATCCGCTCGATGCCGATCACCACGATGATCAGACCATCCTGAGCCAGATGCTTTCTGTCTCTCAGAACGATGGATCCTACATCGCCCACGCCCAGACCATCTACCATTACACGGCCGGCCGGAACCTGAGATACCACACGGATGGACTGGTCATCCATCTCAATGACATTGCCGATCTCACCGATGATGATCCGTTCCTCCGGAATTCCCATGGAAACGGCGATCTGTGCATGCTTGGCCAGGTGCTTGTACTCTCCGTGCACCGGAATGAAATATCTGGGTCTTGTCAGAGCCTGGATCAGCTTCAGCTCATCCTGACAGGCATGACCGGAAACGTGCACCTCGTACATGGCCTCGTAGATCACCTCTGCACCGGAACGCATCAGCTCGTTGACCACACGAGTCACATACTTCTCATTGCCCGGAATCGGCGTTGCAGAAATGATGATAAAATCATTGGGTGTGATGGTCACCTTCTTGTGACCATTCATGGCCATACGGGTCAGAGCCGACATAGGCTCACCCTGGCTTCCTGTTGTGATCAGGACCACCCGCTCATCCGGGTAGCGGTTCATATCGTCAATATCAATGATCGTACCCTCCGGCACATTCAGATATCCCAGCTCCAGAGCCGTGCCGATTACATGAATCATACTCCGGCCGAAAATGGCAACCTTTCTCTTGTGCCGCACTGCATTGTCAATGATCTGCTGGATACGGTGGATATTGGACGAGAATGTTGCAATGATAATACGCTTTCCCGCAGCACTGTCAAAGAGCTTTTCAAAAGAGCCGCCCACTGTGCGCTCGGAACGGGTAAAGCCCAGACGCTCTGCATTGGTGGAATCAGCCATAAGCGCCAGAACGCCGCGGCTGCCCAGCTCACCGAAACGGGCCAGGTCGATCACTTCGCCGTCTACCGGAGAAAAGTCCACCTTGAAGTCACCTGTGTGCACAATGATACCGGCCGGTGTATGGATGGCCATACCCACTGCGCCCGGAATGGAGTGATTTACCTTGATGAATTCCACAGCCATACAGCCCATGCGCACAGTCTTTCTCGGCTGAACCTCACAGAGCTTTACGGAATTTGCAAGGCCGTGTTCCTCCAGCTTGCCCTTGACCAGCGCCAGGGTCAGGCGCGTGCCGTAGATCGGCACATTGATCTTCTTCAGAAGATAGGCCA
Organism: Ruminococcus sp.; assembly: GCA_017472145.1. Classification (GTDB taxonomy): domain Bacteria; phylum Bacillota; class Clostridia; order Oscillospirales; family Ruminococcaceae; genus Ruminococcus_C. The sequence continues at coordinate 66,662 of JAFUQX010000011.1, read as the reverse complement.
GGCCGCCGATATGATCCTCATGACCGTGGGTCAGGACAATGCCCCGCACACGATCCCTGTTGTTTTCCACATATGTGAAATCCGGAATCACAATATCTACACCCGGCATGTCCATATCCGGGAACGCAAGACCGCAGTCCAGAATGAACATGTCATTGCAGCACTCAAACACGGTCATATTCTTTCCGATTTCATTCAGTCCGCCCAGAGGAATCACCCGAACCGGATTCTTTCTGTTCTCCCTGCGGGACGGATTGCTTCGCTGCTGAGGATGGTTCTTGCCGCCGGATGTCTTTGTACCCGGAACGGTCTCCAGTGCCTTTGCCTTCTGATTCTGACGGGGACGTCTCCGGTACTGCGTTCTGCGTCCGTTCTGTGCGCCCTTTCCCTCACGGGATTCTCTTCCTTCTGTTGTAACCAAAAAAATACCCTCTCTTTCCGTGCCATGCACGGCAGAAGCCTCTAAGCCGGTGCTTCCTCATTCCCCTTTGCTCCCGGCGCCTTCATTCCGTTCCCGGCGGCGGGGCTTAGCTTTTTGGGGAAAGCACTTTTTTCATCCGGCCTGTTTCATAAAAAATCAAGCGTTTTCCGCATCTCAGAGCAGTCCTCTCTGTCCGGACGCTGCTCTCCGTTCATTTTTCATTTCCTGCCACGCTGGCATTTTTTTCATTCTTTTCGTGTTGTTCGTATAGTCCATTGATCGATAAAAGTGCCGCTGCTTCGCCGCATGCGGCCTACAAGATCCCTTTGTGCCAAAATCTCATTCGCCTTTTATCAAAAACGCACAATCATACATACTTATTATTATACAAAAAAGCGAAAATGATGTCAAGCACTCTTTCTAAATTTTGCGCTCTCTCCCGTATTTTATGCAGCTTCACCGTATTTTTCCACACCTGCCGATTTTCCATTCCGGCGGCGTCTGTATGTATTTCATCAGCAGAAGCAGACCCAGAAGATTCGGCACAGCCATAAGTCCGTTGGCAATATCCGAAAGCGTCCACACGGATGAAAGCGTTCCCACAGCTCCAAGGCCTGCGCAGATGCAGAAAGCTCCCCGATAAGCCAGAAGCACACTCCGCCGTGTACTCAGGCTGCTCACAGCCGTTTCTCCGCAGCAGCACCAGCCCAGCATGGTGCAGACCGCAAACAGAGAGATCATCACCGCCGTAACCACAGATGCACTGTCTCCCAGCACGGCGGAAAAAGCGGCCGCAATCGGTCCTGCACCAAGCGTAACAGGTACACCAGACGTCAGAACTGCCAGTGCTGTAAGCGTACAGCAGACCATGGTGTCCAGAAATACCTCAAAGATGCTCCACATTCCCTGCAGATAGCGGTCATCGCCGGAGGCATTGCTGTGGATAAGCGCACTGCTGCCCAGACCGGCCTCATTGGAGAATACGCCATGTCTCAGCCCGGCGGAGACAGCAGCACCGGCTGCACCGCCGCCCACAGAACGGAAATCGAATGCGCCCCGGAAGATCTCTCCAAGGACAGAGGGGATCCGGTCCCCATGCAGAACGATCACCCATACCGCCAGAAGCATATAGCCGGCGGCGGCCAGGGGCAGAAGCAGCTGCGTTACACTTCCCACACTACGCAGACCGCCCAACACCGCTGCTGCAAGCAGGACTGCAAGCAGGATCCCCGTCACCAAAGGCGGCACGGAAAAGGCCTCCTCCAGAGCGGACGCTGCTGCACTGCTCTGAGTCATATTGCCCATGCCGAAGGACGCCAGAATGCAGAATACCGCATAGAGCACCGCCAGCGGCTTTGCGCCCAGACCATATCGCAGATAAGCCATAGGACCGCCAAATAGGCTGCCCTGCCCATCCCTTTTCCGGAAGCGGACGGCCAGGACATTCTCTCCATAGGTTAGCATCATCCCAAAGAAGGCCGAGCACCACATCCAGAAAATCGCACCGGCTCCGCCGATGGAGAGGGCCGCTGTTACGCCTACGATATTGCCTGTTCCCATAGAGGCCGACAGGGCCGCTGTACAGATCTTCCATTGAGACAGGCCCTCGGCTTTTTTGTCCTTTTTCAGAGAACTGAAGATACTTTTCAGAATATAGCCGATTCCACGGATCTGAAAAAATCCTGTACGCAGAGTGAGGAGCACGCCCACCCCCAGCAGCAAGGTCAGAAGTCCTGCATTCCAGATATATCCGTTTATACGCTCCAGCATAAATCTCTCTCCTTCCAGCAGTGTGTATCGTCTGACAGAATGCGACTTGACGAAACCATTTGTTTCCTATATAATAATCTTATACAAAAAAACAAAGGTTATGACCCAAGGAGGCATCCGATGGAACAAAAGCAATACAAAACAGCACCGCAGGCAAAATACCTGCTGCAAGGCCTTACCTTTCTGATCAGTCTGATCCTCTGCCTGCTTTTCTTTTTTCTGGATATGAGCAAATGTGCAACACTGCTGCTGTCGGGCGGATGTCTGCTTGTCTGGATCATCATTGGACTCTTTTATCTCCCTATGAGCCTTGACCGCATCCGCATTACAGTAACCGACAGCCGAATCACAATGGACAGCGGCCTGTTTCTCATACGCTCACGCAGTCTTCTGCTTCGTTCTTTGCAGCTTTCCTCCATTATACGCACACCCTTTTCCCAGTATACCGGGCTGAACTTTGTACCGCTCCACGCATACGGTGGCTCACTGATCCTGCCGTTTCTGAAACGAAAGGATGCACAGGAGCTGTACGATACATTCACCGCTTATCTTCTTACACGGCCGTCTCCGGACGGGGCACAGACGGAGGATTCCCATGCATCATGAACATCCTGTCAAAATCCTGCGCTACAGCATCAAGAACCTGTGGCTGTTGATCTTTCCCCTTCTGCGCTCTGTACAGCTGTTTCCCTTTTCGCCTCAGGCTCTGATCGACTGGTTTGTAGGCGCATGGTTTGATATTCTGATCTTCCTGCTGATTCTGGGCTTTGCCATCCTGCGCTGGTACTGCTGCCGGTTTGAATACAGTAAAGAGCAGATCTGCTATGAAAGCGGCGTATTGGCATGTCATCGGATCTGTATTCCCTGTGACCGGATCACCACTGCTACAGAAACAGACTCTTATTTGCTGCGTCCGCTGAAGATTATGCATCTCAAGGCGGATACCCGTATCTCCGAGCTGCCTGTTTCAGAAATATCCCTTCTTCTGCGGAAAAAGGATCTGGAGCAGATGCGTCAGGTGATCCCGATTCTGCATCCCACCGACAGGCCGCACAAGCCCCATCGGCCCGGCGTTCTGCTGACGCTGCTGTTCTCGCTTCTGTTTTCAAGCAGTCTCACCGGAACCGTCTATATCATTGCCTTTTTCTTCCAGGCCGGCGCCATTGCCAGAGATCTGTTCGAGGAGCTTCATGTACGGCAGACCTTTGACGAGATCAATGATGCGGCGATCCGGACCTTTCATGCCATTCCCAGCGTGATCGTCACCATATGTGTATTTCTAGCGGCCTGCTGGCTGCTGTCCTTTGCGGCCAATCTTCTGCACTACGGACGCTTCCGCTCCCATGCCGGCACAGATTTTCTTTCGGTTCATATGGGCATTCTCACACGCCGCCGCACGCACCTGCGTCCTATGGCTGTAAATTATGTGATCTTCAAGCAGAACCTTGTGATGAAGATGTTTGGTGTAAGCTCTCTGCATCTGTCCTGTCCCGGATATGGCAATGGACGGCAGTCCCTTCCGGTACTGATTCCTGTGGTCACCAAAAAAAGCACATCCCTTCCGCTTTCTGCACTGATGCCCGAAATATCGGACAAAGAGCCGCCCAGAAAAATCTGCGGGAAAATTTTAGCCGCATGGAATTTTGTATGGCAGCCGGTAACTCTGATCGGTGTGATCCTGGGGGTTCTGCTGCTTACAGCTGAGATTCTTCCGGATATGGAGCATCTTATTTTCTCTTTGGCCGTTATTGCGCTGATTCCGGCAGTATGGCTGCTGCTGATCCGGTTGGTTTCCATTCCGGCGGAATATGTGGGATATAACAAAAAGCAGATACAGCTGCATTACAGTAAGGGCTTTTCCTTTTATACCATTGCGGCACCGCTGCATCATGTCATTGGCGTTAAAATATGCAAAACGCCGCTCAGCGCCAAGGATGATGTTTGCAACATGTACATTGCGCTGAGCGGACCTCGCCGGCGTACCCACAGAATCCTGGGAATTTCGCTTCATCAGGCAGAGGAGCTGTGCACTTTTCTGGAGGAGCATCGATAATAAGGGGTTCGGTATAAATCGGAGTTGGCCCGGACTCTGCAAGCCTTTTGAGAAAGGCTTGACCGAAAACTTTTCTTTCTTGTGCTCAGCAATGCGGCCGCTGACTGATAAATCATAATTTACCAAAAAAGGCTGATGCAGATCTTACTCCGCACCAGCCTTTGTCATCGTATATTCAATTAAAGCTGATCTGCAATCTGATAAATCAGATTCTCGCTCTTTTCCCAGCCCAGACACGGATCTGTGATAGACTTGCCATATACACCCTCTCCGATCTTCTGCGCCCCATCCTCAATGTAGCTCTCAATCATGAAGCCCTTGACCAAAGAGCGGATCTCCTCACTATGACGGCAGCTATGCAGCACCTCGTTGCAGATACGAACCTGCTCCAGATACTTCTTGCCGGAGTTGGCATGGTTCGTGTCCACGATAACCGCCTTGTTCGCCAGATTCTTCTTCTGATACAGATCGTACAGTGCAATCAGATCCTCAAAGTGATAGTTCGGCAGAGAACGGCCGTTTGTATCCACATAACCGCGCAGAATTGCATGAGACAGCGGATTGCCCTCGGTGCGGACCTCCCAGCCGCGATACAGGAAGGTGTGGGAAGCCTGCGCTGCAACCAGTGAATTCATCATAACAGACAGATCACCGCCAGTGGGATTCTTCATACCAACCGGAATATCCAGTCCGCTGGCCGTCAGACGATGCTGCTGATTCTCAACCGAACGTGCACCAATCGCAACATAAGACAGAATATCGGACAAATAACGATAATTCTCCGGATACAGCATTTCATCTGCACAGGTAAGACCCGTCATCTCTACGGCCTTTGTATGCAGGTGACGCATGGAAATCAGACCCTGAAGCATATCCTCCTGCTTTTCCGGATCAGGCTGATGTACCATTCCCTTATAGCCCTCACCTGTGGTACGGGGCTTGTTGGTGTAGATTCTCGGAATGATGAGCAGCTTGTCTGCAACCTTCTCCTGAACCCGGGCCAGACGGCCGACATAATCCAGCACTGCATCCTCACGATCCGCAGAGCACGGACCAATGATCAGTATCATTTTATCAGATTCACCGGTAAATACCTTCCGGATCTCCTCATCCCGCTTCGCCTTCAGCGCAACGATCTCCTGAGGCAGAGCGAATTCCTTCTTCAGATCCTGCGGAATCGGAAGCTTCCGGATAAAATTCATATTCATAGCTTTTCTTCTCCTTTTCTCTCATTTCAGCACTGTAAATCCGTAAAACGTTAAAACATTTTACACATTTATTATCTTATACGATTTCCCATGAAATTGCAAGCCGTTTGCCTGAACTCATTCAAAAAATTCAGATTCCGACTTATCTTTGTCTATATTTTCAAGAAGGCCCGCAACCGAAGCACCGGCTTCATCTGTATAGATCACAGCAAACCGTTTCTCATCCAGCTGCTCCATCCAGTACACATCGGCTCCGCTAAGTCCCGTATCCTCCCAGAGCAGCACCTGCACCCGTTCTGTATCCGGCTGCTCATAATACACACCCGTTTCATCGGCATAGCAGCAGGCCGCAGAGGCCTCCCCTCCCGGGCAGAAAACAAGGGCCTCCCCCTCCGGAAAGGTACGTATTTCCCGGAGCGAACCGGACTGCACATCCAGCTCACACAGCAGGCTGCAATAGTCCTCGTTCTGTCCAAAGATAAGCAGTGCTCCATCCGGGCCGGTGCTCATGCGGCTGATCCCCGAAAACATCTCTGCCGGAATCTGCTCCTGAAGATTACCGCTTTCATCCAGCACCCAGATCTGCCATACATCTCCATACAAAACGGAAAGATATATCCTTCCCTGTGCGTCCGCTGTGATTCCGGAAAAGAAAAGGCTCTCCGGTACATCCCAAAAGGCGGTCAGATCGGCCGTGCCCGTCAGAACGCCGCTTCTGTCATACAGAAGCAAAGCCCACTGATTCTCAGGGCTTTCATAATATGTATCCCACTCCTCCGGCGGCCTTTCAAAGGGATCGCCGCACACAAGGGCACAGATCCCTCCATCCGGCAGAAGATCAAAGGCGGTCACACTGGCCAACGTATCTGAAAGCAGTGTCATGCAGACCGCAGCCTGGCTGGATCCCTCCTCTGCATAGTCCGGAAACAGCTGATACAGCTCGGCTGCATTTCCGAAGGTCTCCTCATCCGTCCGGCCGGTACAGTAATAGATCAGCCCCTCATTGGATACGGCCGCATCTTGCAGCGAATATGCTCCTTCCCCAAGGAAAACAGATCGGAGCCGGTATTCGTCTGTTTCCGGCTCACAGGCGTTTTCCTGCACGGCAGATTCTTCCACAGAAACAGATATATTTTCCTCCGTCACAAGGGGCGGCCCGGCAGGACTCTCACTCCGTGACGGCCCATCCGGCGTACATCCGGCCAGCAGGAACATGCACATTCCAAGGACTGCATACTTCTTCCGTTCCATAAACCGCTCCTTTCCATGAGATTATACTTATTTTATCATTGTATATGCAAATTGTCAAGGCATAGAAAACGGGCTGTTGCCTGATTTGCAGCAGCCCGTTTTACGCTCCTATTACAGAATAAAGCAGATCAATCCGCCGCAGCCCTCGTTGATGACACGCTCCAGGGTTTCCTGAAGCTTCATTCGGGCCTCCGCAGGCATTTTGCCCAGCTTGCTCCGGAGTCCCTCATTCACCAGCTCATGCAGGGACTTCCCGAAAATATTGGATGTCCAGATCCTGGCCGGGTCTTCCTCAAAGCCCTCCAGCAGGTACATGATCAGCTCCTCGCTCTGCTTCTCTGTTCCCACAATAGGACTCACTGCTGTATGGATAGAAGCCTTCATCAGATGAATGGACGGCGCAGAGGCCTTCAGACGCACACCATATTTTCCGCCCTGCTTGATGATCTCCGGTTCTTCCAGGGACAGCTCGGAAAGCTCCGGCATTACAATTCCATAGCCGGTGGCCTCTACCTCCGCCAGCGCCGGTGCGATCCGGGCATATTCCTTCTTGATCCGGCACAGCTCCGTCAGCAGCGGAAACAGGTCACTTTCTCCGGAAAGCTCCAGCCCTGTTTTTTCCCCCAGGATCTGATAGAACAGGGACTGATCAATATGCACAGATACCTTTGCACTGCCTGTTCCCAGATCAATTTCCAGAACAGATGCATCTGTGATCTGCTCACAAAGAGAGGGAAGCTCCGCAAGCCTCGGCACATCCCGTACAGCGTGCAGCTCCTGAGCCGTTTGTCGGATGGCCGAAAAGACAGAATCTCTCAGCCAGTGGCTCGGCTCAAGCTCATTCATCCAGCGTGCGGTATGTACCGTCACCTCACGGAGCGGAAAGGCATACAGAAGCTGCATGAGAATCCCCTTGATATCCTCCTCAGAGAGATCGGGGCAGCAGACCGGGATCACCGCCGCATTGTATTTTTCACGGAGCTGCCGGCAAAGCTCCTGTGCAGCCGGACTGTGAGGATTCACACAATTCACCAGAACCGTGAAGGGCTTTTCCAGCTGCTGAAGCTCCCGGATGACACGCTCCTCACATTCTGCATACTGCTCACGGGGAATGTCTGTAATGCTTCCGTCTGTGGTCACCACCAATCCTACTGTGGAATGCTCCGTGATCACCTTCTGTGTGCCCACCTCGGCCGCCATGCCAAAGGGAACCTCCTCCTCAAACCACGGCGTTTTTACCATACGGGGGGCGTTATTTTCGATATAACCCAGCGCATCGGGAACGATATAGCCCACACAGTCTACCATACGCACCTTCATCCGTGCATTTTCTCCCAGCGTGACCTCCACCGCTTCCTCCGGAATGAACTTCGGCTCGGTGGTCATGATGGTCTTGCCGCCGGCCGACTGAGGCAGCTCATCTACTGCCCGTGTACGGCGGCCGGGGTCATCGATGTGAGGGATGACCAGCTGTTCCATGAAACGTTTGATGAGTGTAGATTTTCCTGTGCGGACGGGACCTACCACCCCGATGTAAATATCACCGCCGGTACGCCGTGCGATGTCTGCATAGATGTCGCCCTGCATCCTGTACCTCCTTTAATAAACAATGGGAATCAGCAGCATCCCCGGCTGGGTCAGGGTATCTCCTGACAGGTCATTCTCTTCTGTAATTGCAGAAACCTTTGTACTGCACCGCTTGGCGATCTCCCAGATGGATTCACCGGCTGTGCCGTAATACAGCCGCAGCGCACAATCACTGTCCCGGATGATCTTCTTCTCCTCATCTGCCTGGATCTGCGTCAATCCCTGCACCAGCGTGGTAGGATAGAGCGTACCGCAGAGCCGTACGCTGCATTTGATGGAAATCACGCCGTCCGCACCCAGATGATAGGAACTGTCTGCCGGCTCCGCCGCCGCATATAAAAGCGCATCATCCGCCTGAAGATTCAGAGGAAGCTGCTCCTCAAAGGCCTCCTCCCGTTCCAGAAGGACCGGCATTCCGTCGGAATCCAGCGTCAATACACTCGCGCAGAGCATTCCGCTGATGCGGAGCTTTCCCTGCCCCGGCTGAGCACTCATGCTGACATTTTTCACATGACAGCGCAGGTCGCTTACCACCTCTGCGCCGCTCTCCCCTGCACGAATGGAGGCAGAACAGGTAAACAGCTCCGACACAGGCACAGGCGCACCGTCCACCCGCAGGGGAACGGCTGTGCACTCGCTGAGATACCGGGTGGAATAGGCATCTGTTACAATGGAAACGGTCTTTGTCTTGCAGGCCGTACAGGTCAGCCGAAGCTCAGCGCTGCATTGCAGAATGCGCATTTCGCCGCTGGAGTCGGAGGCCGGCTTTACCGTAAAGGATATCACCTGTACCTCTGCTGTTCCGGTAAAGGTCTCATCGATCTGCTCCATATCCACGATCTGACTGTAGGGAATGGTAAAGCGCATGGTCTCGATCGCCGAGCCGCCGCCGGGGCCCTCGCCCCGATAGAGCACATCGGCCACCACCTCTCCTCTGGCCACCAGCTTTCCGGCAATAATACTTCGCTCTCCCTGAGCCGCTCTTGCATTGCATCTCAGAATACCCAGCACCGCCGGCCGGGACGCACCCAGTGTGATCTCCTCGCTGAGTGACAGATTTTTCACGGCCGTACGCTTTTCGGCGGCGGTGGTCACATTCTTCCGCTGAAGCTGCATTTCCATACCGAAAATATCGCTGATGACCTCCTGCTTCCGCTGGGCTGTCGCACGGATCCGCACAGAAACCGCTCCCCGCACATCCAGGCGGCGTTTTCCTGTGGCACGGCAGCTGGCATAATCGGCCTTGGGGTAGAAACAAAAGACAGGCTCGCCTTCGCGGCCTGCCGGAAGATCCAGGCTCTTGCTGTAGTTCATGGTCTGGGTGACGCATTGCAGCGCCTTGCTGTCTCCTCCGCAGTAGAGCACACGCAGCTCGGCCCGCAGGTCATAGGTCAGGCGTCCGCCGGACACCTGATAGCCTGCAACAGAGGGCTGTATCTCACAGCAGATAATACGAAAAATTTCCGGGTCATAATCAGGCAGGACATAGTCCAGACTCACATCCTGCTCCTGTGTCTCATCCAAAACAGTTTCCGTCACGGGAATCATCTCCCGGTTGATTTTGCACTCCATGCTGTATCCTCCTTGTACGATGTTGGTACAGTCTATGCACGTTTTGTACAGCCTATAACCGGACAGGGTTTTCTTTCTGCGGAAAAATCGCTGTAAAAAATCATAAAAGCAAGGGGAAAATTCGGCAGAGCGCTTGAAAAAAGCGGAAATTTCTGTTATAATATAAAGGTAATCTTACACTGAATAAGCAGGAAGGACTGTGATCATTATGTATATTATTGTAAAAGAAAACGGCATGGCCAAGAGAATCGTCAACACCGCCACCTCCCCGGCCATTGCCATCGATGAGCTGGGAATGGGTGCTGCTAAGAAATATGTTGTAGCGGCTTATTATGGTGAGGATTCCAAGGGCGTGCGCAAGCAGATCGCCATTGACAAGTTCGATACATATGCAGAGGCTCAGCAGCTGCTGACCCAGCTGGCTACGAGCATCGCAAACGGAGAGCACTCCTGTATCGTGAATAATAAGTAAAACAGAAGAACCGATAAAACAAAAAGGAATGGCGCACAAAACGTCATTCCTTTTTTATTTTTATTGAGCTAGAGCCACACTGCACACAGTCAGCACATCCTCCTGCACCGTAAATTTTACTTCCAGCCCTGCAAAGACAAAGCCATAGATCCGCTCCGGATCCTTCTGATAGGATGGCCTGGGGTCTTGCGCCAGCACCGCCTTCAGCGCCTCCCGATCCTCTACGGGCACCTTCATAAGCCAATGCTCCGGGAACACCACCTCCAGGGCATGCTCTGCGGCCTGTGCGGAAAATCCGGCCGTGGCCTCCGGGTGGCTGTCGATATGAGGCAGATAAGGCTTGATGTCATAGATCGGCGTTCCGTCCATCAGGTCAGCCCCTCGCACATGGAGTACAGGGCCATCCGGTGTATGCAGCTCGATCCGCTCCAGACGCACCACGGAAAGTCCGATGGGACTCGGACGGAAGGGCGAACGCGTAGCAAACACGCCCATACGCTGATTTCCTCCCAGACGGGGCGGTCGGACTGTTGGTGACCATGTATCACGCCGGGCTTCCGAAAACTCCCACAAGAGCCAGATGTGGGAATACCCCTCCAGGCCACGGAAAGCATCCGCACTTCGATATTCCGGTTCAAATACGATCCGGCTTTTCAGCGCATCCACCAGGCCGCTCTGCCGGGGAATTCCGAACTTGGCCGGGAATGCACTGCGGATGTGGGCGATGGTTTTTAGCATAGATTCTGTTCCGCCTTTCAATGCATTTTTCATTTATGCAGGACTTCCCGATCTTTCTGAAACGCACAGAGCCATTCCGGGAGTGCTTTGTATTTTATGCTGATTCTTCCGGTTCATCTGCATATTCCAGCAAATCACCAGGCTGGCAATGGAGCAGTTGGCAAATTGTTGCAATGTTATCCGCATTCACAATTTCACCGCATCGAAATTTTTGTACTGTACTTTCACTGAAAATATGTTCCTTACGTATGCGGTAGGTTGAATAACCAGCTTTCTTTAAAGCTGATAATATGTCTATTTTATATTGAATTGGCAATTTCTGTTCCTCGTTTCTTAAGGAAGCGATTTTATTCACCACTACTTTTACAGCAATATACACCAAAATAAAGTGTGCAAAACACACAAAACGTACACCTAAAATTTGTGTATATCGGCACATTGGCATACACTAAAAATAAGTGTATAATATAAACAGTAAAAGTGAGACAATAAAGCACGCTTCAAAGCAATTTTATCTCACGGAAGATCTTATTTCTTCCTTAGAAAAATAACGTCCATCGGCTACAGTTGAGAGCGTACCGAGAGACGTTATCCGCCAAAGCCGCGAAAGGCCTTGCTCTGTTTTATTATAGCATTCCTTTCGCAGCGTGTCAAGTCTTAACAGAAAGGAATTTTTGAAGCCATGAATGAAATCATCGAAAAATACTTCCAGCGTGCAATGGAGGACGACATCCTGTGCACCGAAGAAATCGACAAGGACTGGAGGAAAGCTGCATCCCTGACCAAAGAGCCGGAAAGCACTGCGGCCTGTGACAGCATCGACAATCTTATCAGAAATATATGGTGGGGCTCTGCAAAAAAGGGCTTTGAGCTGGGCTTCCGGACAGCCCTCCGGTTTCTGATGGATCTGTAAAGCAAATATATGACAGTAAGGTTTTCCCCCTCCCCTGGAGGAGCTGAGACATAAAAATCCCCCACCAACAAACGAAGGTGGGGGAAACGGTGCAGTGGCCTGCTGCTGGCGCCCCTAACAGGAATCGAACCTGTGACTAAATCTTAGGAGGATTTTGTTATATCCATTTAACTATAGAGGCCTGATACTGCACAGACAACCTGTGCAGTATTTATTATACACCATTTTCTGAAAAAATGCAAGTCTTTTTTACACTTTTTCTTTATGCTTCCACGCCGTATTCCTTGCGGTAGGCCAGCATTGCATCCAGATATTCACTAAAGGGAATCACACCATCCTCAATCGCCTTGATGATATCATCCATCGTCACAATGGGATATACTGTTACGCCGTACTTATTATAGGCCTCCTGTACCGCAGAATTCTCACTGCCCAGCGCCTTTTCCATACGGTCTACGGTGATCACCATGCCGGTAATGTCCACATCAGCCGCACCCTTCAGCTTCGGATATACCTCCATCAGCGCCTTTCCGGAGGTCATAACATCCTCGATGATGACTACCTTTTCACCGTTTTCCAGAGACTTGCCTACGAACATACCGCCCTCGCCGTGATCCTTCACTTCCTTGCGGTCAAAGCAGTAGTTTACCTCCATGTCATAGTCATTGGCCAGAGCCACAGCAGCACTGACAGACAGCGGGATCCCCTTGTAGGCCGGACCGAACAGCGTATCGACAGCAATGCCGTTTTCCTTGATGCAGGCTGCATAATACTTGCCCAGCTGTGCCAGCTGCCGGCCGGTCTTATAGTTGCCGGTGTTGATGAAATACGGCGCAATACGACCGCTCTTCAGGGTAAACGAACCAAAGGTCAGCACACCGCAGTCCACCATAAAACGGATAAATTCTTCTTTGTAAGTCATATGAAACATCCTTTCAGATAATTATTAACTGTCGATCTCGTCAATCTCACGCTGCCAGAGCGCTGCGCTGGCCTCGCTGGGCATACGCCAGTCTCCTCTTGGAGAAAGACCCACGCTTCCCACCTTCGGTCCATCCGGCAGACAGGAACGCTTAAACTGCTGGCTGAAGAAACGCCAGTAGAATTTGCGCAGCCACTTGAGAATTTCCGCCTTATCATATACGCCGTCAAAAGCCCTGCACGCCAGACGGTATATCTTCTTCGGAGAAAAGCCGAAGCGAAGCACATAGTACAGGAAGAAATCATGCAGCTGATAAGGTCCTACCAGATCCTCTGTTTTCTGGGCGATCGTGCCGTCCTTTTTCGGCGGCAGAAGCTCCGGACTCACCGGAGTATCCAGCACATCCAGCAGCACCTCCGAGAGAAGGCCCTCTGTACGGCCCGCCTCATACGCCACAAGATGGCGCACCAGAGTTTTCGGGATGGATGCATTCACGCCGTACATGCTCATATGGTCCCCGTTATAGGTAGCCCACCCCAGCGCAAGCTCCGACAGATCTCCTGTACCGATGACGATACCGCCACACTGGTTAGCCAGATCCATGAGCACCTGTGTACGCTCACGAGCCTGGGCATTTTCATAGGTCACATCGTGATTTTCAGGGTCTTGGCCAATATCCCGGAAATGCTGCATCACACTGTCTGCAATGCGCACCTCCCGGAGGGACGCACCATAGGACTCGGCCAGACGGCAGGCATTCTGATAGGTACGGTCGGTCGTACCGAAGCAGGGCATGGTCACCGCAAGAATGCCGCTGCGCTCCAGCCCCAGCATGTCAAAGGCATGGGCGATCACAATGAGGGCCAGGGTGGAATCCAGTCCGCCGGAAAGTCCCACCACCGCCGTCTTGCAGCCAATGTGCTTCAGTCTTGTGGAAAGTCCTGCCGCCTGCATGGTGAGAATGCTTTCACACCGCTGAGCCAGCTCCTCCTTTTTGGAGGGAATGAAGGGGGCCGGATCAATGAAGCGGGTGAGCCGGGTCTCCTGCTGCTCCATATAGAACGGAAATGTTTCTGAAAGCGCAGAAACGGACTGGAACGTGCTGCTCCGGCGGCGTTCCGCCTGCAAACGCTGCACATCGATATCCGCATAAATAATACCGCCTGTGAAAAGAGCTGACTCCGCAAGTATGCTTCCATTTTCAAGAATCATATTGTGTCCTGCAAAGACAAGATCCTGCGTGGATTCGCCCATACCGGCATCTGCATAGGCATAGGCACACAGAAGGCTCCCGGACTTGGCCTTTAAAATCGTGCGGCGGTAATCGGCCTTCCCTACCAGCTCATTGCTGCACGAAAGATTCACGATAAGCACTGCGCCCTTCTGAGCCATACGGACAGAAGGCGTATCGCCCACCCATACATCCTCACAGATCTCAACACCAAATGTGAAATCAGGCATGGCCTCACAGGTAAAGACCATTTCGGAGGCCGATACAGCACTCAACTCTCTGTCCGCTGAGTAAAACCATGCATCATACTCAGGAGAACCCGCTGAAAAATGGCGGGCTTCATAAAATTCACCGTGGTTCGGTATATTCGTTTTCGGCACATAGCCCAGAATATCGCCCTTGCAGCATACAGCCGCGCAATTATAAAGTGCGCCCTTATCGGCAACAGGAAGTCCTACAATTACGATTATATCAAGCTCCGCCGTCTCTGTCATGATTTTTTTCAGTGCATCCTTCGCACCATCCAGCAGCGTCTGCTGCAAAAACAGATCTCCGCAGGTATAACCCGTAATACTCAGCTCAGGGAATGCAATGAGCTTTGCGCCGTTTTCCGCCGCATCCCGGGCCATGGCAATGATCTGCTCCGCATTATATTCACAGTCTGCGACACGCACAGGGGGCGTTGCACAGGCGATTTTAATAAATCCGTCTTTCATACGGCTCCTCCTTCACAAGGAAATCGATGGTTTTATTATAACGCAAAATCCCGATTTATGCAAGGGCTTTGTCAAATTTTCTGCACACATCTGCCGCTTGCATCCATCCGAAAAATCTGCTATGATAGAGAAAAGGAGATGATACACCATGAAACAGAAAAGCACCTTTGAGCGAGCCTATGAGGTCGTCCGCCGGATTCCCAGGGGAAAAGTGGCCACATACGGCGATGTTGCAAGACGGATGGGAAACCCTCGCTGGTCCCGGGTGGTAGGCTATGCCCTTCATGTAAACCCGGAGCCGGGCGTGATCCCCTGTCATCGGGTCGTAAACCGCTTCGGGGAGACATCCAGAGCCTTTGCCTTCGGCGGTGAGGATATGCAAAGAACGCTTCTGGAGGAGGAAGGCGTGACCTTTCTTCCTGACGGCCGGGTGGATCTGGACAAGCACCGCTGGTCTGAAGAAAACGAGCCATGACAAAAAAACAGTGAATAATGAAAACAGGCACAAGGAAGGCCGGCAGGCCCTGTAATGATTCATTATTCACCATTCATTCTGCCGCTTCTCACAGCGGTCTTTTACTTATGTACATACTGCTCAACTGCCTTCAGAACCCGCTGCGTGCTGTGGTTGAAGGTGGCATGCTCCAGATGTACGACAATATCGGCATATTTCTCATAATAGGGACGGCGTTCCTCAAACAGCTCCCGGAAGCTCCGGCAGTTCCGGCACACAACGCCCCGGGTGGTGAGATCTCCCACACGGGCTGCAATATCCTCCTCCGTATAGCAAAGATAGATCACCTTTCCCAGAGATTGCAGGTGCGCCATGCCCTTTTCACTGTAAATGACACTTCCGCCTGTGGCAATGACGGTATGGGAAGCCTCCACCGTTTCCAGAATCGCTCCCTCGGCCTGGATAAAGCCCTCTACCCCCATTTCCTCAATGAGGTTCATCAGGGGCTTCTGATACCGCTCTATGATCAGATCGTCCGTATCCATAAAATGATATCCGATGTTTTCAGCCAGGATCTGGCCCACTGTACTTTTGCCTGAACCCGGCATACCGATCAAAATGAAATTTTCCATGTAAATGCGCCTCTTTTCTTCCGATACTGAATCTTTTCCTATTATAACACGAATACAGGCAAATTGCAAGACCCTGGTTTTCGGCTCTGGAAGAACCTTCCGGCGGTGTCTCCTGATTAGAAAGGTTGGCTGCGGGGAATACTGTATACATCCAAAGAAGGACGGAGGTATATGGTATGGCTTTTCAGAAGGTCGTTATTTCAGGGGTAAATACATCGGAGCTGACTGTATTGCAGGAAAAGGAGAAAATGGAGCTTCTCCGGGAGATCCGGGATACGGGCAGCCGGGAGGCCAGAGATAAACTGATTCAGGGAAATCTGCGGCTGGTACTCAGCGTCATTCAGCGTTTCACCGGACGGGGCGAGGATGTGGACGACCTCTTTCAGGTAGGCGTTGTGGGATTGATCAAGGCCATCAACAACTTCGACCTGAGCAAGGAGGTGCGCTTTTCCACCTACTGCGTACCTATGATCAGCGGTGAGCTGCGCCGGTATCTGAGAGACTACAGCCAGATCAAGGTAAGCCGCTCTCTGAGAGACCTGGCCTACAAGGCCATGCAGGCCAAAGAGAGATTGACCGGTACACTCTGCCGTGAGCCGAATATAACGGAAATCGCAGAGGAAATCGGCGCAAAAAGAGAGGATGTGGTCATTGCGCTGGAAAGCGTCACAGACCCGGTATCCCTATATGAGCCGATCTATTCCGACTCCGGGGATACCCTCTATGTCCTCGACCAGATCAGCGACAAGAACGGCATAGAAAACTGGCTGGGAGAGATCGCCTTCCGGGAGGCTATGCAGAGTCTCAGTGACCGTGAGAAGAAAATCCTCCACCTGCGGTTCTTTCAGGGCAAGACCCAGATCGAGGTGGCCAGCGAGATCGGCATCTCACAGGCCCAGGTGTCCAGACTGGAAAAGGGTGCGCTGAGTAAGATCAAGGAGTCTGTGTAAGCATAAAGCAGCCGGCTTTTGTTCAGAAGCCGGCTGCTTCTTTCAATGCCTTTATTACAGAATCCGTCTGTACTTTCTTCGGATTTTATGTTATAATGACAGTAATCACAGAACATAAAAAGGAGAACCTGCTTATGAAACAAACAGAAAAAATCAGTATAATCCTGATTATGCTGATTGCGCTGACCATGCTGGCCGGCTGTAAGAAGTCAGCGTCTGAGCCGACTTCAGGGACATCCTCAGAGACTTCGATGACTACATCTGTATTGGAGGATGCAAAAACAGAACCGATAACAGATGTCACTGCACCGCAGGAAACCTCACTGGAAGGATATAGCGCTTATGATCTGATGTTTGTAGACAAGAATCGCTTTTTTGCTGGCGTCAACCAGGATTATACGGAAGTTGGACAATGGTCAGAAAGTGCCGAAGATGGAGTGCGTTCACCCATGTTTCCGGGATATACAATTTCTTATGGAAAAAATCTGAATGGTGACCCGCAGCAAATCGGCGTAACCTCCGGCATAATAACAGACAGCACACGAATTGGCATGACCTATCAGGAGCTTACAGAGGCCTTGGGAAGGCCGGATTCCTGTGGCTTCAGTATTATCAATTGGGAGTGCATGGCTATATTTCTGATTGATGATATTCGCATAGCTGTTTATTTCAGCGATATCGCTCCTTATTCATATGACTATCAAAAGCCTTATATGAAAGATGGAAACATGAGTAAGGAGGATGCAGAAAACGCAGCATTTGATCTGCTGGAAGCCAATAATCCTGTTGCAGGATATGCAGTTTTAATAAGACAATAAAAATACGTCTTTGGATAAACATTTCCTTGTCCATACATAACGCAGGCGCAGCTGCAGAACCGGATTTGCAGCTGCGCCTTTTGTTTGATTTTTCTTATTGGAAATCCTCAATTCTATAGCCGTCACTCATTTCGTAGACCCTGAACCAATGACACCAGTCATCCGATGCATGAATATAGAAATCTGCTGGCTCAGCTTCCTCGCCGCTCTTGTTATAATAACGGACAAGACCCATCCTGTCCGACTCGTAATAACCGCTGTCTTCCGCCAGGGTGTCGTATATATAATCAGGCCGGCCTATGAATACACTGCGGCCGGATTCCGTTTCATCCACTGTAAAGCCGTCACTGAAATTGCAGTATACGGCGATCGTCCGGGGCAGCTCCTTTATGCCATAGCCATATTTTATGAGATATCCCGAAATTCCGGTCAGAGTAATCAGAATATACAAAAGGAGCAGGGCTGCGGCCCCGATCAGCACCCTTTTGAACGCATGTTTTTTCTTTGCATGCTTTTCCAATGGCATTCCCTCCTATTATGCTGTTTGTTTGCTGCTGAAATCCATATTGCAGAAAGCGCAGGGCGGCCTCTGAAGATCACCCCAGAGACCGCACTCTGCCTGCATTCCGGCGGAATCAAGCGCCCTTCAGCGGAACTGATTCAGCTCCGGACGATAGATAAAGCCAGCTGCTCTGAGCTTTTCCTCCAGGGCCGGCTGCTCCAGTCCCAGCGCTTTGCACAGCTCCTCCAGAGAGGAATATTCATCACGCAGCTTTGTATTCAGCACGCTCATGAGCATGACCGGGTCGTTTGGCAGATTCATTCTTTCACATCCTTTTCCTGTTTATTTCAGCAATTTCAGTATATCATACCTATAAAGTCTTGTCAACTGAGAAAAAACAGGTTGCATTTCAACAAAAGCTGTGGTATAATAAGAGAAATATGTTGTTGAAGGATTGGAGGTGTTTGCATGAAAATTCAGGAATCGGCCGAAAATTATCTGGAAACGATTCTGATTTTGCAAAAGCGCATGGGAGCTGTCCGCTCGATCGATATTGTAAATGAGCTGTCCTACTCGAAGCCCAGCGTCAGCGTAGCCATGAAAAACCTTCGGGAAAACGGGTATGTAAATGTGGATAAGGATGGGTATATTACGCTGACAGAGGCCGGACGGGAAATTGCAGAAACTATGTTTGAGCGGCATACGGTGATTTCAAGCTGGCTGATGTATCTGGGCGTGTCTGAGAAAACCGCTCTGGAGGATGCCTGCCGCATCGAGCATGTCATCAGCGCTGAGAGCTTTCAGGCTATGAAAAATCATGTATATGACAACCATGAGCTGTTCCAGCAGTAAAATCAGACTCTTTTGACCAGCAAAGGGGACTTGCGATCCGGCAAGTCCCCTTTATCATTTTTTATACGTTGAAAATCATCTCACTGTACGCCGGAACAGGCCACTTTTCAGAGGGCATCATTACCTCGATGGAATCCACGCATTTACGCAGCTTTTCCATAGTGAAAACCACATTCTCCCTGTAGGCCAGTGCCATCTGATACATATCCTCCAGAGCAGCAGCGGCCGCTGTCTTTTCCTCCAGCTCCAGCACCAGCTTGTAGGCCTCGCTGTTGAGGGCTGTGATCTTCTCAGCCAGACTGCGCTCCACAGAAGCATCAATCCCCAGGCCGCCCTTTACAGCAATGCCATCGCACAGCTCCTTGCAGTAGCTCAGGGCCACCGGAATGAACTTCTTCTTGGCCATGTCGATCATGGTCAGAGACTCGATATTCACCGTCTTGCAGTATCTTTCCAGCAGGATCTCCATACGGCTGTGGATCTGTGCCCGGGTGAAGATACCAAACTTTTCAAGCAGAGCCACATTCTTTTCATCTGCATAATGAGGAACCGCTTCCACTGTGGTTCTGTAGATAGGCAGACCTCTGCGCTCGGCTTCCTCTACCCATTCCTGAGAATAGCCGTTTCCATTGAAAATAATACGCTTGTGCTCCTTGATGATCTTCACCAGCAGCTCCTTGAGCCGGGTGTCGAAATCCTCAGCAGAAACGCCCTCCATCTGGTCGGCGATCTCACACAGCTCACCGGCTACGATGGTGTTCAGCAGATGATTCGGGCAGGCAATATTATCAGAAGAACCCACCATTCTGAACTCAAAGCGGTTGCCGGTAAAGGCAAAGGGAGAGGTGCGGTTCCGGTCGGTGGAATCCTTGGGAAAATCCGGCAGCGCATGAACGCCGATCTTGAACTCCTGAGACTCACTCTTATAGGTGCTGTTGTTTTCCAGAGCATCCAGAACGCCCTGAAGCTCCTCGCCCATGTAGATAGAAATGATGGCCGGAGGGGCTTCGTGTGCACCCAGACGGTGATCATTTCCTGCGGAGGAGGCACTGATCCGCAGCAGAGATGCATATTCATCCACGCCCTTGAGCACTGCACACAGGAAAGTCAGGAACTGCATATTCTCACTGGGCGTGCTGCCCGGATCAAGAAGATTCTGTCCGTCGTTGGCGCTCATAGACCAGTTGTTGTGCTTACCGCTTCCGTTTACACCGGCAAAGGGCTTTTCATGGAGCAGACACACCAGGTCGTGCTTGAGAGCCACCTTCTTCATAACCTCCATGGTCAGGGAGTTCTGGTCGGTGGAAACATTGGATGTATTGAAAATCGGGGCAAGCTCGTGCTGGGCCGGAGCGACCTCGTTGTGCTTGGTATGTGCATAGATGCCCAGCTTCCAGAGGGTTTCATCCAGATCGGCCATATAAGCGGCGATCCTGGGCTTGAGATTTGCAAAATACTGGTCATCCATCTCCTGTCCCTTGGGAGGCGTTGCGCCGAACAGGGTGCGGCCCGTCATGATCAGATCCTCACGCTGATCATACATCTTCTTGTCAATGAGGAAATATTCCTGCTCCGGGCCTACCGTAGAGGTTACCTTCGTAGCGGTGGTATTTCCGAACAGCCGCAGCACACGGAGGGCCTGCTCGCTGAGCACATCCATCGAACGCAGCAGCGGCGTTTTCTTATCCAGCGTTTCACCGGTGTAGGATACAAACGCAGTCGGAATATACAGAGAGCCTTCCTTTACAAAAATCGGAGAGGTGGGATCCCAGATGGTATAGCCTCGTGCGGAGCAGGTCTGACGCAGACCGCCGGACGGGAAGGAGGATGCATCCGGTTCGCCCTTGACAAGGGCCTTGCCGGAGAAATTCAGGATGATCATATTGTTATCCGTCGGGCTGATGAAGGAGTCATGCTTTTCCGCAGTAGAGCCGGTCATGGGCTGGAACCAGTGTGTGTAGTGAGTGGCCCCCCGTTCGATCGCCCAGTCCTTGATGGCATTGGCTACCACATCGGCATAGGCCGGATCGAGCGCCACACCCATTTTCTTGGTTTTGGTCAGTGCCTTGTAGATCGGCTTGGGCAGTCTGGCCCGCATGACCTCGTCATTGAATACGTCACATGCAAAATACTCGGTTACATTTGCTTTCGACATAGTACAAACCTCCTGAAATAAAAAAGCGTCCGGCAAAAGTCCGCTGGACTGCTCCGGATGCGCTGAATTTTCCTGATAAAAGCTTCATTTAACATTTACAATAATACAGGACAAAATCCCTTTTGTCAAGCAGTTTTTCCATTTTTGGCGAATTCGCTTTTTTTTGAAATCAGGAAAAGGCTTTTCGGGCAAAAAGAAAAGTTTTTCCCGGAGATTTCTTTTTCGTGGGCGAAATTGCACGAAATCACGCCGAAAACGTTGGATTTTTTGTTCCGGTGGCCAGCTTGCGGAAAGGCCGGAGATTCCTGTTGACATCTTCCCCGACCTGTGTTATACTATACTTAGTTCCATCAGCTTCAGGGTATGTGCAATTCATAGCCGGTGGTAAGCAGTCGCTGACTGTAAGTCCACGAACCGCCTTTTCAAGCGGCCGATTCGGTGAAAATCCGAAACCGACGGTAGAGTCCGGATGAAAGAAGTCTTGATGCACCGTATTCTGCTGTACCTGTATACCGTGTATTATATCCTATATTTTTGTACAGCCTATGTGAAAACGATGCAGCTGCCCTGTTCTGACTGAATGGGGCAGCTTTTTTTGATTGGAGATGAATTATGCCTTGAATTATTACAGTCATTCTGCACAATCCTATATGCGCCGGGCCATCCAGCTTGCCAAAAACGGCACAGGACGGGTCAGCCCCAATCCTCTGGTCGGCGCAGTTCTTGTAAAAAATAACCGCATCATCGGCGAAGGCTGGCATGCCAAGTACGGCGATCTTCACGCTGAGCGTCATGCGCTCCAGAACTGCACCGAGTCTCCCAAGGGAGCTGACCTTTTTGTCACCCTTGAGCCGTGCTGTCACCACGGAAAGCAGCCGCCCTGTACCGACGCCATCATCGAGGCCGGTATCCGGAGGGTATTCATCGGCTCATACGATCCCAATCCTCTGGTCAGCGGGAAAAGCAGCCAGATTCTCAGAGCGGCCGGCATCGAGACCTTCTATGAAGTGCTGCCGGAGGAGTGCGACGCCCTCAATGCCTTCTTTTTCCATTATATGAAAACGAAACAGCCCTATGTCATCTGTAAATACGCCATGTCTGCCGACGGAAAGATCGCCTGCGGAAATGGTGACTCCAGGTGGGTAACCGGAAAAATCGCCCGTGCCCATGTGCAGGAAACCAGAAAGGCTGTGTCTGCAATCCTTGTGGGAATCATGACCGTGCTGGCTGATGACCCCAGTCTCCTCTGTCACATGGATGACCCTGTACATCCTGTGCGTGTGGTGTGCGACACGGCTCTGCGGATTCCGGAGCGTTGTCAGCTTGTACAGACCGCCGCAGAATCGCCTGTGATCATCATGACATGCAGTGACAAGCACGACAAAATTCAGCGGCTCACGGACAAGGGCGTGACGGTGTGCCAGGTTTCCGAAAAAAATGGCCGCACCGATCTTGCAGAGGTACTCCTGAAGCTAGCTGAAATGGGGCTTACCAGCGTGCTCATCGAGGGCGGTGCGCAGATCCATGCAGCTGCTCTGAAAACAGGCATGGTTTCGGAACTTCAGGCATATATTGCTCCGAAGATCGTAGGCGGCGATGGGATCTCCCCTGTGGGACCGCTGGGACTGAAGCGCATGAAGGATGCGGCCATCTTCTCCGAACCAAAGGTACAGCTGCTGGGAACGGATATACTGATCACCTTAAAAGCGAAAGGAGCTTCGGCTGAGTAAATGTTTACCGGAATTGTAGAAGAAACGGGAATCGTCTCCCGTCTGGAAAATACCCCGGCCGCCTGCCGCCTGTATATTCAGGCCAGAACCGTTCTGGAGGGAACACGCATCGGAGACAGTATTGCTGTGAATGGTGTATGCCTGACTGTTACCGATCTGAGCGCAGGTGGCTTTGCGGCCGATGTCATGCCGGAAACCCTGCGCCGGAGCAGCCTTGGAGCACTCCGCAGCGGAAGCCGTGTGAATCTGGAACGGGCTATGGCGGCGGACGGACGCTTCGGCGGTCATATTGTGGCTGGTCACATTGACGGCACAGGGAAAATATCCTCCCATAGGCCCGAGGGCAACGCTGTGGTGGTGACCATCAGCGCCGCACCGGATATTCTGCGGTATATCGTGGAAAAAGGCTCTGTCGCTATTGATGGGATCAGTCTCACGGTCACAAGGGTGACAGGGACGGATTTCTCCGTGAGCCTGATTCCCCATACAGCAAAGGAAACCACCCTCCTGTCCAAGAGAGCCGGAGATGTGGTCAATCTCGAAAATGATATTATAGGAAAATATGTAGAGAAGCTCCTCGCAGCTCCGGCAAAGTCCTCTGGAATTACGAGAGAATTTCTCTTTGAAAATGGTTTTTAAAGGAGATGTCTTATGAAGATCGCATCCATTGAAGAAGCTCTGGAATTTCTGAAACAGGGCAAGTGTATTCTCTGCACCGATGACCCGGAACGTGAGAACGAGGGCGACCTCATCTGTGCCGGAGAATTTGCTACAACGGAGAATATAAACCTCATGGCCAGCGTAGGCAAGGGTCTCATCTGCATGCCCATGAGCACGGCTCATGTCCGCCGTCTGGGTCTGAGCCAGATGGTAGCCAAGAATACGGACAATCACGAGACGGCCTTTACCGTTTCCATCGACCACGTGGATACCACCACAGGCATTTCTGCGGTAGAGCGCGGCATTACGGCCCGCCGGGCCGCCAGTCCGGACTCCAATCCGGGAGAGTTCCGACGCCCCGGTCATATGTTTCCTCTGGAAGCCAGGCCCGGCGGCGTGCTGGAGCGGAACGGCCACACAGAGGCTACAGTCGATCTCATGCGGCTGGCCGGCCTTCAGGAGGTGGGACTCTGCTGTGAGATCATGGCTGAGGACGGCACGATGATGCGCGGAGAGCAGGTTTCTGACCTGGCGGAAAAGCTGGGACTGCCCCTGATCACCATCCGGGATTTGCAGAAGTACCGCCGCATGCATGATCTTTATATGAAGGAGACAGCCTGCGCAAAGCTGCCCACAAAATTCGGAGAATTCAGGCTCCACGGCTTTATCAATACCCTCAGCGGCGAGGAGCATGTGGCGCTGACCATGGGTGATCTCTCCGATGGACAGCCGGTGCTGTGCCGGGTGCATTCCGAGTGCATGACAGGCGATGTGTTCGGCTCCTGCCGCTGTGACTGCGGCGAACAGCTGGAGCGTGCTCTTCAGAAAATTGCAGAGGAGGGCCGGGGTGCGCTTGTCTATCTTCGTCAGGAGGGACGAGGGATCGGCCTGCTCAAGAAAATCGAGGCCTATGTCCTTCAGGAGCAGGGACTGGATACCATCGAGGCCAATGTACAGCTGGGCTTTGCACCTGATCTGCGTGATTACAGCGTGGGAGCGCAGATCCTGAAGCTTCTGGGGGCAAGCAGCCTGCGTCTGATGACCAACAATCCGGAAAAGATCGCAGATCTGGCGGAATACGGGCTGGAGATCACCGAGCGTGTGCCAATCGATATTCCGGAAAAGCCGGAGAATCTCCGCTATCTGCAAACCAAACAGTTTAAGATGGGGCATTTCCTCCACTTCGGAAAGGAATAACCTCTTACTATTATAAATAAAAACAAGAAATCGAAAGGAACTGAAAAATTATGCGTACACTGGAAGGAAATTATCTGGGCGAAGGCCTGAAGGTGGCTATCGTAGCCTCCCGTTTCAATGAATTTATCACAAGCAAGCTCATCGGCGGTGCAGAGGACTGCCTCCTGCGTCACGGCGTATCCGGAGATGATATCACACTGGCCTGGGTGCCGGGTGCATTTGAGATTCCCCTGGCGGCAAAGACTCTGGCTCTGTCCGGAAAGTATGATGCGGTGATCTGCGTGGGTGCAGTCATCCGTGGTGCAACCAGTCACTATGACTATGTTTGTGCAGAGGTTTCCAAGGGCATTGCACAGGTGGGCCTGGAAAGCGGCATTCCGGTGCTGTTCGGCGTGGTAACCACCGATACCATTGAACAGGCCATCGAGCGTGCAGGCACAAAGGCCGGCAACAAGGGCTATGACTGCGCTATGGGTGCACTGGAGATGGCCAATCTGCTCCGGGCCTGCAAGTAAGGTGCTGTATGGGTAAGCTGATATTTTTTGATATTGATGGTACGCTCCGGGCGGAGGAGGACGGCTTCCTCCCCCAGTCCACCATCGATGCCATTGCAAAGGCCCGTGCAAACGGTCACAAGACCTTCATCAACACCGGCCGAACGGCTATGAATGTCCGGGAGGATATCCGGTTCATGGGCTTTGACGGATACATCTGCGGCTGCGGTACAGAGATCATCTATGAGGGAAAGACCGTATACCGCAGACCCATCGATGTAATGCTCTGCCGGAAAATGGCGGAGGAGATCCGGGCCTGCGGTGCAGCTCCCCTGTATGAGCGAAGCGACGCTCTGTTCATGGACAGTAAAACGAAGGTTCTGGCCTGGATGCAGGATCTGCTGGATCTGTACAAAAGCCAGGGGCTGTCGGTGCACGATCTGCATACGGCAGAGGATTTCTCCTTTGACAAGTTTGTCATCTGGTATGATGACCGGACGGATATGGAACGCTTCCAGAAGCTGATCGAGGGAAAGTACACATACATCGACCGTGGAAATTTCTTTGCAGAAATGCCACCCATAGACTGTACCAAGGCCACGGGTATGGACTGGATCCTCCAAAGGCTGGGCGCTCGTCCGGAGGATACCATCGCCATTGGAGACAGTCTCAATGATCTGGACATGATCCGGGCCGCTCATGTGGGCGTGGCTATGGGCAACGGACACAAGCTGCATCCATACGCTGACTTCATCACGAAAAATTTAAAGGATGACGGCATAGAATACGCATTAAAGCAACTTGGTGTCATTTGAATATAATGTTTGAAGTGACTTTTGGTTAACAAAACAAGGAAAAGTCGATTTCTGAAAAAAGTAGTTGACAGTCCTCGTTTTCTGTGGTATAATAATACTTGTGAGTTTGAGTAATAACTCAAGCTTACAGTTGCTGATATAGCTCAGTCGGTAGAGCGCATCCTTGGTAAGGATGAGGTCTCCGGTTCAAATCCGGATATCAGCTCCAAAAGAAAGCCATGCAATTTCGGGATTTATTCCGGTTGTGTGGCTCTTTTGTTTTTGTGATGAAAATGAAAATTGTGCGCCAAATAAAAGCAGTCCCCTGCCCATTTGCGTATAAGCCCCTTCAGGAAAACAGGAGAAACCATATGAATTTTACCTATTACCCTTCACAGGAGGATGTAAGAATCGCTATGCAGCAGGATGAACCATTACTGGTACTGATCGCATTTAACGGCGAAAGCGTAATTATCGGAGCAGCAGATGACTGTGTGGAGCATCATATCCTGCTCATGAATACAGGACATAAGGATACAGATATAGACAAGTATTTCCGTATTGTGCTGGACAGAGACGGCGCAGACTGGACATTTGTTTGTCCGCCGGATTATAGAGGCCTCCCTGATCGTGCCAAGCGCATCGGAGCTTTTTACAAGGATGGATTCCAGGTGATTTCTGATACACTGCATTCTATGGGCTATCTGGTCGGTATCCAGATTCCCAGACGTTACCGCCGACATCTGGATGCTCTAGGAGAATGATCCCAGATCCGGATATCAGCTCCAAAAGAAAGCCATGCGACTCTTGTTGCATGGCTCAGCTTGTCGAAAAGCCTCTGAAAACATCCTTGCTAGCAGGGATAATAGTGTTGAAAACGTCCCACCGGGACGTTTTCAAGAGAAACTCGCTTCGAATCGCAACAAGGGGAAGCGGTCTTGTTCGCCGCCCACGGCGCCGTCCCCTTTGTCAGCTTCGCTGACATTTCCCCGCACTGCGGGGAATCACCCTGAAAAATGCTGTCGCATTTTTCCACCCCTTTCTCCGTACGCCGGAAGTACGGCGCAGGGGATTTCGCTCTCAGCCCGAACGCCAGCGGAAATGCGTTCGGCAGACTCGCCCAAAGATGGCGAGCCTGCGGAGAGCGACCAGGGACGCTGTCCCTGGACCCTGGCAGCATTTTCGAGAAATTGCTGCACCAACGGTGCCGTCCCCTTTGTCCCTTCGGGACATTTCCCCACCCCGTGGGGAATCACCAAAAAGCTTTTATACCTGCCTAAGTTGATGAGGAGCTTTTTCGACAGACTGAGCCATGCGACTCTTGTTGCATGGCTCTTTTGCTGTTCAGAATACCGCTTTACAAGAAATCGTATACAGAAACGCCGCCGGACTGTCCATCTGACTCCGGCGGCTGTTTTTTTGAGGATTTACTTTTTATGGGAATCTCCGTTTCCAGCCGCTGCACACATAGCCGCTGAAAGCAGGCCCACTGTACCGCCGAGAATACTTCCCAGTACAAACCAGATCATACAGCTCCGCCTCCTGGATTCATACACGAATTTCAAGACATCATAAAGGGGATCTCTCCATTCTCCATTATGTGCCATTCACGCTTCTCTATTCATTCCCGCCTCAGACAGATCGCTCCGGCTGCGATACAATATTCTGAAGCCATATGCCGCTCTTTACCATAAAGAAGCCAAGCGTCACCTTGATGATCTCCGTAAACTGTACAAGGAAAAACACCGTCTCTATGGGAAGGACCGTGTGATTGGCCAGCACATAGGCGAAGGGAATCATGATCACCCATGTATAGACACTGTCAAAAAGAAAGGTGATGACTGTCTTGCCGCCGGAACGCAGGGTAAAATAGGCGCAGTGCGAGAAGGCGCACAGCGGCATGGCCAGTGCCGAAATGAAAATGAACATCCGGGCCAGAGACTTGATGCTCTCCTCCGTGTTGTAGATATTCGGGAAAAAGCCCCCTGCCAGAGCCATGAGTCCTGCGAAAACCGTACAGCAGCCCACACTGAAAAAAATCATCCTCCGGGCTGTAGTCCTGGCCTCCTGAAGCTGTCCTGCTCCAAGGCACTGCCCCACCAGAACAGAAATACATCCTCCCAGCTGGATATAAACGATGTTGAACAGATTGGTGATGGTAGAGGAAATATTCTGAGCAGCCACTACCTCCAGTCCGCGCACGGCATAGCACTGGGCAATAACCGCCATACCCGAGGCCCAGAGCATCTCATTGAGCATAAGAGGAGTCCCCTTGATGAGAATTTCACGGCAAATGCGCCTTGGTATCCCAAAGCCCCGGTACGCACCGATGATGTAGGGATTCTTCTCCCTGCGCACATGAGTCCACACCACTACAATGACACATTCCACCACACGGGCGATCAGCGTAGCCAGTGCTGCACCCCGCACACCCATAGCCGGAAGCGCTCCGAAGCCGAAGATAAAGAGATAGTCCAGCACAAGATTTATACCCACAGCGGCCACACTGGCCAGCATGGGAACAAAAGTCTGCCCCGTTTCCCGGATGGTGCTCACATAGGCCTGGCACACTGCAAAGGGGATCAGAGTCGCTGTCATAATAGCCAGGTATTCCTTTCCGTACTGCAAGGCAAGAGCGATATCCCCTACCGTGCCGCTGTCACTGAGATAGAGGGAAATGAGCGGCGTACTGAAAAAGCCAAACAAAATCATGGCAATCGCAGCAATTGCAAGAACGGCATACATCTTGAAGCGGAAGGCATATTTCTGCCCCTGATAATCTCCCTTGCCGAAATACTGCGTTCCGAAGATACCGGCACCGGATACACCTCCGAAAATACAGATATTGACTACAAACAGCAGCTGATTGACGATAGCCACGCCGGACATCTGCTCTGTACCGATCTGTCCCACCATAATATTATCAAGAAAGCTGACAAAGCTGGTGACAGCATTCTGGATGATCATGGGCACGGCCAGATACAGCACTCTCCGGTAAAAGGCCCTGTCCCCGATATATTTTTTTCTGAATGCAGTCTGCATATATTTCCCCTCCTAAGAAGTCCCGATGGAATTGAGAACAAGTTCCGATATATTATAACACCGCAAGGCCTGATTATCAAGAATTTCCGCCCAATTTCACCGATATTTTACAAGCGGCGCTTCCCCGGCAGCAGACGGCAGAAAAAATTTCCGGAAGGGATGAGAAAAATCCCCTTCTCATTCGTCTGACAGCTGAAAATAAACCTGAGCACAACGCTCGAAAAGGAGGGCAACGGATGGATCAAGGTGCAGGCAGCTCCTGCTTGCTGAATGGCAGACACTCTTTTTTTGAGATATCACCTATATCTCAGAGCAGCTGTTCCGCTCGATCAATCGGTGCGGCACGATGATCTTCGTGGCCAGAAGATTGGGATTTTCAATGTGATTGATCACCTGAGAGGCCGCTTCAATACCCAACTGCACCGAGTTGATATCCATAGATGTCAGAGGCGGCGAGGTCAGACGGGCAAAAAGAGAATTGTTAAACGAGATAATGGACAGATCCTTCGGAATGGAAAGATCCGTTTCTATACACGCACGCTCCAGCGCAACGGCAAAGATATCATCACTGACCAGAATGGCTGTAGGCCGGTCTCTTCGTGTGAGAAGACTGTGCACAGCCGTGGAATGCTCCTCCGGAATGAAAGGCAGCTCTACAACGTCCTCCGGATGCACCTCCAGTCCGCTGTTCAGCATGGCCAGCTGATACCCGGCCTTCCGGTCCGCTGAAAACATCAGGTTGCTGTCGCTTCCCAGATAGGCGATCCGCTTGTGTCCAAGCTGGATCAGATGCTCGGTCGCCTCCTGGGCCGCCAGTACATTGTCATTGTCGATATACACCGTCTGATTGGCAAAACGATGGGCTTTTCCGATTACAACGTATAATAACCCCTCATTATAGAGATACTCTATAACAGGATCATTCTGCTTGGAATAGGTCACGATATAGCCATCCACCTGTCCGCTTTTTGCAATATTGGACAGCGCTGAGAGCAGCTCCTCGTCGTCCTGCCCGGTAATAACCGTATTGAGATACCGGCGGTGACTGCAAAACTGGCTGATACCCCGGATGACCTCCAGGTGAAAAGCATTCTCAAAGGACTCCTTGGGCGAGGGCGGAAGAATGATGCCGATGGTCTTGCTGCTGGCGTCCACATCGACAGGCAGAGCGGCCGGCTCATAGCCCAGCTGTTCCATAGCCTTTCGTACCTTTTCCTTTGTTTCCCGGCTGATAGAGGGATTATCCTTGCAGACTCTTGATGCAGTAGACGGAGATACCCCAGCCAATGCAGCTACATCCTTCAGCGTAACAGCCATATCAGAACCTCCTTTGTATTTTATACAGAATATGATACTACAATTATAATGCAATTGCATGAATTTGTCAATAGTTGCACACGATAATGCACCATACGCATGCAATAAGTGCACAGAAACGCCAACAGCGCATACAGCATATGGGCAATATGCTGTAGAAACAAGGAGTCTGTTTGTACAACATTTACGAAAATGGTCTTCGGGTGGAATTATTTTCGGAAACCTCTTGCAATTTTTGTGCAATCGTTGTATAATAAATGCATAAGGTTGCATTAGAATTGCGCCGAACTAATGCAAAATTTCAATAAGGAGGATATAATCATGAGCAACACAACCAACACAAAAGTGCTCGGCATACTTTCACCGCTGAGCGGCAAGGTCGTTAGCCTGGAAAATGTACCGGATCCGGTCTTTTCTGAGAAGGTTCTGGGCGATGGCTGCGCCATTCTCCCGAAGGACGGGAAAATCTACAGCCCGGTAAACGGCGAGGTATCATCCACCGTGGATTCAGGGCATGCCTATGGCTTTACATCGGAGGACGGACTGGAGGTGCTGGTGCACTTTGGTCTGGAAACAGTTGCACTGGGCGGGGAGGGCTTTACCCCGCATGTAAAGGAAGGCGATAAGGTCAAGGCCGGCGATCTCATCTGCGAGGTGGATGTAGAGCTTCTGAAAAAGAAGGGAATCAATCTGATCACACCGGTGCTGATATGCGATGGGGCCGAGGACGCTGAAATGCATATTGCAGAGGGCGAGGTCCAGGCCGGAGATGCGCTTCTTACCTTGGGCGCCGGCCTTACGGAGTCTCCCGCTGTGCAGCCGGAAAAGACCGCTGCCGAATCTCCCAAAGAAAAGAAAAAGGGCGGACTCAATTTCGACTTCCTCCAGAAGCTGGGCAAGGTGCTCATGACGGTAATTGCCGTTATGCCGGCGGCGGGTCTGATGATCAGTCTCGGTAAGCTGGTGGCCATGGCCGGCGGCGATCTTCAGCTGGTAGCTTCCATCGGCAGTGTTATGGAAAACATCGGCTGGGCGGTTATCAACAACCTCCATGTACTGTTTGCCGTGGCCATCGGCGGCTCATGGGCCAAGGAAAAGGCCGGCGGCGCCTTTGCTGCACTCATTGCATTCATTCTGATCAACAATATCACCGGTGCGATTTTCGGTGTTACAAACGATATGCTGAATACGGAAGGCTCGGTAGTGCAGTCGCTCTTCGGGCAGGAGATGCTGGTGGAGAACTACTTCACCTCCGTGCTGGGCGCACCGGCTCTGAATATGGGCGTGTTCGTCGGTATCATCTCCGGCTTTGTAGGCGGCGTTGTCTATAACAAATTCTACAATTTCCGAAAGCTGCCGGATGCTTTGTCCTTCTTTAACGGCAAGCGCTTTGTTCCGCTGGTGGTCATTGTATGGTCTGTGATCGTGTCACTGGTTCTGGCCGTTGTGTGGCCGGTGGTACAGTCCGGCATCAATGCCTTTGGCATCTGGATCGCAAACTCCTCGGACACCTCTCCGATCCTGGCTCCGTTTATCTATGGCACACTGGAGCGTCTGCTGCTCCCCTTCGGTCTTCACCATATGCTCACCATCCCCATGAACTATACCTCCTTCGGCGGCACCTATGAGATCCTTACAGGCATCAACGCCGGCTCTGAGGTATTCGGCCAGGATCCCCTGTGGCTGGCCTGGGTGACCGACCTCATCGGCTTCAAGGATGCAGGCGATATGGCCTCCTATAATACACTTCTGGAAACCGTAACTCCGGCCCGTTTCAAGGTGGGCCAGATGATCGGTGCAACGGGTCTGCTGCTGGGTATAGCCGTGGCTATGTACCGCAGAGTGGACAAGGACAAGAGAAAGAACTATCGTTCCATGTTCATCTCCACTGGTCTGGCCGTATTCCTGACCGGCGTAACCGAGCCGCTGGAATTCATGTTCATGTTCTGCGCACTGCCGCTGTATATTGTATATGCCGTTCTCCAGGGCTGTGCATTTGCTCTGTCCGGTATCATCGACCTGAGACTGCACTCCTTCGGCAATCTGGAATTTATCACAAGAATCCCCATGTCTGTAAATGCAGGTCTGACCGGTGATATCATCAACTTTGTGATCAGCGTAGTTATCTTCTTTGTCATTGGCTATTTCGTGGCTTATTTCATGATCGGCAAATTCAAGTTTGCCACACCGGGCCGTCTTGGCAACTATACCGCAGACGGCGGCAGCGGCGAGGAATCTGGCGAAAAGAAAGCAGCCTCCTCGGACGGCCAGCCGGAGCGGATCATCGCTCTGCTGGGCGGACGTGAAAACATCACCCTGGTGGATGCCTGCATGACAAGACTGCGTGTAACGGTAAAGAATGCAGATCTGGTAGCGGATGCGGACGCATGGAAGGCGGAAGGCGCACTGGGTCTTGTAAAGAAGGGCGAGGGCATTCAGGCTATCTACGGCCCGAAGGCGGATGTACTCAAATCGGACATCAACGATATTCTGTAACGGAGGATTTTTCACATGAAGCTGCTTACACTGAATACCCACAGTCTTGTGGAGGAAAATTATGAGCAGAAGCTCCGGGATTTTGTTTCGGCTATTGCAAAGGAGCGTCCCGGGATCATCGCCTTGCAGGAGGTCAACCAGACGGCTGGCCGGGCGGCCGTTCCAATGGCAGAGCTGCACGGGTACAGTCCGTGCAGAAAGGATATTGTCATCCGGGAGGACAATCATGTATTCCGTGCCGCCCGGATGCTCCGGGAAATGGGTGCG
This sequence comes from Ruminococcus sp., assembly GCA_017472145.1. GTDB lineage: Bacteria > Bacillota > Clostridia > Oscillospirales > Ruminococcaceae > Ruminococcus_C. Next base: position 33,448 of record JAFUQX010000011.1, on the reverse strand, counting down.
GACTACTACTGGACATGGCTGCCCCTGAAGCTTGGGTATGACAAATATGATGAGGGAATTGCCCTTATGAGCCGGAGTCCCATTCTGGAAACAGACATTGTACCGGTGAGCACAATAGACGATTACAATAACTGGAAAACCAGAAAGCTTCTTGGAATCCGCACAGCCGACCTTCCCACAGAGTGGTTTTTCAGTGTACATCTGGGCTGGTGGAACGATCCGGAAGAACCATTCCAGCAGCAATGGAAGCGCACCGAGGCTCATATGGTGCAATATGGCCGTGTGTGGCTCATGGGTGATTTCAACAGCCCGGCCGAGGTTCGGGACGAAGGCTATGACCAGATCGTAAGATCATGCTGGCAGGACAGCTTTGTGCTGGCCGAGCGCAAGGACAGCGGTCATACGGTGGGCAAGATTATCGATGGCTGGAAGGATAAGATCAGTGTGACCTACGGCATGCGGATCGATCAGATCTGGTGCAGCGAAAAGGCCGATATCAGAAGCTCCAGAGTGATCTTCAACAGCCGGAACTATCCGGTGGTGTCCGATCACTATGGCGTATTGATCGAATATGAAAGGAGTTAAACGATGAAACGAAGTGCAGGTATACTGCTTTCCATATCCAGTCTTCCGTCCCGGTACGGAATCGGCTGCTTTGATGAGAGCGCCTATCGATTTGTAGACTGGCTGGCGGCGGCGGGGCAGACCTACTGGCAGATCCTTCCCCTTGGCCCTACCAGCTACGGAGATTCCCCCTATCAGTCCTTCTCCACCTTTGCCGGCAACCCTTATTTCATCAGTCTGGATGAATTTGTAAAGGAAGGACTGCTGACAGAGGAGGACTGTAAGAGTGCTGATGCAGAGGTTTCTCCCCGACGGGTGGACTACCGGAAGCTCTACCAGAACCGCTGGCCGCTTCTGAAAATGGCCTATGGAAACAGCCGCATCGCAGAGGAGGAAGAGTTTGCAGCCTTCTGTGAGGAAAATGAGTGGCTTTCGGACTATGCTCTGTTCATGGCGCTGAAGGATCAGTACAAGGGTGCGGCCTGGAGCGAATGGGACGAGGCGCTTCGTCTGCGCCGGGAAGATGCTCTGGAGCAGGCGCGTCAGGCCCTGGCAGATGAAATCGGCTTTTATAAATTTTTGCAGTATCACTTCTACCGTCAGTGGGAAAAGCTGAAGGCCTATGCCAACGAAAAGGGCATTCAGATCATCGGTGATATCCCGATCTATGTGGCGCTGGACAGTGCAGATACATGGGCCAGTCCTCAGCTGTTTCAATTGGATGAAAATAACGTCCCCAAGGCCGTGGCCGGCTGTCCGCCGGATGGTTTTGCAGCAGACGGTCAGCTCTGGGGCAATCCACTCTATGATTGGGAGAAGCACAAGGCCACCGGCTATCAGTGGTGGATCTCCCGTCTGGCCCATTGCTTCAAGCTGTATGATGTGGTCCGTATTGACCATTTCAGGGGCTTTGATGCGTATTATTCCATTCCTTACGGCGATGAAAATGCCCGGAACGGACACTGGGAAAAAGGCCCGGGAATGGAGCTGTTCCGCAAGGCCGAGAAGGTGCTGGGCAGGAAGGATGTAATCGCTGAGGATCTGGGCTTTATGACCGATACCGTCCGACAGCTGGTAAAGGACAGCGGCTTCCCCAATATGAAGGTGCTGGAATTTGCCTTTGACTCCAGAGATACAGGCAGCCGGAATGACTACCTGCCGCATAATTACGACGAAAATTGTATAGCCTATACAGGAACCCATGACAATCAGACCATTACCTCCTGGTTTGAGACGATTACAGAGGAGGAGCAGGCGATGGCCCGGGCCTATCTCTGTGACCATCATACGCCCGATCAGGAGCTGTACAAGGGCTTTATCGCTCTGATCATGCGAAGCAAGGCCAATGTATGCATCATCCCTATGCAGGACTGGCTGGGACTGAACGATGATTCGCGCATGAACAAGCCCTCTACGGTAGGCACAAACTGGAAATGGCGCATGAAGCCGGAGGAAATGAGCCGGGCGCTTTGTGAGGAGATCCGGCAGAATACACAGATCTACGGAAGATGAGAAAGGAAGTATCGGACATGAGAACATTTGAATACACGATCCAGGACGAACTGGGCATCCACGCAAGACCGGCCGGCAAGCTGGCTAAGACGGCCAAGGCCCTGGACAGCGAGATCACCATCACCAAGGGTGGAAAGACCGTCGGGGCCGCCAAGCTCATGGCCCTCATGGGACTGGGTGTAAAGTGCGGCGATACCATTACTGTGAGCATCACCGGCGGCAATGAGGAAGCCTCCGAAAAGACCATGAAGGAGTTTCTGGAAGGAAATCTGTAAGAGGTGAGAATATGATAAGATTTACCGGAAAGGGCGTATACGGCGCAATAGCCGCCGGAAAAATCTCCATATTCAAGCGGCAGGATGTGCAGGTGCGGCGTGTGAAGGTCGAAAATCCGGAGGAAGAGCTGGCTCGTCTGGCGGCCGCAAAAAAAGCAGCCCTTGACCAGCTTTCAGAGATCTATCAGAAGGCTCTGAAGGAGGTAGGCGAGGCCAACGCCCAGATTTTTGAGATTCATATGATGATGGTGGAGGATGATGACTATAACGAAGCCATTGAGGAAATGATCAACGGCCAGAGCGTCAATGCGGAATATGCTGTGGCGGTAACAGCGGATAATTTTGCAGAGATGTTTGCTTCTATGGAAGACAGCTACATGCAGGCCAGAGCGGCGGATGTGCGTGACATCTCCAACCGGATCATTGCGTGTATGTCGGGCTGCACCGATGAAAAGACCGCTTCGGACGAAAAGGTCATCATCTGTGCCGATGACCTGGCCCCCAGCGAGACCGTATCTCTGGACAAGGAAAGGGTACTAGCCTTTGTGACGGCTCACGGTTCGTCCAATTCCCACACAGCCATTCTGGCGAGGAATATGAACATTCCGGCGATCATCGGTCTGGGTGAGGCGTTTCTCCGTGAGATCCATGACGGAGATATGGCCATTGCCGATGGCTTCACAGGGGAATTCATCCTCAGTCCTGACGAGGAAACGCTGAAAGCCTGCCGTCAGAAGCAGCAGGCCGAATCGGAAAAGAAGGAGCTGCTCCAGAAGCTCAAGGGCAAGGAAAATATCACCCTGGACGGTACAAAAATCAACATCTATGCCAATATCGGAAGTGCGGATAACATTGGTGCGGTTCTGCTCAACGACGCAGGGGGCATCGGTTTGTTCCGGAGTGAGTTTTTATATCTGGAAAATACAGACTATCCTTCCGAGGAGGATCAGCTGAAGGTATACAAAAGGGTGCTGGAAAGCATGGCGGCCAGGAAGGTCATCATCCGGACGCTGGATATCGGCGCAGACAAACAGGCGGACTATTTCAAGCTGGAACGGGAAGAGAATCCGGCACTGGGTCTTCGTGCCATCCGTCTGTGTCTGAGCCGCCCGGAGATTTTCCGGACACAGCTGAAGGCCCTGTACAGAGCCTCCGTCTATGGCAATCTGGGCATTATGTTTCCCATGATCACAAGCGTCAGTGAGCTGGAAGAGATCCTGGCGCTTTGTGAGGAGGTAAAGGCAGAGCTGAAGCGGGATCATATTGAATATGCAGAAAATGTAGAGCTGGGCATTATGATCGAAACCCCGGCCGCAGCCATTATCAGTGATCGGCTTGCACCCATGGTGGACTTTTTCAGCGTGGGTACGAACGATCTGACGCAGTATACACTAGCCTGTGACCGGCAGAATCCACACATCGAGCGGTTCTGTGATACCCACCACGAGGCCATTCTCCGGTTGATCGAAATATCGGCGAAAAACGCCCACAAGCATGGGGCCTGGATCGGCATCTGCGGAGAGCTTGCAGCGGATACCAGCCTGACCGAGACCTTCCTGCGGATGGGAATCGATGAGCTTTCGGTATCCCCGGGCTTTGTGCTGAAGGTGAGAGATGCTGTAAGAAGCATTGATCTGTCAAAGCCCCCGACCGATTTCTTCCTTGCAAACAAGCTGTAAATGTGGTATAATAGACACATGAATTACACGCAGGAGGTTTGCATATGGTTTTTGCAATCGACATCGGCAACACGAACATCGTGATCGGCTGCTTTCAGGATGAGAAAATCCTCTTTACAGAGCGGCTGTCCACCAATCAGACAGGAACATCACTGGAGTATGCAGTATCCTTTAAATCCGTGCTGGAAATATACGGGCTGAAAAGCCAGGATATAGAAGGCAGCATCCTGTCCTCCGTCGTTCCGTCCATCACCAATGTGGTAAAGCGGGCCGTGGAAACCATTACACGAAAAAAATGTATGGTTGTAGGGCCGGGCATCCGGACAGGACTGAAGATCGCCATTGACAATCCGGCTCAGCTGGGAAGCGATATGGTGATCGGAGCAATTGCAGCTCTGGAGCAGTACAGCGGCCCTCTGGCTCTGATCGATATTGGAACGGCCACAACGGTTTCTGTACTCAATGAAAAGAATGAGTTCATCGGCGGTATGATCATGCCGGGTGCAGCTATTTCCATGAGTGCGCTGATCGATAAAACGGCACAGCTTCCAAAAATCGCCTTCGAGCCTCCGAAAAAGAAGATCGGCAGCAATACGATAGACTGCATGAAAAGCGGTATGATCTTCGGCTTTGCCGGAAGCATTGACGGGCTTCTGGACTGTATTGAAGAGGAGCTTCAAAGACCGGTGACGGTTATTGCAACCGGCGGCCTGGCCGAGGTGATTGTTCCGCACTGCCGGCATAAGAATATTATCCTGGATGATACGCTGCTTCTGAAGGGCATGCGGATCATTTATCAGAAGAATATATAAACAGCAAAGCCTTTGGCTCGATTTTCTGAGCCAAAGGCTTTCTTTGCTTTTATCGGAAATTTTATACCTGCTCCAGAGCCTGCTTCACATCTGCGAGAATATCCTCTACATTCTCCAGACCTACGGACAGACGGATCAGACCGCCGTCGATGCCGGCCGCCGCCAGCTGCTCCTCTGTAAGCTGACGATGTGTTGCAGAGGCCGGATGCAGTACACAGGTGCGGATATCAGCAACGTGTACCTCGATGCTGGCCAGCTCCAGGGCATCCATAAAACGTACAGCCGCCGGACGGCCGCCCTTGATGGAGAAGGAGATGACACCGCATGCACCCTTGGGCAGATACTTCTTTGCCAGTTCGTGGTTCTTATCAGACTCCAGACCCGGATAGGTCACAAAGTTGATCTTGTCAGATCCCTTCAGGAATTGGGCAACCGTTTTTGCGTTTTCACAGTACCGCTCCATACGAACCGGCAGTGTTTCCAGACCCAGATTCAGCAGAAAGGCAGAATGTGCAGCCGGGTAACAGCCAAAATCACGCATAAGCTGCATTCTGGCCTTGATGATATAAGCCATATTGCCGAAATCCCGTGTGTATACAACGCCATGATAGCTTTCATCCGGCTCTGTGAAATCCGGGAACTTGCCGCTGGCCGCCCAGTCGAACTTACCGCTGTCCACAATTACACCGCCGCCCTGAACAGCATGTCCGTCCATGTACTTGGTGGTAGAATGCACAACAATATCCGCGCCGAAATCAAAGGGGCGGCACAGAACCGGTGTAGCAAAGGTATTGTCCACGATCAGCGGAACACCCTGCTTATGGGCAATTCCTGCAAAGCGCTCGATATCAAACACATTCAGAGCCGGATTGGCAATGGTCTCACCAAACAGGGCCTTTGTATTGGGCTTGAAGGCCTTTGCAATTTCCTCATCAGAAGCCTCCGGATCGATCCAGATGCACTCAATGCCCAGCTTCTTCAGCGTTACACTGAACAGATTCACCGTACCGCCATAGATGGTAGTTGCGGAAACAAAGCTGTCACCGGCACTGCACAGATTCAGAATGGACAGCAGAGAAGCTGCCTGTCCGCTGGATGTGAGCATTGCACCTGTACCGCCCTCCAGTGCAGCGATCTTCTTTTCAACTGCATCACAGGTGGGATTTGCAAAACGGGAATACATCGGCTCAGTGGGCATATCAAAGAGATCAGCAACATGCTCCGTAGAATCGAAGCGATATGTGGTACTCTGCACGATAGGCATAACACCCGGGCCGCCGTTAGCGGGAGTATAGCCTGCATGCAGACATTTGGTTTCAATTTTAGCGTTTGAACTCAGTTCCTTCATCATAAGAACCGCCTCCTTTTTCAGAATGACTTTATTATACCATTTCCATATGGAAAAAGCAACCTTTCCTATAAAAAAAGCGTGCGGAGATTTTCCGCACGCTCATAGATAACGCTTTTATATGATCGTTCCGCCGCCTGCAACAATGTCCCCATCATAAAGCACCACAGCCTGCCCTCTGGCAATGGCTCTCTGCGGCTCATCAAATGTGATTTTCAGGGTATCCTCATCCGTCTGCACCACAGTACACGGCTGTTCCTTCTGGTTATAACGGATCTTCGCACACAGCCGCATGGGCTTTTCTATCCGGTCAAAGGGGATCAGATTGATGCTCCGGGCCGTCACCTCTCTGGAAAACAGATCCTTGTTCTCCCCTAAATATACCGTATTTGTCTCGGCACACTTTCCGCAGACATACATCGGCTGGCCCAGCGCGATTCCAAGTCCCTTCCGCTGACCGATGGTATATCCGATCACACCCTTGTGCTGTCCCAGGACATTTCCCTCCAGATCACAGTAATTCCCCGGAGGATAGGTCTTTCCTGTGTGCCTTTCAATAAAGCCCACATAGTCCCCGTCCGGTACAAAGCAGATATCCTGGCTGTCTCCCTTATGCGCATTGACAAAGCCATATTCCTCCGCAATGCGCCGGATCTCATCCTTACTCTCAAATTCTCCCAGAGGAAAGCAGGTTGCAGAAAGCTGCTCCTGATTCAGAAAATACAGCACATAGCTCTGATCCTTGGCGGTATTCCTGGCCTTCTTCAGAAGCCAGCGGCCGTCCCCGCGCTGCTCGATACGGGCATAATGTCCCGTGACGATCTTATCACAGCCCAGAACCTTCGCACGCTGATACAGCCGTTCAAATTTCAGATACCGATTGCATTCAATGCAGGGATTCGGTGTCCCGCCGTTTTCGTAGGTATCCACAAATCTTGCAATCACCTGCTCTGAAAAATCCTCCTGAAAGTTGAACACATAGTGGAGCATCCCGAGCTTATAGGCCACGGCTCTTGCATCCTCCACATCATCCAGAGAGCAGCAGGTCTTGCCGGAACGATCGCCTGTATCCTCCCGGGAATAGAGCTTCATGGTCGCACCGATGCACTCGTACCCGGCCCGGAGCATCAGCGCCGCCGAAACCGAGCTGTCCACACCGCCGCTCATGGCAATCAGAGCCTTACTCATTGTCCCAGCTCCAGCATTCTGTCCATACAGCCCTTGGCCTTCAGGCGCATTTCCTCATCCATGAGGATCTCCTCGCCTTCTGTTCCCTTCAGCACATTCAGTACATCCACAAGGGTCGTCAGCTTCATATTATGACAGACACAGTCCTTCGACAGCGGGTAGAACATCTTGTCCGGATGTGCAAGCTGAAGATGTTGCACAATGCTGTTTTCTGTACCGATGATAAAGCTTCTGGCCTTACTCTTGGCAGCATAATTCATAATACCCGTGGTACTGCCGGCATAATCCGCCAGAGCAACTACCTCCGGAACGCATTCCGGATGTACCAGGAATTCGGCATCCGGGTGCGCCTTCTTTGCCTTTTCCACATCCTGGACGGTCAGACGGGCATGGGTGGGACATCCGCCGTGAACGGTTACGATCTCCTTGTCCGGCACCTGCTTCTGTACGAAATCACCCAGATTGCAGTCCGGAATAAAGAGCACCTTCTTCTCCGGCAGCTTTCTCAGAATCTGCACGGCCGAGGAGGATGTCACACACACATCACACAGGGTTTTCAGCTCGGCTGTGGTGTTCACATAGGCTACCACCGTATGCTCCGGATAAAGCGCCTTGAGCTGAGCCAGCATATCCACATCCAGCTGCTCCGCCATGGGGCAGCCGGCCTCGCTCTTGGACAGATACACACGCTTTTCCGGAGAGAAGATCTTCACCGTCTCCGCCATAAAGCGCACGCCGCACATGAGCACATTCTTCTGGGGAACATTCACCGCCTTGGTGCTCAGAGCAAAGGAATCACCTGTAAAATCGGCAATCTCCAGAATATCCGGTGTCTGATAGCAGTGGGCCAGGATGCAGAAATCCTTTTCCTTCTTCAGACGCAGAATTTCCTGCTGAACATCTGTAATCATGATTACTCGTCATCTCCCTCATCGCCATGACCGTGGTCATGCTCGTGGCAGCATGCACAGTTGCCCTCACAGAACTGCTCCGGATCATAAGCAATGCCATTCTTGTCATAATAGTCCTTTACCGCAGACTTTACCGCTTCCTCGGCCAGTACAGAGCAGTGGATCTTATGGGCCGGGAGTCCGTCCAGAGCCTCTACAACGGCCTTGTTGGTAAGCTGAAGCGCCTCGGAAATCGGCTTGCCCATAATCATCTCTGTAGCCATGGAGCTGGCTGCAATGGCCGAGCCGCAGCCAAAGGTCTTGAACTTTACATCTGCGATGATATCGTTCTCCACCTTGAGATATACCTTCATGATATCGCCGCACTTGGCATTGCCAACCTCGCCGATACCGTCTGCATTTTCAATTTCGCCAACATTTCTCGGATTACGGAAATGATCCATTACCTTTTCACTGTATAACATGTTCTTTTACTCCTTTTTTCAGATCTTCCCACATGGGGGACATTTCTCTCAGATATTCAACAACCTTCGGCACATTCTCAATGATATGCGCCATTTCCTCCGGTGTATTATACTCGCAGACGGACAGTCTCAGTGAGCCGTGCGCCACCTCATGGGGCAGGCCGATAGCCAGCAGTACATGACTGGGATCCAGAGAACCGGAGGTGCATGCAGAACCGGAGGAGGCTGCAATGCCTGCATCGTCCAGCAGCAGCAGCAGAGACTCACCCTCGATGCCCTCAAAGCAGAAATTCACTGTACCCGGCACCCGTCTGTTTCTGTCCCCGTTGAGCTTGCTGTGGGGAATGGTCTGAAGGCCTTCGATGAGCTGCTCACGCATAGCGGTGATCCTGGCCATATTCTCATCCATATGCGCCACTGCTTCCTCCAGAGCCGCCGCCATGCCTACGATGGCCGGAACATTTTCCGTACCAGCCCGCTTGCCTCTCTCCTGAGCGCCACCCTCGATGAGATTGGTCAGAGCCACACCCTTCTTCACATACAGCGCACCCACGCCCTTGGGGCCGTGGAACTTATGTCCGGACAGGGACAGCATATCGATATTCATCGCCTTTACATCCACCGGAACATGGGCTACCGCCTGCACCGCATCTGTGTGGAACAAAACGCCCTTTTCCCGGCACACTGCACCGATCTCAGCGATGGGCTGGATCGTACCGATCTCATTGTTGGCAAACATAATGGTCACCAGAGCTGTATCCTCACGGATGGCCGCAGCTACCTCCTCGGCCGTCACAACACCATTTTCGTGGACATCCAGCAGGGTGATCTCATAGCCCTGCTTCTCCAGCTTATTCAGCGTATGGAGCACTGCATGGTGCTCAAACTTGGTGGAAATAATGTGCTTCTTGCCCTTGCGTGCACCCATCACCGCCGCAGACACGATCGCCTGGTTATCCGCTTCGCTTCCGCCGGAGGTAAAATAGATCTCCTTGGGATCGGCATTCAGAGCCTTGGCCACCTTGGCCCGGGCCTCCTCCAGAGCGCTTTTGGCCTCCTGACCAAAGCTGTACAGGCTGGAGGGGTTTCCGTAAATCACATCCAGATAGGGCATCATCGCTTCCTTGGCTGTCTGACTCATCTTAGTCGTCGCAGCATTATCAGCGTAAACCTTCATATTGATTCTTCCTTTCTAATTCCCATATATTCTATAGGATATTATAATAAAAAAATAGGCAGATGCAGCAGGAAATCCTTTCCTCAGACATTGCCGTCCAGCAGATCCCTGAGAGAGACCTTGTCCAGATACTCATTGATCAGCGTATCCAGCTTCTGCCACATGGGGAATGTAAGGCAGCGATCCACATTTTCACATTCCCGTTCCCCCTCGGAAAAGCCGTGACAGGATACGGGGGTAAGACCGCCCTCTGTGAGACGCAGGATTTCCCCGATGCAGTATTCCTCCGCCGGACGCTTCAGCATATATCCGCCGTCCTTCCCGCGCAGACTCAGCACCAGACCGCCCTTGTTCAGCAGCGATACGATGGTTTCCAGATATTTCATGGAAATCTTCTGCCGTTCTGCAATGGATTTCAGCGAGATATACCCCTCATTCGCATGCTGGGCCAGATCGATCATAACCCGCAGTGCATACGTTCCCTTGGTGGAAATCATCATAAGGGTCACCTCCCTCTTTCTTCTCTTTGCCTATTATACACCTGAATTCCTATCCTGTCAATAGGGATTAGCACAGTTTCATATTTTATCTATACAATTCCGTTTCTCAGCTGATTTATACACATATCCAGCTTCTTTTTCAGCATTTTACAAGCTTCAGCTTCCAGCTGCTTCTCAAAGGCGCCTGGATCACCCTCCGATTGCTTTCACTGGCTATATCCATGAGCAAATTGACCGCACAGCAGCGGTAATTGTATCGGCGAAGACTCAGACCGGAAATCAGCCTGTACAAGGTCTTTTCATCGCCCAGACGATACAGAGCCTGTGCACAGCAGAGCTTTACCCAGACACTTTTTTCACGGGAATCTATCCTCTGAAGCTGTACAAGGCCTTTTTGCTGCTGTACCATATCCATATTCAGCAGGACATCAGCGGCCGACAAAACCGCATATCCTCTTACCAGCCAGGCGTCACGCAAGGACTTTTCCAACAGCTTTTCAAGTACCGTCTCCGTGCTGCACCAGCAAGCAGAATCGCACGCCGCAGCACGAATCTGCATAACCGGATCGTCCATCAGATGGAGAAGTCCCTGTTCGGACGCAGATGTATGCACATTACAAAGCGCTTCGGCCAGAAAGAGCCGCATGTCCTCATCCGCATCCCTTGCCATTCCATGTATCTGCTCCGGAGTCAGGATCTCCTGTTCAAGGCATGTCCACTTTTCTTCCCGGCTCATCATCGCATATTCCTTCATGTAAGATCATCTCCTTTTATAAGGCTGCTTTTCATCTGTAATTCAAGTAGACCAGTCAAGCAAAGCCCTCCCTGCACGCAGGCACAGGGAGGTGAGAGCCAGAATCGTCAACAAACCCGCTCAATTTCGCCGCAGGCAATTTTCTCTCCGGAATCGCCCGAGGGCTGGGAGGTGAAATCGTCCCGTCCTCCATGAATGATAACCGTTTTCCCGATGATCTCCTTACACGAAAAGCGGTCTGTGAGGAAGATACTCAGCCCATAGCCATCGTTTCCCATAATCGGCAGGAGGTCGCCTGCATGGAAAGGATGCTTGCAGTCCTCCGGGTTATAATGCCCCATGGATCCGGAAAATGAATCATGACTGTTTCCGCCGCAAGATCCTCCGCTGTGGATGTGCATGGCAAATACAGGCGCACAACATTTTTTCTCATGCGCCGGAAGACCGCATACCTCAGCGGCCACAAGTACGCCGCAGCTGGTCTGCCAGAACCGGACACAGCCGCTGATTTCAGGACAGGCCTCATGGCCTTTTATATTGGCCGCCGCATGAGGCTGCTGACTGAGCAGAGCTGTAAACGCAGAGAGATGGCTTTTATTTTTTCTGTTTCGGAATTTCATAGCATACCACTCGCCTTTCATCGTTTATGGTATCCTATGCAGTCCCGGCCCGATGGGTGCAGAAAAAGGCTTGTCCGGATCGACAGGCCTTTTTAAGAATAACAAATCACAAAAATACAAAAGCTCCCATCCATCGATGAGAGCTTCTGGTGGAGCATACGGGGATCGAACCCGTGACCTCTACACTGCCAGTGTAGCGCGCTCCCAGCTGCGCTAATGCCCCAGATATATTACTTTCTTATTATACTACACCTTACGACATTTGTCAAGGGCTTTCCGGCGGAAATTTTTATCAAATAAATTTGATAAAACCCTTGACAAAACCAATAGAGTATGGTATAATATAAAAGTTGTGTGACATACTACATACAACAGAAGATTCTGGGGTGTCGCCAAGCGGTAAGGCAGCGGACTCTGACTCCGTTATTCGAGGGTTCAAATCCTTCCACCCCAACCAGAAATGCCCCTGTACTTTGTACAGGGGTTTATTTTTTAATCGTCTATTATAAAGCATGTATAATGAGGTAAGCCAATGAAATCCAGAACTCAAAAAACAGTAAAGTACAGCTTGATGGCGGTATTGTCCGTTGTTTTGATCTCAAGTATAATTCTGATGCTGAATCCGCTTCGCTGGCCTGAGAAAATGCTGCGGCAGCAACTGCTCAGACAGACTCCCGTGGGCACGGATATAGATGAGGTCATTCAATATCTTGAAAGCCAGGATGAGTGGGAGATAATATATGTAAACCATACAGCAGGGTATCATTATTTTGACGGCAGACCGTATGAAGCGGGTGTCGGCGCAGAAATAGGAGAGCAATCCATCCGGGTCTATCTGGGTGAGTACAGAAACCCTCTTGCAGTAGATGTAAACGTTTTTTATGCCTTTGATGGGGATGGAAAGCTGATGGATGCAGCCATAATGAAAAGCATTGACAGTATATAGAAACGTACAAAAAGGGCTTCTGCAATTCACCCGCGTGCAGAAGCCCTTCATTCTTTTTATTTACTTTTACTGGCCAGTACGGATCTTGATATAATCGACCAGCAGATTCACGGTCTTTTCCAGACCCAGCTTGCTGGAGTTGATGGTGATATCATATCCTCTGGAATCGCCCCACTTGGTATCACAATGACGGTTGTGATAATACTTTCTGGTCTTGTCATGACGCTTCATGATGCTGGCCGCATCAGACTCAGAAACCCCTCTCACCGTTTGAATACGCTTGTTCTTCTCGGCCTCATCACCAAGGATAAAGACAGCAATCAGACCCTTATATTCACGGAGCACATGCTCTGCACAGCGGCCTACCACAACAAAGGACTCGCCGCTCTCGGCCTTCTTCCTGATGTAATCAAACTGGAATTCAGCAATGATCTCCTCCGGAGAGTTGGAGTAACCGCGTACCGTTCTGGAGATGATCGGGAGTCTCGGACGCTCGTCATACTTGTGGAGATTCTCTACATCCACATTCATTTCTTCTGCAATTTCATCCAGCATGTTTCTGTCATAAAAGGAAACGCCCAGCCGCTCTGCCAGCTGCTTTCCGATTTCGTGACCGCCGCTGCCGTATTCACGGCCAATAGCGATAATCATCTGTTCGCTCATCTATGTGACCTCCTGTTGATATTATAAGTAAACTGCACAAATATAGATGGTAGTGATCACCAGTACAATCAATGTAGCCGGAACCATCTTCTTGCAGTATGTACCCCATCCGATGGGATGACCAGCCTTGGCCGCAGCAGATGTACCTACAACGTTTGCAGAAGCTCCGATAGGAGTTGCACTGCCGCCTACATCTGTACCCATTGCCAGAGACCATGCCAGAACGTCAATATTCATGCCGGATGCTGCAGCCAGCGCCTTGACAACCGGAACCATGGTTGCAGCAAAGGGAATGTTATCAATAAATGCGCTTGCAACTGCGGAAATCCAGATGATGATGCCTACCATCAGATAAATATTGCCGCCGCTGATATCCTGAATGAACTTGGCAATTATCTCCAGAACGCCAGTCTGCTCCAGACCGCTTACCACTACAAACAGACCTGTGAAGAACAGCAGCGTCTTGTAGTCTACCTTCTTGAGAATTTCCAGCATATGCTTGCCGGAGGTGAGCAGCGACACGATCGCAATCGCCACACCGATGAAGGCCACCGTCAGATGGGTGCTTGCATGGGTCACCAGCAGAACCACAGCGGCCAGGAAGATGATCGTATTGATGATAAAGCCCGGCTTATCAGTGATGGCACTCTCCGGAGAAGGAAGCGCTGCAAAGTCGCTTTCACTTGCGCTGCCTGCCAGATCCTTGCGCATAACCAGATAGAAATAACCCATGACAAATACAAAGGAGATCATCGCAATTACGCCTGTATTTGTGATAAAGTCGGTAAATGTATAGCCCAGCTGTGTACCAATGATGATGTTGGGCGGGTCGCCACACATGGTTGCAGAGCCGCCAAGGTTTGCACAGAAGATCTCCGCCAGAATCATAGGAACGGGCTTGAACTTCAGCAGACGGGCCAGCTCAATGGTAATAGAAGCCAGGAACAGAATAACGGTAATACTATCGATAAACATTGCCAGCACAAAGGACATACACATGAACGCAAAGAAAATAGGTACTGTCTTATAACGCACCAGCTTTGCGATACGCATACACAGCCAGCGGAAGAAGCCGACTCTGGCCATGCCCTCTACCATGACCATCATACCAGCCAGGAACAGGATGGTAGACCAGTCGATACCGCCGGATTCCGATTCGCCGCTGGCTGCATGCCAGAAGCCCGGTGTGACAATGGCCTCCAGGTTGATGGTGTCCCAGATCGCACCGAAGTCCCTGAGACATACGCCGAATACAAAAATCAGCGTCAGCAGGCCGCAGCCCAGGGTGACATAGTGCTTTTCGATTTTTTCTGTGATAACCAGAATGAACATTACAACAAATATAATTGTTGCTACAATTGGTGCTGCCATGATGATTCTCCCTTCAATTCCCTAAGAGTAATTTTCACGGACGATTCAGCCCGGTGACGCTGTAAGATGATTTTCTTCGGAAATTCGACAGCAATCCCCCGAAATCTTACAGACCTTCTATATTATAGCACTTTCATTTGAGAAGTCAACCCATAAAAAATGATTTTCCGTTTTTCGGCGTTTTGCACACTTTTTTACATCTCCCTAACCCTGGAAAGACAGCTATATCACCGCTTTCCCGCTCAGAAATTTTTTTTATAAAAGCCCTTGACAAATTCGACTGATTATGCTATAATATAAAAGCTGACTGAGAAGGGCAGCAAAAAGTAAATACTGGGGTGTCGCCAAGCGGTAAGGCAGCGGACTCTGACTCCGTTATTCGAGGGTTCAAATCCTTCCACCCCAACCAAATTTGCCTCATACATCAGTATGAGGCTTTTTTTCATATTCTCATTCCAATTTCAGAAAGGTTTGATCTCATGCGCTGTATCAACTGCGGACGGGAACTCCCGCCGGATACAATAGAGTGCCCTTATTGTCTCAAAAAGGACAAGCAAAAAACAGAAAACAAGCACGAGCGCCGCAAGATTTTTTTCACTCTGGGAATCTGCGCACTGGTTCTTGCGCTGATCGCAGCCGGACTGCTTCTCTTTATGCCCAGATCCACCTTTCAGCGGGAGCTGGACAAGGCCGGCAGCAGCTATTCCATCGCCGTCCTGTGCGAGGCCTCCCCGGAGGAGGCTGGTGACGAAAAGTATCAGCTCCGCCTGCTCGATGCAGTGAACGATATCGAGCAGCGCTATAACAATCAGAGCTGCGGCTATAATCAGACTGTAACCGCTCTCCGGCAGCTCCATGGGGTGCAGAATCCCATCGTCCGTGACCGTGCAGAGGAGGTCTGGGTCAATGTGGAACGCATGCGCCTGTATCAGCTTATCAATCACAACCGCTCGGAAGAAGGCCTTCCGGAGCTTGTATGGGAAGCGAATACGGCGGCGGCGGCGGAAAGCGTTGCCGCTGAATACAGTGTGTCCGGCCTGGACTATCAGGACAACATGGAACGGCTGATTCAGAGTATGATTCCGGATGCACAGGAGGTCAGCTTCACCAGCCTGCTCAATACCATAAACGCACAGGACGCACTTACACAATGCCGCAATTATAATGATGAAAGCGGCAAGCATGATTTGCTGGAGGAGATCCCCTATACACAGATCGGCATCGGTGCGTCCTATAACGCCGAGCACGGGCTGTGGAGCTTTTTCATTCTGCTTCAGCCGTAAGGAGGTCATTCATGATTCGTGATCACTTTGATATTGATATTTCCGGCCTGAAAACACCCTGCTTTCTGACAGATGAGCGTCTGCTCCGGCGGAATGGCGAGATCCTCAGATATGTACAGGAGGAAACCGGATGCCGTATTCTGCTGGCCCAGAAGGCCTTTTCCATGTTCCGCACCTACCCCATTCTCCGGGACTACCTGGCCGGAACGACGGCCAGCGGCCTGTATGAGGCCAGGCTCGGACGGGAAGAATTCGGCGGCGAGGTACATATCTTCTCTCCGGCCTTCCACCCGGATGATATGCCGGAAATCTGCGCCGTCAGCGACCATATTGTGTTCAACACCCTGTCCCAGTGGCAGCAGCACAAGGAGACCGTCCGCAGCTGCGGAAAAAGTATTTCCTGTGGAATCCGTGTCAATCCGGAATATGCGGAGGTGGAGACCGACCTCTATAATCCCTGCATTCCCGGCTCTCGTATGGGCACACGGGCACAGGATCTCTCCGAGGAGCAGTTTGAGGGGCTGGAGGGCATTCACTTCCACACCATGTGCGAGCAGAATTCAGACGTGCTGGAGCGCACACTGCCCCATGTGATGGAAAAATTCGACCCCTACCTGAAAAAATGCAGGTGGGTGAATTTCGGCGGCGGCCACCACATCACACGGGAGGACTACGACATTCCCCGGCTGATCCGCTGTATCCGTACCATTCAGGAGCGGTATGGAGTGCAGGTATACTTGGAGCCGGGTGAGGCTGTGGCTCTGAACGCCGGCTTTCTTGTGACCACGGTGCTGGATTTTGTGGATAACGGTATGCCGGCGGCCATTCTGGACGCATCGGCTGCGTGCCATATGCCGGATGTGCTGGAAATGCCCTATCGTCCGCATATCATCGGCAGCGGACTCCCCGGAGCGAAGGCCTTCACCTATCGTCTGGGCGGAAATACCTGCCTGGCCGGAGACATTCTGGGGGACTATTCCTTTGATCAGCCCCTGAAGGCCGGAGACAAGCTGATCCTCTGCGACATGGCGATCTATTCCATGGTCAAGACCAACACCTTCAACGGCCTGCCGCTCCCGGACATTGCCCTGCATCGGGCCAACGGCACAATTGAGATCGTAAAACAGTTTACCTATGAGGATTTCAAATGCAGGCTTTCGTAAATGGATATGACATCTCCTGCTGCACTCTATGTCCCCGGAAATGCG
The DNA here is from genome assembly GCA_017472145.1 of Ruminococcus sp. GTDB lineage: Bacteria > Bacillota > Clostridia > Oscillospirales > Ruminococcaceae > Ruminococcus_C. Next base: position 16,173 of record JAFUQX010000011.1, on the reverse strand, counting down.
GCGCAGACCGCACGCAGACAAAAGGCTTCTGCGGCGGCGGAGACATAATATATGCGGCACGGAGTGCACTCCACCACTGGGAAGAACCATGCATCAGCGGTACAAGGGGTTCGGGGACGATCTTCTTCTCCGGATGCAGTCTCCGCTGCTGCTTCTGTCAGAATGTCTCTATCAGCGCAGAGCGATTCGGTGCGCCTGTAAGCATTTCCCAGCTGGAAGAATGTATGCTGAAGCTGCAAAGGCAAGGGGCACACAACATCAATTTTGTGACAGGAAGCCACTATGCACCTTGGATCACAGAAGCAGTGAGGACCGTACGCAGCAGGCTGCACATCCCCATTGTATGGAACAGCAGCGGCTATGAATCTATGGAGGTACTCCGGATGCTGGACGGAATCGTGGACATCTATCTCCCGGACTTCAAATATCTCTATAAGGAGACGGCCTCCTGCTATGCCGGAGCAGCAGATTATCCGGAAATTGCAGCGGCTGCTCTGAAGGAGATGTACCGTCAGACAGGGAAGCCTGCTTTTGATGAGGACGGGCTTCTTCAAAGGGGGATGATCGTGCGGCATCTGGTGCTTCCGGGGCATCGGCATGAATCCATGGTCTTGCTGAGCGCTCTGTCGGAGCTGCTGCCTATGGAAGAGATTCTTCTGAGTCTCATGGGGCAGTACACACCGCCGACTGAGCATCTTCCCTATAAGAATCTCAATCGAAAGCTGACCACCATGGAGTATCAGAGCGTTCTGAAGCATGCGCAGGAGCTGGGCTTCGATGGCTTTTCTCAGGAATTGTCCTCCGCCCAGTCCCGATATACACCTGAATTTAATCTGGAGGGAATTCCTTATGAACAAGACAATGAATGAAAAACGCTTTCCCCTGCTGCTGGTCGGCTACACAGTCATTTTCTGTGCCGTATGGGCGGTATACACCCTTCTGCTGAAGCCCATAATCTGCGGCGTGCTGGGAGAAGAAACACTGATTTCCTCCCTGGTTCGCTCTGGTGTGATCAAGAATCTGGTGTGGACGCTTCCGGCTGCGCTGCTTATTGCAAAATACCGCAATGCATGTATGGTCTCCCTGAAGGACATGTTCGTTCAGCGGAAAAAGGACTGGCTGAGCTGGCTGCCGGTATTCCTGTTCTTTGTGATCTATATTCTGCTGGGAGCATGGCGAACACACGGCGGTCTTGGGATTTCAGATACCTTCAATACAGACGATATTGTAACCGTGGTTTTTGTGGGACTGACAGAGGAACTGGTATTCCGGGGATGGCTGCTCAATGCCACCTATAAAGAGAGTGACTCCCAGAAAAGACAATACCTCGCCATCGGACTGAATGCGCTCCTGTTCCTCTGCATTCATTTCCCCATCTGGATTTCTACAGGCGATTTTGTCACCAATTTCACAAGCCTTGGATTTGTAAGCATTCTCCTTCTCAGCGTGGTGTTCAGCCTGGCCTTTGTGAAAACCAAAAACATTGTCATCCCCATCGCACTCCATATGTTCTGGGATTTGCTGGTGTTTCTGTTTATGTAACAGAAAACGTCCGCCGGAGGTTTCTCCTCTGACGGACGTTTTTGTTTTCATATCAGCCTTAAGCCTTGCAGGCATTTTTCGGGAAAACAGTCTGCACTTTTCTTATTTTCTCAGCTCCAGAAGCTCCTGCGGCGTGAACACATACTTCTTGTCGCAGAAATGGCAGTTCACTGTGATCGGCTCGTTATCCTCCGCCATCTCCTGAAGCTCCTCATTCCCCAGACTGAACAGAATGCGCTCTGTACGCTCCCGGCTGCAATCGCACTTATAGGCTACCTCGGATTCATCCAGCAGGTTCGGCTCCAGGCCATCCAGCAGACGCAGGGCAATCTGATCCGGCGTCATGCCCTCACGCATCATCTGTGTCACCGGCGGAAGCGTCTGCAAATTCTTTTCCAGCTGATCGATCACCGAATCCGGCGCAAAGGGAAGCACCTGAATCAGATAACCGCCCGCCACATTCACGCTCAGATCCGGATTTACCAGTACGCCCAGTCCGCATACGGTGGGCGTCTGCTCACTGCTCGCAAAATAGCTTGCAATATCCTCTGCGATCTCACCGGAAACCAGCGGACACATGCCCACATAAGGCTCCTTCAAACCCAGATCCTTCACCACGGACAGTGTTCCGTCCTGGCCGATGGCGCCGCCCACATCCAGCTTGCCCTGAGCATTCAGCGGGATCTCCACCACCGGATTCTCCGCATAACTCTTTACATTGCCCCGGCTGTCCGCAACCGCAGTCAGCATACCGGCCGGGCCATCGCCCTTTACACGCAGAGTCACCGTATCGCCAGCGCCTTTCAGACCATAGCCCATCATGCTGGCTGCAATGGTCAGCCGTCCCAGACCAGCTGTAATCACTGCCGATGTCTGATGAATGCGCTCGATCTCCGATACAATATCCGTTGCATCCACTGCGCAGGACACCACAGACGCATCCTTTGCAATGGCTCTCTTTAAAATACCCATAGCTCAATCCTCCTGTTTTCTTGTAACAAAAATCATTCTCTGGCTGTCTGCATGCAGCGCCTCTTCTGTATCCTCATGATAGCAGCCGATCACCTCGAAGCCGGCCCTTTCCAGCGCAGCCTTTACCTGATCCGGCTCATAGGCATGCTCTGTGATCTCCTCACCGCTCCGGGCATAGCAGCCATCCTCCAGCAGCTCGAAGAAGTCCAGACGAATCGTTACCGTGTGCGCCTCCGGCTCATAACGATTTTCCCACACGCAGTATACATCATCCGTGTCATAGATATACACCTGATCGCCCAGCACCTCCCGGTGCTTATAGGGTGTGTTCATATCAAACAGAAACACACCGCCCGGCTCCAGATTTTCCGCCGCCTTCTGGAATACGGTTTCCACATCGGCAAAGCAGTCCAGATGGTTCAGGCTGTCCAGGGTACAAAGGATCACATCGGCCGTACCATACAGCTCCAGCTCCCGCATATCCTGGCACACATACTGAATCGGCAGGCCGCTTTCCATCTTCTTTTCCATCGCCCGTGTGAGCATGCCATAGGAAAAATCCACACCAATGACATCATAGCCCAGTCTGCACATCTCCTCGGACATGCTTCCCGTACCGCAGGCCAGATCCAGCAGAACTACGCCTTCACTGCGCTTATGCTTCTGGATCAGCTTATCAAAATAGGCCGCACGCCGGGGGTAGTCCACATTCTCCGTCAGCCCGTCGTAATACTGGGAAAAGACCTCATACCCGGTATCCATATAACTCCTCCTAAAAAACAGGGGACGAAGCTTCCACCCGTCCCCTGCTGTTGTTTCATCTTTGCTTACTTCTTGTTCTTCTTAGCAGCCCGTTCCGGATTTCTCCGCTGATTGCCGAAGCTGCCGTCGCCAGCGCCTGCATTGGGAGCATCCGGCTTTGCAACCTGCTCACGCTCCGGAGCCTGCTTGGTCTGGAGTCTCATGGTCAGCAGCATGCGGACGGTCTCCTCCTGAATGGAAGCAACCATAGCATCGAACATCTCAAAGCCCTCATAACGGTATTCAACAACCGGATTCTTCTGGCCGTATGCACGCAGACCGATACCCTTCTTCAGCTCGCTCATATCGTCGATGTGTGCCATCCACTTGGTATCAACGACCTTCAGCATGAATACACGCTCAGCTTCACGCATGATCTCCTCGCCGTATTCTTCCTCCTTGGCTGCATAGATCGCCTTGGCCTTCTCGGTGAGGGTCTTGATGATATCGCTGGAGGTGATCTTGTTCAGCTCGTCCTCCTCATAGGTCAGGTCATCCTCGTCTGTAAGCCAGCCGAAGAAATGCTCCTTCAGACCTGCAATATTCCACTCGCTGTGCTCGGTCAGCTCGTCGTTTACATACATCTTGACGGTGTTTGCGATCATCTCGTCCATCATCTTCATGATGCTGTCGTGGAGATCCTCGCCGTCCAGCACCTGTGCACGCTGCTTGTAGATGATCTCACGCTGTGTATTCATAACATCGTCGTAGTTCAGAACGTTCTTACGGATGCTGAAGTTGCGTCCCTCCACCTTACGCTGAGAGGATTCTACGATCTTGGTCAGCATCTTGCTCTCGATGGGCGTATCCTCATCCACATTCAGGGAACGCATCATATTCTCCAGGCGGTCGCCTGCAAAAATACGCATCAGGTCGTCCTCAACAGACAGGAAGAAGCGGCTTTCGCCCTCGTCACCCTGACGGCCGGAACGTCCGCGGAGCTGGTTGTCGATACGTCTGGACTCATGACGCTCTGTACCCAGAATGTACAGACCGCCTGCGGCCTTTACATCCACAGCCTTTTCCTTTACTTCCTCGCCGAACTTCTCATACAGCTCCTGGTATACAGCACGGGCGGCCAGAACCTCCTCGTTGTCTGTATCCGCATAGCCGATGGCCTCTGTAATGATCTCCTCCGGATATTCTCTCTTTCGCATTTCAGCACGGGCCAGGAATTCTGCATTACCGCCCAGCATAATATCCGTACCACGGCCGGCCATATTGGTAGCGATGGTTACAGCGCCCAGCTTACCAGCCTGTGCAACGATCTCTGCTTCCTTTGCGTGATACTTCGCATTCAGCACCTCGTGCTTGATGCCCTTCTTCTTGAGCATTGCAGAGAGCAGCTCGGACTTCTCAATAGAAATCGTACCAACCAGAACCGGCTGTCCCTTTTCGTGGCACTCGATGATCTGGTCAATGATGGCACGATATTTTGCAGCCTCTGTGCGGTAGATCAGGTCGTTATGGTCGATTCTCTGAACCGGACGGTTGGTGGGAATGGCGATAACGTCCAGCTTGTAGATCTCACGGAATTCGTCCTCCTCTGTCATAGCCGTACCCGTCATACCGGACAGCTTATTGTACAGACGGAAATAATTCTGGAAGGTGATGGTAGCCAGCGTCTTGGACTCACGCATAACCTTTACATCTTCCTTGGCTTCGATCGCCTGATGCAGACCGTCATTGAAGCGGCGGCCCAGCATCTTACGGCCGGTGAACTCGTCAATGATGACAACCTCGCCGTCCTCTACGATATAGTCAATATCCTTGCGCATAACACCATTGGCCTTCAGTGCCTGATTGATATGATGCATCAGGGTCATATTATCTGCATCCATCAGATTGTCGATGGCAAAATAATCCTCCGCCTTCTTGATACCGCGGCGTGTAATGGTAGCAGTCTTTGCCTTTTCATCCACAATATAGTCTGCATTTTCATTGATGGCTTCCTGTTCCTGCTTGGTATCTGTCTCAACGATAACAGTCGGATTCAGCGTCTTGGCAAACTTATCCACAACGCCGTACAGGGCCGTAGACTTATCTCCTCGGCCGGAGATGATCAGCGGTGTTCTGGCCTCGTCGATAAGGATGGAGTCCACCTCATCCACGATGGCAAAGTTGTGCTCTCTCTGAACCTTGTCCTTCTTATAGGTAACCATGTTGTCACGCAGATAGTCAAAGCCCAGCTCATTGTTTGTACCGTATGTAACGTCACACGCATAGGCCTCACGACGCTGGTCATTGGTCAGGCCATGAAGAATACAGCCTACCGTCAGACCCAGATAACGCAGAACCTTGCCCATTTCGTCAGACTGCGTCTTGGCCAGATAGTCATTTACTGTAACAACGTGTACGCCCTTACCCGGCAGTGCATTCAGATAGGATGCAACGCAGGCCACCAGGGTTTTACCTTCACCGGTCTTCATTTCCGCAATACGGCCCTGGTGCAGTACGATCGCACCGATCAGCTGTACCGGGAACGGACGCTTGCCCAGTACACGGGCTGCTGCCTCACGAACCGTAGCCAGTGCCTCCGGGATCATAGAATCCAGAGTCTCACCTGTTTCCAGACGCTCACGGAAATCAAACGTCTTCTGCTTCAGCTCTGCATCAGAAAGAGCCTTGTACTCATCCTCCAGAGCCAGAACTTTATTCTTGATCGGTTCAATTCGTGCCAGCTCTCTTGTGCTGTAGGAACCGAACAGTTTGCTAAAAATACCCATTAGTCTACCGCCTTCATATAAAAGTATACATCTTAAAGTATAACATACTATTCCCTGTTTGTCAACCGATTTAACAGCTTTTTAAGCTCCCTGTGCTTCACTGGCCTGCTCCGTGAAAATAGGAACAGATGCTCTGCATCCGGCATATATCACACTTGGGCTTTCTGGCCGCGCACACATCCCGTCCGAACTGGACAATACGATGACAGAAATCAGATGACCGCTCCGGCGGAATCAGCGGCCGCAGGTCACGCTCTACCTTCTCCGGCTCTTTATTCTGCGTCAGCCCCAGACGGCCTGTGATCCGGATAAAGTGCGTATCCGTTACAATGGCCGGCTGACCATAGACATCTCCCAGAATGAGATTGGCGGTCTTGCGGCCAACGCCCGGCAGGGTCAGAAGCTCCTCCATGGTGTCCGGAATCCGGCTGTCATAGACCGTGATCAGCCGCTGTGCCATTTCAATGATGCTCCTGGCCTTGGTGCGGTAAAATCCGCAGGGCTTCACGTCCTGCTCCAGCTCGGTAAGATCTGCATTTGCAAAGGCTTCCAGCGTAGGATATTTCTGAAACAGCGTTTTTGTGACGATATTCACCCGGGCATCGGTACACTGTGCCGAAAGCCGCACTGCGATCAGCAGCTCATAGGGCTGGTCATAGTGCAGGGCACAGACCGAATCCGGGTAGTATTCCTCCAGTATATCACACGCTTTCAGGGCAATTTCTTCCTTAGTCATACGATCTGCTCCTTTAACGGTTATCTACCTTTTCCGGATACAGGTCATGATGGGTCAGACGCTCCCATGCAACCTGCTCCCACTTCGTTCCCGGCTTGCCATAGTTACAATACGGGTCGATGGAAATGCCGCCCCGGGGTGTGAACTTGCCCCACACCTCGATGTAATAGGGATCCATAAGCCGGATCAGATCATTCATGATGATATTTACACAGTCCTCATGAAAATCACCGTGATTGCGGAAGCTGAACAGATAGAGCTTCAGGGATTTGCTCTCTACCATGCGCACATCCGGCACATAGGAAATATAAATCGTTGCAAAGTCCGGCTGTCCGGTGATCGGACAAAGGCTGGTAAACTCGGGACAGTTGAATTTGACAAAATAGTCCCGTCCGATGTGCTTGTTCTCAAAGGTTTCCAGCACCTCCGGTGCATAGTCATCCTTGTACCTTGTATTCTGATTGCCCAGCAGTGTAATGCCGGCGGTTTCCTCTTTGGTTCTTCCTGCCATGATCGTTTTTCCTTTCCATTTCTTTCGCTTGTAATATCGCAGCCGCCCGGGACTCCTCGACCCGGACCCTGCGCCAGTATTTTATAAAAATTGCTGCACTAAAAAATCTTACTTCTCAATCGGGTCTGTTACGCCGTTTGCACGGAAGGCCTCCGCACGATCGATGCATGTACCGCATGTACCGCAGGGAGTATCGCCACCCTCATAGCAGCTCCATGTCAGCTCATAGGGCACATTCAGCTCCAGCCCAAGCTTTACAATATCCTTCTTCGTCATCTCCACAAAGGGCGCTTCCACCTGCACCTGACGGCCACTGCCCTCATAGATCGCCGCAGCCATAGCGTTATTGAACACGGTGCTGCAATCGGGATAGGCATTTCCGGCCGCATCATCTGCATGAGGGCCATAGTAGATCACCTTACAGCCATGAGACAGGGCGATGCTGGCCGCAGAGGCCAGAAACAGGCCGTTCCGGAAGGGCACATAGGTGGAGACCGGGGCCCCGTCTGTTTCAGAAAGCTGCTCAGAATAGCTCTCCTTCGGGATCTCCTCTGTTGAGCCTTGCAGCAGAGAGCAGTTGGAATCCGCAAAGATCCGGGACAGATCCAGCGTCTGCCACTTCACCCCGTAATAATTCACCAGCTTTTCGGCGCATTCGATCTCCTTCTGATGCCGCTGTCCGTAATAAATCGACAGAGCCAGCACCTGAGACGCCCCATGCTTTTTCACAGCCTGTGCAAGACAGGTGGTGCTGTCCACACCGCCGCTGAAAAGTACCATTGCTTCCATATTCGTCACACTCCTTTTGTATCCATAACCAGACTCTGCAAAAACGCATCGTGCTCATAGGCCCCGCAGAAGGTGGTCGTTGTGGTTCTGGCCGGAAGATTCCGGATGCCGCGGGCCGTCATGCAGCTGTGAGAGGCGGTAATTACAACGCCCACATCCTCCGAGCCAGTCGCTTCCTTCATAATCTCCGCAATATCCTGTCCCAGCCGCTCCTGCAATTGCAGCCGCTTGGCGGCCATATCACAGATCCGGGCAATTTTGCTCAGCCCGATGACCTTTCCCTTGGGCAGATAGGACACATTTACATGCATATCATACATGAGCGCCATGTGGTGCTCACAATAGCTGTACACGCTGATATCCTTCACAGTCACCGCAGCGCTTTTTCCCGCAGCAGCGGTTTCTGTAAAGGTTTTCTCGAACATATGGGCAATTTCGTGATTGCTGTAGGAAATGCCCTCGAACACCTCAGCATACATCCGGGCTACACGCTCCGGTGTTTCCACCAGGCCCTCACGGTCGGGATTCTCTCCCAGCGCCTCCAGTATTCCACGGATATGATATGCAATTTTCTCCTGATCAATCGCCATTTTCATTCACTCCTTTACACGCCCCGCTTATTGGGATCCCAGATAAACTTATGCAGCTGCAATTGCAGCCGGACGCCGTTTAAATTTTCCTGCTTCATGAATTCCACCATATCCGCAGGCTCTATTTTTCCGAACACCGGGCTGAAATATACATGACAGAGACTGCACAGGTCATAGGCCCGTATCAGCCCGGCGGCTCTTTGCAGATCCTCCATAGATCCGGCTACGAATTTGATGCAGTCCTGCTTCCGCAGACAGGGAAGATTTTCCGGCAGGCACATCTTCTCCTCCATGCCGCTGCCCGGAAGCTTATAGTCCAGCGTAAATACCGGCCGGACCGGACCATCTGCAAATTCCGCAATCGGCACACTGCCATTGGTTTCAATTTCCACACGGAGTGCATCATCCTGCAAAAGGCATTGAAGCAGCTCCTTTGCGCCGGGATGAAGCAGCGGCTCTCCTCCGGTGAGGGTGACATTCCGCACACCCGTTTCCAGAATCACATGGCGGATCTCCTCCGCTGTCATTTCCGTGTGCGGGGCCTCCATAGAACCGGCCCACAGGGTATCACAGTAGCTGCACCGGAGATTACAGCCGCACAGCCGGATGAATACCGCCAGCTCTCCGGCTCTTGTGCCCTCTCCGTTGATGCTGACGAACCATTCTGCAACACGATAGATATGCTCCATATCACTTCACCTCATAAACGGCACAATTTTCCGGCGTCTCATAAACCGCCACACTCTGCACCGGAAGGCCTTCCTCCAGCAGACGCTCATAGAAATATTTCGCAAAGCATTCCGCTGTGGGGCGGAAGGGCAGGGCGATCAGCCGGAAGCCCTCTTCCTGAAAGGCCGCAATGGTATTCTCCTTCAGCGTACCTTCTTCATAGATCGTAGCGTGATCAAAAAAATCGGCAATCCGGCGCACAGCCTTTTTCAGATCACCAAAGTCGATCACCATACCTCTGCACGTCCCCTCCTGCTGAAGGGTCTCCTTGGCGGCGGTTACCTCGATCGTCCAGCGATGACCGTGGAGATTGGCGCATTTTCCCTCATAGCCGCTGAGAAAATGGGCGCTGTCAAAGGCAGCGGATGTTTTCAGATAATACATAAATTCCTCCAAAATAAAAAGCGGCTCTCCGAAAAAACAGAAAGCCGCTGAATGTATAGAGATTCCTATAGAGATTCCTACAATTCAACTGCCCTGGTTTTGTTTTATGACAGGATGGCGCAATCGAACTGTCAGTCACATATATTATATCACACCCGGTACATGCTGTCAACAGAAAAGAGCCTGTCTTTTTCCAGACAGGCTCTCAGACTGTCGAAAAACCTTTGAAAGCCTCCCCTTAGTAAGGGGAGGTGGCACGCCGAAGGCGTGACGGAGGGGATTGTAAGATGTGAGAAAACTTGCGATTTTGCGTACTTTTTTCAATCCCCTCAGTCAGCTATCGCTGACAGCTCCCCTTACTAAGGGGAGCCTTGTGCGGAAAATTCGACTTTTTCTACAGACTGAGAGCCTGTCTTTTTCCAGACAGGCTCTCTTGCAATTTCAGATTATTCTGTAGTTGTTTCCGGCAGAACCGGCAGCGCATCGATCACCTCGATAACGAATTCCAGCAGTGCAGTAGCATCTGCGCTGTTCACCTTATTATCCTCCACACAGTCGGCATTGGCCACAGCCGTGGATGTGAAGTTCACTGTCTGTGCAATATACTTGTTCAGATATACAACATCAACCAGAGATACCTTGCCATCCAGGTTGGTGTCACCATACAGGCTTGCAACCAGCGGACCGTCTTCTGTAAGACCGGTCGTACTGGAGGAATCCGGCGCTGCTGTACTGGACTCAACCGGAGCGGTGGTCGTTTCAACAGGAGCGGTCGTAGTAACGGTCTCTGTAGTTGTAGTCTCGGTCTCGTCTGTAATAGACTCTGTTACAGATGTCGTTGTTTCAGTAGTTGTGGTTTCGCTGGAGTCAGCAGCCTTCAGCAGATATGCATCTGTAAGAACTACGTTGCTGCTTTCAACCTGCTTACCAGCGCTGTCATTGGCCCACCATATCTGAACCATACCATTGGTCTGCTTCTGTGCTTCCGCAGCGATTTCAGCGATCAGATCCTTATCTGTTACCGTCTCCTCACCGTTGTTATAGGTCACGCTGGTAGGCTTGGTCAGGTCGATCTTCAGGGTCTCAGAGCCTGCAATATCCCATCCATAGGATACCCAGTAGTCTGTCCCGTCTACCGTTGCAGAGATACCAACACCGCCGTTGGCAAAGTTTACAACGTCCTCGGCCGTCAGCTCAATGTAAACGGCCTCGCCCATTGCTTCATCAAAGCTGATGAGGTAGTCTGCGCCGCTCAGCTCAATATCGCCCTTGATCTCGTCTGTAGCAACCGGCTCCGTTGTGGTTGTGGAAACCGTTGTAGTCTCAACAGGCTTGGTGGATGAGCTTGTAGGCAGTGTAGTTGTGATGGTGCTGTTGGTGTACAGATCATCCGGAAGCTCATCCAGAGTGATGCAATAGTCGCTCTGATAGATGGTCTTCAGGTCTTCCTGTGTGTTAAAGATCGGATTGCTCAGGAAGTTGATGTCATCGCTGCCGCCGTCATACCACGGGCAGAAATACAGCCAGCCAGCCTTTTCTGCAAGCAGATTTTCCAGTGTCGGGATGCTGTCGTTCTCGGACATAGCAACCATCTTCTTGCTGCCGTACTTTTCCATAATGCCATAGAATGTGCTGGAGATCGCACTTACATTGTGCTCCAGTACAGCCTGACCGGTAGACCAGTTTGTACAGTTGTACTTGTCATATGCGATCAGGTCTACATAATCATCGCCCGGATACCAGTTGGCAGATGTTTCAAAATTGTAGCTGTTCCATTCCCAGATGATGTTATGAAGACCATGGTCATTTACCAGAGTCTCATAGGTGAGGATCCACAGCTTCTTGTATACCTCGGAGCCATCCTGACCCCAGAAGAACCAGGAACCGTTCTCACCGCCGCCGCCTTCAGCCTCGTGAAGCGGACGGAAGATCAGCGGAATATTTTCATCCTCCAGTCTCTGGATCGATTCAGCCAGCTTGTCCAGACAAGCCATCCAGTATTCTCTTTCCTTCGTGCCTTCTACCAGGATCTGAGAGGTGTCAAAGTCAGTAGCCGGAATCGTCTTTGCATCATCAGCCCATACGCCGTATGTAGCCTGAGACCAGTCTACTGTTGTCTCACCCAGCGTGAAGTTTGCAAAATCCTTCGGAACGGTTACGTGCCAGGATGCAGTGATGATACCGCCCTTATTCTTTACCCAGTCGATCATACGGTCGGTCGTGCCGTCCTCGGAGCCATAGAGAATATTGGCCTCATTCAGATAGTCAAAGCCCCGGATCGCCGGCAGCTCGCCTGTCAGATCCTCAATATAGTCAAACTCATACGCAAAATCGTGCGGGCCATACATATAGATCTCCTGCTGACCGGAGATGATGTGATTACCGTAAACAGCAGCCATGTAGTTCATCAGGTTCTGAGCCTCCGGAATGATATCCGGGTCAGCGCATACAGTGTCTGTAGCCTGGATCGGCGACAGAGTGGCAGCCTCTACGGTGAGATAGTCCAGATTGGTCCAGCCCCAGCTGCTCTTGATGCCGATGGTATTGTCACCTGCATTCAGCTTTACAGAGCCAAGAGAAACCGTAGCCCAGTCTGTACCGTCTGTTGTCACACAGCTGATCTGTCCCTGATCCACATCGTTTACCAGCAGATTGTGGATCTTGTCGCCATAGGGTGCAGAATAGCACAGAGAAACGACGTACATGCCGGTCTCTTCAACATTCACCGTTACAGAAGCGATTTCACCGCCGTTTTCCAGGAATACGAACTTATCCCCGGATGCACCCTCCTGATAACGCTCCGTACCGCTTTCCTGTACCGTTGCGCCGGTGATCGTGCCGTCCTCGAATTCATACTTCTGCTCAGCGGCCAGTACGCTGACTGTCATCGCAGAAGCCGCAGCCAGATTTACTGCCATTACAGCAGAGATCATGCCTGCAAGACCCTTTCTGAAATTTTTTGCCATAAGAAAATACCTCCCTTAAAATCATGAAAAATACGAAAATTTTCCTTTACAATTATACCATCTACGCGCCTGCTTGTCAAGGCTTGACCACGGAATCTGCATTTTTTTAGTGATTTTATGCAATAAGCTCCCTCTGTTTTACAGCACTTTCACCAATGCCCAACCGCAAGCAAAAAGCCGGACGCACACTGCATCCGGCTTTTGTTATATAAAAGGAGGGTTATTCATTAAGGCTGCTTATATCAACAAATACATCCTGGTAAGTGTCAAGGCAGAGATAATAGTCAGCCGCAGGCTCGTCGTATACGATAAAGGCCAGCTGAACCTGTGCCTTTTCGCCAGGCTTGAAAGCGGCAAGGTTGTTCTTGCTGTTTGCATGGTCGGTACTGAACGAGAAGAAGCCGTCATCATAACCGAGCGCACTCAGGCTATCCTCTGCGTATCGGTCATCAAAATATTTATTCTCAATGAGCCAGTCTCCGTTTTCATCAATGGGACGGATTCCCGGGCATATGCAGTATTCGATCTCCTCTGTGCCCTTGTTCTCATAAGTCAGATTTACTACCATGATCCTTGCAGACATTGTTTCAGTGTAGTCCACCTCATCAATGGTATTCACGCCGTCGCCCTTTGTGTACCATGTGCGGATATTGTCAGCAAGTGTGCCGTCGGTGTCCATGTACTTGCTGTAGTCGTAATCTCTGCCGATCGAATCGGTAGTGAGACCGTCGAAGGTATCCTGAAACGTTATGGAATCAAGGGTAACATCCACATCAAAATCGCTGAAGGTCTCGCCTACAGAGATAAGATTCATCTCACCCATATGTTCCTTATAGAATTCCGGTTCAGACGCATCTGCATTTTCTAGTTCTGCCCGAAGCTGTTCCTGATATTCAGTATATGTGGTGTAGGAAGATGCAACCTCAACATCAGACTCCTCCAGAACAAGACCCTCTGCCATCATTTTCAGCTCGTCATCCGTAAATTCCTGCAATGCGAGGATCTTTGCCACATACTTTGTATCCTTGAATGCGACCCAGATCTCAGAACGATCGTTGTCAAGCCTGGAAATGAACACGATCCTGTCTTCCGTTTCGTAGTTCGATTCTGCTACAACATGCTTCAGGGTTTCATTGAAGGTGCGGGATTCGTTGTCGATCACAAAGAAGTCGAAAAGCGCACTGCGCCAGTCTTCAGTGTCGTAGGTGCCGTACTTGAAGGAATTAACATAGCCATCCTCGTTTTCTGCGGTGGCTTCAAGCTTCAGATCCTCCGGCACATAGCCGACAGACATTTTGTATGTTCCGGAATCTACTACGGCTGCGCCGTCATCTGTCTGAGATGTTTCGGCCGATTCTCCAAGCTCGATGGTAATATCACGCTGATACTGGGCCGGCTGCTCCATGAAGGCGGTATAGATCCGGCTGCCTGCAAAGGCCGTGGTGGGAATCACAACGACAGCTGCAACAGCGGCGGCCGCTGCGATAAAGCTTTTCCTGCGCAGGATCGGTTTTTTCTGTGTATTTTTATTCATCAGTCTCATCTTCCTTTTCTGATAATGCTCTGAGAACACATGTACCTCTGCATCCGGTGCGAAGGCGTCCTCTACGATTTCGTTCCAATTCTCATCCTCAAAAGGTAAATAGTTCTTTGCCATAATGGGACTCCCCTTTCTGTTTTTGTGCGGCTTTCTTTGCACGTTCAAACCGCTTCCGCACCGCCGCTTCGCTGAGGGACAGCCGGAGCGCGATCTCCTTGAAGGACAGCTCCTCCTCGCAGCGAAGCTGTAAAATCTCACGCTCCGATGGACTCAGTCCGCTCAGAATGTCCTCTGCAATCTCGGACTGCTCCATGTGAATCAGCCGCTGCTGCACCTCATTGTTTTCATCGGGAATCTGTGCGGCCGTATCGTCCAGCTCTGTGAAGCGCCGGGCGTCTGCGGCATTCTTCCGGTACTGATTGATGGCGGTATTCCGGATGATCTGCACGATATAACGTTTGGTTTCCGGGCTGGATATATCATCGATCTGCTGGAGATTGCGCATGATCTTCACAAATGCATCGTGCACGGCATCCTCAGACTGCTGCACATGGTGAAGGATGGCATAGGCGATCCGGTACATGGGCTGCTCGTACAGCTCATACAGGCGCTCGATCTTCCTTCGTTTTTCTTCCTTGCTCATATTGACCACACCCTTTCTTAGGACGTCCTGTATATAATAACAATTCTCCATGGGAATTTGTGACACGCTTTTTCAAAAAAATAACCACATGTCAGCGTGTAGGTGCCGGAGAAAAAGCTCCCCTTCTCATACAATTTGATTTTAGCATATTTCTTCGTGGACTGCAAGAAAGCGTCCGCCCACGGCCTTTCTGAATTTTTTCCTTGACAGAATCTGCGTCCTGTGGTATACTGAACGTAAGAGAACAATTTGTTGTTCTTGTACCTTACCAATTGTGGGATTGAGACTATCTGCTAGGGGTTCTAATCCCTTATACTCTTCCCTTGCACCTTACCAATTGTGGGATTGATACTTTCTGTAAGTTTCTTATCCACTTCCCTTTCTGTCGAAAAGCTTGC
Organism: Ruminococcus sp.; assembly: GCA_017472145.1. Classification (GTDB taxonomy): domain Bacteria; phylum Bacillota; class Clostridia; order Oscillospirales; family Ruminococcaceae; genus Ruminococcus_C. The sequence goes on along the minus strand of JAFUQX010000011.1, from coordinate 846 downwards.
ACCTTACCAATTGTGGGATTGATACGTTCCTGAGGTGCCTTAGCTACCAGTTTCAATAACTCTTGCACCTTACCAATTGTGGGATTGATACTCCATTTTTCAATGTGCGAAATTTAGATGTTAAACATTAACATCTTGCACCTTACCAATTGTGGGATTGATACCAGCATATATCTCTGATATGCCATTAGGTTTACTTCTTGCACCTTACCAATTGTGGGATTGATACTTTTTTGCTTTTTTTGACATTGCCATAGTGATTCTCTCCTTCGAAGCTTGCACCTTACCAATTGTGGGATTGATACCTAAAGCGTGCGCTGTTGATTACTGCGGTTACAAACTACTTGCACCTTACCAATTGTGGGATTGAGACATTCCGATACGATGATGCTACTGTGTAGTTATCGTAAGAAAAACACTTGCACCTTACCAATTGTGGGATTGAGACATGCTCGCGGAATCTGCGAAGAGTGTATATGAATACGTGCTTCTTGCACCTTACCAATTGTGGGATTGAGACTTAAAAAAATATTTTTTCCTTTTATAATCATATCACACCTCCTTGCACCTTACCAATTGTGCAACTATAGCCAAAACAAAAAATGAGGTCTCCTCCAGAACAGAGAGACCTCATTTTTTCGTATAAATCGTATAACAGAATCTTCCTATAAACAAAAAACGACCTCATCTTTCGATGAAGTCGTTTGGTGCGGATAAGAGGACTTGAACCTCCACCCCCTTGCGAGGACTAGCACCTGAAGCTAGCGCGTCTGCCGATTCCGCCATATCCGCTGGTGCACCATCGGGGACTCGAACCCAGGACCCACTGATTAAGAGTCAGTTGCT
>JAFUQX010000063.1 GCA_017472145.1 Ruminococcus sp. | reverse complement strand
GATCATGCAGTCCGGCTGCTGGAGACGGTCAGAGGTGACAGCGTCCATGTAATCAGACGCTCTCTCTGCATAGGGCCGGAAGCTTTCCTCGGACGTAAAAAGAGTACCGGCGTAAAGTGTCCGGTACTCCTCATAGGTTGCGTATGCCATATTACTCAACCTTCATATAGCCGACAGCCACGCACTTGCCTTCTGCATTCAGATCGATGATCTCAACTGTATCGCCCTTCTTTGCAGCGATTTCAGAGCCGGATGTCCAGGCGTTGGTTTCCTTGAGGGCAGAAAAATCCTCCTCATAGGTGGCTCGCTTTGTGGGATTCACGCGGTATACAAAGCTGTCTGTAGCGGTCTCAGCTGTTGCCAGTGTTACCTTGCCACTGCTGAAAGCACTCTGCACAAGCTCAATGAGTGCCGGTGCAAACACGGAGTAAACCGCACTCTTACGTAGTACAGCGTGATCAAATACAACTCTGCCCTTGACCGCAGATGCCTTTACATACTTTGCATCACCCTTCAGGCTGACGATCTCCGGTTCAGCCGTGAATTCCTGTACACGCGTTGCAAATCGAGGATGACCGGCAATGCACTGGAGGCCTGCTGTATCGTCATTCCATTCGTACACGTTAAATCCCGCAATTCTGCCGATAACGCCTTCCTGCTTTACAGCATCACCCAGAGCTGACGCACTGATAAAATTCTCGTTCCGGAGCAGATGTGCCTGAAAATCCGGCGTTGCCAGAAGATAACGCTTCTTGTCCTTGAGCGGAACGTTCGCTTTCGACATCTTTGTACGCAAATCCACAACGATATCATATACATTGATAGGAGAAACGCCCTCCACTGATACATGTGTACTGCCTTCGATCAGAGCAGTGGCGCCATCATCATCGATGCGGTTGGCAAGGGAATAGCCTGCGCTGTCCAGACGATCAGCCACCAGATTGTCCGGGACTGCTTCTGCATCATAGCCGTCAATGATCTCATTAACGATAACATCCTTCGTGATGGGGATCGTCTTGTACGTTGTGGTACCGCTTTCCGGAGATGTGCCCTTTGCCTTGTCATAGTCACGGGCAGAGACCTCCTTGTCACGTACCGGAATCTTTACTGCGCCGGCAGTGGGATCGCCTTCATAGTCGTTGTTGAATACAACGCCGTCAGCCAGAACCAGTTCCTTTCTGAGTCTGGCAAGTACAAGCTTGCTGTAACGTTCCTGTGCTTCATGTGCCATAAAAATTACCTCCTGTTATCAGTTCTTGGGGATCAGATCGGGATTCTTTGCGTAAAACGCACGTTCTACGCCATTCAGTGCAGTCGGTACATGTCCGGAAGTGGGCGCAGCTGCTCCATACCCGGACGGATTTGCAAGGAAAGCATCCGGACAGCTTTCACGCAGCGCCTTTACAACAGCATCACCGCCAGTAAGTACGCCCTTGTCATCAAACTGTAGCTTCCGCTCCAGGATCTGACGTTTCAGGTGCTCTGCGTAGACGCTGTTTCTCATGCCCTGTGCCTGCACGTACTTGTCGATCTTATCGCTGTGTTCCTTTGCCTTGCGGTCAGCCACCAGCTGTTCACACTTCTGCTTCCATTCGTCCGCCGACTTCTGGATGCTCTCCACGTCCATGTCCTTGTAGGACTGGATGATTTTGTTTGCCTCCTCCAGCTGCGTTTTTGCGGCAGCAGCTGCATCCTGCTCCGCCTGGATATCCGCAGCGTAGGTTTCAGTAATCGCCTTTACTGCCGCTTCATCGGTGATACCAAGGCCGTTAAGATACTTCTGATCAATCATAATACTCTTCCTTTCTGTCATAGTCTTCTTAATTGTCATAGCGTTTTCCTTTCGTTCAAATCGGATTTTATCCTATGAAAAACAGCGTTTAAGCTGTTTTCGGGCATGAAAAAAGCACCCCGGACTCAGGGTGCTTGGAATTACTTCCGTCTGCTTTGTTTTTAGCGCATTACGGATAGTAATCCCCTATGTTGTATTTTTCGTATTCTGATTCCGGGACGGATATCCAACAGGAAACGGTTTCATAGATGGCTCCTTTCAGGCAATAGAAAAAGCACCTCCAGAGAGATGCTTTTGTCGAATTGGATTGTTGCAATTTAAATCTGAGTATTTTCCTTCCATTTTTTAAAGCTCTCAACAGCTTCCTTCGGAGCCTTGTCGGTTAATTCGATCTTTCTTGTTTTTTCGTTCAGCGTATACCATTCTTTGTTTGTACGCCACAACATAGTTTCTGTATTTGCCGTCATCTTAACCATCCTCCTTTAAAAGCGCAATAAAGTTCCTTTCAAATGCTTTTGGATTGCCGCCGTAATAACTCGAAAAAACTTCCGAGATTATCTCAGAACCATCCGAATAGCAACCACTATACAATGAGAGATTATCCATAACATACATAAGCGTTTCATCGCCGCTCATCTGCAATAAATCCTTTGCCAATTTTAATCCATCAATTTTATGCACATTGGCATATACATGCCCCAGTTCATGCTTTATAATAGATCGATATGATGTGCCTTGTACAAACCACTTCAGATCGACAAGTCTTTGATACTCTTCCTGTAGCTTCTGCTTATCGCGATAAGCATTTGCATTTAATCGGATTATATTTCGCTCACGCTTGTACGTCATTGCAAAGTCATTCGCATCCATGCCGTTTACAATTTTTATTGTAAACGGATTTCCGGAAGAACCTCGCAATTCAGGATGCAGGTCAAGAATAAACGCTGCATCATCGACAGCTTCTTTCAAAAGTTCAGCATCAACATCAGTTCCTGCAAGGCCTGTCAATGTGATACCTTTGCTTGACGCATATTCTGTCAATTCTCTGCGTTGTTCAGCAGTCAGATCCTTGCCTTTGGGCTTCCACTGAATTTTGCCTCCAGAAGATGCTTTCTGTGTTTTCATTATACCACTATCTGAGCCGAAAGTCAACGCCTTTTGTGACTTTTTGGCTGTCCAGACCGCCCTCTGAGCCTGAGGCCGACCGAACCCGTTGACCTGTTCCCTGAACCGGTCACGATCCTGGCCGGTGGCCTTGCAGAAATCGCTGAGCTTCTGCTCCGCAGCTTTCAGCTTCACCGCAGAGTCCGTATATTTCTTCTGTGCGGCGGATTTTATTTCAGCGTCAGAGGAAGTCTTAGCCGTTTCATCCCATGTAACTGCCCTGCGCTTCAGCTCCCGGATCTTCCGTTCCTGCGCACGCTGCATCTGGCTGATCTCATACTGAGTGTGCATCTTGCCGTTGTATTCGATATTCCGTGCATTCAGCTCTTCCAAACGTTCCTGCGTGTAGTTCGGAACAGAATAGCCCTCAAAATACGGATACCAGTCATGCCGGCAGTTTACACCGCCGAAGCCCGTGATCTGACCATAACCTATGTCAGAGAGCGACAGCACACGCAAACCGTCAATCGTCTCGCCTCTGCGCCGTCCTGTCAGATCTACCAGCTGTCCTTGCCAGCGTGCATGCTCAGGACGTGCGCCGCTGTGTGCTGTAATCTCCATCAGTTCGCAGCCGTTCTCCTCCGCATTCATCCTGCCGACCTCACGGCAGGTCTGAGCTACGCCTGTACGGACCGCACGCAGCACAGCAACCTCAAGCCGATCAGAGCGGCCGGAATCGTATTCAACGACCTTTAAGCCGGATGCAGCCGTTTCTTTTACCGCCTGCATGACAGCCTGCTGGTAGCTAAAAGCACCGGATGTGACCTTCATGTAAGCCTGATTGCAGGCGTTTATGTACATCCGCTGTCCGGCGGAGGGCATTGTGGCAGTCAGGTTATCGAGCTGCCCCAGCGTTTTCCGGTATCCGGCTTCCAGCACCTGCATCATAGGCGCAGAGAGCAGCAGCGACTTCGGTTCTTTGTCCATCTGACGATAGACAACATTGTCAGCCTCTACCGTTTCCACGCCAGCGTCCTCAAAGAGCCGCTGCACTTCCTCAGCGATCATTCCGGTATGCTGCGAAACCGACTTTACAATGTCATTGTATACCAGCCCGGCTTCCTGGAGCATTTCCGCCTGCCACTTTGCCGATTCCGTGACAACGCCTGTTTTCATGATCCTGCGGATGATGTCCCTCAGAATAGCGTCTTCAAGGTCAGCGTACTGCTGCAATATCAGTTCGGAGCAGGATTCATAGTATTCCGGCGTAAGCATGGCTTATCCTCCAAACAGCGCAGGAGCGTTTGATTTCATGCTGCTCTGAGGTATCATCTCCTTTGCCTCTTCCTCGCTGCAGCCGAAGTACCATGCAAGCAGCTTCTCAGGCTTTATGTAGCCTGCCTGTGCAAGAAGCAGTCTCCTCTGGAACTCCTTGTCCGTATCTTCGAGAACACCATCCCCGAAGGTACAGGTCAGCTCCGCATCCGGCAGCTGACCGCTGCCGTTCAGATAATCCGCGTAATACTGCATCCCGTAGAAAAGCTGCTGCAAGGCTGCTTTCAGATTCTGCTGGATGTCGTTCACACACGAAAAGCTGCGCTGTTTGGAGCTGCGCACCTCCTCCGCAGTCTTCTCTACGTCTGAAACCTCTGACAGTGTTCCATAGGAGAGCCCTACGCTGTTTTCGATTCTTCTCAGCATCTGATTCAGGGCATTGAACTGCGCTGCATCACGGATTTCCGGGGAGAAGGTGCTGTATATTGCATTTTCTTTCCCAGAACGTTCCAGACAATGATACATCCGCTCCCGGCCTTTGGGAAGCTCCGGCTTTTGCGTAAATGGATTGAACCGGAACAGGTCTTCACTCGCATCAATGGCACGCTCCGAGGATTCCAGTTCCCAGAGGATACGCTCCCATTGTACATCTGCATCGCGGATAAAATCCACTGCATCCGCAAAAACAGAAACGCCCAGCGGCGACGCAGGGTCGATATTGTTGGCGCCCGGTGTGCGGAAAATCGCAAAAAGAGGGTGCCGGACACCTGGAAATACCTCCCGGACAGGTATGCCTTTCCAGGCGGGAACATCCGGTGCGGAGCATTCCTTCCCCAGAAATCCGGGCATACCCGAGCTGAAATATCGGTTCGTAATTGTATGCGTCATAGAAATACTGTCATATGTATGATGCTCAAGCCGTATATAGCAGGTGTTGCCGACAACGACCTCCTCCGGACAAATGACAGCAGTACAGGTATCCGTGTAGTTTACCGGAAGATACTGATTCTGGGGAATGAGGTCTGCATAAACTTTGCTGCCATTTCGATATGGCTTAAACAGCATCCCGCCGTAAGCAAGTCCGGCATCCAATTTGTGCCGCAGCAAAGGAATCACAGCCTGCATCTGCTTTGTCAGATCCTCGCGGTCAGATGTAAGTTCCAGTTCTGTCAGCGTCAGCCGCTTCAATTCACGGGCAATCGAAACAGGGAGACGCATTGCTCTGACTCGCTCATTCTGCCATCCGGCACGATTCTGATAGAGCCGTTCCCATGTTTCCATTTTCCGCATCATTTCGCCGCTGATTATACAAGGCACACCCAGAGCAGCTGCAATGCCGCTTGCATCAATCATACTGCACTCACCTCCAGCTCCCTTGCAATTTGTTTCAGAGTTCTTTTCATCGCCGTGCGGACAAAGTACCTTGTTTCGTCCATGGCGTGGTCATTTTCCTTGATGGGCGCATCCTTGGAGTTTTTTTCATCCCAGCGGTACAGCCCGAATTCACGTATCGTGTCCTCACAGCATGCGCAGAATCGAAGCCGTCCCAGCTCCAGAAGTGTCGCTGTATCACGTATTCCGTCCAGCACGCTGTTGTCTGCATGCCAGACACGGAATTTGGCGTGTCTGCGGATCGTCTCGATAAAGGATGCAGCAGACGGGTCAACGATAACAGCACGCACAAAGGGTGCCAGCTTCCCAGCTAACTTTTCAAGCTGCGCATAGTGTTCCTCATCCGTGCGGGACATTCCTTTCTTACGTGCGTCATAATAGTACTCTCTGACCTTGATCGCATATCCATGAGGAGACAAATGCCAAAGACCAATAGCAGTCGGGTTCAGTGTACCATAGTCGCAGCTGAGATAGTATTCGCCCTCACCAATGCTTGGAACTTTGTCAGGGATAACATGATGCTCCCTGGAAAACATGGGATACACAATACCCTCCACGGCTCTCCATAATCCCAGAATGTACCTTTCGTAGAATGCTCCTGTATAGAGCCGTTCGTATCGCTCTCTCACCGCATCGGACAATGCATAATTATCCTTCATGGTAAAATGCAGGTGGAGACGATTCTTCTTATCTGCATTTCCGTTTACATCGTCGATCCAGTCTTTATAAAACCAATGTTCTTCACTGCCGTCTGGGTTGCAGTTGAACCACATCCTGGAACCGCTTACAGAGCAACGAGCAACAGCCTGATCAACGAACGATTTCGGCATCAGAGCGACCTCATCCAGAAGTACACCTGCCAGAGTCATACCCTGAATCAGTGCATAGCTGCTTTCATCCTTACCACCAAAGAAATAGTAACGGTTCTGATGCCCAAGCCAGCTGATGTCCATGTAATTCTTGGAGAGATTGATTTTCGGCTGTATAATACCGCCCAGCCACTTCTGAAGCGGAGTTATGACATTGCGTTTCAAACTGTCGATAGTCTTTCCGCAGAATGCAAAGGTTTCATTGTCAAAGGTCTTCATGCTCCACATGACAAAACCAATTGACATAGCCATAGTTTTGCCGGAACGGACGGAACCGTCACAGACGATTGCGTCATGATCCTTGTATTCCGGCAAGCTCCACCAGAGCATGGCTGAGAGCTGCTTGGGAGAGAAGCTTTCGAATTTCATCGCAGTCCCTCCCGTATCTTTTCAAAGAGATTAGAGGCTTCAGCGTTATCAGCTTCTTCCGCTGCACCGGACAGAACTGCCTGTACAGTTGCTGTTATCTTTGCATCAGCAGAAACCAGTTCTCCGTTCTCATTCAGAAACTCTGCAAACTCCGCATGACGCTTTTTGTATTCCTCTACGAGCTTCTTTCGCTTCTTGGAATCAGGCTCATTGAGATAGGCGGCCTTGAAGGATTCAAGGTCGGTAAAGTCCGCATCCCGTGCAGCCTTTTTTCGCTCCTCATAAGCCTTAAGGCCTTCTGCCAGCTCCTTGATGCTCTTTTTCTTTTTGCCCATTGTGCCCTCCTTTCTGTCACAATAAAAAACAGGGACGGAAACGCCCCTGTAAGCCATCCTATACTTTTGCACAAACTTTGTCGTGCGATTTTTCTTAAACGCTCACACGGCCGTTTAAACGCATTTTAAACGGGTATGCTTCGCCATTTGGATTGCAGATGCAAAAAAGCGCACTGCATTCCGTTCCGCCCTATGCCATATCAGTCTCTGCAACGGGACGGATCAACCGAAGCTTTGACGGATACTGATTTGTGTAAGCCGTTTAAATACCGATGACTGGCAACGTGACCTTGTAGTCCTTACCGCAGATCGGCACCCGGATTCTCGCACGTCTCTGACGCAGATCCATGCTGACAATGCGGTCGCTGTAATCCCGCAGCACGCCGCTCAGGATCATACAATCGCCGTGCGGTGTCTTGTACACATGAGATGCTGCAATGGGCTTGCCGTAGTTCCAGAGCCAGTGTATGTACTGCTCCTCATGTTCTGCCAGCTGCGCAGGAGTGCTTCCATTCTTCAGAAAGCCCACAACACCATCGGTATTGCAGATGTCGTAATACTGCGCATTGCTCAGCGGCTTGTCGTACGGATGTTCCAAAAACAGGTATCCTGCAAATACAGGCTCTGTTTTCTCTGTCCATTCGCCATCCTTGCGAAGAAACAGCGTTCTCTGAGGGCAGCGCACAAAGTATCCTCTTTTCCGGAGATTTGACGCAACAAGCAGATCCGTGCCGGGCTTCACCTGAAATACATACATCATTTCGCATCATCCTCCTTCTGTTTTGCCTTAATAAATTTCTTGACTTCCTTGTACAAGTCAGGTCGTTCCGCAGCCATTGCTTCAAAGATCAGTTCCTTGAATTGTTCTGCGCCGTTTTCAAGCGTATCCCTGCTCTTGATGTCGATATTCTTTTTGTACGCAATTGCACGGGTCAGCGCAACTGCATTCTTTGTCAGTGCATCAAAATCGATGTTCTCCAGGCGTTCCTCTGGCAGCTTGTTGATAGCTTCCAGCATCTGGTTGCACAGCAGGCGCAGAATGCCGTCTGTCATATCAAGATCAGGATAGCGGTCTGTTTCCTCCATGATTGCCCGGAAGTTCTCCTGCGAAATACGGAGCGCATCCAGCGTACTCATGAGGTTCTTTGCATACTTGCCGACAGCTGCAAGGGAAATGCTGATGCCGTGGGATTGAATGTATGCCACAATGTCACGGTAGTAATACGTGCCGGTCCTGATCATCTCATCCACTGTAGCCTTTACTGCCGGATCAAGGTGGTCAATCTTGGAATGCTTACGTCTTCCCATGCTGCACCTCCTTACACATCAATGCACTCATCCGTGCGTGTGCAGGCAATGATCCGGATGCCGTCTGCTGTGACCTTTGCTTCCAGTGCGTTCATAGGTGCATCTGCAAGGGTGGTGACGCTCTTGGTTTCCGTATCACGCAGCCGGATGTAACCACATTCGGTCAGATAGTTTACAGCGTCCCGGAATTCGGGTTCCGTCATGCTTGGCTGCAGCGCATTGCAGATATCCTCCAGTGCGACATATTTATCACGCAGCAGGTTGATGGCCTTCAGGGCCATTGCGTTATTTCTGGCAAATGCGCTCTGCTGCATACGCTGCATCAGTTCTTTCTGTTCCAATTTTCTCACCCCTTCAGCTTGTCAATTTTCGTTTCTAGTCGTGTCATCGTCCGGACGAAATCATCATTTTTTGTGGCGTACCGGTCAGAGAGTGTGAGCAGGTCGTCTCTCAGTTCACGGATGGCAGCTTCATTCTGGTCGCTGCGGCTCATGGTGCGTTTCAGAAAATATCCGATGATTCCGATCACAACGGTAACTGCTGTTGTAAACAGGTAGTAAATAAATTCCTGCGGCAAGTTTTTGTCCCTCCCTAAAAAAATATGCTATGCCGTTAATTACAGCATAGCATACAATTCAGACACCCGTACAGACAGGGCGTGCATTCACTTATTTCTATCATCAGAATTCATCATCGATCAGCAGCATTTGTCCGGACATATTCGCTTCGTTCTGTTTTGCAATGATTTCACGCACCGTTTTTTCAGTCAGATTATACTGTACAGCGATTTCTCTGTAATTACGTCCGTTGAACATGCGATAGATTTCTTCATCCCGGAATGGCTGCAGCAGTGTATCCAGCTTGCATACATACACATTTCCTCCGCCGTACCGTGCTACCAGCTTCCGATAGGCTTCAATACCGATCGTCTCCGCAAGTTCCTTCTGATTGCCTTGCAGCTGTTCCATTGTCAGCCTATCCAGATTCATCCCTTTTCACCGCCTTTTTCTGTGCCGCTCTTACGTAGCGTTTCAGATGTTCGATCAGCTTTTTCCCGTCTTCAAATGTTACCCAGCGCAGCGGATCAGCAGGCGCAGCAGTAATTCCAAGTATCTTTTGTACTGCTCCTGCCATACGCTCTCCCTCGCTGGCCTTTGAGGGTGAGAGCGCTGCAAGGTCATAGATCAGCCGCCATGCATAGGACCTCTGTTTGTATGTCATCATGCCGGGGACATCCTGCTGCTTTGTGCTGTGTCTGGGCTTCTGCGTTCTCAGCCTTCGGGCAAGCTCTTTTTTTACACGCTCAGCTTCCTGCTCCGTCAGAGCCTTTACTGATTCCTTGCCGGTTAGACCGTACACAAGCTGATGAAACGCATCCTCATGACTTCCGGGTTCGACCATGCCCAGGACTGCTGCTTTGGCGTAGAGCTTCTGGACGCTCTGCTTCTGACTCACACACTCAGCTCCTCCCATTGCTCGATAGAGGTGCAATTTTTGATGAGATGCCGTTTCAGAGAGCAGAATGAATTCCAGTAGGGAGTATAGACCTTGTATTCCATTTTCTCCTTAACCGCCTTTTGAAATGCCTTTTTCTCTTTTTTCAGTTCCTCTCTCTGTTTGCGTGACAGCAGTGTTCGCTTTTCACCAAAATAGAACTTCCGGCGGATCTCGCAGTCATTGGAAGCCCACTCCAGACGAATCTCACCATTCACATAGACAGCCAGAACCAATTTCATCTTGTCAAGCTGTGTCTGGATATCAATTCGATACCCGTCAGCTTTTAATGTGATCATGGCACAGGGCATTCCGAGTCGTTCTTCTGCTGTTTTCCACTGTTTCTCTGTCATGATTCCTCCTCACTTAATCGAAAACCGCTTACTGGTAGAAGGCTTCAGGTACTGCATATACAGTTCCTCATGCTCCTTCTTAAATGTGGTAGTGTCAAATCGGCTTGCTGCCATTGCTGCCCAGCGGACGGTGTACTCTCCAACCTCTACCTCTTCCAGCAGCTTGCTCTCCATCAACTCCTTGATCAGATCGGTGTTCTCCTTGATCTGCGTGTCGATCTCCTTCTTCTTTGCTTCCAGTTCCTTGACCTTCTGCACAGCCAGCAGCATTGCCGCTGCCTGCTTTTTCGTCAGTGTTCCCATGACAATACCTCCATATTATGTATTTTGTTTTCCCGACTCTGCATTTGCACGGGCTTGTCACCGTCTTCGGCTGCATTAGGGGAGGAGCAGGTGCGCTCCTCATATGCGGTTATACTTACTGTGTTTCCAGTTTTTCCAGCCGCTCTGACATCTGCATATACTTCTTTTCATTCTGCTCCAGGCGATTCAAGAGACCTGCTGCTGTCGCAGATGTTCCAGGCGGAGACTTTAGGAGTTCAGAGAGTTCAGCCTGTAGCTTGTCATTTTCCTCCAGAAGCCTGCCAATCTTTTCTAACAGCGTCTTTTTTCGGATGACTCGTATTACCTCCGGCACGTCATATCCTCCCGGAAGAGTGTATCGGATGGCAACGGTAGACGTTCTCATCAGAAATAGGATCATTTCTACAAGCTCAGCCTTATTCAACGGACTCAGATCTTTACGTATTCGGATTTCCATGTTTTTATTCATCATACAGCCCTCGCTTCGGGATAACTCTTGTTCGTCCGGTAAACCGATGCACAATCACCATTTCTGTGCTGGTATTCTTGGAGATCAGCCAGTTATCCGGCTGGAATCCCAGCGACTGGATCGGCATCTTCTGCGCCCTGGTGGGACGCTTGCCGTTTTTCATGCCTATACCTCCATCTTTTTGATTCTGTTCAGGATCTCATTCAGATTGTCGAAATGAATTTTCGCATCCTTCGCACCCTTAATCAGTGCATCCAGGTCATATCTTCCGTAGTTGTATGCGTTTTTAAAGATGAACAAGGCTTTCCGCTGACCAAGATTCGGTGTTGTTGCAATGCTGTGCAGGAACATCAGTTCTGACAGCATGTCCTGCTGCGTCAGCTGGGGGTACAGCATCTTTGTATCTTCAAACTGTATCTGTTCCGCTGTATAGGTCGGTTCAGTGACAAATCGGCTGCTTACTTGAACACGGTCACTTGTGTATCTGCCGTTAAACTTATTGTAAAAGCAGGGATTTCCAACAAAGGCAAGTCCGATGGTTTCTCCCTTTGCTTCAAAATAGTCGGGGATGGAGCGCAGCGCATTGGCTGCCTGGTAGGTGAGTTCCTGCGCCTCGTCCACAATGATGATCATTCCGTCACGCAGCTTCGAGAAGAGCGCATTTTTGACACGCCGCTTGTTGCTGTCACTGATTCCAAGCTCTGATGCCAGCAGATAAAGCACATCATTCGCAGTGTGATGAAACACGCTCGCAGTGATCACGATCGTTTTTGTACGATTATCCTTAGCATACTTCTGTATAGTTTTGGTCTTTCCTATGCCGGAGTCGCCGGTTATGACGGCACATCCGCCAAGAACATGAACGTTTCTCAGGCGTTCATATATCATCTGAGAGATGGTCGTGGGGGCATAGTCAACCGGAACAAATACGCTGGGGAGTTCATTCTTTTCTGCCTTGATCTGAAAATACTCTGTCAGAATGGAGAAGTACTTTTCAGATCGTCCGATATATTTGCCTCTTCTCATCTGTGAAATGATCGCTTGTCCGATCCCTACCTTTTCAGCAGCCTTTCTCTGGTTGCCCTCTATCGTAATGAGCTTTTCAAACGCTTTAAGTGCGTCTGCCTGTTCAGACTCATATGCAGCAAACGCTGCTTCACGCTCCTCCAGAAACTGTATTGCCTTATCCAGAATATTATTGTCGCCGCTGCATGCAGCTTCAAACTGGTCTTTTGTAAGTCCCACAACCATGTGAACCTTATCAAAATCCACCTTAAGATCATCTGCAATCACCGCAGCTCTTTCTTTTAAATCCATAAATTACGCTCCTTTCACTTTCTCAAGCTTATCGTTTACAGCCTTTAAAGCTGCCAGCTCATCCGCAATAGAGACAGCAATGATTTCCCCACGTCCCGGATGCTCAGCGTTCAGCTCCGCAGCAGTAATGGGATGTACAGTCTTTGGGCGACATATCTTCATCTTATCCATATTAGATGCCGCCTCATTGATTCTTGCTGCCAGTACATCAATTGCATCAGAATCCGTATAGGCTGCAACTGTTTGCATGATCGCCTTTCTGTTTCTTGCAATATGTGACATTGCAACTGCAATTTTATCCCGTCCCTCTTCGTCTTTGACGTTGTAAGGCACATTGAGATAATCCGCTCTTTTGTATACCCACAGGAACTGATCTGTTGCCTTATCGTACACTCTGACTTCATCCAGTTCAGCCGGATCGTAGCGGACATACACTTCTTTTCCAACGTGGAACGCTGTATTCTCATCTTTAAACCAAACTTTTTTGCCATAAAGTTCGATGTGCACTCCATTTCGTTGGATTTTCTGATAGCGAGATGTTCTTGCAAGAAGCAGGGTAAGGTCTTCATCATCTGCATCGCGGAATGAAACTTCAGCGGAATTGATGCTTTCATTCCAGACCTCAATTCTGGTCATACCCTTATAGCGTTTTTCTTTGCCGCCGTACTCTTTACAGTTGTATCCGCCGTTGATCAGCGTAGACAGCAGCTCAGCAACTTCCTCATCCGTTGGTATCTCTCCGTTTTTAACCTTCTGCGCAAGATCTTCTGGTCTCTCCAGAATCGTTCCTCCCGAATATCCGCTAAACGCCTTTGAGATAAATTCCTTGAATGTGAGAAAATACCGCTCAATATTTTTTGCCTTCGCATTTTTTACAAGAGCATTGGTCATTGTAACGCCCAGCAGTGAAAGGATCGTAGGTGGATCATCACCTTTATTCCAGCTTGCTTTTTTACGGTGTCCTCTTCCGGCTATGTCATGCGTCAGAAACTCAGAACCGTTATCGAAATATACGCCAAGCGGTATGCCGTAGCCATTCAGAACAGCTGCACGGAACGCAAGCAGTGTTGACTGTGAGCAGGGATTATCACACAGATTCCATCCTACAATGACTCCGCTCTTAGCGTCCATATACGCTGTAAGCGACAGTCTGTGTGGCTTTCCTTCAGAAGACAGCGATATGACATCAAGCGTGTGGTTGTCTGCGATCCATATGTCATTGGCATTCAGATCCGTGTAATCACGCTCTATGTATTCAAGATATTTGTCAAAGCAGGACTTCTTGCCATACCGAGTAAATTCAATCACGCAATCTGGAATCTCGTTTTTGATTCTTCGGCGGAATGTTCGTTCTGACGGTATGGAGCTGTACAGTTCGGGAAAATTGGTTGCGCACCATGCTTTCAGGTCGGTATAGCATCGGCTAACAGTCGGACGGCTGGAAACAAGGTATATTCTCGTGAACATCTTCCAGACATCTTCATTCATGAATGAAATGCCTTTATTCCAACCGCCTCTCTTATCAATCAGACCGTCATAGTCATTCTCCCTGAATGCAGCGTATTTTCTATAAAGAATATCTATACTGATATTGATACTCTCCCCATACTCCAGTCTGCATTTTCCAACGAAATCAGCATCGACTGAGGTCTTTTTCTTATATTTCGCTCTCAGATCCTGCCACTCACGGATAATACCGCACCATAAAGCAATTTCCTTGCGTTCTTCTGCGGTGTACGCTTCAAAAGGCTTTTTAACCACCTTTTTACGAGGTTTTAAAAGCTCAGATTCCTTCAGCTCTGGAGCTGTTCTGGAATCCGTTTTCAGTCTGCCATAATACTTCGCCCTCAGATCATCCGGCAGGGATGATACCGGGAACATATAGCAGGGCTTATGATTCTGTGGATGCTCCCGAATAACAGCATCCAGTTTGCCGTCTTTGGCAAGCTTTTGTATATACTGTGGCTTGCAGCCTTTCAGCTCAGCCACTTCCTTAACGGTTAAGTACTCCACATGATCTCTCCTTTCTGACAGCATAAGCTGTCGGTCTGCCATCATCAGTACCGGTAGACCATCTCCGGCAGACGGCGGATCGCTCCGCCGTTTCGGCTCTACGGAATATCAGGGCATTCCTCAAAGGTTTCGTCTGTATCGTCTTCATCATCGTCTTCATCTTCGTCCATAGAGATAATCACATTATCCTGAAACCATGGGAAGCATTTAGAAGCGTATGCCCATTCTGCATCCATCTGATTTGGAAAGTATGAGCCGAGCCATACGCTGGCTCCATCATCACCAATGTGCCATACTACATATTCACCGCCCTGTGCAATAGGACTTGCAATGCAGTAAGCATTAGCGTAAACGCCGTAAACAATATGTCCTCTGATCACAGTTCCAACTTCGATTTTCATCGCTCACACCGCCTTTCTCTGGGCTGCTTCAAGCAGTTCTGCCACCGGCATCTGTAAGGCGTTTGCCAGCTTTGCCAGCATCACTACAGACGGTACACATCGATTGGTTTCAATGCGGCTTACATGGCTCTGGGATGTACCAACACGTTTCGCAACCTCCGGCTGAGAGATCCGCAGCTCCACTCTTCTGGCGCGTACAGTCGCACCAAGATTCATCTTTTCACATTTCATGTGCTTCCTCCTCTCTGTTCACACGGCTATGCCCACGCAAATCAATTTTTTGTATCAGGTATGCTTCGTGCGATCGGCGGTGTCATACTCCTGCTCCTCCTCAGCGGCATAATACCCGCACCAGCGCAGAAACGACCAGATCATCAGCAGGATGATCCCGGCCGCAGCTAGGACGATAAAGCTGCTCATTGCCATCACCTCCTTACAACCAGAAATATTGATGGGCGTATCGGTTGACTGCCATCTGCGAAATTTTAATATCGCTGTTATTCATGATGTAGTTGGCTATCTGCTGGCAGGAATAATTGTTGGAAACAATCATCTCTTCCACCGTTTCTTTTAAAGCCGGCGGCAGCATGGAAATCTTGCTGGGCGTTCTGTACTTGTATTTTCTCTCCACTCGCTTCTTGGGCAGTTCCTGTGGTTGCCGTGCAGTCTGCATCTGCGTGATGAGCGGCATCAGAGCCTTAACAGTTTCATTTACTGCTACAGTCACGGCCCTGGCAATGACTTCATTCAGATCGACATTGCCATAAGCTCCGTTCTTCCTCAAGGCCGGAAGAACCTCATCAAACACCCAGCGTTCAAAGCGTTCTGCTGCCGGAAGTCTGGAACTTACAATAAGGCGGTAAAGGTCACCTTCGGGAATGTAGTTGGTTTCCTGTGAGCCGCCATTGGAAGGGGTGAGCACTTTCCGCACCCCTTTGCACTTGCTTCGGATAGCATCCTGCGGATTCTTATATCCGAGCGTTTTCGCACACTGCGTAGCCGGGAAGTACTCCTTTCCGTCAATGAGCAGGATTCCCAGCTCACCGAATTCGCTGTTCTGAAAAACCTTTAATTCATTCATTTTTTAAGTTCCCTTTCTGTTGTATTCCCTGACAATATGTGGTATAATGAAGTAGGGAAGGAGGTGGAGAATATGCCAAGAGCAAAATACGATGCAACAAATCCATACAATCTTTTGTTCCATGTCGTTGGATACTTCAAAGTGAATTACACTGATTTTTTGTATGACTTTAGATTTATATATAAAGAGATTCTTGATTTCTACGGTGACGACTTGAATACATGTCCTAATGATATTCAGAAGAAGCTTGATACTGTGTGTAAGGCAAACGTTAAACCATCATTTAAGAATCGCGTTTATATCGTTACCGACACATGTGAGCCTGTCTTTGCGGCTGTAAATATGGATGATGCTGTCTTTGACAACATGGTCGAAACGTTCGCTTTTCTTGAAGATATGGGAGCAAGTTTTATTCCTGATAAGATGCTTCTAAGCTATGCGATAACAATGTATCTTTTCAAGGGTGATTCACTTTGCAAGATTCATTCTTTAAGTCCAAGAAAATTAGCAGAATTCATGGCGGTCTTTAAGAACGAAAACATTGTAAATTATCAAGGAGCACGTGATTCATGGTATGGAGAACCCAGAAGACGTGCAAAAAAAGCTTCACAGCTGCTCTCTGATGCTGAATATTAATGATTTGATGCCCATGGTTGCTTCAAAATATGCGCCTTGAGTAAGCGGAGCGCCTGCTGTTTCAGCTTCTTCACGTGAACAAAGGCTTTCTGCCAATGCAAGCCTGTCCTCAAGCGAAACGCCAGAAGTGTTATCGTGGATGATTTTTTGGAACATCATTTCTATGGTGTTTCTCAGCAGCCACAGCAGTGTCACATTGGGAAGGTTTTCAACGATTGGCGGCGTAGTTCTGCGTCTACCAACTGCGCATACCGCATCCTTCTTTTCTTTTACGTTCTCCATTGCTCGGCGAATATTTTCGCCACCTGAGACCTGCTCTGTCGCAACCGGAGCAGGTCTTCTTTTTCTTACGACCTTTACTTTCATGAAAATTCCTCCATTTCTATTTACAACGACACCCCTTTGTGGTACAATTATCATAAGGCTAATTGCGCTCAGAGGTATCCGTATAAGGATATTATAATTCAGTTTACTTAGTTTGTCAAGCCGTTTCACAGCTTAAAACTCAGAATTCTGAATTTTCGGCATAATAAATAAATTCAGGAGGGTATATTTGTGTTTTATGACTATTTGAAGCAAGCTTGCAAGGAAAAGGGGACTTCAATTACTGCCGTTTTAAAAAAAATCGGAGTTGGAACAGCCAACGGAACGTACTGGAAAAACGGTTCAGTGCCATCTTCTGACATTGTAATTCAGTTGTCTGAATTTTTAGGAGTAAGCACCGACTATTTACTTAAGGGAAAAGAATCGGATGTTAAGCAATTCAAATGCTCCAGCAAAGAGCAGGAAGTATTAAATATATACAATCAATTATCAGAGATTTCTAAAGAACGTGTTCTTGAAAGAGCAAGGGTGCTTCTTGAACTTGAAACTGAGCAAAAATCCGAAGCGAAAAGCAAAACCATCACAATCCTCAGTAGCGAATACCGTGTATCAGCAGGCCGGGGAATCATGCTGGACGAGGAAGGCCTGACCGAGATCACAGTCCCGGACACGCCCGAGGCCCGCAGGGCCGACTTCGCTCTGACCATCTGCGGGGACAGCATGGAGCCGATCTATCACGATGGGGATGTCGTTCTTGTGCGTAAAATGCCCAGCCTTGAGGTCGGGGAGATCGGTATTTTTTACGTAGACGGCAGCGGATACATAAAAAAATACGGCGGAGACCGCCTGATTTCGCTGAACTCCGCCTATGATGATATCCTTCTGGATGAGAATACACGCTGCTTCGGCAAGGTCATCGGAAGAGTATAAGGAGGGCGTGTGTACATTATCAGCAATATCGGTGCATTCGGGGAAAATGTATACAAAATTGGAATGACCAGACGTTTGGAGCCGATGGATCGAATCAATGAACTTGGTGATGCTTCTGTTCCGTTTAAATTTGATGTTCATGCGCTCATTTTCACTGAGGATGCACCAGCCTTGGAAGCTGCACTGCATAACGCATTTTCTGATAAAAAGGTGAATAAAATCAATACACGCCGTGAGTTCTTCCGTGTCTCTCTCAGAGAAATTAAGAAGGTGGTTCGCGAAAATTTCGATAAGACTGTCGAGTGGATAGAGGTTCCCGAAGCGGATCAGTATCGTCAGACAGTTGCGCTGGAGCAGATGTCGGCAGAGGGGTAAAAGCATTCAAAAAAAGAGGATACCAACTGGTTGGCATCCTCTTGTAATTTAGTTGGTAACTTGGCATCCCTCTTTTCAACTTTTCCCACAATCATTGTTTAAAACCTGTTTAAAAGAGCCGTGTTCAGAAATCAACGCATTTTCGGCATTTTAAACACTCTCTGCTACGTTTTAAACGTGATTTAAACGGCATTTACCGAAATTAAACGCAAAAAATAAAACGCCCAGAAGATGAGCCATCCTGCTCAAATTCTGGGCGTTTCCTTTGACACCTCTACATTTGTTCACATTTCACTTTCCGTACCATTCCACGCAAAACATCACGCATTTTCGGCACTTTCCACACCATTCCACATTATTCCAGCCGATTCAACCGCTTTTCAGCTTTTTTGTGTTTTCCCCGTCACTTCACATAAGGGGAGCCCCTTAAGTGGAAAATTCCTAAAAACAGACTAAGACTGCCGCACGGAAATGTGCGGCAGTCTTTTTCATTTGGGTTCAGTTGTTGAAAGCGTCCTTATCAGTCCGCAAATCCATTCGGATGATTCTTGTGCCAGTTCCATGCACTGCTGATGATCTCCTCCAGGGATGCATGACAGGGATTCCAGCCCAGAACAGTCTTGGCCTTCTCACTGGATGCAACCAGACGAGCCGGGTCTCCCGCACGTCTCGGCGTTTCCACAGCCGGGATCGGATGTCCGGTCACCTTGCGGGCCGTCTCAATCACCTCACGGACAGAATAGCCAATGCCATTGCCCAGATTGAAGATATTGCTCTCGCCGCCCTCCAGCAGATACTTCACGGCCAGAATGTGCGCCTGGGCCAGATCCGTTACGTGGATATAGTCACGGATGCAGGTGCCGTCCGGTGTGTCATAGTCCGTACCATAAATGGAAACAGAAGCCCGCTTGCCATTGGGCACTTGCAGGATCAGCGGAATCAGATGGCTTTCCGGATTGTGTGCTTCTCCGATCGTGCCGCTTTCATCCGCACCGCAGGCATTGAAGTAGCGCAGGGATACATAACGCATATCGTGCGCCTTGGATGTCCAGTGGAACATCTTCTCCATAGCCAGCTTGGTTTCACCGTAAGGATTGGTCGGACAGGTCCGGTCGCTTTCCAGAATCGGAATATTCTCCGGTTCACCATAGGTTGCTGCTGTGGAGGAGAACACGATCTTATCCACGCCGTTCTTTACCATTGCATCCAGCAGGATCTTTGTGCCGCACAGATTGTTGTCATAATACTTCAGCGGATTGGTCACGCTCTCGCCTACCAGAGAAAAGGCCGCAAAGTGGATCACTGCATCGATCTGCTCGGTCTGGAACAGCTTGTCCAGAAAGTCGAAATCATGCAGATCTCCTTCATAAAAACGTGCGCCCTCCGGAACAGCTTTTCGGTAGCCTGTAACAAGATTGTCCGCAACGACTACATCGTGTCCGGCCTTGACCAGCTCCAGCGCAGTGTGTGAGCCGATATAGCCGGCTCCGCCTAATACCAGAATGCTCATAATGATATCCTCCTGTAAATTTTTTCATTTATATCAGTGCTGTGATCTCCACTCCGCCCACCGGACGGATGCGCAGCACATGACAGCTGTTTTCACCATAAAGTGCATCCATGGCCTTTTGATAGGCCTCCTTCAGATGCAATGGCACAAAGGCCTGGATCGTTCCTGCAAAACCGCCGCCGTGTACACGGACTGCGCCCTGCTCTCCCAGAACACGCTCGCTGATCATCAGTCCCAGCGGAATGGCCTGCTCCGCAGCCTTGCGGCTGGAGTAGAGATTCTGAAGAAGCTGGGCAGAGGACTGACCGGATTCCCGGACCAGGCACAGAAAACGCTCCATATTCCCTTCAGAAAGCGCCCGGGCTTCCTCTCCGGCTCTCCTGTTTTCTGCAAAGAAATGCGCCGCACGCAGAATGGCCCGGTCGGAACAGGCTTCACGAAGCCGGGGAAGATTCTGGTAGAACATATCCTCGTCTGCATCTCGGAGATATTCTGCGCCCAGCAGCGCTGCAACCTGGCCCATCTCCATCGGGATGGCAACATAATCATCTGTCAGATCGGCATGACTGCCCTTTGTATCGGTAATGCACAGACAGTAGCCGGCCTCCTCAAAGCTGAAGGAATGACGCTCAATCACCGGCTGCTCGGTATCATGAAAATCAATGAACACAAAGCCGCCCACAGAGCTGACCATCTGATCCATCAGACCGCTCTTTTTTCCGAAGTAGACATTCTCCGCATACTGGCCGATTTTTGCGATCTCCACCGCACCGGCCCGGCCGCTCAGATAATGCTGATCGATCACCGTTCCGATCAGAACCTCAAAGGCCGCTGAGGAAGAGATTCCGCTTCCGCTGAGTACATCAGAGGTGGTGTAGGCATCAAAGCCGCCGATGGAGGCCCCCATCTCCGTAAATCTCGCTGCAATGCCGCGGATCATAGCGGCACTTCCGGCTTCACCCTCCTGCACGCTCAGATCACTCAGATCCACCACATCCGCCGGATAGCCTGCGGACTGCACACGGATCATCTTCTCCTCATGAAAGCTTACCACGGCAATGGCATCCAGATTGACAGCAGCGGCCAGAACACAGCCGTGCTGATGGTCCGTGTGGTTGCCGCCGATCTCCGTACGACCGGAAGCAGAATAGATATGTATATCCGTCCGCTCCGGATAAAGTCTGCGGAATGCATCCACCGCATCAGAATAACGCTTTTTCTGTGCATCCAGAATGCTCCGCTCCGTACCATACAGCACACGGAATATGTCATCAAAGCCGCCGTTTTCCAGCAGACTCCGTATTTCATTTATCTGCATATGTACCTCCTAATCTATTCTGCTTCATCTGCACTGCCGCTCACTGCGAATAATGCATATGTATAAAGAATTTCCGTTGCATCGCTCAGATCGATCTGACCGTCCCCATCCATATCTGCGGCCGCAAACACCAGAGCCTCCTCAGCTTCATCGGCTTCCCCCTGGATAAAGGCCGGATCCAGGCCGGCTGCATACTGTGCATAATAGGTCAAGGCCCGTGTGGCATCGGATAATGAGACAAGCCTGTCTCCGTCCACATCACCTGCGATCCAGTCCTCATGGGGAATCGGGTCGGTATAGGGCACCGTGGTGACTGTAGTCGTTTCTGTTGCCGTCGTCTCCGTCGGAGCGGTGGTGGTGACCTCTGTAGTCGTTGTTGTACCGACCGTAGTAGTGGCTGTAGCACGCTCCCGCACCTTCAGCTCGCTGAAATATTCATAGATCACAGCGGCCTCCTCCTTGGCCATGCGCTGGAGATTGCTGTCATTGCTCAGCCAGGCTGTGGCACGATAGTTCGTGTGGAAGGAATGCTCCAGCAGAATGCCCGGCGTTCCTACATATCGTGCGCCGCACAGGACACCATACCATTCATCATCCCAGACACCGTTTCCGTCACGATCCTCTACAGAAAGGCGTTGATACAGCTCACCCTCCTGATAGGTTTCCATGACCTCTGTAACCTTTGCAGCCATGATCGTACCGATCTCACGGCTGATATCGTCAATATTCGTCCATGCTACATCCTGATAGCAGATCGCAAGAGGGGCATCCATAGAAGAATAAGAGCCGGCATTGCTGTGCATGGAAATGAAGAAATCATACCCGTCCGACATCTTTCCCCGGGGAATCAGATCCGGATCATCCTCCAGGGAGGTCTTGGTCAGATCGGCCTCTGCACCCAAAGCCTCCAGCTCCTCCTTCAGATAATTGGACAGCTTCCAGTTCATCACACTCTCATAATAGCCGCTGTATACAGGAGAAGGATTGTAATAGCCGGCATGGCCAGGGTCAATCATGATCCGCACGGTGTCATTCCAGATGGCTTCATTTACGGCCACATACACCTCTTCCTCTGATTCGCCCTCACCCTCTCCGGCGGTTTCCTCATCCGATTCAGCCGATTCATCTGTGGCCTGATAGATCGGAAGCGGCACCTGGTTTTCCGCATACACCTGACAGCCGTAGTCCTCGGGATCCGCAAAAAGCTCCATCATCGAGCCTGCATCCGGAGAAACCGCATATACAGATGCAGTCATCGCACTGCAAAGAATGCAGCCGGCCACGCCGGCCGCAAGAAATTTGTTCAGCATCATTTATATTCACGTCCTCATTTGGTCTTTCATCAGAATTTACTCATATCATTATACCACAGGCCGTCCTGAATTGCAACCGGATTCCGCAAAAAAGGATAAAATTGCCCTGGCATAAAACAAAAGTGCTGCCAGCACAGAGCTTTCTCTGTTCCGGCAGCAGTCCTGTATCAATTGATTCCTGCTCAGATTTTCGGAAGCTTCGCCACTGCGGCTGCAATCTCCTCATCTGTAGGAATATAATCACCCATTTCGCCGTCATTGAAGCGCTGGTATGCATACATATCAAAGTAGCCGGTACCTGTCAGACCAAAGAGAATGGTCTTTTCCTCGCCCGTTTCCTTGCAGCGGATGGCCTCATCGATAGCCACCTTGATGGCGTGGCTGCTCTCCGGAGCCGGCAGAATACCCTCTACACGGGCAAATTCCTGTGCGGCCGAAAATACAGAGGTCTGCTCTACAGATACAGCCTCCATAAGACCCTGATCATACAGCTCGGACAAAGTAGAGCTCATGCCGTGATAGCGCAGACCGCCTGCATGACTGGCTGAGGGCATAAAGCCGCTGCCCAGTGTGTACATCTTCTGAAGCGGACAAACCTTTCCTGTGTCACAGTAATCATATGCATAGACACCACGGGTCAGGCTGGGACAGGATGCAGGCTCAACCGCAATGAAGCGATAGTCCGCTTCACCACGGAGCTTTTCACCCATAAAGGGAGAGATCAGGCCGCCCAGATTGGAGCCGCCGCCGGCACAGCCGATGATGACATCCGGCTTGATGCCGTACTTATCCATGGCGGCCTTTGCTTCCAGACCGATCACAGACTGATGCAGCAGCACCTGAGACAATACAGAACCCAGAACATAGCGGTAATCCTCCTGTGTGGTAGCGGCTTCCACCGCTTCGGAGATCGCACAGCCAAGACTTCCGTTTGTACCAGGAAATTCCTCACGGATCCTGCGGCCGACCTCCGTCTTTTCAGAGGGAGACGGCGTAACCGATGCACCATAGGTGCGCATGACCTCACGGCGGAAGGGCTTCTGCTCATAGGATACCTTTACCATATACACCTGACAATCCAGATCCAGATAGGCACAGGCCATGGAGAGCGCTGTACCCCACTGACCAGCACCCGTCTCTGTGGTAACACCCTTCAGACCCTGCTGCTTTGCATAGTAGGCCTGGGCGATGGCCGAATTCAGCTTGTGACTGCCGCTGGTGTTGTTGCCCTCAAACTTGTAATAGATCTTCGCCGGCGTGCCCAGCTTCTTCTCCAGGCAATAGGCCCGCACCAGCGGCGACGGACGATACATCTTGTAGAAGCTCAGAATCTCCTCGGGAATATCGATATAGGCTGTGTTCTCATCCAGCTCCTGCTTGACCAGCTCCTTGCAGAAAACGCCCTCCAGCTCCTCCGCTGTAATGGGCTGCATTGTCTGAGGATTGAGAAGCGGCGCAGGCTTCTTCTTCATATCCGCACGGACATTGTACCACTGCCGGGGCATTTCATGCTCCTCCAGATAAATCTTGTACGGAATCTCTCTGTTATTTTCCATGATCAATTCTCCTCTCATACAGATCACACAGATAACAAAAAAAGCCCCTGTCCGGCGCAATTCAATACACTGACGGACAAAAGCACCCTTGCTCCTGCGAAATTCTTTCTATATAATTATAACACAAGGCCCTTTCTTTGTCAAGGACTGAAATTTGGCTTGCATTCGGCTGAAAAAGATGGTATAATGATTATATAAAGATTCTGATATGAAATGAGGTATTCCAATGAACCCGATTGCTATGATGCGGATAAAAAACCTTATGGAGAAATTCAAGGAAAATCACCCCAAGGTACCGCTGTTTTTCGCTGCGGCTGCCGGCTGTGTAGGAGAAGGCAGCATCATCGAAATCAATGTGCAGACTGCGGATGGCCGCTCCATCTGCACCAATATGAAAGTAACGGCGGATGACCTTGAGCTGATGGAAGCGATGAAGGACATGATGCCCAAAAACTAAATGGACATGGAGGAATGAATCATGAAAAAACGAACGGTAAGCATGCTGATCCTCTTATCCGCTCTGTTCTGTACTGGCTGCACGGAGCAGGAGATCATCGACAATACGGCGGCGCTTTTGTCCGAAGCTTCTGTCCTTATGGAGGAGGAGGAATTCTCTGAGTCCGAAGCAAGTCTCATGGAGGAAGAACAGTCCCCGGCTGAGGAAACATCTCTTGCTGCGGAAGAAGAGCAGGCCCTTCAGGAAGAGGAGGAATCCCTCTGGGAGGAAGCCGGAGCGGAAGCTGTATCTGTGGAATCAGAGGATCCGGAATATTCCGAAGCAGAAGAAACCTTTGACACAGAAGTCACCATTGCCGAGGATGGGGTGTATACCTCCAAGGAGGATGTGTCGCTGTATATCCATATTTATGAACGCCTGCCTGACAATTTTATGACCAAGAAGGAAGCACAGGCTCTGGGATGGGAGGGCGGCTCTCTTGAGCCATATGCTCCGGGGATGTGCATCGGCGGAAACCGGTTCGGTAATTACGAGGGCCTGCTCCCGGAGGAGGACGGACGGACTTATACAGAATGCGACATCGACACATTGGGTGCAAGCAGCCGCGGTGCAAAGCGCATTGTCTTTTCCAATGACGGTCTGATCTACTACACCGAGGATCACTATGAGACCTTCGAGCTGCTCTATGGAGAGGAGTAAATCATCATGACAGACAGGAGGACGCTGACGATTGATGGGGATAAAATAAAAACAGAGACTCAGCTGCACAAATGGCTGGCAGAAGCACTGGAATTCCCCTGCTGGTACGGAAATAATTTTGATGCGCTCTTTGATATGCTCTCCGCTGAGGTGAGCAAGCCGCTGCTCATCCGGGTGATAAACCCGGCTCAGCTTCAGGAAAATCTCGGCCCGGCGGCGGATGTTCTCAGCCGTGTACTGGTTCATGCAGCGCTGGAGAACCGTCACCTGGAGATCGATTACGACTATTAATACAAAGCATTACATAGAATAGAATGAGAAAAGGCTTGACCCCGTATCAAAGGAGTCAAGCCTTTTTCTTAACAAACAGAAGTCTTTTCTTAGCCTACAATTACCTTGTGGAATACCTTCTTGCCCTTCTTGATGATGGTCTCACCCTCCAGCGTGATCACGGTCTTGGGATCCGTTACCTTTACATCATTTACCGATACGCCGCCCTGCTGCACAAGACGTCTTGCTTCGCCGTTGGAGGCGGACAGTCCAGCCCGAACCATCAGACTGAGAATACCCATACCGCCATTCTCCAGCTCGTCTGCCGCAATGGTAGTTGTGGGCATATTCTCATTGGAACCAGCGCCGCCGAATACAGCCTTGGCCGCAGCCTGTGCCTTGTCGGCTTCCTCCTTGCCGTGTACCATCTCCGTCAGGTGGTAAGCCAGAATCTCCTTGGCCTCGTTGAGCTGCTGACCCTCCATGGTGCGCTCCATCTCCTCGATCTCCTCGATCGGAATAAAGGTCAGGAGCTTCAGGCAGTTCATTACATCGTCATCTGCAACATTTCTCCAGTACTGATAGAAATCGTATACCAGGCACTTTTCCTTGTCCAGCCACAGTGCGCCCTTCTCGGTCTTGCCCATCTTCCGGCCGTCCTTGGTCAGGAGCAGAGAGGATGTCATTGCATAAACCTCCTTGCCCTCTACACGGCGAACCAGGTCTACACCGCCCAGCATATTGCTCCACTGATCGTTGCCGCCAAGCTCCATTACGCAATCATAGTTCTGGTACAGATGCAGGAAGTCGTAGCTCTGGAGCAGCATGTAGTTGAATTCCAGGAAGGACAGGCCCTTTCCCTCCAGACGGGACTTGAAGCATTCCGCAGTCAGCATCTGGTTTACAGAGAAATACCGTCCGATCTCCCGCATAAAGGTGATATAGTTCATATCCCGCAGCCAGTCGCCGTTCTTTACGATCTGAGCCTTATCATCGGAGAAATCAATAAAACGCTCCATCTGCTTGCGGAAACACTCTGCATTGTAGTCGATCTCCTCCACAGTCATCATCTTGCGCATGTCCGTCTTGCCTGTCGGATCTCCGATCATAGCAGTCGCTGTGCCCAGCAGCGCAATGGGCTTGTGGCCGTGCATCTGCATGTGCTTCATAAGGATCAGCTGGATAAAGTGTCCTACGTGCAGGCTGTCTGCTGTAGCATCAAAGCCGATATAAAAAGCGATCTTCTTGTTGTCGATCAGATCACGGATCTGTTCCTCGTGTGTGGTCTGTGCTACCAGACCTCTTCTCTTCAGTTCCTCAAAAAATGTCATGTCCATTCATCCTTTCATTTCTGTATACCGGAAAATAAAAAATCCTCCGGCGTAATAATACGGCCAGAGGACGATGTTGTTTCACCGTGGTACCACCTCAGTTTATCAGACGCAGAAGCTCCCCGTCTGACCTCGAAAGACGCTTTAACGGGCGCACCCGTGCTCCCCTACTGAATCGGTTCAGGCAGCCAGCTCCGAGATGTATTCACAGTGCGCCGCTGCCCCTTGCACCAACCGGAGCCTCTCTGTACCGACGTGGAACTGCTACTTCTTCTCATCACAGCCATTTCCCCTATTTTACCACACATTCCCGCCCTTGTCAAGAGCTGTTTTTGGAAAAATCTACAGAACGTCTATGAGAAATTTCCACAAATGCATTGACTTTCCTGTCAGAATTTTGTACAATATAAGCAACATGTCTCTGAATAAAAAGGGATTACAGGAGGTTTGATTTATGCAAAATACAATAGCCATCAACAGAAAAAACATTCTCTCAAAGGCACTGATCACGCTCATTGCAGTTGCAGGCGCTGTGATCCTGCCTCAGATTTTCCACGGGATCGGCACGATCTCCGGTACAGGCCCGGCCATGGGAAGTGCCCTGCTGCCGATGCATATTCCGGTGCTTCTGGCTGGATTCCTGGGCGGCCCGCTGGTCGGTGCAGCGGCCGGTGTGCTCAGCCCGCTGGTAAGCTCTGCGGTCTCCGGTATGCCGTCTGCCCTCATTCTGCCCTTTATGGTTCTAGAGCTGGGCGTGTATGGACTGGTTTCCGGACTGCTTTCCAGGAGAAATATAAACAGCCTGGCCGCACTGCTCCTCACACAGCTCATCGGAAGAGCCGTTCGGGCCGCAGCCGTTCTGGCCGCTGTCCTTATTCTTGGAAATGAACAGCTGACGATCGCTTCAGCCTATTCATTTGTGCTGGAGGGGCTTTTCGGCATCCTGCTCCAGTGGGCACTGATCCCGCCCCTTACAAAGCAGCTGAAGGAGCTTGTGAAAAAACATGACTGATTTCATGACTGATTTACAGAAGGCAAAGGAATTATTGGAAAACGGCTCTTTTACCTGTGTGCTGTGCAGAGACGGGCAGACTTTCAAAAGCACGAAAGCAGGAATTTCTCCGATGCTGGACTATATCGCTGAGGGAATCGATCTGAGCGGCTTCTCAGCGGCGGATAAAATTGTGGGGAAAGCCGCAGCCATGCTCTTTGCACTGGCCGGCGTAAAGGCGCTCCATGCACAGACTCTGAGCCGGAGTGCAGAGGAGATCCTGCGTATGCACAGGATCCAGTATACCTATGATATCCGTACGGAAGGGATTATAAACCGCAGGGGCGATGGTCTCTGCCCTATGGAGCAGGCGGTGGCTTCCATCGAAAATACAGATTTGCAGGGAGCCTATAAGGCTCTCTGTGAAAAACAAGCAGAGCTAAGAAAAGGAGTGCATGGACTATGAATATGAAAAAATTGGGATTCGGATTTATGCGTCTGCCCTTGCTGGACGCCGAAGATCAGACAAAGGTGGACAAGGACCAGGTCTGTCAGATGGTGGATACCTTTCTGGAAAGAGGCTTTACCTATTTTGATACGGCCTATATGTACCACAGCTTCAGAAGCGAAAATATTCTGAAGGAGGTTCTGGTAGACCGGCATCCCCGGGAGATCTATCAGATCGCATCCAAGCTGCCCACTATGTTCCTCAAGGAAAAGGCCGACATGGAGCGGATCTTCAGCGAGCAGCTTGAAAAGACAGGGGCCGGATATTTTGACTATTATCTGCTTCACAACCTGAATGTCAGCCATTATGAGATCGCAGAGAAGCTGGGGGCATTTGAATTTGCTGTTCAGAAAAAGAAGGACGGCCTGGTACGCAGGGTCGGTTTTTCCTACCATGATGACGCTGTTTTGCTGGACAGAATCCTGACCGAGCATCCGGAGGTGGAATTCGTTCAGCTTCAGATCAACTATCTGGACTGGGAAAATGAAAGCGTTCAGTCCCGGAAATGCTATGAGACGGCCCGAAAGCACGGCAAGGACATTATTGTTATGGAGCCGGTCAAGGGCGGCACACTGGCCAGCGTTCCCAAAAGAGCTGAGAAGCTCCTGAAGGACTATGCACCAGGAATGTCCATTCCCTCATGGGCCGTCCGCTATGCGGCTTCTCTGGAGGGCGTTATCATGGTGCTCAGCGGCATGAGCAATATGGAGCAGCTGCTGGATAATACCGGATATATGGAGGCATTCCAGCCCCTCACAAAGGATGAAATGAA
This sequence comes from Ruminococcus sp., assembly GCA_017472145.1. Taxonomy (GTDB): domain Bacteria; phylum Bacillota; class Clostridia; order Oscillospirales; family Ruminococcaceae; genus Ruminococcus_C. The sequence continues at coordinate 43,149 of JAFUQX010000063.1, read as the reverse complement.
TATGTGCCTGAAGGTGGCGGATATCATCAATTCCACGATCTCCATCCCCTGCACGGCCTGCCGGTACTGCGTAGACGGATGTCCCATGAACATCCCGATCTCCGACTATTTCGCCCTCTTTAATGCAGAGCAGCAGGAGATCGAAAAGCCCTTTACGGTGCAGGGTGTATATTATGAAAACCTGACTGAGAAATACGGCAAGGCTTCCGACTGCATCGAATGCGGCCAGTGTATGGAGCAGTGCCCTCAGCATATTGATATTGTGGGATTTCTGAAAAGGGTTGCTGAAGCCTTTGAAGCATAAAACGCACAGACCGGAGCCGCAGGGATAAGGACAGACTCCGGTCCTGTGATTTTCAAAAAGGAGAATGTATTATGAAACAGCTTCTGAAAAATGGTCTTGTGATCAATGTATTCACAGGTGAAATTGAGGAGAAAAACGTCCTTCTGGAGGAGGACAGGATCCTTGGCGTGGGAGATTATGATGAAAGCGATGCAGACTGTACCGTGGATGTCTCCGGAAAATATATCTGCCCCGGATTTATTGACGGACATATTCACGTCGAAAGCACCATGCTGCTTCCGGCGGAGCTGGCCCGGGTGTGTACGGCCCATGGAACAACAGCCATTGTCGCTGATCCTCATGAAATTGCCAATGTATGCGGAACGGCTGGCATTGAATATATGCTGGCCGCCAGCGAGGGCCTTCCCATGACGGTATATGTGATGCTGCCCTCCTGTGTACCCTCTACGCCCTTTGACGAGACAGGGGCAGTTCTGGAGGCATCCGATCTGGCTCCCTTCTACAGCCACCCCCGTGTGCTGGGACTAGCGGAAATGATGAACTATCCTGGTGTTCTTGCAGGAGAGGAAAAGGTGCTCCGGAAAATCAGAGAGGCACGCCGGCTTCATAAGCCCGTGAACGGTCATGCGCCTCTGCTGACAGGCAAGGCGCTGGATCAGTATATCGCAGCCGGAATCGGAGACGATCACGAGTGCTCCTCCGCAGAGGAAGCCATGGAGCGTATCCGGAAGGGACAGTGGGTCATGATCCGACAAGGTACGGCTGCACGGAATCTGGAAGCGCTTCTCCCCTTATTTGAGCCGCCCTTTGCGCACCGCTGTCTCCTTGTGACAGATGACCGGCATCCGGCCGATCTGCTCCGCAGCGGTCATATTGATCAGATCATCCGGGAAGCAGTTTCTGCTGGAAAATCGGCCGTCACCGCCATTCAGATGGCAACTATCCAGGCTGCACAGCGGTTCGGACTTCAGGATGTGGGCGCAGTTGCTCCGGGATATCTGGCCGACCTTGTGGTGCTGGAGGATCTGGATACAGTTGAGATCAGCCAGGTGTACTATCATGGACAGAAGGCCGCAGAAAAGGGCACGGCCGTTCCCTTTGAATATCCGGATGTGCCGAAAAGACTTCAGAAAAGTGTACTCGGATCATTCGCTTTGCCGGAGCTGAGAAAGGAAAGCTTTGTCCTGAAGCCGGAAAGCGAGCAAGCTCGTGTCATCCGGATCGTGCCGGGCCAGCTCCTGACAGAAGAATGGATCGCCGACATAAACTGGGAGAAGAACAACGGAATCGATACTGACCGTGATATTCTCAAGCTAGCCGTCATTGAACGGCATCGGAATACCGGACATATGGGGCTGGGATTTATTTCCGGTATTGGCATGAAAAGCGGTGCGATCGCATCCTCCGTTTCCCACGACTCCCACAACCTGATCGTCATCGGTACGAATGAGAAGGATATGGCTGAAGCAGCCAACCGCATAAGAGAGATCGGCGGCGGAAATGTGGTGGTACAGGACGGTGAGGTGATCGCTGAAATGGCATTGCCTGTAGGCGGACTCATGTGCATGCATTCTGCAGCGGTTGCTGCTCAGCTGAATGAAAATGTCCGCAATGCAGTATATAATCTTGGCGTGCCGGAGCAGATCGAGCCATTCATGAACATGGCTTTCGTGAGCCTGCCGGTGATCCCGTCCCTGAAGATGTCTACCCTGGGTCTGGTGGATGTAAACCGTCAGGAGATCGTCTCCCTGTATGTATAATTTGCTGTATATTTTCATCGTTCATAAAATAGCTCTTGTATAAAAGAAGCGGATTTGGTATAATAAATTCTATCTATTTTCTGCTTGCAGAAACGAAAGGAATGTATATTATGAAGAATAAAATTGCATTATTGGCGGCCGGCGCTTTGCTTTGTACTGCGCTGACCGGATGCGGCGGTCCGGCACCCAACACGGTGTTCAGCATTGATGATCTCCCTGGAAAAACCATCGGCACGCAACTGGGTACAACAGGCTATATTTATGCAAGTGATGAGATCGAGAATGCAACTGTTGAACCGTATAATAAGGGCGCAGACGCCATTCAGGCGCTGAAGCAGGGTAAGGTGGACGCTGTGATCATCGACAGCGAGCCGGCCAAGGTTTTTGTAGACAAGAATGATACACTCATGATCCTGGACGATCCTTTTGTACAGGAGGAATATGCCATTGCCTACAAGAAGGGCAATGATGAGCTGGGTGAAAAGCTGGATGCGGCACTGACTCAGCTGAAGGAGGACGGTACGCTGGATGAGATCGTTTCCCATTGGATCGGCGATGAGGCGGATATGGTTTCCTATGTGCCGGACGAAAGTGTTGTCCGTGATCAGGGAACACTGGTTATGGCCACCAATGCAGAATTCCCGCCCTATGAGAGCATGGAAAACGGCGAGGTCGTAGGCGTTGATGTGGATATGATGAATGCAGTATGTGATATTCTGGGCATGGAGCTTCAGATTGAGAATATGGCTTTTGATTCCATCATTGCTGCGGTGGATTCCGGAAAGGCTGATGTTGGCGTGGCCGGTCTGACGGTTACAGAGGATCGTCTGAAGAATGTCTCCTTTACACAGGGCTATGCCACCTCCACACAGGTGATCATCGTCCGCAAGGACTAAGTCCCGGAGAGGAGCTTTACTTTGGAATTTATACAGAATTTTGCTGACAAGTTTTACTCTACCTTCATTGAGGAAAACCGCTGGCTCTATCTGGCCGATGGTCTCAGGACAACTCTGCTGATCACCTTTTTTGCGGTTATTTTCGGCATGGTGCTGGGCTTTCTCATTGCCATCGTCCGTGCGACCCACGACAAGACCGGAAAGTTCCGTTTTCTCAATGTACTGGCCAGGATTTATCTCACAGTCATCCGCGGCACACCGGTCGTGGTCCAGCTGCTGATCATCTATTTTGTTATCTTTGCCTCGGTGAATATTGACAAGGTATTTGTGGCTGTGCTGGCCTTTGGTCTGAACTCAGCGGCTTATGTGGCAGAAATCGTCCGCTCTGGTATTATGTCCATCGACAATGGACAGTTTGAAGCCGGTATGAGCCTGGGACTCAATTACAGAAAGACCATGATCCAGATCATCCTCCCTCAGGCCTTTAAGAATGTTCTGCCGGCCCTGGCCAATGAATTTATTGTTCTGCTGAAGGAAACCTCCGTTTCGGGCTATATCGCACTGAACGACCTGACCAAGGGCGGCGATATCATTCGGAGCAATACGTATGAGGCATTTCTGCCTCTGATCGCAGTCGCTGTGATCTACCTGATCATGGTTATGATCCTCAGCGCACTGGTAACCAAGCTGGAAAGGAGGCTCGGCAAGAGTGATCGAGGTTAATGGACTGAATAAATATTTTGGAAAGCTGCATATCCTGAAGGGAATCGACACGACCATTCAGAAGGGGGAAAAGGTTGTTATCATCGGGCCGTCCGGTTCGGGCAAAAGCACCTTCCTGCGGTGTCTCAACCGCCTGGAGACACCTACCTCCGGCTCGATTCTCTTTGAAGGACAGGACCTGACAAGGGTCTCTGATAAACAGCTCTATGCGGTTCGTGAAAAGATGGGTATGGTGTTCCAGCATTTTCACCTGTTCCCTCACCTGACCATCCAGAAGAATATTACGCTTGCTCCCGTGAAGCTGAAGATCATGACACAGTCTGAAGCCGATGAAAAGGCGGCGGAGCTTCTGAAAAAGGTCGGGCTTTCGGATAAAGCCAATCAGTATCCCAACCAGCTCTCCGGCGGACAGAAGCAGCGCATTGCGATCGCACGGGCCCTTGCCATGAATCCGGATGTGATGCTCTTTGATGAGCCGACTTCTGCACTCGACCCTGAGATGGTGGGAGAGGTTCTGGAGCTGATGCGTGAGCTGGCGGCCGAGGGCATGACGATGATCGTAGTGACCCACGAGATGGGCTTTGCCCGTGAGGTGGCTTCCCGTGTCATGTTCATGGACGGCGGTAAAATCGTAGAGGAAAACAGTCCCAGGGAATTCTTTGAAAATCCGAAGAATCCCAGACTCAGGGAATTCCTTTCCAAGGTGCTGTAATGGAGCATCAGGTTCGTTTATTTCACTATCTGACAGAGGAGTCCCGGAAAATACGCACAGAGGTATTTGTGAATGAACAGGGATTTCAGGAGGAATTTGATGAGGTGGATGCCCGTGCATGGCATGTGATCGTGCTGGATGGAGACAAGGCCGTTGCAACAGGGAGAGTCTTTTCCGGAATCGATGGAATCTATCACATCGGACGTGTGGCGGTTCTGAAGGAATACCGCAAAATGCATGTGGGACGCATTGTCATGACGGAGCTGGAAAAGAAGGCCAGGGAGCTGGGAGCGAAATGTATCTCCCTCTCTGCTCAGTGCCAGGCCTCCGGATTCTATGAGAAAATCGGCTACTCTTTGACTGAAGATCTTCATCTGGATCAAGGCTGCCCTCATGTAACAATGATCAAGGTCCTATAAACATCATAAGTAAGACTGTCGCTCCGGCGGCAGTCTTTTTCATTCCTCCGCTTTGATTTGATATTTCTTTCCCCGAAACTGGTTATTTTCAAAAATATTTTTGAAAATTGAGCAATAGCCCTTGCAATTCAAAGCGATTTGTTATATACTTAGTAATGGTGAAATTTGATGTTCGGAGGTAAGCGTAAGAATGAGCAGTAATAAAATCGGATTTGACAACGATCAATATCTGAAAATGCAGTCTGAGCATATCAGAAAACGTATTTCCCAGTTCGGTGATAAGCTGTATCTGGAATTCGGCGGAAAGCTGTTTGATGATTTTCATGCATCGAGAGTCCTTCCTGGATTCAAGCCAGACAGTAAGCTCCAGATGCTTCTTCAGCTGAAGGATGAAGCGGAAATCGTAATTGTTATCAACTCGAATGATATTGAGAAAAATAAGGTGCGCGGCGACCTGGGCATTACCTATGATGTAGATGTCATTCGTCTTTTCCATATTTTCTCGCAGATCGGTCTTTATGTCAGCAGCGTTGTCCTTACTCAATATGCAGGACAGCCCTCGGCCGATGCCTTCCAGAGCCGTCTGGAGGCGCTGGGCGTGAAGGTATACCATCACTACCATATCAATGGATATCCCTCCAATCTCAAGCTGATTATGAGTGATGAGGGCTACGGCCGGAACGACTATATTGAAACCTCCCGACGTCTTGTTGTTATTACAGCCCCCGGACCGGGCAGCGGCAAAATGGCTACCTGCCTTTCTCAGCTCTATCACGAGCATAAACGCAGTATCAACGCCGGCTACGCAAAGTTTGAGACCTTTCCCATCTGGAATATCCCGCTGCGGCATCCGGTGAATATCGCCTATGAGGCTGCAACATCCGATCTCAATGATGTGAATATGATCGACCCCTTCCATCTGGAGGCCTATGGCGAAACTACGGTAAATTACAACCGGGATGTGGAGATCTTTCCGGTACTGAATGCGATGTTCGAGAAAATTCTGGGCGAGTCTCCCTACAAATCTCCGACTGATATGGGCGTGAATATGGCCGGAAACTGCATCATCGATGACGAGGCGGTGTGCGAGGCCTCCCGTCAGGAAATCATCCGCCGTTATTATGTGGCTCAGTGCGGCCATAAGGCTGGCTCCGTGCAGGAGGATGAGATCTTTAAGCTGGAGCTGCTGATGAATCAGGCTGGGGTTACTACAGCTGACCGCAAAGTAGTGGCAGCCGCTCTAGAGCGTGAACAGGAAACAGGTGCTCCGGCGGCCGCTATGGAGCTTCCGGATGGTACGATCCTCACAGGACGAACCTCTGGTCTGCTGGGTGCGGCATCAGCTCTTCTGCTGAATGCTCTGAAATATTTCGGAGGAATCAAGGACTCGTCCCTGCTCATGTCTCCTCAGGTTATTGAGCCGATTCAGAATCTGAAGGTGCAGCATCTGGGAAATCAGAACCCCCGGCTGCATACGGATGAGACCCTCATTGCACTGTCTATCTGTGCAGCAACAAGTGAGGAAGCCAGGTGTGCCATGGAGCAGATCGAAAAGCTCCGGGGCTGTGAGGTGCATTCCACTGTGATCCTCTCCCCGGTGGATGAGAGAATTTTCAAGCGGCTGGGTGTGAATCTCACCTGCGAACCAAAATATCAATAAAGCTGATAAAGGGCTGCTGTTCCATATTGCGGAGCAGCAGCCCTTTTTATACGTATGACTTATTATGATGCAGAAAGAGACGGACGCTTTCCAACCAGATACTGCTGAAGAATGCTTGCATCGGCCGCTGTGACCTGCCCGTCCCCGTTCAGATCAGATGCCGTTTTCTCTGAAGAAACTGCACTATCACCGGAATGGATGATCTGCTTCATTTGTGACAGATCAAAGACATTGACACAGCCATCCTGATTTACATCTCCTGGAACACAAGCTGCTTCCAGGAAGCGAATCTCATTGGCGCAGCCCTTTAAAAGATCGGCCGCTGTGCTGCCCGCATACACATAGAGCACTGTACCCGAATAGAACGCATTTTCGCCGATTTCTGTAATGGAAGAAGGAATGGTCACATCCGCTGCCGATGGATTGGAGCCGAAGGCATTGGCGCCGATAGAGGTCACCTTGTAGGTCTGGTCGCCGGAGGTTACATAGCCCGGAAGAATAATGCTTCCAGCCGCAGAATAGCCGCTGTTATTTTCCCATGCACTTCCGTCTCCTACAGAGGCGGTCATGGTGGCGTCATCCAGAATATAGCGCACCCCCTGGTCGTCTGCATTGTTTACAAGTACATGGGTCAGCTGATTCAGATCCGATGCCGCTCTGTCTAGCTCATAATAGGGGTAGAGATGAACATTGCCAGCCGGGATGAAATTTTCATCGATGAGACAGCTCTTGTCCCCTTCTCTTGTGGTAAAGCCGAGGAGCTTATGCACATTCCCCTGCTCATCAGTATATTGCTCTGCACAGTCTGCATCCAGCAGAGAGAGGGCCGGAACGACAGAAATATTCCGGATCGTCTGAGAAAGCTTGTCCTCAAAGCCGTAGGTTCCGCTATAGGTTTTGTCTCCGTCCGGAAGATGGAAGGTCACCTCATAGCCCTCATGTCCGCCCTCCAGAAAAGCAATGGGGGTAATGGAAACACCGGTATTATTACCCAGCTCTGTGAAGGTGTCCTCACTCCAATAGTTGCGGCCGTCGTTGATATTAAGGGCGGTCAGCTTGGTCGTTCCGCCCACGGAGGCTTCTGTGCAGTTGAAAGCACAGCCATAGAATGGAACGTGCAGGGCATAGTAACCATCCTCGGTCAGCTCCTGATTGCGTGTGTTGAGGCCATAGGTAGTATATGCGCTGCTGTAGCCTGTAGTGGAAACCGTAAAGGCTGCATACAAGTTGCCCAGCTGGAGCGGTTCGGTAATCCCCTCCATTTTATAGAGGAAGGTAAAGCCATAGTGTCCGTCCTCAGCGTACACATAGGTCTGGTCCAGGAGATTTACAGCATTCTCCTCATCAATGGCAATCGGGTCGGAATCCATGTAATAGCCAGCGACACGGGTATCCTCTGCGGGAGCCTTGGCTGTATCCTGCTCGCCGGAAACCGTAACGCTGCCCATATAGTTTGCACTCAGGGTCTCATCATATTGCAGCTCTGCATTGGCAAAACGTGTGGCCAGAAGCGCATCATCCGCAGCATCCGCATTCTCCTCAGAGATGCGCAGATAGACCTTCCATTCACCGCCGGGCATGGTTTCCGGAAGACGCAGCTCCAGGGTTTCCTCATGGAGCGAAGCAGAGGCCCAGTCTCTGGCGTTGATGTCCGTAGCATAGGTGTAGGTGATCGTGCCATTGGTCAGAAGCACCTCCACCTCCTTATCCTTGGGTGTCTCAGAAAAACCAGTATTCTCCACAGAAAATTGCATAGTGAAAGCTTCGCCCGGCCCGGCCGATTCACTCATGGCACTGGAACGCAGGACAAATCGATAGCCCAGATGGGCACGCATAAACTGCCACACAGTCTGCCCATAGAATGCGCTATTGTCGCAGGAAACACCCAGCTTTTCATCCAGAGTCTCATCAAAGATAAAATCATCGTAGCCCATCCATTTCCAGCTGGCCTTATATGTACCGTCCTCAGCCTGTTCGATCGTACCGCTATAGTCATAGTCACCCAGACCGGCTGCCTCATAAAGCGCATCGATCTCATCCAGACGGGTCTGTGCCTCCTCCTGGGTGGCATAGCTGGAGCTGACGGTCCGTGTCCGGTAGATATTGCTGTTGATGCGGAGCAGATTGGTGTAGTACATTTCCGGGAGCGCATATTCCGGCTGCCATGTGGTATATTTCAGTCTCCATTCATCATTGCCGGAAAACTCACCGCCATAGGCCGGAGCTGTATGAAGCCATGCGGTCTCTCCCGCCCGGTTGGAATAGGTGCCAAGATCGGAATCGGAACCCATATAGCCGTCATTATAGAGACCCACACGGGCAGCCTGAGCCGCAAGCTCCGGATCCTCAATGGAATAGCTCATATCCGCAGCGGTAGTTTCAATGCCGCAGTTCTCCTTCAGCCACTGACGGAAAATATTGGGTGTGCGGACAACCAGCGGAATAAACAAAGGCGTGATATCCATAAAGGCAGAAAGCACCTGAGACTTGTGCTCCAGAGAGGTGTATTTTCCGCCCCACTGCTCACCCCAGCAGCCTACAAAGCCTGTTTCAATAAAGGAGATTACCTCCTCATATTTCTCAAGAAGACCGCTCTCTCCGATCTGCTCGATATGACGGAGCACCTGCGCAAAATCCGCAGGCTCAGGATTGCTGGTTCCATTGTCATCATATCGGAAACGGATGCCTACGGTCGCACCATTCTGCTTTGCGCTCTTGAGGGTGTTTTCCAGGCTTGTGAAAAAGATCTCATCGAAGTCATAATCCACGCCGTCGGCATTCATAGCAGAGGAATAGCCGCCGATCCCGATGAGCAGCAGAGAGTATCGGGTTACGGCAGTCGACCAGTTCTTCCCCGGCTCGGCCCGTATCCATGGAGTGGAGGTATAACCGCTGTCACAGGAGCCAAGATCATACTCTGTAGATTCTGTATAATTGAGTCCGGCGTCCTTCAGTTCATCCACTGCATCGGCCGGAAGAATGAGAGAAACATTCCCCATACTGCACAAAGCCAGAACCGCACTGAGTGCCCCTGCTCCGATTCTTTTCATCATTTTCATATTACACATTCCTTTCTGATTGACTGTCAGCAGCAAGCTGCGCCTTCATCATGGATAAATCAAAAATATTCACACAGCCGTTTTCATCCATATCTCCTGCGATTTTCTGTGCCTGTGAGAGATCCTCTGCGGCAGCAAGATATTTCTGAAGCATTACGGCATCCAGAAGGGAAAATGCTCCGTCCTGATTCACATCGCCCCGAACCGCAGCGCCAAATATATCCAGCACCTCACAGACCTCCACGGTCCTGGTCACACCGCTTTCAGATGTGATTTCCACAGAATACAGGCCCTTGCTTTCAGCCGCCGCAGTCAGCCTATATTCCGTACCCACTGCACCTTCGATGGGCACGCCATCCTTCAGCCATTGGCAGGTAAGCCCCTCGGCCATGGTACGGACATGCAGACTCCGGCTTTCACCCTCGGTGAGATAAACACGCTGCTTGGCCGTGTAAACGTTGAAGTTCCCGGAGACGATATACTCGCCGGAGTTTACCTCGCCCACATTTGTCCAGGAATTTTTCTCATCCTGAATGGCCACACGAATATTGGAAAGCACCGCACCAGGTTCAAGTCCGCACAGCTCACCCATGGGGATCCGGAACTCTACCGTGCTGCCGCTGTGCTTCTGTATACAGCCATAAGGTGTGCCGTTGTTAAAATAAATAAAGCCATTTCCCTGATAATAAAGCCAGTATTCCTTATTTGTGTTTGTATTTTTAATCTTCAGGTTATACACAGGAGCGGCGGCTTCATGGTGGATCTCAGCCATGACATAGAGATACTTTTCATCATTGGTGACGTAAAGGGTATTGCCAGTGTCCGTCTCGTCATATTTCAGGGACTCGTCACGCTCAGAAGCTGTGGTCATCACACCATCCGCAGAAGCGATCTCATTTACCGTATACATTTCCCCGTCCGATTGTGCAACAGAATTTTCCGCATTCACCTGATAAAAGGCCCCGTCCGTCCGCTGTGCGGCATCATCTGATTCTGTTACTGTAAAGCGGCCCATATAGTTTGCACCAAGAGCGGCGCTCCACGTTCCGTCATTTGCAAACTGTACAGAACGCATGGCAGCCTGATTCAATGTATTGTCTCCCACCGACAGCTTGAAATAGACATTCCACGCACCTGGCTCAAGGCCGCCCGGCAGCTTCATCTGAAACTCCGGAGAGACCGTGGTACAGGAATACCACTGTCTTGTGTCCACATCCACCTCGGTGCAGATATAGTTTCCATCCTTCTCCAGAATCAGCTGGGCCTTCTGCTCCATGATGGGATTGGCAAAGCCGGTATTTTCAATGTCCGCCTGAAGGGTCAGGATACCGCCCTGCTCCACCTCGCCGCTCAGATCCGAATCCCTTACCACGAATCGGTAGCCCAGATGGTCACGCATAAACTTCCACACCGTTTCTCCGTAGTAGGCACTGTTGTCCACACCCTCCAAATCATATTCCGCTCCGAAGGTATAGTCCTTATACAGCTGATAGATATTGGAGTTGATATAGCTCAGGTGCGTCTGGTACATCTCTGGAATGGCATTTTCCGGGAGATAGGTATCATACTGCTGGGCGAACTCCAGATTTCCGGAAAATTCACCTCCATAGTAACTGGTAATACTCTGACGGGCAACCCATTTCAGATCCCGCTCCCGGTCATGATAGGTGCCCAGATCCGAGTTTGAGCCCATATAACCATCATTATAGAGACATACACGGGCGGCCTCACTGCCCGGTTCTGCGATATATTCATCGATATCCTCATATTCGATTCCAGCCCATGTGGTAAAGGTCAGAGGCGTTCGGACTGTAACAGGGATCTCCTCCGGTACGACCTCCAGCAGAAGATCAAGGAGTCGGGCCTTGTCCTCGAAGGAACAGTATTTGCCGCCCCAGTGCTCGCCCCAGCTGCCCACAAAGCCCGATTCCACAAAGGCCAGGATATCCTTATAGTCCTCCAGAAGGCCGTCTGCTTCGATCTGGCGAATGTGCTCTACCATTTTATCATAGGTAGCCGGCTCTGGATTCAGATAGCCATTGGCATCATACCGGAAACGCAGTGCGATGGTACACCCATTCTCACGGGCGTGCTGCAAGGTCTTGCGGAGATTGGTGAAAAAGGTCTCGTCCAGGTCATAGTCTGTGCCAGGAGTGTAATTTCCCTCCTCGTCCGTTGTGCCGTTCACACCGCTGGAAAAGCCCCCGATATCCACGAGAATCAGCATCAGATTTCCTGTAGGGTTATATACAGGCGTATCGCCGGGCTTGCAGGAATACCAGAGCGTGCTGGAATAGCCTGCACCAGGATTCTGGATGGTCTCTGTGGATTCTGTATAGCTGATGCCGGAATCCAGAAGCGAAGAAGCTTCCTCACCGGATGCAGGTACATTTTCCATGGACATTGCACCCATAACAGCAGCCAGGAAAAACGCTGTCAGCTTTGTTGGTCTCATATAAGTCTGCCTCCTTATGTCGTTTTTGCTCTATATTTTCTACAGCAAACGATATTGTTTGTTTCATTGTACCATACCCAGAGCTTTTTTTCAAGAGGATACCGGAATTTACAGAAAAATCAAACGCACAAGGAATGCATCGCTGCAAAAAAAGCGGTCCTCTTTACAGAGACCGCCTTTCTCACAATTCAACCATACAGAGCAGAATCAATAACAAGCCTTCAGGATCTCCAGAATCTCCGGAGGTGTCATCTGTTTATAGCCGCCGCCCAGCACCGTAGACTCTGCAATCAGCGGAAGCATCTCCTCGGTTGTACCCACCTCTCTCAGCGTAGTAGGAAGCCCCAGCTCCTTGATGAAGTCACTGAGCTTTTCAATTCCGGCCAGCGCCGCTTCTTCCTGCGTAAGACTGCTCACATCAATGCCCCAGACATTCTTCGCAAAACGAACAAATTTCTCCGCTCCGAACGGCCAGATATACTTATAATACGGAATCGCTGTGATGGCAAGACCAGCCCCGTGCGCACAATCTGTGTACGCACCGATCTGATGCTCGATCATGTGTACCTCCCAGTCCTGCGCCTTGGACAACCCTGTGATGGTGTTCAGGCCCAGCGTCGCACACCACATAATGTTGCTTCGTGCTTCGTAGTCCTCCGGATCACGAAGCGCAGCCCGTGCGCTGCCGATGAGAGAGGCCAGCACGCCCTCGATAAGATAATCTGTGGTATTGTCATCATCCCCGCTGAAATACTGCTCCAGAAGATGCTGGAAAATATCATAGATTCCGCTGACCATCTGATATTTCGGTACACTGTAGGTATACTCCGGATTCAGGATCGAGAACCTCGGATAAACCTCAGCCGGGAAAACTCGTCCCATCTTCAGCATCTGCTCCTCGTTGGTAATAACCGAGCCGCCGTTCATTTCAGAGCCTGTACCGGTCATGGTCAGAATGCTGGCCACCGGCACAATGGGATTCTCCACTGCTTCTTCCCGGATCCAGTATTTCTCCCAGGGTTCCTCCTCACAATAGGCTGCAACAGAAATGGCCTTTGCACAGTCCACGACTGAACCGCCGCCTACAGCCAGAATCAGCTGGACATGGTTCTCACGGACAAGCCGTGCCCCTTCCATCACCTGTGCATAGCTGGGATTGGGCTTGATCCCCTCCAGCTCCACGATCGTCTTGCCGCATGCTTTCAGAATATCCACAACCTTGTCGTACAGGCCGATCCTTTTGATGGCACTCTTTCCATAGGCCAGCAGCACGGTATCCCCATAGCCGGAAAGCTCCTCTGCAAGATTGTCCATGGCGTTCCTGCCAAAGTAGATCTTGGTGGGGTTGTAATACATAAAGTCAAATTTCATGACAAATCTCCCTTTCTGTCTCTGTGTGATTTCTGCGTTCAACCGGACGCATTGTTTTCATTATATCCCCCTCCCCTTCGTCTGTCAAGAGATAATTCTAAAACATCTGTGGAAACTTTTATACAAAACAAACAGCTGCCAGACTAAAAATTCATCTGAGATAACCCGGTCCGCCGTCCCATTCATAAAACACAGACTCTTCAGATAAAAAAGCAATAGACCCAAAGAACTGCAAAAAGACAGATTCTTACAGCATTTTCTACATTTTGAAGCTTTGAAAGTTGACTTTATTCTACTTCTGTGATACAATGAAATGCAAAAGAAAGCCGGAAGATGCTTCCGGTATTGGTAAAAAGTACGATAGCAAGGAGCATTCTCAATGAAACGGTTAAAAAAAGGAATTCTATTTCTGATGAGCACCTCTGTGCTGCTGACGGCCGGACTGTGTACCAGCCTGTCGACCTCGGCCCAGCAGGTGCTGGTAGGATATAAAGGAGATGTGAATCTGGATGGCACGCTTTCCGTCCGTGATGCAGTACTGCTCCAGAAGCATCTCACAGACACAGAGCGGATCACAGATGAAGCCGCCTGCAGCCGTGCAGATCTCACCGGAGAAGGCAATGTGAATGTCTATGATCTGGCTCTGCTCAAACGATGTCTCAGGAGTACCGATGAATGGATTCCCATTTATGAGGAACAGCCCGAGCCGGAAATGCCCTTTATCAGCGCTCCGATCGCTGCTGTGGGCAGCTCACTGCCCTCTCAGGGTGATGCAGGTCTCGTTATCTTCTACATAGACTTCCCGGACTGCACCTACGAAAACAAGCTGTCTGCGGAAGAAGTGCAGGAGATCGCATTCGGCGGAGAGGACGAGACCTCGGCCTATTATCCCTTTGAGAGCATGCACGCATTCTACAAGCGCTCCTCAAAAGGCTCTATGAATCTGACCGGCCAGGTATTTTCCTATACGGCCCAGAATTCCATCTCTGCCTATAATGAGGACAAGGCCGCACTGGCCAAGGAATGCTATGCGGCCTTTAAAGACAGCGTTGATTTCAGTCAGTTTGACAAGGATGGCGATGGAAGGATCGATGCAACTCTGCTTACCGTTCCGGAGAGTGCAGATGAAGATTATTGGTGGCCTTGTGCAGGCGGCTTCGGCGATCCGTATTATACGGTGGACGGCATGACGATCGGCCATATCATCACCGGAAATGCAGCTCCCTCTGACCATATGAACTTCAACAGCAGTTATCTTCATGAGATGGGTCACTGTATGGGTCTGCCGGACTACTACCTGTATTATTCTGAAGATTTTGACAGTATGCACGGCCCGGCCGGTACAGAGCTGATGGATGCAGACGCATACTCCGACTTCGGCGCTTTCTCCAAGCTGATGCTGGGCTGGTACAGAGAGGATCAGGTCCAGGTCTATGACAGCACCCAGGGCGTGCAGACCTTCCTGCTTTCAGCGGCGCAGACCGAGGAGGGAAACTGTGTGATCATCCCCTATGGTACGCTCAGCGAGGACTATTTCTCTGAATACTTTATTATTGAATATTCCACCGATACCGGAAATAACAGTGCTGTGGGCCATCTCTGGTGGCAGGAGATCGAAAGCGGTATCCGTATTCACCACATCCAGGCGGAGCTGTATTCCGATGAGTGGTGGACCTATCCCAAGTACCAGAACGGCTCAGAACATACGGGTCTCAACGATGAAGGCATCCGTCTGATTCGCCTAGTCAATGACGGCGGAAGTCCCTTCCGGACCGGCGATGTGATCAGCAGCAGTACCTCCGGCTTCGGCTGGTATGACAGCAGTGAACAGGAATCCATTGACCCCAGCGTCACCATCTCGGTGGGTGCGCTTGTGGATGGTCAGTATACCATTACCATTTCTCCCAATTGATGTAAAAAATACAGAAGCTGAAAGCAAAACCACCTGACTTGAACGGTCAGGTGGTTTTTTGTGCTTTGTAGGGTGGGGTGCAGCTGTATTCGCTGGTGCCACTGTGGTAGATCAGGAGTCTCAATCCCCTTGCGAGGGTGGGGTGCAGCAGCGGTGGTCCTATGTTACCTCTGCAGCAGGGAAGTCTCAATCCCCTTGCGGGGGTGGGTTGCAGCAAGCAGAAAAGCACGGACACAAACAACTAAACAGGTCTCAATCCCCTTGCGGGGGTGGGTTGCAGCCGAAAGAAGGGAAGTATGGATTATGACAGCACAGTCTCAATCCCCTTGCGGGGGTGGGTTGCAGCGTAGATCCGGTCGGCATACTTTTCTCCCTGCGGTCTCAATCCCCTTGCGGGGGTGGGTTGCAGCCAAGGCGTCTGGGACAGGCTGGCCGCCCTGGAAGCAGTCTCAATCCCCTTGCGGGGGTGGGTTGCAGCAATAAACCTAGCAAAAAATAAACCTAGCAAAAAAGTCTCAATCCCCTTGCGGGGGTGGGTTGCAGCTTTACAATGTCTGCGATAAAAACGGTCTGAAAGTTGTCTCAATCCCCTTGCGGGGGTGGGTTGCAGCGGCAAAATCTCCTAAAATATAGGGCCATTTCACCGCACTTCTTGTCGCATTGCCTCGTTCAATTGCTGCAACTACTTTAAGTATACCACAAAATTCACAAAAGTCAAGCCCCTATTAAAGATAAATTTGATACGTGCCGGTGCGAATCCTTCCGCGCTCCTTTACTTCCTGAGAAAAATATGATATAATAAAAGAAAAAACCGGAGGTTTCCGTTTATGCTCTATCGTGCTGAACTTTCCTATAAATACACCGATCTCTCTGCACTCCAATCTGACCCGGCGGTGAAGATCCATGGCTTTCTGATGGATAAAATCGCACCAGATCTGGCCGAATGGCTCCACCAGCCCCAATATCATCCCTATGCCCTGTCCTGCCTTCATGAGAAGGAGGGTGTCCTCCGGCTGCGTATTTCTGCCCTGACAGACCGTGCGTGCGGACTGATCGATACACTCTGCGGCCTGGAACAGATCTCCCTCTGCGGATGCCCCAGGCCCATTCAGCTGACCCACGTCACGGTAAATAAGCCCATACAATATCCGGAAGCGGCTCGGTGCCTTTCTGCAAATAAACTGCGGCTCACCTTTGAAACGCCGGCCATGTACCGCTCAAAGGGACGATTCCGGAATCCACCCATGCCGGAGAAATATTTCTACTCTGTTCTGTGCAAGATCAATACATTCGAGGGGCTGAATCTCCGATGGGAGGATTTCCTCGAAGGATGGGACTGCTGTGAGGTTCTGGACTATTCCCTCTCCGGACACACCCATTTTCTCACTGGAATGGCCATTCCGGGTATGACGGGAACAATGCTCCTCCGGATCCCGCAGAAAAATCCTCATGGTGACTTGCTCCGCACACTCCTGAGCTATGCTGTCTACAGCGGACTGGGCGCAAAAACAGCTCTCGGTATGGGCGGCTTCTCCATAACACCCGTATAATGCAATCAAAGGGCTGCCGTATTTTATGCATACGACAGCCCTCTTTCTTATAATTATGCACGAAGAAGCTCCGGTGTTTTCTTATCCTGTACGTCAGGATATTTCTGCATCTGCTGCGCCCTCTTCCGAATAGGTCACCCACTGATAGCGTGCGGTCAGAGGTGTAGTTCCATCGTAAGCATTCAGCCAGCTGTCTACGCCTGTACCCGGCCATACATTCATCATGATCCGGCCCGGTGTGGTGGGGATATTGTCATAGGCTGTATGGATCGGCTGGCCGTCTACATACCATGTAATATGATCCTCCTGCCAGTCAAAGCCATAGGTATGATATCCCTCAGAGGCATCAAAGCCAAGATCATACATAACCTCGTGATTGCCTACGCCGTTGGTATAGTAGTTCAGCTGTACCTTTGTGGTGTCCTTTCCCAGAATCTCAATATCGATCTCATCCCAGGGATTGTTCTCAGACGGCCCTGTATAGGTGAAGAAGGAGGACACGACACCATCATTTTTGATGGCCTGCATAGAGGTTTCATAGTATCCGTAGTGATAGTGATCGGAGGTCCGGTACTCTGCTCCTGCATACTCATATTCTCCGGATGCATCCTCGCTGATCGTCAGATTCAGCGCATTCTGCTCAAATACAGCATTGCTTCCACGCCATACGCAGTCAAAGCAGGAGCCGTTTGACCAGCCATCGGATGCAAAGAAATAGGATGTTGCGCCTTCTCTGAAGTTGGAATACATGGTAGCCTCTGTGTCCGGGGCTGTTCCATAGTCCGGAATGGCCGTTTCTTCTTCGGACGATGCGCTCTTCAGCAGGCACAGATCGAATACATTCACTGTACCATCCTTATTCATATCCATTTTCTCTGAAACAGCAATGTTCCGGCCAAGAAGATAATCCTGAACCTGTCGGATATCACTCGCTCCCACTGCGCCATCATTGTCTGTGTCCCCAAGAACACCGCTAAGTGCAGCTGCACCTGCTCCAACTGAGACAATGCATGCAGCAGATGTAAGAAAGGCCGCTGCGCTTCTGATTTGCTTTTTCATAAAAAATCCTCCTTCAGTTTATATCGATTCAGAACCCAGGTTATCATCCTGTCCGTTTCTGAAAAATCGCTCCCGATAGCGTCTGGGCGTAAAGCCTGTATGCTTTTTGAATACCTGGATAAAGTGGCTTTCCGAACTAAAGCAGAGATAATCTGAAATCTCCATGCAGGTATAGTTTGAATACTTCAGCATATTCTCCGCTGCAACAATCCGTTTTTTCATGATATATCCCGAGATCGTCTGACCAACCTCCTTGTGAAACAATCTGGAAAGATAGGACGGACTCAGACCTGTAACCTCCGCCAGCTTATCCAGGGTAATATGGGTGTGGAGATTATCATAAATATAGTCAAGACACAGAAGAACGGGTCTGGGATAAAGAGTCTTTCTATGAAGGATCTGCATGCGCTGCGCATAATCCTCCACAACCTCCCGATGCAGCAGATGGATCTCTTCCTCTCTCTGACATTTATCGATGCTGCGAATATAGATATCGCTCAGGTTATAGGCCGCCCTTGTCTCCATACCGCCCTCAATGCATCTGCGTGTGATCAGAGCAACCGTAATAATCAGATGATATTTCAGATTGCGGAGACTGTCCTCGCTGAGCTGTCCCATTTCCCCGCAGTCGAAGGGCTTGAACAGCCTTCTGACTTCCGTAATGTCCCCATCCCGGATACTCTGAAAAAAGGCCGTTTCCCGCTCGTATGATAAGTGAGGAATATTGTATTCCCGATTCAGAAATTCCACATGAGACAGTTTCTTCTGAATTTCCATGGCCGCACCACCTTTGCATTTATTATAGCATATATTCTTCTATCAATATATCACATAAATGCATATTTTGTCAATTTTTTGCTCTAACCCATGGAAGAATCAGAGTATGTGCACAATAAAGACATAGATATGACACTTAACTCCTACACATCTGGTCATATATAAAAAATGCGAAGCACGCTAAAAGTGTACTTCGCATTTCTTTTTTATTCTGAACAGAGGATCAGACATCACACCCTGTTATGCAATACGTTCCAGCACAAGCCGCTTCAGCAAAGCCAGATCAAAGACATTTATCCGTCCATCCTGATTTGTATCTGCTGCGGTGTGCTGTGTCTTTTCAAGAGAATTCAAATGGATCAGGTGCTTCTGCAATGCTACAAGATCCAGCACGCTGAGAGTCCCGTCCCCATTGATATCGCCAGACACTACCTGCGGCTCAGTAGTTACAGTTGTGGATTCCGCTGCAGAGGTAGTAGTCTCTGATACAGATGCAGTGGTCAGGATCGGTGCGGTCGTGGATGCAGACGTTGTAGTAGTTGTTGTCGTTGTAGTAGTTGTCGTTGTTGTTGTCGTTGTAGTGGTTGTCGTCACAGTATTGGCCTTCCAATCCTGACAGGCATGGAAGGTAGGCTCCCACTGCTGAACATTTGCACCCTTGCTTACACTTGCGCTGCCGACTTCAACAAGACAGGCATCCTTGGAGGCCCGTGTCATAATGGTGTATGTACCATCCAGATTCTTTGCAAACTTAAAGAGCATTGCACTGTCACTGCCTGAGAAAGAGAGAATGCTGACATTGCCGCCGTTGGAGCTGCTCTCGGCACGGAGCACATATTGCGGATCAGCCACTGAACGGATGTAGTAATAATTTCCGCCGCCGGAAAATGGCTCAAGCGTCCACTGCTGACAGGAGGCACCGTTGGAATCCCACTGCTGCACATTGGCATTGTCCTTCATATCTCCATTTGGAATATCCATGACCATGCCGCTGTTTACGTTCTCAAATTCATATACCACGCTGGTGTCCATTTCACAGCCAGGATTGGTCACAGGGACAAGCACCCAGTTCTGACAGGCATGACCGTTTATGCTATACTGCTGTACATTTGCACCGGAACCGGTTTCAGCATTGACGATCTCCATACCGGATTTGTCTCCGGAAACCTTCGTGCGGATTTTATATGAGCCGTCCGAATTCTGCGTGAATTTGAACTTCTGATTGTCTCCGCCGGTGTATTCATAAATTCCGATATTAGCACCGTTAGCTGAGCTTTTTCCGTTGACATCGAGCACGTAGGTTCCGCCGTCTCCCACAGCCGATGCAATATAATAGTAACCGTCCCCGGCCTCGAACAGCCGGAAGGTATTTTGTGCGCCTGCTGCATCCGCACCCCACTGCTGAGCGTTTGTACCATTGGCCGCCTTTGCACCTTCAATATCTATGTAAAGGCCGCTGTTCACATTCTTGATCATCCATGCAGTGCCATCATCAAAGACCGCCGGCGTGGTATTTTCCGGAGCCGTTGTAGTGGTTGTAGTGGTTGTAGTAGTCGTCGTTGTGGTTGTTGCCGTAGTGGCGGCTGAACCACCGATCGTGATGGTATTCTTCTTGACAGTAGCAGAACCGCTGCTCTGATAGCCTTCTACAGTCAGAGCCGTTTCATACATTTTGCCCATGGTCATACCCATATCTTCCCATGCCTTAAAATGGTCACTCACTGTAATCGTGCCGCTTGTACGCCGTGTCTGACGCACGCTCCAATACTGCTGAAAGGTGGTTGTTCCGATGATAGAGGGCTGATTCTCTCTGGTGGTCACATACACATCATAGACACCGCCGTCAACGGTGATCGTGCCCTTTGAGGTCGCCCCGGGCGGACGCCAGGAACCCCAGGATTCCACAATGTAATACTCGATCAGAGGATCTTTTGTCCAGCCGTAGACGCACAGGTAGGAGTTACCGTTGGGATTGTAGTCCACCTCATAATCCACGGTGATGCCGCCCAGCTCCTTGTAGGTCTGGGTGCAGTCGAATTTCTTTCCCTTCCGGAAAAGAGCGTTGTTAATGTTGCTCCATTCACAGCTGAACGTACCTCCGCCTGTAAGCGTCATCTTGGTGTTGCCCGAATCCTTCCACAGCTCGTAGTCGTAACCATCCTCCGAGCTGATGGTGTTCTCTGTGATGACTGTAGCTGCCGAAATAGATGGCATGGGGATCAGCGTCAGACAGAGCAGCACCGAGACAATGAGACAAAGGAGCTTGGTTGCGTTGTTGTTTTTCATACATGTCACTGCCTTTCTCTTTTATTTTGCACGAAAATATCCAACTATTGTTTATTATAGCACAGCCGAACCGGTAATGCAAGTATCCGCAGGGATTTTTTTGCCTACAAAATACAGTATTGTCCTTCACAAACAAAAAAAGTCTATATCTGATCATGAAGGCGGTCGGATCGTCCCGGAAATACACGTTCCTGGAAATATACTTTTTATAGACAGCTGCTGTTTTTGTTCTTGCATTTCATGCACAGCTTTTTATGCGCAAACCACCTGTTTTTTTGCGATTTTTCGGGAGATAGAAAAACATTGCAAAGCCCGCTTCCATTCAGAATGCATTTTCTCATCAAATTACATAGAGAATCTCATCATCTCCCATTATTTTTTTGAGAATTCCAAAGAAAATTCGAACGTCCCTTGACTGAACTTGGGAAATATGGTAAAATAAAGGTAATATCGTACAAAAGACATCCGTCTATTTTGTGCGGTGTTACTAAAAAGTCAATCTATTAAAGAAAGCGTGTGATAAGAAATGAGTGCATTGGCAATCGCTGGCGCTGTGGCCGGCGGAATTGTGGTTCTGGCCGCAGGCGCTGCCCTCGGCGGCGCAGTAAAGCTCTTTAACAGCGTGATTCCCAGACAACAGGAGCTGCGTGTAGATATGAAGGAAATGGCGGATGAGGCCACATGGGAAGAATATAAAAAGATCATCTATCCGGCTAAGGAATGGCTTATGGCTCAACCGTTGGAGGCTGTCCAGGTTACCGCCCGGGACGGGATCACCCTGAAGGGACATTACCTGGCCTGTGAAGAGCCGGGGAAGCGTCTGGTCATCTGTCTCCACGGATACACCAGCAACGGCCTGAGCAATTTCTGCGCCATTGCACAGTATTATCAGAGCATGGGCTTTGATATGCTTATTGTAGACCATCGTGCGCATGGCGCAAGTGAGGGCGACTATGCCGGCTTTGGCATTCTCGACCGGTTCGACTGCCTGAAATGGATCGAATATGCAATCGCTCGTTTCGGAGAGAATGTAGATATCCTGCTCCATGGCATCTCTATGGGCGCTTCCACAGCTCTTATGACGCTGGGCTTTGAAAACCTCCCCAAGCAGGTAAAGGGTGCTGTTTCAGACTGTGCCTTTACCTCCCCCTATGATGTATTTGCGCATGTCGTAAAGCGGGACTACAAGATGCAGCCCTTCCCCATGATGAATTTCTGCGATATACTCAGTCAGAAGAAGGCCGGATACCGATTCCGTGACTATTCTACCTTGACTGCGCTCAAGACAACGGATCGTCCGGTTCTGCTGATCCATGGCGAGAAAGATAATTTCGTACCTGTATGGATGACCAATCAGAACTTTGAGGCCTGTGCTTCACCTAAGGAAAAGGTTATTGTGAAGAAGGCCGGTCATGGTGCAAGCTACTACGAAAATCAAAAACAGTATGAAGAAGCGGTATCTGCCTTTGCAGAAAAGTGGATTCCCAGAAAGTAAAAGGAGTGATATAACATGAAGGAATTTCAGGTAAACGGTGTTACTCTGCAATGCTATCCTCTGACAGCGGCCCAGCGCATTCACAATTACTCCACCATGCACTGCCCCTACCACCAGCTGCTGAATATCGGAACCGGCTTCTATATCCAGATGGAAACGGACTTCTCCCTGCTGAAGGAAGCCATCTACGAATCCTATCAGCGGTTTGAATCCATGCGCCTGCGTTTTCTGAAGGATACAGATGATACAGTCTATCAGTATCTTGTCCCCTTTGAAGAGCGCGATATTGAGTATTATGACTTCTCCCACTGGAAAGAGGAGGATGCTCACGATGAAATGCGCAGATGGACAGCCGTTCCCTTCAAGCGTTTTCATTCCCCTATGAGCCGTATCGTTATGATCAGCCTGCCGGACGGCTACAACGGCATTTATATGAAGGTAGATCATATGACCATGGACTCCAGCTCCATCATCACCTTTATCCGTGATATTCTGGAGATCTACTGTGCCAAGAAATATGATATGGCCTACCCCAAGCCCATGCAGTCCTATATCAAGGCTCTGGAAAAAGATCTGGCCTATGAAGCAGGCTCTCCTGCTCAGAAGAAGGATGCAGCCTTCTGGAAGGCAGAAATTGAAAAGAGCGAGCCGATGTATACTGATTTCAATGGTATGGGCCGGCTGATCCGTCAGCGTATCGAAAATCATAATCCGGAGCAGAGAAGTGCAAAGGTCACCTCTGTCAGCCCGGAGGCTTCTATCTCTGTTTTCCAGCTGGAAAAAGAGCCTTCTGAACGGCTTATGAAGTTCTGTGAAGAAAAACGTGTTCCCATGGCAAGTCTCCTGCTCATGGGTCTGCGCACCGTTCTCTCCAAGTTCAACGGCAACGAAAAAGATGTCTCCATCAAGAGCTGCGTGGCCAGACGAGGCACACTCCTGGAAAAGAAAAGCGGCGGCACAAGAATTCACTTCTTCCCGCTGCGCACCATCATGGAGCCGGAAATGACCTTTATGGATGGTCTGCGTATGATGCAGGAGGAGCAGAACAAGATCTTCCGCCACGCAAACTATGACTCCATCGCCCATACGTTCCAGCGGAATCGTTACTGGAAGCTCACACCCGGCGCAAGCTATGAGAGCATCAGCCTGACCTACCAGCCTATGACGCTGAAGCAGGATGCAGATAATATTCCGGACATCCCGTACAAGACCATGTGGTACACAAACGGAGTGGCTGCACAGCCCCTCTATCTGACCGTGATGCACCGTGTTGAGGACGGCGGTCTGAACTTTAACTTTGAATACCGCAAGGATGCGGTTACCGATTATGAGATGGAGTACCTGTACTACTATCTCTGCCGGGTACTGTTCCGTGGAATTGAAAACAGTGATCGTACCATCGGTGAAATTCTGGATATCATTTAACCAGATATATATAATTTAAGGAGGATATTACTATGTTGGATCAGCTGAAACCGATTATTTGCGAATATGTGGAGGTAGAACCGGAGGATATTACACCGGATTCCCGGTTCATTGAAGACCTGCACTTCAACTCCTACGACTTCATGAGCTTTCTGGGCGAAGTAGAGGAGCTGCTGGAGGTAACAGTGGACGAGCAGGACATTCTGGAGCTGGATACGGTAGGCAAGGCCATCGCCTATCTGGAAGCGCTTAAGAACGCATAAGCAGGAGGCACTATAATGGAAAAGGCAAATGTAAAAACGCTTCAGGATCTCATCATCCAGTCCGCTGTCTGCTATGGAGATACGACCTTTATGAAGGAACGGGCCGGCCAGGAGGACAAAGTGACCACCTTTGCACAGCTGCTGGAAAACTGTAAGAGAACCGCGGCCTTCCTGAAGGAAAAGGGACGCAGTGAAAAGCTTCACTGCGCTGTGATCGGTCTGACAAGCTCTGCTTATCTCACGGCCTACTTCGGCAGCGTAATAGGCGGGAATATAATCGTTCCTCTGGACGCACAGATGGGCGTGGAGGATCTTTGTGATCACCTGCAGCGCTCCGATTCCAAGGTGTTCTTCTATGACAAGCGTTATGCCCCGATGATCCCGGTTGTAAAGGAAAGCTGTCCGGAGATCCATACATACATCTGCATGCAGGATGACCCGAAACAGGAGGATGTATGCTTCCTGCCGACAATTCTGAAGGAAACCGCTCCCCTGGAGGCACTCCCTGAAATCGATCCCGCCACCTGCGCTGCTATTCTCTACACATCCGGAACAACCGGAAAGAGCAAGGGCGTTATGCTTTCTCATGCAAACCTCATCGATAATACGATGTGTCAGGATAATGAAAGCACGCCTGAAGATGTTACACTCACCGTTCTGCCCATCCATCATGTTTACTGCTTTACCTGTGACATCCTGCTGTCCCTGCGCTATGGCAACACCGTGTGCGTAAATGACTCCATGATGCATATTGCACAGAACCTCAAGCGTTATGAGCCGTCTATCATCCTGCTCGTGCCTATGATCGCAGAAACCATCTACAAGAAGATCCAGGCCGCAGCGGCTTCCATGCCCGATATTCCTCTTGCTGCAATTGCAAGAGGGGTATTCGGCAAAAATCTTCGCGGTATCTACAGCGGCGGCGCCTATCTCAATCCGGAGCTGGCCAAAGCCTATGCCGAGCTGGGCATCCCGATCGCACAGGGCTATGGCATGACAGAGTGCTCTCCCAGAATTACAACCGGTGTTTGGGAAAATGAATGCCGGGGAGATGTAGGCGTGATCGTAAACGGCTGCACGGTAAAAATCGAAGACGGCGAGATCTGGGCAAAAAGCCCCTCTGTTATGATGGGCTACTACAAGGATGCAGAAGCAACCGCAGCGGCCCTCACTGAGGATGGCTGGCTCATGACAGGTGACCTGGGATATGTGGACGAGAGAAATCGTGTACACATTACCGGACGAAAGAAGAATCTCATCATCCTGAGCAATGGAGAGAATGTTTCTCCTGAGGAACTGGAAAATAAATTTGCCGGTCTGGACTGGCTCAGCGAGATCCTGGTATATGCGGAGGAAGGTCAGATCACTGCTGAAATCTTCCCCAACCCTGAAGCAGGCCTTTCTGCTGATGAGGTACAGAAACTGTGCATGGCGCATATCCAGAAGGTGAACAAGACCGTATCCGGCGCAAAGGCGATCCGTCGCCTGCGCATCCGTGATGTGGAATTCGACAAGACCACATCCAAGAAGATCAAGAGAGCACAGCCCCAGAAGGGTGCGCTCTGCTCCTGATTGAGAATACTCTGTGTTTTACCGCCTGTACTTATTGCAGGCGGTATTTTTTTGTAAAGATCCCGAATATGCTTGACATCTGTACAGCTCCACTGTAAAATAAATGTATTGGCGGATGGTGCCCGCCCATTTTTCTGAAGGAGATAAATCCATGAAAAAAAGCTTTACAATAAAAATCGTCTCTGTTCTTTCTGCGGCCGCAGGCATTTCTGTACTGATGCGTCCCTTTCCTGCTGACACGGCCGAGCTGACGGGCGATCTCAGCGGAGAGGGCATGATCTCTGCATCAGATGCGGCTCTCCTGCAAAGTCATCTTGCAGGGATCGGGGGCCTTCCCTCTGATATCCTTTCTGATGCGGATATCATTACAGATGGAAGTGTGAATATCTTTGACCTGTGCGCCCTGAAAATGCAGGCCTCCACCCCGGTACAAAGCGGGGAGATCCTCGAGGAAAAGGGAATGGTCCACAGCGGCTATGCAACCTTCTACGGAGGGGGCTATGAGGGAGGATGCGCCATGCTCGACCCCATCTCCAAGGAGGACTACTGGATCACGGCTATGAACATTGTGGACTATAACAATGCTCAGCTGGCCGGGGCCTATCTTGAGGTTACTGGTGAGCTGGGAACGATTCATGTGCTTGTAACAGACCTGCTCCCCGAAGGACAGAAGGGAGACCTGGATCTGTATGTAGACGCATTTCCGCTAATCGCTCCTGCTGAAAAAGGAAAGGTCCCCGTTACATGGAAGATCATTCCCCTGGACAGCGCTGAAAATGCTCCGGTATCCTATAAATACAAGGAGGGAAGCAGTGCATTCTGGTGCGGTGTGCAGGTACGCAACCATCGCTATCCCATCGCAAAGCTGGAATATCTCGACGCTTCCGGAAATTTCGTAGAGTTGCCCAGACGGCACTACAATTATTTTGAAAGTGACAACATGGGAGCCGGGCCGTTCACCTTCCGTATAACGGACATATATGGCTCTGTAATCGTGGATGAAAACATTCCCCTTACGCCGGATGAAATTCAGCAGGGACATGTTCAGTTCCCTGAGTGACTTACATAGAACGCTATACCAGAAATGGCTGCCGTAACCTGATTTTACGGCAGCCATTTTTTAGTTATTCATCATAATATTCTACGATCGCCCCAGCCGGAAACTCGCTGATTTCACACACCAGATATTTCTGAAGAGTGACTGCATCCAGGAGACTGATCGTCTTGTCTCCATTTGTATCCGCAGCAGCCTTGAGCATATTGGAATCAGCCAGCTCAGGAGCGGCTGCGATCTGCTTCATAATGGCCAGGTCAAATACATTCACCTTCGCATCCATGTTTACATCGCCGGTAAAAACCTGCCCGGCCGGCTGCTCCGGATCGGTAATCTCCTCTGTTTCTGTGTAGTAATACTGCGGCTCGGTAACCTCCTTGAAGTTTACACGGAAGAAATCCATAGAGCCATTCATACCGTCCGCAATGAGATATACAGCATCATCCGATAAAATATCCACCGGGTCTGCTGTAACGGATGCACTGGCAACGGACTGGCCATTTACTGCAAGCTTTGCTGTATCCCCTGTAAGAATTACACTGACCGTTACCCACTCGCCGATCTTGTAGGCATTTTCTGCTGAAACAGACTGCACACCTGTGCCGTCCTCTATTTCAAACAGGAGACTGCCGTTTTCTGCTGTCAGAGACATATACTTCTCATCGCTGCCAAAACGGAAAATGGTGTTGGCTGTATTGTCACGCAGAAGCACAGCCGTTTGATAATCTGCATCGTGCAGAGCGGCATAGGAGCTGTCTGCAATCACATACTGACTCTCATCGCCGCTGAAGGTCAGTACACCGGTGCCGCTGGTACGGGCTGCTTCCCACACCGGGCTTCCCTTTACAGCACCATAGGTGGAGGTATAGGTATCTGCTGCAATACTGGAGCTGTCCTCGGTAAATTCAAGACCTGCATACTGTCCGTCCGAATAGGTTCTGCTGTTTACATAGCTGTCCGGACTGGTCCAGCCATAGACAGAACCGGCTGAAATGGTTCGGCTGGAATCATCGTAGTAATCGCCGTCGGGCATAGCCTGATTATTGGCCGCACCATTCACCATACAGAATGCAACACCCTTGACGGTCGCATGACCGCTGACCTTATAGTTATCATAAACAAGACCGCTTTCCAGCACTCTTGCATTTTCCGAAACAACTGCATTTCCCATGACGCTGGCATAATCCCCGACAATGGCATTGTCGGTAACCGATGCGCTCTCTGCAACTACTGCATGGCCTGTAATCACCGCATTTCCGGAAACCTTTGCGCTTCCGGTTACAATAGCATGGCCATCGACTACAGCATTTCCGGTAACGGTTGCATAGCCCAGAACCTTTGCATCCTTACCTACATATACAGAAGCATCCACGCTTGCTGTAGAAGCTACAAAACCGCCGCCATTGGCGTGATAGCTGCCATATTGTGTATCAATACTCTGCCCCTGCTTGAGATCTGCTCCGTCTATGGTAACCGCATAAGGGTAACGGGCCTTGCTCAGGAAGGGATAATTGTTCTCGTCAAATTCGCCCTCGGAATAAGCCCACGGAACACCGACCTGGATCAGCGTGTCTGTATCCGGCGTTGCAGTAACCGTCAGATAGGCTGCCGCATCCACTGCGCTGTCAAATGCCATCGTCGCAGAGCCGCCGCTTGCAAACAAATCAGAATATCTGGTCTGGCCGTCCTGCTGCTCAATGGCAATGCAGGCACGCCAGTCTGCACCATCTATATCTGTAAGGCCCTCCAGGCTGACTGTCACACTGCTTCCGGTGACCTCCAGCGGAATAATGTTCAGACCCATCTGCTGCGGCGCACGCTCTGTAGGTACAGTGTAGTAATTCTCTGCATCTGTACTCTTTTCCAGAAGGGTGTAGATCTCACCCCAGTTCCATTCACCCCGTGCAAGAAGCTCATTCTGCCGGGCCTGATAACGCTCCTGCATCTCCAGATCCAGTGTTGCCATACGCTTTGCATAGTGCCCCAGCGTATCCTTCAGATCTGCACCGGAAAGCCGCTCAATCTCCAGATAAGGATACTCATCCTTCTGTCCCTGCTGCATGAGATTTTTTATGAAATCACTGCCATAGCCTTCCAGATCGTCCGGGTTTTCTGTAAGATACTGAAGAAAAGCCCATGATGCATAATTATCTCTGCCCAGGATCGGCGTAAAACAGAGATTCTTCATATAGGTCTCAAAATAATCTGTTCCGCCGGCCGGATCACTCACCCACTGACTGTAGTAATCAGAATACAGGAACTGCTCACGATACCAGTTGCCAATAGACTCCCACCAGGCCTGTACATATTTATTATCATTCCAGCCAAGCTGATGGGCAGTTACAACATGACCAAACTCGTGGGGAAGTACCCATGACGGATTCGGCGAATTCTGCATAGCACCCACGCAGCAGAACATAAAGGCATAGCCTTCACTATCATAACCCATATACGCCCAGTCATCCGAAAAAGGGCTGAGACCAGTACCGGAAAGATAGATATTCACCTTATATTCATTTCCGTCACGAAGGGAAAGATTCACCGACTGGGTCGGCGGCTCCATGGAAAGCTCGTTCATGTATACATCCCAGCACGCTTCCATGTGCTTTGCATTTTCTTCAAGGAAATCCTGGGTGATCTGACTGGAATCCGCTCCATTTTTACCCCAGATGAACTGGAAATGCTCCGACTCCCATCGATTGACATCCTCGTTGGCACACCACACATCACGGGTAAGCAGGCTGTCAGCTGCCTCTGCTGCATTGCTGTAGGAAACAGACGGAATTGCACAAAAGGCCATAGCCGTTGCGGTAACTGCTGCTGCCGCTTTCTTAAATCGTCTCATAGTATTCGTATTCCTCCTCAATCTCTCTATACAAAAAGAAACAGTCACAAGCCGTTTCCATTCAATATATATCATACTATAACTATACAGAATTGTCAATAGAAATTATACAGTCTGAACAAATCTGTAAGTATCCGTACCAGATCGATTACTGCAAAAACTGCCCTGAGGCGGCATTCGTTTTATGACCAATACTATGAGACAAAGTAAGGGACTGCTCCTGTTCTGAACAGTCCCTTTTTGTATTTATCGGCTAAGCATACAGCGTCCCGGCCGTATCCTTGTAATACTCCGCCTGAGCCGTCCAGAGCTTCTGATATACGCCCTGCTTCTCCAGCAGCGCTTCATGGCCGCCGCGCTCTGCAATCCGTCCGTTTTCCATAACGGTGATCTCATCACAAAAACGACAGCTTGACAATCTGTGGGAAATATAAATCGCCGTTCGTGTACCTACAATGCTGTTGAACTTCGTGTAAATATCATGCTCCGAAATCGGATCCAGAGCCGCAGTCGGCTCATCCAGTACAATAAACGGCGCACCTTTATAAATTGCTCGTGCAAGGCAGAGCTTTTGCTCTTCACCGCCGGAAATCTCCACACCCTCCGCATCAAAATCCTTGTACAGACTGGTATCGATCCCATAAGGCTGTGTTTCCAGCCACTTGGAAAGTCCTGCACGCTTCACACACTCCGTCACACGCTGAGCATCATAATCCGTGCTTGCCGCCACATTCTCCGCCAGACTGAACGAAAACAGCCGGGAATCCTGAAATAACACGGAAAACAGCGCCATATAGTCCTCATACTTATATTTTTTGATGTTGATTCCATTGAGCGTGATCTCACCCTCTGTAGGGTCATAGAGCCTGCACAGGAGCTTCACCAGCGTGGATTTTCCGCAGCCATTGCGCCCCACAAGCGCCATCTTCTCGCCGATCTTCCACTTGAGATTAATGTCCTTGAGGGTGTATTCCTCACAGCCGGGATATCTGAACCAGACATGTCTGAACTCAAATTCGTATTCATTGTCATCCCGCTTTTCAGTCGGAATCGTTCCCATGTATTTTTCGTCGGGAATGTCGAGAAAATCAAAGACATACCTGCAATTCGGAATGCAGATCTTCACCCATCCGATTGCTTCGGAGATATTGGAAATCCCGTTCTGAATCTGTGTAAAATAAAGGGAAAATGCAATCACATCGCCTGCACTGAGCAGGCCTGTTGCACATCGGTATACAGCAAAACCAAACATCAGCGCCCTTGTCAGAATGCTGATACCTGCAAATGCACTGCTTGGGCCTAAAAGCCGCATACAGGCTCTGTGCCAGATCCTGCAATGGGTATTGACAATTTCCTCTATCTTAGAGAGAATCAGCTTCTGCTGTCCGTACAGGCGGATATCCTTGCCGCTGCGGTAATTGTGCAGTACATGCTCTTCCAGCTCACCGCCCAGCGCATAGAGTCGGAGAGAATTTACACCGGTGCGTGCTTCATTTTCAATTCCAAAGGACTTTTTGTTGATGAATGTTCCTTTGATCACCTCCAGCACGGTCACTACAGCGATCAGCGCAAGCAATCCCCACACGGACTGGATGAAACCTGTAAAGCCTGTAGTAACCGTCTGCTTCGCAAAGGCAAGAGGGAAAATCACAATAAGACCAATGATAAGCTGTAATACACCATATACAAAGAAAACGAAATACATCTCCAGTCCTATGAGACCCTGCCTTTCGAGCATGTATTGCCTTGCTTTATGAAACGCCTGATGTGTGCGGCTGTCCTCCAATCGCACAAAATCCATTCCGGTGATCTTTTTGACCAACACCTGATTCAGGTTCTGATTCAGCAGAAAATCATGACAGTTGTATCTTCTGCGGAAGGAACGTGATATGATCCAGCAAAGCATTTCGATACCGGACACAAGGCCTGCTTTCAGAAGGAGTGTACTGAAATCCTCGCCGCACTCAATTCCGTTTACCACGATGGCCGCAAGTGCAATATTCACATAGGCAGAAATCAGACTGAATATATCATTGGCCGCTGAACGAACAGTATGTCCTTTATCCGCAAAATCAATCAGCTTCAGTGCCCGCCTGCATATCGCAAAATCGGCTTTTCTCTGTTCCTTATGCGTCAAAATCCTCATCCTCCTTCTTGTTGTAGTAGCTGCTCTGAAGCTCAAACAGCTCCGCATATTTACCGCTTCGCTGCATCAGCTCCGAATGCGTCCCCTCCTCCGCAATACGGCCGTTTTCGATGAGCAGAATGCGGTCACAGAACCTTGTGGATGCAAGGCGGTGAGAAATAAATATGCTGGACTTATCCTTGGAAAATTCCGCATATTGCAGATACATTTCCTGCTCTGCGATGGGGTCAAGGGCCGCAGTCGGCTCATCCAGCAAAAGCACCGGGGCATTCTTGTACAAGGCTCTGGCCAGGGCCAGCTTCTGCATCTCGCCACCCGAAAATTCCACCGCATCCTCGTAGACACAGCGGATCATGCGGCTGTCCAGTCCCTGCGGAAGACTCTGTATTTTCTCGTATATTCCGGCTTTTTGCAGACATTGATCGAGTTTTTCCATATCCATATCTGTTTTATGCTGCATAGT
The DNA here is from genome assembly GCA_017472145.1 of Ruminococcus sp. Classification (GTDB taxonomy): domain Bacteria; phylum Bacillota; class Clostridia; order Oscillospirales; family Ruminococcaceae; genus Ruminococcus_C. The sequence goes on along the minus strand of JAFUQX010000063.1, from coordinate 10,943 downwards.
AATGTTTTCTGCAACCGTCACAGGCAGGAACGATATATCCTGAAAGACTGTGGAGAACATCGTAAAATATTCCTCACGGTTAAATGCCTTGACATTCACGCCGTTCAGGAGAATCTCTCCCTCCGTCGGGTCATAGAGTCCGCAGAGCAGCTTGATAATGGTGGTCTTACCTGCACCGTTCAGACCTACAAGCGCCAGCTTTTCGCCTTTTTTCAGTGTAAACGAAAGATTCTGCAGGGTCGGTTCTTCTGCACCTGCATAAGTATAGGTCACATTTCTGAATTCGATCTCACATTCACCCTCCGGCAGCGGTACACCCACACCACGGTTGGTGCTATCCTTCATATCGCAGTAGTCCCGCATATAGTTGATGTTATTGGAGAACCACTGAAATCCCGAATATTTATCACACCAGTCCCGGAACGCCTGGGACAGATTCTGGATGGAATTAAAGTACAGCACAAACGAGCCAACGCCGATATTCCCTGAAAGAACGAGATAAATGACATAGGCATAAGCTGCAAAATTGCCCAGGCCCTGCACGGTGAGTGCAAGAATATCCCACCTGCGTTCCCATGCATCCTGCTGTTCGTACCAGTCGAGACGCTTTTTCAGCGAACGCTGAAAGAGATCAGTAAGCCAATTCTCCATCCTGAACAGGCGGACATCCTTCCCCCGCTTATAACTCATCCCCGCACTTGTGATATAGTCCAGTTCTCGTTCATAGCTCTGCCAGTTTTCTGCCATCCCCCAGACCCACAGCATTTTGTGCTTGTTGATGTAGTATCCTGCAATGGCCGGCACGGCCACGATAAGGAGCATTATGGGACTTAAAATGGACAGGATACTGCCATAGGATACGATTCCCAGCAGGGCGATCATCAGCTCCTCCATATTTCGGTTGGCGGCACTGATGATCCATGAATTGGCCGTAGCAGCTTTCTTGAGATTGTCATTGACCGATGGTTTCTCATTATTTTCATAATCCATAGTCATCTGCTTTTTCATGAGCCTGCGATGCAGAACCTTCTTGAAACGGAAGGAGGCGACATACCTATCATAGCCGCCGGCCTCATTGGCAATACTGCGGAATAGTCTTCCTCCGATGATCAGCATCAGCGTAATAATCGCAAGGGTGACACGGGAGGATGTCCCCAGGGCCAGCTCCACCACATACTTGTTCGTATAACTGCCACACAGGCTTTCCAGCGTCCGTCCAACAATAACAAGAAACATACAGAGTGCAATCGCCTTGCTGGATTTCCACGACTCCCGGATGACCCAAAGCATATTCTGGAGGACAGTGTGGGACGCTTCGTCCCGCTCCTTGTACCAGAGCGTCCATGCTTTTTTCTGTTTGGAACGTTCGTATTTCTGGATTTTGATTTTCGTTTTTGCCATAGCCTTCACCTCGGTTCTATTGTAGCATAAAAAAGACCGTTCGTGTAAAAAATGGAACGAACGGTCAATATACGGAACGAGTTGCTGCAATTGACAATGGATAATGAACAATTGCGGTATCGCCTGCGGCGATTAATTTTAAATCCATCTGCGTCAGCAGACACCACAATTTTCAATTTTCAATTGGAATCATCAGCTCTGTCGCAAACACACCTTCCTCATACTGTCTGTTCACATAGCCGCCGTACTTCTTTGCGATACGGTCAATACGGAACAGTCCAAAGCCATGATCTCCCTGCTTGCTGGAACAGAATACACCATTCTTTCTGCGGACTTCACCAGCGGAATTCTGTACAGATAAATAGAATTGCCCCTTGAATTTATGGATGTACACCCGAAGAAAACGAGTATCCACCGGCAGCTTTTCGCAAGCCTCCATTGCATTGTCAAGGAGATTGCCCAGCACGGAACACAGCTCCACATCTGTCATGGGAGTACCATGCGGAATGTGCGCTTTGACATTCAGACGGATCTGCTTTTGCCCGGCTACAGACAGCTTGCTGTTCAGTACAGCGTCAGCCATAACATTGCCTGTCTGGATAGAGGTGTCCGCCATGGTAAGATCATCGGTCAGATCGTCAAGATACTGCTCCAGCTCTGACTGATTTTCCGATTCCAGACGATTCTTCATGTTCTGGATATGCCCCCGGTAATCATGCCGCCACTCCTGCATCTGACGGTACATGTTCTGGATTTCGGCGGTCTGCTTGGCAATCAGGTCATTCTGAAACCGTTCGATCCGCTTATCCACGATGTGGAAAATCAGCGCACGGATGCCAAAAAATGCAGCAATTCCCAGCAGGAGCAGGACGAGTATTATGAGAATGATCCATTCCATTTTCATGACAACTTCTCCCTGTAGTAAACGATAAAGGCCCGATTGACACTCTCATACAACCTGCGGGACAGCGGCAGCTCCTGTCCGTTGTCCATGGTCACCGCCGTTTTGCTGATGCTGCGAATGAAACGCAGGTGAATGAGGTAAGAACGATGACATGGAATAAAATCATGGCTCAGCTCTTTGGCAAGCTTGCTGATACCGCAGGTGCAGATGAGCTTCTGGCCATCGGACAAAAACAAATGCGTTTGCTTGCCCATTGCTTCACAATAGAGAATTGAATCCTCTGAAATGCGCATCGTGCCATTCTCGCAGGGAAGGAGAACCTGTGTGCGGATCTGTCCTCTGGCCGAAAATCTCTCCAGAACCTCAAAAAGCTTTTCCTTTCTTACAGGCTTAAGCAGATAGTGGAGCGCTTCCACATCATAGCCGTCCGCCATGTATTCTGAAAAGCCTGTGATGAATACAATAGGCAGCATATCGCCCTTGGTTCGGAGTGTTTTCGCAAGCTCCATGCCGTTAATACCGTTCATTTCAATATCCAGCAGAAGCAGATCGCAGGGATTTGCTTCATAGTCAAACAAAAACTGCTCCGCACTGTTATACGCACGAATTTCAATTTCTGAAGCTTTATCTGCATTCCATTCCTGAAGCAGCCTTCTCATCTGCATGATCTGCTGCGGCTCATCATCGCAGAGGGCGATCCTGATCGGCATAGTCTCACCTCAATTTTCTTCTGCCATTTTTTTGTGTGCAAAGTCTACTCCTCTTCAGCAGCTTCGTAGGGCTCTGTCTGATAAAGCATTTTATGATCCACAAGGGCCTCGATCAACGTTCCCTCCGGAAGAAACTCCTCTGAAAAAATCTTTCCCTCCTGACGAATGGCGTGTATCAGTGCTGTCTCTGTATAGGGAATCAGCAGCCGCTTCCGAAGCGCTGTTTTGGGGAGATTCCGAGCAATACAGTGCAGCAGCTCCTCAAAGCCCTCCTGCTTCCGAGCAGATATCAGCACCGTGCGGTCATCTGTAGGAATGCAGATATCCTCCGGCAGCAGATCGGCCTTGTTGAATACATAAATCTGCGGGATCCCACTGCACCCCAGCTCTCCGAGCACCTCGTTTGTCACCTCGGCCTGCTGCTGGCCGTCTTCTGTGCTGATATCGATCAGATTCAGAATCAGGTCAGCATTAGCAGCCTCCTCCAGTGTGCTCTTAAAGGCCTCTACCAGCTGATGAGGCAGCCGGCGGATAAGCCCTACTGTATCGATCAGCATTATGCTGCGGCCATCCGGCAAAGTCAACATACGGGAGGTAGGGTCAAGAGTCGCAAACAGCTTGTCCTCCGCCAGAACTCCGGCATCGGTCAGAGCATTGAGCAGCGTGGATTTTCCCGCGTTGGTATAACCCACAATCGCTGCTGCAAGAATCCCATCCTTCTTCCGGCGCTGCCGGTGCTGTTCACGGCGCTTTTCTGTTTTGGCAAGCTCTCCCTTCAGCGTATCGATCCGGCGGCGGATGTGCCGCTTGTCTGTTTCCAGCTTGGATTCACCCGGACCTCTTGTACCGATACCGCCGCCCAGACGGGACAGCATGACACCCTTTCCGGCCAGATGCGCCAGCCGATACTGATTCTGCGCCAGCTCTACCTGAATGCGTCCTTCCTTGGTACGGGCCCGCTGAGCGAAAATGTCCAGAATCAGCGTTGTCCGGTCAATGACCTGTATATCCAGAATATCCTCGATATTTTTTGTCTGATTGGCCGTCAGCTCCAGATCAAAAATCGCAAGGGTGATCTCATGGCTTTCAATCGCCTCCTTGATCTCCAGAAGCCGCCCCTTCCCTACACAGGTCGCACTGTCACAGGACGGCCGCTTCTGGATGCTGGTCAACACCGGCTCAGCACCGGCTGTTTTTGCAAGCTCCCACAGCTCCTGCACAGAAAGCTCCGCATCAAATTCACCCGTATCCACACTAATAAGAATCGCCTTCGGCGGAAATTCCTCTTTCAAAAGCATATCACTCATAGATCTTCTCCTTTTCCCTTATTCCCAGCTTTTCCATACATCCGGCTGGAATCCTACTGAGGCCGCCTTTCCATTTCGCACAATGGGTGTTTTTATCACATGCTGATTCTCAAAAACCTTTTCCAGCTTATCTGAATCACTCAGATACTTCAGCAGCACAAGCAGCTCCTGATCTCTGCATTTTTCATCAATCAATGCCTCCAGTCCGCCTACAGCCTTTATAATGCTGTTAAATTCACCCCGGCTCATCCCCTTCTCCTTCATATCGATCATCTGATATTTTACCCTGCGCTCCTTGAAATATCTCTCGGCCTTCTTTGTATCAAAGCACTTTTTTACACCAAAAATCTGTATGTTCATTTTATCGCCCTTTCTGCCAAAAATCTTCGCTCTCATTATACCACATCCAGCTCCGGCTTGCAACAGCAAAAATCCCTGCCCGGCATAGTACCGGACAGGGACTGCATTTCATTCAATCACGACTTATTCAAAGTCTGGCTCCAGCACTGCGTATTTATCATCCGCACGCTTGTAAACCACATTGGTTTCGCCAGTAGCTGCATTGGTGAACATAAAGAAGCTGTGACCCAGCAGATTCATCTGGAGAATGGCCTCCTCCACATCCATGGGATGCATCTTGAACTTCTTATGGCGGATAACCTCATAGCTGCTCTCCGCAACCTCATCTGCATAAGCTTCCTTGAAGGCGTTTTCCTTCAGCTTCTTCTCTACACGGGTCTTGTTTTTCCGGATCTGACGAATGATCTTGTCGATAGACGCATCCAGTGCATCTCTCTTATCCTCAGCAGACTGCTCTGCACGGTAGATCATATTGTTGTAAAATACGGTCAGCTCAAGGATGATCTGGGACTTGTGCTCAGACAGGGTGATCTTTGCATCGGCCTCGTCTCCGAAGAACTTATCCAGCTTGGACGAAATCCGTTCCTCGGCATAGTCGGTGAAATTCTGCGGAACTTGCATTTTTCTTGCTGTGATTGTAATTTTCATATAGTGTACCTCCTTGTTCAACCCGAAACATACAACAAAACTGTAAATCACGGATCTGTTTTCTGTTTCTATTATAGCATATCGCCAGGTAAATTTCAAGTCCTTTGTGCAATTTTATTGAAAGTAATCAAAAAAAATATCCGGATTGATTCAATTACAAGTCTGAAAGCCCTTTTGATTTGCTTTTTAAAAGAAACTTTATAATATGCTTGCTATTTATCGCAAAATATATTATAATAGAAGGATGGGATGCCTGCTCCGGCAGGAGAAATTCGTAAAAAGAAAGCAGGTTATGCATATGAATGAAGAAATCTTCCGGGCGATTCTTGAAAATCTCAGAAATTTCCCGCCGTTTTCTATTATCGCAAGCGCATTGGTCATCTTTATGGTTTTTATCTGCGTCTTTGCCATCTTCTCTGCGGCCAAGGAGGAAAAGCGGATCGAGGAGCGGCGCTGGGACAAGGTCAGTGCCTATATGGAGCTGATCGACTGCGCTACCGGCGAGCGGATCCCGCTGGCGGCCGACGAGGTTATCATCGGACGGCACGGAGCAGCTGATGTCCGATTTCCGGATATGAGCATTTCACGATACCACGCTGTACTCTGTGTCTCAAACGGAGTCTGGCGTGTCATTGACCTGGAATCCAAGTCCGGCACCTATGTCAATGGACGAAAGGTTCAGGAGCAGATGCTTCTGAAAGACCGTGATGAGATCCGATTTGGTACAAAGGCGGTCATTCTGCATCAAAGGGGGCGAAGATAAGATATGTTTCATAATAAGCTCAAATACGGACGAATTTCCATCCTGGTGCTGATGACGCACCTGATCATGATGGCCGCTGTCCTGTTCCGAGGAAAATATGATGATATACAGGACCTCGTGCCGCTGACCGTTGCCGTATTCTCCCTGGACATCGTCTATATGATTGTCATCCGCTTTTTCTATAAGCAGATGACCTACACAACCGATTACCTGCTGCTGCTGATACTTAATTGCAGTGTCATATTCCAGTCCTGCTTTGGATCTGTGGGCTTTGCCTCAAAGCATTATATCACCTGTATTCTGGCGCTGGTATGCTGTCAGGTGATGTTCCTGCTGACAAGAAATCACATGCGTGTACTGGCTATGAAGCAGTATCTCTACCTGGTACTGGGCGTGCTGATTCTGGCGATCCTGCTTCTTACAGGAAGCCGGAGTATGTGGATCAACATCGGCTCTATCAGCATCCAGCCCTCGGAATTCATGAAACCCGTCTTCGTCCTGCTCTGTGCCACATCCATTATGGAGCAGCATGATAAAAAGAAAATTCTTGTATTTCACGTTTCCCGTGAGATGATCGCACTGACCATCGCCTTTTTTGTAATTTTTATACTCCAGTGGTGGTGCAGAGACCTGGGAAGTCTGCCTACCTTTGCGGCGGCCTACTGCTGCGGCATTATCTGCCGCATCTGCTATCCAAGGGCAAAATTCTCCAAGGGCACACTGATTTTCCTCTGCGCATTGGGAGCAGCGGCTGTGGCCTTGCTGGCTGCGGCTGCTCCTGGATATGTTCAGGACAGACTCTCTGTCGACATCTGGGAGGATGCCTACGGCGATGGCTATCAGCAGTGCCAGGCCCTCATGGCGATTGCAGAAGGAGCACTTTTTGGAAAAGGCCCTGGCTATGGCAAGCTCATCCATGTAGCGGCGGCTGATACTGACATTGTATTCTCTACCATCTGCGAGGAATGGGGCTTCTTTGTGGCTCTGCTGATCATCTTCTTTGTAGTGAGTCTCCTGATCCTGCCTATGATCAACAAGCCGAGAAGCTATTTCCACGCCACTATGGTTATGGGCGTTGCGGCTGTATTTGTTGTACAGATGGGACTGAATATTTTCGGCTCATGCAATCTGATCCCCTTCACTGGTGTTACCATCCCCTTCATTTCACAGGGCGGCAGCTCCATGGTGGTCAGCGGCATGCTTGTGGGTATGCTCAAGGCCGGTCAGTCTCCGGTATTCCGGCGTCCGGATGTACAGAGAAAGGAGCGTGCAGCATGAAAAGCATCAAACGAGGGGAACGCCTGACTAAGCTGCTGATCGCAGTCTTCCTTCTGGGCATGTGCATTCTTATTTTCAAGGTCGTAACAGAGGCCTCCTTCTATATGGAGCACTCTGGTAATGTATCCATGGGATGCGTTTATGACCGGGAGGGCCAGGTCCTCTATGACCCCGAAGCCACTGCGGAGACCTATGGCTACGATTATTTTGTAGATGTAGGCAATCTCATCGGTGATGACACGGGTATGATGGACAATACGCTGGTATCAGAAAACATGGAGCTTTTAACCAACTATGACCCCATCTTCGGTGTTATGGAAAACGGAAAGAGTGCTGTTTATACCACACTGGATCACCAGGCCAACCGAACAGTATACAACGCTTTTGGCGCTTATGATGGTACAGCTATCGCTTATAATTATCAGACAGGCGAGATCCTTATCTGCGTCAGCAAACCCAATGCCAACGTTCTGGACTATGGCGATGTGGAAAGCATGCCCTCTGGTACACTCATCTGCAAGGCCTTCAATCCCGTAACACCTGGCTCGACCCAGAAGGTCTCTACACTGGCTGCCGCTATTGAACATATGGGCTTTGAGGCTGTGGCTGATAAAAAATATTCCTGCTCCGGCGTGTACTATAACAACTATGGCAATCAGATCGACTGCCACAACCTGTACGGACATGGTTCACAGGATATTTTTACCGCATTCCAGAACAGCTGTAATCCTTATTTTGCACAGCTGGTACAGGATATGGAGCTTAATGATATTATTGAGACCTACAAGGATATGGGGTACTCCGTCAATGGGTCAAAAGCACCCAAGCTGGAGGTCAGCGGCATTGAGGTGTTCCGCGGCTCTGCGGAGCTTTCAGATGTCAATGAATTCGATACCCAGTGGGGATGCATGGGGCAGAGCCGCACTGAGGTCAGCCCTTGTCAGCTGATGATGTGGCAGAGTGCCATTGCTAACCGCAGCAATTCTGTTACACTGCCTTATCTGATCTCCCGCACACAGAATATGTTCGGCGATGAACAGAACAAGGCCGAGACAGAATATGAGTCAGCCGGCTTTTCCGCCAATACGGCCGCCTACATCCGTGAAGTCATGCTGGCCAACGGTAAAGCCAGATATAACAGCGCCATTGGCTACACAGTGGGTGTAAAGAGCGGTACGGCTCAGGTGGACGATGGTGCGTCCGAAAACAGCCTGCTTGTGGGCTTTGTGGATGATACATCCCTGCCTATCGCCTTCTGCGTTGTAATTGAAGATAATACAGCAAAATATCTGACTACAGAGTCTATTGTAGCAACTATGCTTCAGGCGCTTCAAAACTGATCCATACGCAGGAAACCGGACCTGTAAATCATAATAATAAAGGGGCCATCTATGGATATTAGAATAGGAACAGATGCAGACAGAAGATTTATTTTAGAGAAGTACCCATATACTTCTCAGGTAATGAATCAAGGCGGATATCTTGTTGTTGCATATGAGAGTCATGAGATATTGGGCTTTTCGTGGGCGTTCAGAAGAAAAATTTCTGTATCCATTGACAAGACCGAAGATTTTGTCAACGTGATAGAAGTGTTTAAGGATGAAAACAGATGTAAAGGGATAGGCAGCCTTATCGTCCAAAAGTGTATTAATATAGCTAAGGAGAACGGAAGCTATCAGATCAGAGCATACTGTGATGCCAATAACCAATCATCTCATATGCTTTGGATAAAAAATGGATTTGCAATATCGCCTGTTAAAATGGAAAACGGGCAAATCGTCGGTTCATATGTGGCCTATGTGCTATAAAATTATCAGCCTTTTCATGAGACTGAACATCCGGTCCATGTCTCAATCCGATTGCAGATGCGCAGTGAATCCTATGAGAACAAGCTCTAATTCAGCGCTGCCGCTCAGATGGAAAGAATAATAGAAAACAGCCCTTGCAAGAAGCAGCTCTCTTGCAAGGGCGTTTTTTTATAAAAATAAGTTGACAAAGTCCACTAAATGTGATATGATACCAGTAGATTAAAACAGTAAAACGAGGTGCTAAAATGAAAACAAAGACAATATATAAAATCCGTGCGTTCAATCGATTCTATATGCCGACCTTTTCTTTATTAGGCAACAGCTATCTCGGTTCTGAATATTCAGCAGCGGAAGCCCGTGTTTTTTTTGAGATCTACGAAAGGGACGGATGCAATGCGGCTCATATAGCCAAAGCAATGAATATAGACAAGAGCTACCTGAGCCGTATTCTCAAAAGCCATGAGAAAAATGGCTATCTCACAAGAACACCGTCAAAAATCGATTCGAGAGCTTATGATCTGCATCTTACGGAAAAAGGCCGAAAAAAGACGGAGGATTTTATTGAAAAATCAAACCGCCAGATCGGTGAAATCATTGAAGGACTGGATGGAGATGATTGCGAGCGGCTTATGGAAGCATTGACAACAATAACGGCCATTTTAGAAAAATGCAATGGAGGTAAAGTATGAAAATCGTACCCTATGATCAAAAGTATAAGGATATATTTATCAAAATGAACAAGCAGTGGATTTCAGAGATGTTCACTTTAGAAGAAGAAGATATCAGGGTCCTGAGCCATATTGAACAGTCAATTGCAAAGGGCGGACAGGTCTTCTTCGCCCTTGATGATCATGACGAGGTGCTGGCCTGTTGTATGATCGTGCCGCTCTGCAATGGAGAATGGGAGTTAGAAAAATTCTGTGCCCGTGGAATGAGCACTCGTACAGGTGCAGGAACGGCCTGCTTAAAAGCTTGTATTGACTATGCTCATGAGATGGGCGCAGAGAAAATTGTAATCGTATCGAACCGCAGATGCGAACAGGCCATAAGACTATACCGCAGATTTGGTTTTATTGAAACTCCTGTGGATCAGGAAAAGTTCCCATTTGACAGGGCAGATATTGCCTTTGAGATGATTTTGTAGTATATTTGCTTTCTTTTCCCTCATGGTTGACAGAAGCCCTTGGCGATGATCAAAATGTGTCCTGAGTCCTGCTGATATTTTGCAAATATACCGATTCAGTCTGAAAATCCGGATGATTGGAATTTTCCATCTTGTCAAAATTGGCAAAATATGCTACAATACAGTTGGAAAGTTGTGGGCAAATGACAGGCTCTCATTTCTGCAAAATAAAAAGGAGGACGATTTTATGAAAGAAAAATGGATCGCAGCCATAACCGGAACGGCTATGGCAATCAGTGCGTTCATGCCCCATGCTTCGGCTGTGGCCGGGATCATTGCTGAAGCGGCCGATACAGTGTCTCTGGGAGATATTGACTCCAGCGGCCATGTTGATACGGCGGATATAACGCTTTTACAGAATTACCTTACTGGAGGCAGCCCGCTGAACAGCCCAATAAAATCATATGCGGATCTGACCGGGGACGGCAAAGTAAATGTTTTTCAGTCTGTCGAAAAAGCCAAGCAAGAGCTTGGCTTTTTCGCATAGATATGGTATAATAGAAAAAAAGGCGGGTGGCAGAAATGTTAGCAACGAAAAGAGACGAACGAGGCCAGTATGAAATGATCTGCATAGAGGAATT
>JAFUQX010000062.1 GCA_017472145.1 Ruminococcus sp. | reverse complement strand
GCGTGACGGAGGGGATTGTAAGACATGAGAAAACTTACGATTTTGCGTGCCTTTTGCATCCCCTCAGTCGTCACTTCGTGCCGACAGCTCCCCTTGCTAAGGGGAGCCTTGTGCGGAAAATCTGACTTTTTCGACAAGCTGAAACGCTCTCCCCCGCAGATGGAGGAGAGCGTTTTTCTTATCCGTCATTTCAGATCGGCCTGAATGGCCTTTCTCATGGCTTCCACCGCTACTTTGATAGCGGCATTCATGTCCATATCCGGCTGGGGCGTGATGCCGTACTTCTTTTCACGCTCCTGATTCCAGATCATATTGAGCACCGTAGCGCACCGTACATGCAGCACCGAGGCGATCACGAACAGCGCAGCAGACTCCATCTCCGAAGCCAGCACGCCGGCGGCAATCCATGCATTCCAGTCATTTATCAGACGCTGGGCGATGGGCATGCGTTCCGGGCTGTGCTGGCCGTAGAAGGAATCCTTGCACTGCACCACGCCGGTGACATATTTCTTGTCCAGCTCCTCAGCGGAATCTGCCAGCATACGGGTCAAAGAGAAGTCCGGTACGGCCGGGAATGCCGCTGGCATATATTCATGGGATGTGCCCTCCATGCGGACCACACCGGTCGGGATGACCAGCTGTCCAGCCGGGACATCTGCCTGCATGCCGCCGCAGGTTCCGATACGGATAAAGGTATGTGCGCCGCACAGAACCAGCTCCTCCATGCAGATGGCAGCAGACGGGCCGCCGATTCCTGTGGAGGCTACGCTGACAGGTACGCCGTTCAGAGTGCCTGTCCAGATGTTGTATTCCCGGTTCTGGGAGGTTTGTCTCGGATTTTCCAGATACCGGGCGATTTTCTCTGTACGCCCCGGGTCGCCGGTGAGTAAGACGTACTTTCCGATGTCCTCTGCCTTGCAGTGCAGATGGAACATAGTTTCACTTTGCTGCATAGAAATACTCCTTTCCGGTTTGAGCTGCTTTTATTATACCATGTTTTAAGAGACAGGGCAACAAGATGCTTCTTATTTAACAGAGAATGTTATTGTGCTTCTTTGAGCTGATGGAGCTGCTCCTCCTGCTGGGCCAGCTGATCGAGGAACTGCTCCAGCCGGCCCTTGCTGCGTTCGGTGAGAGCGGCATATTTCTGAAGCAGCGCTTCTTCATCCGGGGAAAGGGACGGGGCCTTCCGGCTTCGGAGGAGGTTTGTCCGTCCGGCGATATAGTCCAGGCTCACATCATAGTATTCCGCCAGCTGAATCGCCCGCAGAAAGGGAAGCTCACGCTCACCCTTTTCATATTTTCCATAGTATTGGGCGGTCGTTCCTAAATATTCTGCAATATCGCTCTGGGTCTTGTCTGCATCCTCCCGCAGATCCCGGATTCTCTGGTAAAAAGCCATATATGACACTCCTTTTTGAGAAAATTTTATCACATATGACTGAAAGGGGTTGACTTTTTAGTCTGAATAGATTATAATAAAAGTGAAATCAGTCATTTGTGATTGATTATTATGATCAAAGGAGTTGGTTTTTATGCGGAAAATGAGGATAACAAGGCTCATGGCCATCGTGCTGACGGTTGTGATGATGCTGGGGCTTTGGCCACAGCTGAGCGTATCGGCGGCCTATGAGAATACCCATGTGAATACGGGGAATCAGGCGTATGATATCGTTGAGGTGGCCAAAACCCAGATCGGGTATGTAGAGGGAAGCAATAATGATACGAAGTATAATCGTTGGTACGGGACTCTTTCCGGTCTGGGATACAATTACGCATGGTGTCAGACTTTTGTGGCTTGGTGTGCCGATCAGGCGGATATTCCTACAAGTCTCATTGCAAGAGTATCAGGAACTATAAGTGCGAAGGACGCTTTTAAAAAGAATGGTACTTATCACACCGGCCCTTATGAGGGAGGAAGCTATACACCGAAAAAGGGCGATATCATCTTTTTTTATTCGTCTGCAACCGAAAGTAAACATCATGTGGGTATCGTTTCAGACTGCGTAAACGGTACGGTTTATACAATCGAAGGAAATTCCTCTGATATGGTTGTTGAACGCTCCTATTCTGTTACCAACAGCAAAATCAGAGGGTATGGCTGCCCGAATTATAGCGGCGGAACGGTTGAGACTGAACCACCATCTTGGGCAACTCTTGCAACAGAAAACTATATTGTCAATTACAATGTTGGTGATCCTGTTGTATTTTATGCTGATTCTGACATTGCTACCGAATATTATATCAATATTGACAAGGATTCAAAAAGGCTGATTTGTGAACCCATGACAGAAAAAAGGTTCTCCATTAGTTTTACGGAAACGGGCTATTATACGGCTTGCGTAACAGCGAGAAACAGTGCTGGATGGGTAGATAGTGAGTATATCGGTTTCCGCATACTTCAACCAGCCAATTTAGGGAACAATAAAATTATTTATATCGAAAACACTTCAAACAATTTTCTATTCACAGTGCAAGAAAACAATGTTTTGGGGGCAGAAAAAAATTACAATAAAAATCAGCTATGGAAACTGAAATTGCAGGATGATGGTAGCTACAGGTTTGCTAATTTGTACGATGATCAATGTTTGGAGGTGTTTTCTGCCGGAATAACAAATGGAACAAATGTAAGTGTTTACACTGAAACAGCAGAATTTATCAATCAAAAATTCTATATCTATGACCTATACGGAGCTTATTATATAAAACCGGTTTGCTCAGATTTATTTGTGGATATGTCTTTGAATATTCCTTATAATGTTGCTACATATGGTTATGCAGATGATTGGGCACCTCAAAAGTTTAACATAGTAGATGTAACGAATGCTTTACCACTTATTGGAAATATAAACCAAGACACCTCCATCACCCTCCTGGACGCCGTCCTGCTCCAGAAGCATCTGCTGTCGCTCAGATTCCTGACCGCAGAGCAAATGCAGCTTGCGGACATCAACGGAGACGGCGTAGTGAATGTCTTTGACATGAGCCTGCTTAAGACACTCTTATAATATATCCCCTATGAGCCGTTTCCGTCCTGGAGACGGCTTTTTTCTGCGAAATACTTGCAATTTACCGGAATCTATGCTATACTGATACAGTATACGACTTCAATCGAATCAGGAGGAGAAAAGTATGGCAAAGAACAACAAGAAAATGGTTGCTGCGATCACTTCCATGGAGGAGGATTTCGCACAATGGTATACAGACATCGTAAAAAAGGCTGAGCTGATTGAGTATACCAGCGTAAAGGGATGTATGGTCATCCGCCCGTATGGCTATGCGATCTGGGAGAATATCCAGCGTATTCTGGATGGTATGTTCAAGGAAACCGGCCACGAAAATGTGAATATGCCCATGTTCATTCCGGAAAGCCTGCTTCAGAAGGAAAAAGACCATGTTGAGGGCTTTTCCCCTGAGGCGGCCTGGATCACCTATGGCGGCTCTGAAAAGCTGGAGGAGAGACTGTGTGTGCGTCCCACCTCTGAGACTCTGTTCTGCGAGCACTATTCCAATATCATACACAGCTACCGGGACCTGCCCAAGCTCTATAATCAGTGGGTAAGCGTGGTTCGCTGGGAAAAGACCACCCGTCCCTTCCTGCGCTCCCGTGAATTCCTCTGGCAGGAGGGCCACACCATCCACGCAACAGCAGAAGAAGCGATCGAAGAGACCGAGCGCATGCTGAATGTTTACACCGACTTCTGCCAGAACGTTCTGGCTATGCCGGTCGTACAGGGTAAAAAGACCGAGAGCGATAAGTTCGCCGGCGCTGTTTCCACCTATGCCATCGAGGCCCTCATGCATGACGGCAAGGCTCTTCAGGCCGGCACCTCCCACTACTTCGGTGACGGCTTCGCAAAGGCCTTTGACATCCAGTACACCGACAAGGAAAACAAGCTCCGGCATCCGCACCAGACCAGCTGGGGCGTGACCACCCGTCTCATTGGTGCGATCATCATGACCCACGGCGATGACAATGGTCTGGTTCTGCCGCCCGCAGTTGCGCCGATTCAGGCCGTGATCGTACCCATCGCACAGCATAAGGAGGGCGTTCTGGATAAGGCCGCTGAGCTGCTCCAGACACTCAAGGCTTCCGGCGTTCGTGTGAAGATGGATGATTCCGACAACTCTCCGGGCTGGAAGTTCGCTGAGTATGAGATGAAGGGCGTTCCGGTTCGTGTGGAGATCGGCCCGAAGGATATCGAAAACAACCAGTGCGTGCTGGTGACCCGTCACAACGGTGAAAAGACAGTTGTGTCTCTGGACGAGCTGGCCGATGCCGTTGCTGAGAAGCTGAAGGAAGTTCATGACGGCATGTATGCCAAGGCCCTGGCCAACCGTGAAGCTCATACCTATGCATGCACCTCCCTGGAGGAGATCACCAAGGCTCTGGAAGAAAAGGGAGACGGCTTTATCAAGGCAATGTGGTGCGGCGAAGAGGCCTGCGAGGACGAGGTCAAGGAGAAGACCGGCGTTGGCTCCAGATGCATTCCCTTTGCACAGGAGAATCTTTCGGAGACCTGCGTTTGCTGCGGCAAGCCAGCCAAGCACATGGTTTACTGGGGTAAGGCTTATTAAAAAAAAGCGCCTTTGTGAGGTGGCTTCATAAACGGCAAAGCGCCGGAGGAATTTGTACCATTTCCTCCGGCGCTTTGCATAGAATAAGGAGTATGTTACTGCTCATAGGCATTCGATCTCCATGAGCATGAGCAGTCGGATCAATACTGGGTGAGAATCATCTCTGTGTCCGTTCCGGCACAGCTCAGCGGAATCTCTATCAGCTCAAACCGGTCGGAGCATACGAAAATACTGGATACCGGAATCCGCTGAAGGCCGCCCTCCTCATCCGGAACAGGAATGTGCGGTATGATCTCTGTGGGAAGCTGCTCAAAGTCCATCCCGCAGCGGTCATATATTTCAATATTGAACTGCAATATATTGGTGAAGGCCTCCACTGCGTCCAGAAGTCCGGAGGAGTTCGTTTCAAGAGACAGACGAAGACAGCATTCAAAGGGCTTCCCCATATCCTTTATGGACATTAGCTCCTCCGCCATTTCTATATTAAAATAGTCCAGGGCAAGGCTTCTGTATTCATCCTCTGTTAAGTCACAGTCTGTGACCGGCTGTATGAGTATACAGGACATGTTGCAGCGCCAGATCTTGTCCGGAGCATCCAGGAGGGCGGCCTTTGAGATGACCTTTTCCGGACTTCTGGGATGCTTTTCCTTGTGGGAATCCGATTCCTGAAAGCCGGTCTGGCCATATGCAGAAAAGAAGCAGCGCATGGTGACCTCCTGGCCGATGGTCTCCTCCAGTATGTTGTAGGATACAGCGAAAAGATCGGTAAAGGTAAACGCCGGGTCGTCCTCATCCTGGAATACACACAGCGCCTCCTCGTAAATCCCCAGATTTTTCAGAAAACGCTCGATCATCTCCGGGAATACATGCTCCCTGCGGTTCTGCTCCAGCTTTTGCTCCAGCTCCGGTGTGATCCCAACAAGCTGTATTTCATTTTCAGGCATAGCAAGGCCCATTTTTGCGGCGTCCTCGGACGGCATGGAACAGGTGTTCGTTTCCAGCAGCATTTCCGTTCTGTCTGAATCGACAAAGATCATCAGCCTTTCACCGTCCGGAACGGTTTCCTGCAGAATCCGGATTCCTTCATCCAGCTGCTCCTCCGATATTCCCTCATTCTGGACCGGAAGGCCCAGGTGATCCAGTATCTTTTCCAGGGCCTCCAGATGAATGCGATAGTCCCGGCGGATCTCCTGGCTCAGCTCCAGTATCTCTCTGCGGAAGCGCTTTGCGGTCTCACTGGCCTCAGCGCTGAATACAAATTCTGTCAAGCCCCACTGATGGGTATATTTCTCCTGATTCATAGTTTTTATTTCCTCCATATGGTGTTGATTCGGATCTTTTCCTTTGATGGTTTCATTATACCAGAACAGATGTTCAAAAATGATAAAACTGGAGATTTTTTTCCTTTCGGATGAAAAAAACGGCATAAAGCTGAAATTCAGCGCTTTTTTCACGAAATACGGCGTATCAATGTTTATAATCTGTATCTTGACAAAGAGACGGAAATTCTCTATAATGTGGATAATGCGAAAGAATGGCTTCCTGAAAAGACGAGCCTTATTATAAATAAAAAGCGGGAGACGGGAAATAGCCTGTATTCTGCGGAAATGGAGAAATATATTATGGCAATTCGTGTGGGAATGGTCTCACTGGGCTGTTCAAAAAATCTCGTAGACTCCGAGCGCATGCTCTATAAGCTGAAGGCCCATGGCTATAAGCTGGTGACAGAACCGGGCGAAGCAGATGTTGCAGTGGTAAACACCTGCGGCTTCATCCAGTCCGCCAAGGAGGAGGCCATTGAAACGATCATGGAGCTGGGCGCTCTGAAGCGGGACGGTACGCTGAAGAAGATCATCCTGACCGGATGTCTTACCGAGCGGTATCAGCAGGAGGTGGCTGACCTCATCGAGGAGGCCGATGCAGTTGTCGGCATCAGCGATCAGAAGGATATTGTAGATATTCTGGACCATGTGCTGGCTGATGAGCGGTATGTACACTTTGCGCCGAAAATGGAGGCCGAGCTGACCGGGGACAGAATCATCACCACGCTGCCCTTCTTTGCCTATCTGAAAATTGCAGAGGGATGCAGCAACTGCTGTTCCTACTGTGCCATCCCGAAGATCCGCGGCGGCTACCGCAGCGTACCCATGGAGGACGTACTGAAGGAAGCCCGGTGGATGGCAGAAAACGGCGTCACAGAGATCATCGTTATTGCACAGGATACTACCCGATACGGCAGCGATCTGTACGGCGAGAGCAGGCTTCCGGAGCTGCTGAGAAAGCTCTGTGCGATCCCTCAGCTGCACTGGGTGAGAGTGCTGTACTGCTATCCGGAGCGTATTACGGACGAGCTGCTGGATGTCATGGCTGAGGAAGAAAAGATGGTGAAATATCTGGATATTCCCATCCAGCACTGTGATGATGAGATTTTAAAGCGTATGAACCGCCAGAGCAGTGAGGCCGAGCTGAGAGATCTGCTTGCAAAGATCCGCAGCCGGATTCCGGAGATCACCCTGCGCACCACGCTGATCACAGGCTTCCCGGGGGAGACCAAGGAGCAGTTCAACCGCCTGGGCGATTTTGTTCAGGATATGCAGTTTGACCGCCTGGGCTGCTTCCCCTATTCCGAGGAGGAGGGCACCAAGGCCGCCGAAATGCCGGATCAGGTGGATGAGGATGTACGTCAGCACCGTGCAGAAATTCTCATGCAGCAGCAGGCCGATGTGAGCCTTGCCAAAAACGAAGCCAAGGTAGGCCGGCGTCTGGAGGCTGTCATCGAGGGCTATGACCGGTATGCAGGCTGCTATTTCGGCCGTACAGCCGCAGATGCACCGGATATTGACGGTAAGATCTTCATCAAGAGCAGCAGCCGTCTGAAGCTGGGACAGTATATTACAGTAGAGGTATTTGACACCATGGACTATGACCTGATCGCTGAGGAGGTAGAGGAATGAATCTGCCCAATAAGCTGACCATGCTGCGTATTTTTATGGTGCCGGTATTTCTGGTGTTCATTTATCTGGACGAAATTCCGCTGCACTACCTGTGGGCGATGCTGGTGTTTATTGCAGCGTCCATGACAGACTGGTTTGACGGAAAGATCGCCCGTTCAAGAGGGCTTGTGACGACGTTCGGAAAGTTTCTTGATCCGCTGGCGGATAAGATTCTGGTAATCACGGCACTGGCGGTATTTGTGGAGCTGGAGGATGTGCAGATGAGTGCCATTCCTCTGGTGATCATCATTGCCAGAGAGTTTATGGTATCGGGCATCCGCCTGCTTTCCATGGAGGCCGGGGTTGTCGTTCCGGCGGGGATCTGGGGCAAGCTCAAGACGGCCTTTACTATGGTGACGATCATTGTGATCTTGCTGTATCTGGTGGTGCTTCACGATTTTGCAGATATCATCACCATTTCGGATGAGATCCGCGGACTGATCCACACATGGCTTCTGGGCGGTCTGATCTGGATCTCCACCATACTGACGGTGATCTCCGGTGCAGTCTATCTCAAAAATGGCTGGAAGTATGTGAGTGCAACCAAATAAGATTCAATAAAAAGCGGCTCTCTGGCAATTGTTAGGGAGCGAAGGAAAAAAAGATGAAGAAACAAGCAGCGGCTGGAATCTGCTGCTTCAGCTTGTCGAAAAAACTTTGAAAGCCTCCCCTTAGTAAGGGGAGGGGGACCGCAGCTTGCTGCGGTGGAAGGGATGGTAAGCAGTGAGTAAGCTTGCAGTTTTCCGTTCTGCTTGCAATCTCCTCAGTCAGCTATCGCTGACAGCTCCCCTTACTAAGGGGAGCCTTGTGCGGAAAATCTGACTTTTTCGACAACCTGAAGCAGCGGCCGGAATCCGCTGCTTGTTTTTTTGCAAGAAATCCTAAGGATATATTCTGAGAAAATACACCTGCAATACAGCGTATGTTCATTTTTTCTGTATCATCCGCCGAATTTGTCACTTCTCACAAATTTTCTCTGTGCATATTGGCTAAATGCACCCAAGGCAGGGTAAAAAAGTCTTGCAATTCGGTTACAAATATGGTATAATGGGAGCGTACGGTTTTTCGGTGTGCTCCGACCATACACTGCCGGAGGGCGGACCGAAACCGCCGTGATGCGTAACATGCGCATCATGCAATGCCACATTGGGCTTGCAAAGTGATCCGATGCAAAACCTCATGTACAGGACAATGTACAGCGGAAACAGGCATAGGCTCTGCTTTGAACAGCCCCACGATCTGAAACTTTAAAATGAAATAACTTGTTTTCATGCAGAAGCATTGCAAACGGCTGATTTTATCCCAGGCCGTACAGCGATGCAGCCACGACCGCTGCTCCGCACATAAGTGAACGTTTAGATTTAAAGGAGTATACGTATTATGTTGAAAAAGCTTTCGGCCGTTGGTGTTTCCTGCGTGACCGCACTTGTACTGATGTTGTCAGCACTTGCATCGCCGGCCTCCGTTGACGCGGTGACTCTGGAGCAAATGACCTCCACAGCCATTGAATGTATCATCTCCCATGAGGGTACATATGATTCTATCAATCCCAACGACTGCGGTGCAGTCAGTGTAGGCAAGCTCCAGTGGCATGCAGATCGTGCGCTTGCTCTTATGCGCAAGACCTGTGAGAAAAATCCGGCCTTTGCTGAAACCACACTGGGCACGACCTTCTACAACGAGGTTATGAGTGCAACCAATTGGAACTATCGTACATTCTCCTCCTCCGAGGCTGCTGCTGCTGCCGTGCTGCTGGGTTCTGAATACGGAATTCAGGCACAGGACGAAACAGCTGCTGCGGATGTTCAGAATTACATCATCTCCGGACAGAACATGGGCCTTACAGATGCCGGTGCACTCGTCCTGTATGCTGATATTTACAATTTCGGCTGCGGTATCGCATCCAGAATTGCAAAGCGTGCTGCATCCTACACAGGTTCTTATGCATCCGTTACACTGGATGATATGTATAAGGCCGCTCTGAATGACAGCTATGGTTCCAATGCCACATTCGTTTCTAGAACCAACAAGGTATATGCGTACCTTTCCGGCCTGGATTGGGATGCTTCGGTCACCACAACCGTCACTACGACAGCACCGGCCATCATCTTCACAGAAGATGGCGCAGGTACATACACAGTTACCGCTTCCTCTCTGAATATGAGAAGCGGCCCGGGAACAGGCTATTCCATCCTGACACAGATTCCCAATGGTGCAGCTGTTACTGTAACAGCAACCGGCGGAAACTGGGCTGCTGTCACATATGGCAGCTTTGAAGGATACTGCTCCATGGATTATCTTGTGGAGGACGTAATGACAACGACAGCAGCTACTGCTGTTACAACAACACCGACAGCCACTGAAGAAACAACAGAGGCGACAACTACAACGACTACAACTGCTCTGGCCGAAACCACAACAGAGGTTTCTACAGAAGCAGAAACCACAGAGACTGTGGAAACAACGACAGAGACAACCACAAGCACTGTGATGGAAACAACAGAAGCCACAGCAACTGATGCTGTGATCGTTACCGAAACCAGCACGACAGAGGAAACGGCTGAGACAACAACTACTACAACCGCTGTCCTGGGCGATGTCATTGTAAACAGTGCCTATGCAACTCTTTACGGCGATATCAACTGCGATGGTGCAGTAAATGTTGCAGACGCTGTTCTGCTGCACAAGTACCTGTGCGGTACCGTTCAGCTGAACCTGGAACAGATCGCAAACGGAGACTGTTCCTATGACCACGAGCTGTCTTCTACCGATGTTATCATCATCCTGCAGCACCTGGTAGGCCACTATACCGCTCTGCCTATCATGTGATCGACCTGCGATTGCGAGCGAAAATCAAATCAATAAAATCAGATGCCCCATCCTGAAAAATGGATGGGGTCTTTTTTTGTGCTCTGTCCGGATCGCCGGAATTTATGAAACCCAAATAAAAGGGTCTGCTGCACGGGCACTGAACCAGAGCAACAGACCTTTTCTGTCTGTATCCGGGAAATATCTGTCATTTCCCTATATGTATCTTCGTCCCGGCCCTTACATGGGTCAGGTCCAGGATTTTAGCAGAGCAGCTGGCTGTTCTGAAGCCTGTGTGCCGAATATGAGCCGGAAGCTGTCTGTTTCTCTGTCTGTGTTTCTTTCGCCGTCTGGTTCATAATCAAGGGGAACCCATGTGAAGGCCGCATTTGTATAGGCCCGCATACGCTCCATCACAGCGCAGAACAGGCCCTCACGTTCCGCCGGCCCGGACAGTGCACTATATCCGAATTGCTCAAAGGCACAGATCCGCTCCTCCAGGCCATGATTGCTCATGCTGATACCGGAATTGGCGATTCTTAAGACAGTGGTCTGATCATTGCATGCAAACGCAAGCACCTCAGCGATTCTGTCAACGATTTCCAGCTTTCGGATCTTGGCGCGAAAGGCCTTTCCATTTTTCAGCGACGGCATTTGTGCGTGCTTGAATACATTGTCCGCACTGGAAATAGACATACTGGCAATCAGCGTGGAGGTCCGCATAAGATGGCTTTCCATAACCGTCTGTTTTTTAAAGGATACGGAGATTCCCAGGCTGCTGCACAGTCTGATCAGATATTCCTTATCCATCTGCCCTTGTGTTCCCAGCGACTCTCTCCAACGGGTAAGTCCGAAGGCGGCTTTCCTGGGAATCCGGATAATTCGCCCCACGGAAACATCGATCGTTATTTTGTCGTTCCGATTGGTTTCACAGGCGTACAGAATGGAGCTGTAGATATCCTCACGAGGGAAGGTGTGGTCTTCTGTAAAGGAATAATGCATATGATCACCTCGATATGTAATGGTTCAAAGCTGTATGAAGCTGTTCTGAGATATAAAAATACAAGGCTTTGATGCAAAACCAAAACGCTGCTTCGACAGACCATATAAAACAAAGAAGCCCTCACCCAGTGCGATTCTCTTTTCGCTTCTGATCTCTCGTCCTGGTTTTCCTGTTTTTCCATCCGCTGGCTGATGCAGATCAATCTGCGCATCGGACCCTTCAGGAGCGTCCGCTCCAAAACGGCGAAAAACGTCGAATTTTTTTATCTCATAAAAAAACCGTAGTCACGCCAAGCCCCGAACATTGGGGAAACGACTGCTACGGAATTCTCATCTGTATGCACCTTTAATATTTATATTATACACCATATTACAGAAAAAATCTACTGTCAAATTGCACAAATATAAACGATGATTTTTGTGTAATGCAAGAGGCCCATGCGGTTTGTACAAAATAGAGGGCCTATCCAAAAGAGGCCCTCAGCCGGCTTTGAAGCAGGAGTAATATTTCCTGTGACGCAAAAAAGCCTGTATTCCATTTTGCGGAATACAGGCTTTTTCAGATGGCAGGCGGATACAAAATGGATGACAGCATTAACTCAGGCAATTTCATCATAAATCTTCTTACTTGACTTTATAATAAGCAAATTTACCCTTGCCAACCAGCAGCATTTCATCATTCGCCATCTTAGCAAGCAGCTGGTAAGCCTGACCTTCATTCAGATGCAGAAGCTGCATAACATCTTTTCTGGTTACCGTGCCATGATTACTTTTTGCAAATTTTAATACAAGCTCCGGATGACGAATACGGTCAAAACCTCGTCCGGTACGTTCAGCAAGTCCGATTCGTTTCAGCGCATCTGCAAGGGCCGGATTCCTTCCATGCGGTTCAGCAGTCAGTAAATTTTCAATGGTCACACCTTCAATGAATCCTCCGGGATTGCTTATAGTCAAGCCGTCATCATCCATCAGGACACGAACACGTCCCAGCATGGTGTAATCCCGATGGCAGAAGGCATTGACAAGGGCCTCACGAAACGCCCTCTTATCAAAATCCGGAATGGAAATGCGAAACAATCCTTCTTCCTTGCTGAACAGATGCGCCCCACTGAGGTTTTTCAGTCTGGAAGGATCTTGACCTCAGTGGGGCATTTTTAATTATTCCAACAGCTTCCGCTTCATAATGCAAAGATCAAACACATTAAGCTTGCCATCCTCGCAAAGATCACCAGCCTGCCAATCGACCAGTGTTACATCAGGCCCACAGAGCAGCCACTTCTGGAGGGCCACCACATCAGCAACGGTCAATTTTCCGTCAGCGTTGACATCGCCTTTCACCGCAGGAGAAGCCGAAGTTACATCCACGCCTGTAATAGCCTTAACGATTTCAGGGAAAATCCATTCGCTATTGTAGCGGTCATAGAGGGCCAGCCCCTTGTAGTATCCGAATTCCGTATCCGCTTCGATCTGGCCGCCTGAATCCCACCAGAAGCACTTGATGCCGTACTTTCCTGCATTCTCCACAAGATAGCCTGCATAGTCCGCACGGTCGCTTTCGTTATCCTTGTTGTGCGCGCCGAACTCACCAAGAATTACAGGGATCCCCTTGCTTGTAAAATGGGTGTATACATTGTAGAGCATACCATCCATTGCCGATTTACCGCCGCCATCCGTCCAGACCCTCTGTGTATTGCCGTCTGCGGAGATCTCACCGCAGTATGCACCGGGATCGTAGTAGTGCATTTCCACGATCAGGCTGTTTTCAGCTGTATCAGTGGGAACCACAAAATCATCCTGCGAGGAGCCGTTTGTTCCTGCCGCATAGGTGTTGACGATCAGTACTCTTTCTGCATTGTTGCCGCCCGTCGCACGAACTGTATCCACAAACATCTGGTTGAGTGTGTTTACTGCAGAGGTGGCCGCTGTCCCGGGATAGCCCCAGTTGTTGCTCTCGTCAAGAATCTCATTGAAACCCTCAAACATCAGCTTGCTGTCATAGCTCTCAAAACGAGTGGCGATCTGCGTCCAGACAGCTTTGAATTTATCGCCATTTTGCGCAATATTACTCTCCGATGCTTTCAGCCAGCTGTTTCCGCCGACATCGTGATGCACGTTGAGAATACAGTACAAATCATTGTCAATGACGTAATCTACAACCTCCTGCACACGATCCATCCAGGCCTCGTCAATGGCATAACCGTTTGCATCATCAATATGCTGCGACCATGTGACAGGAATTCTCACCGCATTGAATCCGGCCGCCTTTACATCGCCGATCATTGCTTCTGTTGTAACAGGATTTCCCCATGATGTCTCAAAATCGCTTGGTGTTCCGGAGGAATAATCGTAGATCCAGTCTCCGAAGGAATCAAACGTATTGCCAAGATTCCAGCCGGCGTTGATGTCATTCACGATCTCTCCGGCCAGTCCTGTGTACGCTACTGTGATCTCCTCCTGTGCGCCCTCATAGAAAAATGCAACTTCCGTCACCGTCAGGTCAGCCCCGCCGGGCATGACATTGATGCCGTTGAGGAGCGAGAAATCATCGCCGTAATTCTCACATATCGTGTCATAAGTGTAGTAGGCTGTGCCGTTTGAGGTGTAGGTCGGATTCATCTGACACCACGAAGGACCGCCCGTCCATGAAAAGAACACCAGCACGGGACTTCCAGAGCTTTCGTAGTCCACCGTCATGGTGAACGGCTCTGTAAAATCATTCACATCAAACTCATTGCTGCCAAGTCCCACAGCCTTATCCCATTCGTCCCAAGTAGTGAATTCCTTGGATGCACTACCTGAAAAGAGGACAGTTTTCTCTGCTTCTTCGGCTGAAATCGTTCCAAATGAAAGAACTGTCATACACATCAGAGAAGCGGTCCCCGCCGCAAGCAGACGCCTGAATCGTTTCATAAACATCACGCTCCCGAAAGTATTGTTAATTCTATTATACAACCTTTCAGAAAAAACAAAAAGGGTAAATTCTATCGGAAAACGCTATCATTTTTTATGATTTTGCGGTATAATGGGAGTGAGGTGAGTTTTATGGATGTTTTAGAACGGCTTTCGCAGTACAATGCGGATGAATTATATTATCAGGAGTACCACAATTGCGCTGATACACGGCAGCGGCTTGCACTGATCGAACGCATCGGACGGGATGAGATCATCCGCCGGGGACTTCTGACACCGGAAGTCAATAACGATTTCCTGATCCCCTTTGAGATGGGAGAGGGTATCCTGGCCTCCAAGGGTAAGTAGCATATCTGTCTGTCAAAACACAACCGCTATACGCCGGAATTTCTGCACAGCCATACCTATTTTGAGCTGATCTATGTGCTGAGCGGCTCGTGCAGTCATACGATCTCGGGTGAAACTGTCCGTATGGAACAGGGCTGCTTCTGCATTGTTGCACCAAAGGTCTATCATTCCATCGGTGTATTTGACGACAGCGTGGTGCTGAATATCCTTGTGAGGAAAAGTACTCTTGAAGAATATTATCCTTCACTGCTGAAGGGTGAGAATATTGTATCAGAATTTTTTGTGAACGGCATTTTCGCAAAGGAACATGCGCCATTCCTGATGTTTCATATCGGGGATGAAAATGCATTGCATGATCTGATATTGGAGATGTACCGTGAACAGCTTGAAAATGAGAGCTATTCGGAGGAGATCGTCAGCAGTATGATGCAGGTGTTTCTGTACCGCCTTGTGCGGCACGGGAGTATGTATGCAGCACAGTCCGAATCCGTCCGCAGCAGTGATGCCGCAAGGATCTACCGCTATTTTCTGACAGAATACCGCACGGCCTCCCTGACAGAGCTTGCCGCACAGCTTGGCTTTACCCCGTCCTATTGTTCAGCCTATGTGAAGAAAGCCACAGGACAAAATTTCTCACAGCTGCACAAACGATTCCGTTTCAGAAAGGCAAAGGAACTGCTGAAAAATACCCCGCTGAGCATTGCAGGCATCAGCGGGGCCGTGGGATATACTGACAGCGAGAATTTTATTCGGGCTTTTCAGAAAGAGTATGGGGTTTCGCCGTCGGTATTCAGAAATCAGAATATGATACAATGAATATAAATTGCACGATCAAATCGTGATGTCGCCAAGCGTTGAAAGCTCCTGCAAAATACGGAAAATTTCTTCCATATGGTGACATACCATGTGACACAAAAAAGCCTGTATTCCGTTTTTTGTGCGGAATACAGGCTTTTTAGATGTCAAGCTAATACAAAATAGATGACAGCATTAACTCAGGCAATTTCATCATAAATCTTCTTACCTGACTTTATAATAAGCAAATTTACCCTTGCCAACCAGCAGCAGCATTTCATCATCCGTCATCTTAGAAAGCAGCCGGTAAGCCTGACCTTCATTCAGATGCAGAAGCTGCATAACATCTTTTCTGGTTACTGTGCCATGATTACTTTTTGCAAATTTTAATACAAGCTCCGGATGACGAATGCGGTCAATATCTGTCTGACGCACATATCCGGCAACATTGTCTGCATTCTTATAAAGTGCTGCACTGAGGATATATGCTCTGTTGTTTCCATTGCCATCTGCCTCTACAAGTCCCGATTCTACGAGCTTTTCCACAGCAGTTCGTACCTTATGTTCATTCACATGAATCATCTGTGAAAGTTCTCCAAGCCGCAGTCTTCTGTTTGATTTCAAAGCGTTCAGGATCAGCAGTGCATTGATCGGCAGCGGTCTGCCGATTCGGCTTTGTTCCTCAGCAATCATTTTGATAAATGCTTTATCCGGCAGGCTCTTTGGAATGAACAGCTTAACCATATTTTCAGTAGATTCTGAATAGTCAGGCAGTGATTTGCCATAAGAGAGTGAACCCTCAAAGATACGGTCAATACCTCGTCCGGTACGTTCAGCAAGTCCGATTCGTTTCAGCGCATCTGCAAGTGCCGGATTTCTTCCATGCGGTTCAGCAGTCAGTAAATTTTCAATGGTCACACCTTCAATGAATCCTCCGGGATTGCTTATGGTCAAACCGTCATCATCCATCAGGACACGAACACGTCCCAGCATGGTGTAATCCCGATGACAGAAGGCATTGACAAGGGCCTCACGAAACGCCCTCTTATCAAAATCCGGAATAGAAATGCGAAACAATCCTTCTTCCATTTCTTCTGTATGATTTCGGGCATCCATATAGGCTTCTATTTTCTCAAATGCAGCCAGCATAGGCAATATGAATGATTCATTTGCAGTTACATCTGTTCCCTGTAATTCCTGAAATGCAGCCTCTGCGGTGGGGACAAGTGCGGAAAGACGTTCTTTGCGTCCAATCAGCAGCATACCGCAGTATGTGGGAACGAAAGTGCCGCTGTATTCCGTTGCCAGACGAAGTGCCAGATCCAGCTCTGTATCGTCAAGATCCAGTAAAGAGGTTTCACCATGATAATTACGGATGATATTACGGAGACGTTCTCGTTCTACAGGATCTAAATCAGAATACACAGCCTCCGGAACAGGCAGTGCGGAGTAATCCAACAGGCGCAAAGAGGAGAGACGGGAATTCGTTTCATGAGGATACATAGGCACATTTTCCGGCTCGCCATCTGCTTTTATGCGCCGTCTCAGTACCTTGCCATTTGAGGCAGCAACAATACTGTGATATTTTGGTACTGTTATTATCAGATATTGTATATCATCTGCGTCAGCAAGTTCGGTTTGAACTGCAACAGGCGGAACGGTTTTATTGGCAATGAATGCAGCCAGCTTTGAAGGATCCTGATGAGATGGATGCAGTCCTGTAATATCACCATTGTCCTCTACACCAAGATAAAACTGACCGCCTTCAGTATTGGCAAAAGCAACAGTGCTTTCAATGATAACCTCATCGGACAGCTTTTTTTGATCACTTTTAAATTCAATAGTCAGACTTTCTCGGAATCCGATATTCATGTTAACACTCCTTTTTCGCTCGGCAAGCGTTAATCTACGGTTATTATAACACATTCGAGCGTTAAAATCAAGTGTTAGATTCATAGAAAAAATTTTCAAAGCAAAAAAACGTGCGTAATTTCGGGGGGTTATACAAATGCAGCTTTAACACTCGTCAACGCTCGGTGCGAGTGTTAAAGCGAGCGTTAGTGAGTTAATGAATAATGATGATTTAAGTTATCCTTGCATTATACAATTTCCTTCAAAACCTCCCAATACCTTTTCTCCTCAGCCTCCACCACATCCATGGCAAACTGCTCCGCCTCATCCATGCTATCCTCTGCCAACTCAAACCCCACTGCACCGCCGAACACATCCAGCGGAATGGTCATGCTTTCATCCGCAAAAACCTCAAACCAGTAACCCTTACAAATCACCTCACGTCCTGCATCATCCGCACGCTACAGATGACAGGGCGTGATTCTGATATGAAAACCGTGATAAAGCATACGCTCACTCCCATCCCATAAACATTTCTTCGTCCTCATCCATCGTCTCCTCCGGTTCATAGGAACGCTGCATGGCATCTTCCAGATAGGACATATCCAAGCCGTTTT
>JAFUQX010000061.1 GCA_017472145.1 Ruminococcus sp. | reverse complement strand
CAGTCTGTAGGAAAAGTCGGATTTTCCGCATAAGGCTCCCCTTAGTAAGGGGAGCTGTCGGCACGAAGTGACGACTGAGGGGATTGAAAAAGCACGCAAAATCGTAAGTTTTCTCATGCCTTACAATCCCCTCCGTCACGCTTTCGGCGTGCCACCTCCCCTTATTAAGGGGAGGCTTTCAAAGGTTTTTCGACAGTCTGAGAGCCGCTGCAATTTTGCAGCGGCTCTTCTTGTTGAAAAAGTCTGTTACTCAATGACACGGAAGGTCTGATTGGTAAGGATCACATTGTTGCTGTCCTCATTGGCTACGATGACCTCATAGGAGTAGACACCGCCCTCCAGCTTGTGGAAGTTCAGGTACGAATCCAACCGGCTCAGATCATAGGTATAGGTGCCCGGATAAACGGTCTTTCCGGTCACACGCCATCCATCAGTATCGTAAACAGCCACAGTCAGAGCAGTGATCTTAGACGGAGAGGAAACCGTTCCGGAGATCGCCACGCCATCACCGGCCGCAATACGGGAGGGAATATCCGTTCCGCCGGAAAGTGCTGCGGACTGGCCGCTGGAAACAGACGGACTGCCTTCAGCGGTATTTGTATTCTGAGCGGCTGCGCTCTTTACCGTAAAGCTCTGATTGGTCAGAACGTGGTTATTGTCGTCCTCATTGGCCGCAATGACCTGATAGGAGTAGGTACCCGGCTCCAGATCACTGAAAAGAACGTAGTCATCCAGATTGCTCAGATTATAGGAGTACGTGCCCGGATAAACGGTCTTTCCGGTCAAACGCTTTCCGTTTTCATTATAAACGCCTACAGTCAGAGCAGTCAGCTCAGAGCCTGAAGACTTGACCGTACCCTTTACGATCACACCGTAGCCCTGTGTGAGACGGGAAGGCATGGATGTGCCATCGGTCAGGGTAACAGAAGGCCCGCTGGTCTCATAGCTGCGGCCCGCTTCAGAGGCTTCATTTCTGGAGGAGGCCTTTACCGTAAAGCTCTGACTGGTCAGAACGTGGTTGTTTCCGTCCGCATTAGCGGCAATGACCTGATAGGAGTAGGTACCCGGCTCTAAAGCGCTGAAAAGAACGTAGTCATCCAGCTTGTTCAGATCATAGGAATTTGTACCGGGATAGATGGTCCGGCCTGTAATACGCTTGCCGTTTTCGTCATATACGCCTGCGGTCAGAGCGGTGATTTTGGAATCCGGAGACTTGACCGTACCTCTTACGATCACGCCATAGCCCTCCGTCAGGCTGGAGGGAACCTTTGTACCGCTGGAAAGCGTAACCGATGCTTCAGAGGATGCAGTCTCCTGCTTGTCCTCCGATCGGGCCTTTACGGTAAAGCTCTGGTTGGTCAGAACCTGATTGCTGCCTTCTGCATTGGCCGCGATCACCTGATAGGAGTAGGTGCCCGGCTCCAGCTGGCTGAATGCAAGGGTACGGTCCAGTACGCTGAGAATGAAGGTCTTGGTTCCCGGATAAACGGTTTTGCCATAAACCCGCTGGCCGTCTGCATCAAAAATACCTGCTGTCAGAGCTGTAATTTTAGAATCGGATTTCACCGTTCCCTGGACAGACACACCATTTCCCTGTGTAATGCTGTCCGGAACGTTTGTACCGCCGATGAGTGTCACAGATCCATTCGTGCTGCTTACATTTTCAGCTGCGGCCGCAGCGGCGGCCTTTACTGTAAATTCCTGATCGACAAGCGGCATACCAGCCACGCTCGTGTTGGATGCATAGACCCGGTAGTAGTAAGTACCCGGCTCCAGCGTGTCGAAAAGGACATAGTCATCCATCTGATTCAGATCGTAAGAGTATGTACCCGGATAAACCGTCCGGCCTGTAACACGATGCCCCTCGGTATCAAAAACGCCTACATTTACACCGGAGATCCGGGAAGAGGCCGATTTCAGCGTACCTCTGATAATAACGCTGTTTCCCTCCGCCAGTGTGCTGGGCACAATGGTACTGCTGCTGACGGTAATGGTATCCAGCACAGCCTCATCGTACTGGTGTACTGCATCGGCCTGAAGGCCGACTGAGCCCTGAAGGGCCGCTGCTGCAAGAAAGCCTGCGGCAAGAGCCTTTATTGTATGGAGTTTTTTCATAGTTGATCTCACCCTTTCGGAAATAAGCGTTATGCTGAAATCGGAAATATTACACAAAACGCCTTTTCAAATGTTGAAAAACAGGAAATTTTGCACAAATTTGCATTTTTATTATACCACACAAATCCAGGTTTGTCAACTGAATAGTCTATTTTCTTTCACGAAAAAGTCAATGAAAGGGTCTGGACGCAGAAAAATCAGGAGGAAAAAACGGCTGCATACGGCAAATATCACGTTTAATTTTTGGAGTTGCATAAATATTTGTTGAAAACGGCTATTGAAAAGAGGACGGAAATTCGGTATAATATAAAGGAAAGCGGTATATTCGGCGCTCTGTGCCGCAACCCGGAGGGCTGCAAAGCGGTTCTCTGCCTGTAGGAGCAGTGAAGGATGCTGTGTCCTGCAGGAACTATTATTCCAAAAAACGCCGGAGGATGGAGTTGAAAATGGCTGGTAAAACCACATCAAAACGGGCCGAGCTGAAGGAACAGTTCATCAACCGTCTCATGCTCGAATGCAGCGTTGCACCGAACGAAGCCTCTGACAAGCAGATTTATCAGACTCTCTCGGCCATGATGGTAGAGATGCTCAAGCGCAAGCGCAAGCATTTCACCAATCGTGTGCATTCTGAGGGCCGCAAGCAGGCTTATTACCTTTCCATGGAATTTCTGATGGGACGTTCTCTCAAGACCTCTCTGTACAATCTGGAGCTGGCAGAGGACTTCACAGCGATTCTGAAGGAATTTGACATCAATCTGGAGAAGATCTTTGAGTGTGAGCCGGACGCAGGTCTGGGCAACGGCGGTCTGGGCCGACTGGCTGCCTGCTATCTGGATGCCATGGCTACACAGGAGATCCCGGCAAAGGGTCATTCCATTTGCTACGAGTACGGCATTTTCCAGCAGAAGCTGGAGGACGGCTGGCAGACGGAGTTCCCGGACAACTGGCTGCCGGGCGGCAGTGTATGGCTGGATCCCAAGCCCGATGAGGCCATCGAGGTGCACTTCGAGGGCGATATCAAGGAGTATTGGCAGGATTCCTACCACTATCTCTCTCATCAGAACTACAGCACCGTAATTGCAATTCCCTATGATCTGTATGTATCCGGCTACGGCAGCGAGGGTGTTTCCACTCTGCGTCTGTGGCAGGCCAAGGCTCCGAGCTTTGACATGAAGTCCTTCAATGACGGTAACTATGCAAGCGCACTGAGCCAGAACTCTATGGCCAATGCAATTTCCAAGGTTCTGTATCCCAACGACAATCACCTGGAGGGCAAGTCCCTGCGTCTGCGTCAGCAGTATTTCCTGTGTGCAGCTGCGATCGGTGACATCGTAAACCATCACATGAGCGTATACGGCACACTGGACAATCTCCACGAGAAGGTGGCCATCCACATCAATGACACACACCCGACTCTGGCCATTCCGGAGCTGATGCGTGTGCTGCTGGATGACTGCGGCTACACATGGGAGCACGCATGGTATATCGTGACCAATACCTTCGCTTACACCAACCACACCGTTATGGCCGAGGCCCTGGAGAAGTGGGATGTAAACCTGGTGAAGAACGTGATCCCGAGAATCTTCCAGATCATCGTGGAGATCAACAACCGCTACTGTGCAGATCTGTTCCAGCGTTACAACGGGGACAGTGCAAAGACCACACGTATGTCCATCATCAAGGACAATCAGATCCACATGGCGACCCTGTGCGTTATGGCTTCTCACAGCGTAAACGGCGTATCCAAGCTGCACTCTGAGATCATCAAGGAGTCTGTATTCCACGAGGAATATCTGGACACACCGGAGAAGTTCAAGAACGTAACCAACGGTATTGCATACAGAAGATGGCTGTATCAGTCCAATCCGGGTCTGACCAAGCTGCTGAAGTCCAAGATCGGCGATGATTTCCTGAAGGACGGCAGCGAGCTTGTGAAGCTCCGTGCATTTGAGAATGATGACGCTGTTCTGGAGTCCCTGCGCAGGATCAAGAAGGAGAACAAGACACGTTTTGCAAAGTATGTAAAGAGCAAGAGCGGTATCATCCTGAACACCGACAGCATCTTTGACGTACAGGTAAAGCGTCTCCACGAATACAAGCGTCAGCATCTGAATGTGATGAACATTCTGGCGCAGTACCAGTATCTGCTGGATAACCCGAATGCAGACTTCACACCCAAGACCTATATTTTTGCGGCCAAGGCTGCACCGGGCTACTATCTGGCCAAGCAGATCATCAAGATGATCTGGGCGCTGTCTGAGGAGATCCGCAAGAATCCGAGAATTTCAGAGAAGCTGTCTGTATACTTCCTGGAGGATTACAAGGTAACGCTGTCCGAGTTGCTCATGCCGGCCAGTGACATTTCCGAGCAGATCTCTCTGGCAGGTACAGAGGCCTCCGGTACAGGCAACATGAAGCTGATGCTGAATGGTGCGATAACACTGGGTACGCTGGATGGTGCAAACATTGAGATCGGTGACGCAGTAGGCGAGGACAACATCCTGATCTTCGGTATGAAGACGGAGGAGGTAAATGCGCTGAAGGCCCGCGGCTACAATCCGGAGTCTTATTATCACAGCAATCCGATCATCCGCAGCTGTATCGACCGTATGTATTCCGGCATCAACGGATGCAAGTTCAGCGAGGTTGCAACCTCCCTCAAGACCATGGACCCGTATATGGTTCTGGCCGATTTCGATTCCTATGCAGCTGTACAGAGCCGCAGCTCCGAGCTGTATCGTGATGAGAAGAAGTGGACACAGATGTCTCTGCATAACATTGCAGGCGCTGGCATCTTCTCTGCGGACCGTGCAGTAAACGAGTACGCACAGGATATCTGGCATATCAAGTAAGCTGCTGGCAGTGATATAAAACGAAAACGCTCTCCCCCGCAAATGGAGGAGAGCGTTTTTTGTTATGACATTATATCGTACGTGTACTTTTCAGGCTTCTTTGAATGGACGGTGCTGACCTTGTATAGAAGCAGAGAGGTGCGGATAGAGACCGGGATTCGGTCGGATATGATCTTAAAAATAAGAATATGCTTTTTGATGAATAAAGTCGAATGATGAGATTCACAGGTACAATGTCCGGTAAAAGGCGCATCGTATGTTGTTATTGAACAAAATATTATATTCAAATTCGTGCAGGATTACCATTGATTTTTTGGTAAAATAATGATATAATAAATTCAGAATCTTATATGCGCCATGGAGGTGGGAAACGAAAATAAATATCATACGCAGAAGTACAAAAGTAATATAGAAAAGGAGGACTTACTATGAAAGGTGTAATGAAATTGATCTTATCCGCAGCCGTTCTGAATACGCTCCTTCTGTGTGCGGCTTGCGGAAATCAAAGCGATGCTGGTACAAATGCAGGCGAAATTCAGGGAGAGCAGGAGATTCAGATTCAGGCGGATGTCATGGATGAGATCGTGATTACAGAGGAGACAATGACTCTGACGAAGGATCAGCTGTATTACCGCTGCATGAACACGCTGGAATATCTCGATCAGCTGTCCGGTTCAGTATCTACATTATACGGCAATACAACCCCGCACATTTTTGAGGGTGAGTTTGACTTTGACTTTGCAAATGATACATATCACGCTGTTGTAAATGCGGTCAATGCTTCGGATCTGTCTGTGAGTCAGATCAATGAATATTACAATGACGGTGAGGACTACGTCACTTTGTGCGACTACAGCGGAGAGCAGGAGGATGTGTGTCTGATCGAAAGCGGCAGCAGCTGTCCCACAATGGAAAATGTGGTCTTTGCAAACGCCTGTCCTGAGAATATTGCAGAGGCGTCTGCGGAGGCCGTAACCTCTGTTGAACAGCTGGATGAAGAACAGCTTCACGCTACTTATGGCGCAGATCCTACGGGAGCTCATGAGATCGGTACATTCTTTATTCCTCAGGAAATGAGTGTAGGCTATCTTCAGAATTTCGATAACTGGGAAATTACCGGCACACAGGAGGTGCAGGGAAGAACCTGTGCTGTAGTAACGGGAACGGCCAACCCGGAGTATGGCGGACGATTCGGTGTGGAGACCTTTGAGATCCTGGTCGATCAGGAAACCGGCGTCTGGATGCAGTTTGAGGGTTATGACGCAGAGGGGGCGGTGCAGTCCTATGTGTACACCTCTGATATAGCGTTTGGTGCGGATGCACAGCCCGTCCCTGAATTTACAGAGGAATGTGCGGAAGGCTATGTGATGGAAACGTTCTGACAGGATGAACCTATAAATACAAAAACGCTCTCCCCCGCAGATGGAGGAGAGCGTTTCAGTCTGTCGAAAAACCTTTGAAAGCCTCCCCTTAATAAGGGGAGGTGGCACGCCGAAGGCGTGACGGAGGGGATTGTAAGACATGAGAAAACTTACGATTTTGCGTGCCTTTTGCATCCCCTCAGTCGTCACTTCGTG
>JAFUQX010000060.1 GCA_017472145.1 Ruminococcus sp. | reverse complement strand
TGGACATTGTGGATTATAAGATCCTGATGGACTATATCATTGAGGTCGTTCCGTCCCTGCCGTATACAGGCTGAGAAAGGAGAGGACTACAATGAATGTGTTTGTTTCAAGCGGTAAGAAGCTCGTGTCTGCGTTTGTGGCGGTGCTGATGCTGGTGCTTTCAGTGACCTCCTACGCCAGTATGGAGGTTTCGGCGGTGAACACCAGAAAGACTTACAAGGCCTTTGATGCAGATTCGGGTGCAGCATTGTACAGCTACTACCTGGATACAAATCCTTATGAGCAAAATACGAGGGAAGTCATTGGAGAGGAAGATTCAAGAGAAGTTGATAATACCCTGAGTGGGGTTGTAAAGATTAATGTATATGATGGCTATAGTACTTCTTACGGTACGGGTTTTGTTGTAGATGATCATACTATTGCTACAGCTGCTCATGTTGTTTTTGATTATGATAGTGATGGCACGCTGCAAAATACAGGATGCAGCATATCTTCTATTTTACTGTATGATGTACATGGGAATCTTGCGCAGGAAATTCTTATAGAAGATATATACGAGGTTCATGTACCGGTTGAATATATTAACATTGCTACTGCTGATCATGACGATTTGAGCCGTCATAACTACGACTATGCGTTAATTACCGTGGGTGTAGATTTAACAGATTATGCAAATTTCAATTTTGGAATTATGCGGGACGAAATCATAAATCGTGCTGGAGATGAGACAAAGGATATATTCTGTACTGGTTTCCCTCCTGGTTGGTATGGGCAAAAGGCAACTGGATCTGGTGATATTACAAGTGTGGAAGACAGAATTTTTGTGCATGATATAGATGCAGAGGATGGACAGAGTGGCTCTCCTATTTATGTAATCACTAGATATGATGGAAATACGTATTATACAGTTATTGGAATGCATGTTGCAACGATTTATAAATACACGATAGATGAAGAAGGCAATATTGTGTATGAATATCAATATAATGATCGCGGATTTCTTGATCTTGTCCCGGAAGCAAACAAGGGTGTTCGGATGACCACTGAGCTTCTCCACTTCTACAAAAATAATCCGAATGCAGTATAAGGGGGAATGAATATGAGAAAGTTAAAGAAAGTGATGACTGCGATCGTCAGCGGATTGGCTGCACTGAGCATGCTGATAAGTTCCACGGGAGTGGTTCTTCCGGTTGGCGCACTCTGGGATTATAGATATGCCAGTTCGGTTACGGATCTCTGTACACCGCCCGAAGGCTATGAGTCCTTTGAGGATAGTGAGCTGTATCAGAATCACGAATGGCTTTTTGAGTATGGTGCGCTGAATTACAGAAGCATAGAACATCGACAGTTCTTTGCCAGCTACTATTACTTTGCATTCAGTATGGTTGACCTCACCATTACGAATGATGGTTGGGAGACGATCTATAATAAGTACAGTGAAGCGCTTGATATGGATCATGCAACGCTGCTTGCACTTGGAAAAACCGTTCGTATTATGGACTCTATAAATGTGTCCAGCTGTGATTATGAGGATGTTGACGCTGAGATACTGAAACGCTATAATTCCATAGAAGAAAAGTACGACACGCTCATGGCGATGTGCTCGGAAATGTATGAAGCAGGCTGTATCGAAAGTGCAGAGTACACCCCCTTCAGTGCTATTGCAAAGCCTTTGATTGCAGATGGCTTGTGTGTTTATGACTATGCTGGAACACAGGAAGAAATGGAATTGTTTGTAACGAGCATTTGTCCGGAAGCAGCTGTGAAAAAAGTAAGCTGTTATATTAGTGATGAGCTTCATTCCGGATATCGGGTCGATTTTGCATATGAGGGCGCAACTGCTGAGGACTTTTTTGCTGTGCTTGATGCAGTGAGCGAACTAGAGGGTGAGCATATAATAGATGCAAACATATACGTTGCAGATGAAAAGGGCTATGATATTCCTGTTCTTGGTGAAGGCCCGATCGACATCCTCGCCGAGCTGGAAAAGCCGGCCACGACCCATGGTGACCTGAACCAGGACGGAAAGGTTACGGTGCTGGACGCAATCACCCTGAGTAAAGCGAACATCCAGGCGATCACGCTGAACGAAAGCCAGACCGCCGCCGCAGACTGCAACGGCGATGGACTCATCGACTCGGCCGATGTGACGGTACTGCTCTACTATCTTACTGATAAGGTGGATGTGCTCCCCGTTACAATTGAATAGCAAACAGGAAAGCATCTTGCAGCCGCAGGGTGCTTTTCACTTTTTTATAGTAAAGGACTGAAAAATCAGTTGCATTTCCAAGCGGAATGTGGTATAATAGGAACGCATGAGTGAATTGCGCTCAGCGGAGGTATTCTATGAAGAAAATTACGATTATCACCGGGCACTATGGCTCTGGTAAAACGAACTTTGCTGTGAATCTGGCGCTGAAGCTGGCCGCCCGGCAGGAAAAGGTCACTATTGTGGATTTTGATATCGTCAATCCCTATTTCCGGACGGCGGATTTCAAGGAGCTGTTCGCCGAAAAGGGCGTAACACTGGCCGCTTCCATGTATGCCAATACCAGCCTGGATATTCCTGCCATTTCCTTTGACCTGGAGCGTATGGCTTACGAGCCGGGACATCTGATTATTGATGTGGGCGGAGATGACGCAGGTGCAATTGGCCTGGGCCGATATGCGGATGCGCTGGCAGCCTATAAGGAGCAGACGGATATGCTCTATGTGATCAATTGCTATCGCTATCTGACAGAAGCCCCGGAGGAAACACTGGCTCTCATGCATGAGATCGAACAGGTCTCCCGTATGCGTCACACCGGAATTATCAACAATTCCAATCTGGGTGTGGAAACCACAGCCGAAACCATCCTGAAATCCATGGATTATGCAAAGCGTGTAGCAGAGCAGGCCGGCCTGCCGCTTGCAGGAACGACCTATCGCAAAGATCTGAAGGTGGATGTGCCGGACGGAATTCCTGTGGATGTATATGTAAAACCGGTCTGGGAGCAGCCTTTATAAGCTGCTGCCCTTCCATAGAATCAGCTGCCCTGTGCGGCGATCGAAAGGGAGGAGGGAAAATATGGAAAAGATGCAGGTTCGATTTGAACGCTGTAAGGGCTGCGGTCTCTGTGTGTCCGCATGTCCGAAAAAGCTGGTCGTGATCCAGAAGGAAAAGCGTAACGAAAAGGGTTATTTTACCGCAGTCTGTACCGATCAGGACGCATGTATTTCATGTACCATGTGCGCCATGATGTGTCCGGACTGTGCGATCCGAATTGAGAAATAGAAAGAAGGGAATTTATAGTGGAAAGAAGTCTTATGAAGGGCAACGAGGCTCTGGCAGAAGCTGCCATCCGCTGCGGCTGTAAGTGCTTTTTCGGTTATCCGATCACACCGCAGACAGAGCTTTCGGCCTATATGGCAAAGCGCATGGAAAAGGCCGGCGGTGTATTCCTCCAGGCTGAATCTGAAATTGCCGCAATCAATATGGTTCTGGGTGCAGCGTCTACCGGCGTTCGTGCAATGACCTCCTCCTCCTCTCCGGGTGTATCCCTGAAGGCCGAGGGTATTTCTTATATGGCTGGCTCCGATCTGCCGGCCGTTATCATCAATGTGCAGAGAGGCGGTCCGGGTCTGGGTTCTATCCAGCCGGCGCAGTCTGACTACTTCCAGGCTACCAAGGCTATGGGCCATGGCGATTTCCATGTACTGGTGTATGCGCCGTGTTCTGTTCAGGAAATGGTGGATACAGTAACGCTGGCCTTTGACAAGGCCGATGAATACCGCATGCCGGTTATGATTCTGGCTGACGGTCTGCTGGGTCAGATGATGGAGCCGGTTACCTTCCCGGAGCCGAAAACAGAGCTTCCGGACAAGTCTGATTGGGCGGCCTGCGGTCATAAGAATGAGCGTGAGCATCACATCATCAATTCCCTGTTCCTGGACGCACCGCTGCTGGAGGCCAAGGTGAAGGAGCGCTTTGAGCGTTACCGTCTGGTAGAGGAGAATGAGACCGATGCCGAGCTGTATATGTGTGAGGACGCAGAGCTGGTTGTAACTGCATATGGTGCATCTGCACGAGTAGCAAAGTCTGCTGTTACCAAGGCCAGAGCGGAGGGGATCAAGGTTGGTCTGTTCCGTCCCAAGACCCTGTGGCCGTTCCCGGTGAAGGAAATCAAGGAAGCAACCAAGGATGCAAAGAAGATCCTGGATGTAGAGATGTCCATGGGTCAGATGATCTATGATGTAAAGCTGGCAACAGAGTGCCGCATTCCGGTTGAATTCTTCGGAAGAACCGGCGGCGTAATTCCGACACCGGCTGAAATTTATGATGAAATCAAGAAGCTGACAGGAGGTGCGCAGTAATGGCAGTTGTATTTGATCGTCCGCAGGCTCTGCTGGATGTACCGACTCATTTCTGTCCGGGCTGCGGACATGGTATTGTACATCGTCTGGTATGTGAGGTACTGGATGAGATGGGCGTTCTGGGCGAGACCATCGGTGTTGTACCGGTAGGCTGCTCTGTAATGTCCTATAACTATTTTGGGTGTGACGTGATCGAAGCCCCCCATGGCCGGGCTCCGGCTGTAGCGACCGGTGTAAAGCGTACCAATCCGGATAAGGTCGTATTTACATATCAGGGTGACGGCGACCTGGCGGCTATCGGTACAGCAGAGACTGTACACAGCGGCACAAGAGGCGAGAATATCGTCATTATCTTCATCAATAACACCACCTATGGTATGACCGGCGGCCAGATGGCTCCCACCACACTGCCGGGTCAGGTGACACAGACTACACCCTTCGGCCGTAATACCGACACTGCCGGCTTCCCGATCCGTATGTGTGAGCTGATGTCCACACTGAGCGGTGTTGCACTGGCCCAGCGTGTTGCGATTGACAGCGTTCCGCACATCCGTGAGGCCAAGAAGGCCATCCGCAAGGCCTTTGAGAATCAGAAGGCCAAGCGCGGTCTGTCTATCGTAGAGGTTCTTTCTACATGTCCGACCAACTGGGGTCTGTCTCCGGAGGCTTCCATGAAGTTTGTTCAGGAGAAGATGATTCCGTACTATCCGCTGGGTGTATATAAGGACAAGGCAGCAGAAGAGGAGGCAGCGAAGTAATTATGACAACAGATATTATTTTAGCCGGCTTCGGCGGACAGGGTATTCTGTTCACAGGTAAGATCCTGGCCTACTGCGGTCTGATGGGCGGCAAGGAGCTGTCCTGGCTGCCGTCCTATGGTCCGGAGATGCGCGGCGGTACAGCAAACTGCTCCGTATGTATTTCTGACGATCCGATCGGTTCTCCGCTGGTGGCCAATCCGGATATTCTGATCGCTATGAACGGCCCGTCTTACAATAAGTTCATTGACGCCGTAAAGCCGGGCGGTCTGGTACTGGTAGACAGCTCCATCGTAGAGGAAGAATGCACCAGAACAGATATCACCTGTGTGTCCCTTCCGGCTACCAACATTGCATCGGAGAGCGGCATGAACGGCAGCGCCAACATGATTCTCATGGGCCGAATGCTGGCCGAGACCGGTCTGTTTGACATGGATGTTGTAAAGCAGGCAATGGAAAAGTGTATTCCTCCGAAGCGTGCAAATCTGATCGAGGTCAACATGAAGGCCATCCAGATGGGTATGGATACGAAGTAAGGAAGCTTTTTTGGTGCAGCAATTTTCTCGAAAAATGCTGCCAGAGCTCGAGACAGCGTCTCGAATGGCTGCATAGCAGCCATGTCCGCAGTGAGCTTTTAGCAGAATAAAAAGGTAAAGTCCGCAGTCTGATGCAATGTGCACAGAGCTGCGGACTTTTTGGTTATTCAAAGATTTCCTGTTCTTTCTTGAGCGCTTTGCGTTTTCTGAGAAGCCGCCATGTACCCAAAGACCCCAGCACACCGATGGCAAGATTCAGAAATCCGACACCGTTGACTTCACTGGAATTTCCGATCATAAGGCTGACGTTGCTGATTCCGATCATCAGATTTGCCAGGCTTATCAATGCAATCATAGTGATGATCAGACTTAGCTGCTTAATGCGGGAGTCAAAATCGGACAGCAGCTGGAATTCCCCTTCAGCAGTCTTTTTTCGGAAATACACCCAGCGTATCCATGAGCCTACATGCTCTGCGCCAGTCTCCTCCACAAAGGATATGTAATTCTGACTTTCCGCATGACAGTGATTATGCTCCAGAAGCTGAAGTCGGATATCATAT
The DNA here is from genome assembly GCA_017472145.1 of Ruminococcus sp. Lineage (GTDB taxonomy): Bacteria > Bacillota > Clostridia > Oscillospirales > Ruminococcaceae > Ruminococcus_C. The sequence goes on along the minus strand of JAFUQX010000060.1, from coordinate 53,549 downwards.
TCGCCTGGTACACATTCCTCAAATTCGTACCGGCAGAAGCCCACACCTACAAGGGCCAGTCCCTTGGCTGCCATTTCATTCAGCCATTTTTCCTCTTTGTCAAAATCCCACACCCAGAACCACTTGTGAATTACCTTTCTCATACACATTCTCCTCCCAGAATCTGTTTCCCATTATGCAGCAGCTCCTCCAGACGAGCAAGCTCTCTCTGCAAAATTTCCTTTCCTGTATCCGTAATCACATACTCCTTTTTGCGGCTGGCCTTCTCCTCCGGAAGCGCTGTGATCCAGCCCTTGTCGATGAGCGTGTTGATTGCGCCGTACAGCGTTCCGGCGGCCAGACGCACACGTCCTCCCGACAGTGCTTCCACATTCTGTATAATGCCATAGCCATGCATGGGCTGCATCAGCGAAAGCAGGATGTAGTAAACCGCCTCTGTCAGTGCCATATTTGACATATTCCTGTCTCCTTTCATTTATCGCCGATCGATATAGCGTTTGACGTTATATCGTCTCCCGATATACCTATTATATCGTCTTCCGATATATTTGTCAAGGGGTTCTGGAAATTTTTTTTGATCATTTTTCCGATCGAAAAAAGAGAACCGCCGGCATCAAGCCAGCGGTCTCATTATTGTATATGCTGTTTCATAGCGCATTTGATGCGGCATACAGGCTGTCTGTTACTCCTGCGACCCCATCAGCTGCTCTTTCAGTGCAGTGAGGTCGAATACATTTACCTTGCTGTCACTATTGATATCGGCGTTTACATAAGACGGAAGCTCGCTCAGGCCGATGGACCATTTCTGCAATACCAGTGCGTCCATAATCGAAACGGCGTTATCATTATTGCAGTCGCCATACAGAGGATATTCCATTTCAGACGCATCGATTTTCATAACAGAACCGTCTGCATCGATCCGGAAGAATCCACTGTCCATAAGGGATGTTTCATTCATCCAATATTGCCTTTGCCCCCAGGTCATAGCAACCGTACCGGAGATCAGCGGTTCATATACCAGCAGTTCGTCCGGTGCGCCGCCGGGCGGCAGAGGTCCTACAAGCTCCTGGGTAATACTGTAATCCATAACAGACTTCATCCGGCCTGTACCGGTCTGCGTATTGCTCCATATGTAGCCGCCGTCATAGCAGGGGTGGCCGCAGAAAACAACATAGCCATCGTGAACGGAAACATCGCCATATTCCTTGACATATGTACGATATTCCGTTGTACAGTCGGGCAGCCAGGAGAAGATGTCTGTTTCCTCTATGCCATCCTCTGATATCTCGAAGCTCAGGTCTGTGCAGTCAGACTCTTCTCCGTATTCGTTGAGTGTCACAATGCTCAGCTCCATGCGTCCGGGAGCAGAGGGTGCACATACAGTTACCTCAAAGCACGCTTCAAGTGTATAACCAAGTTCAACATACTCATAAAGTCCCAGATCATTAAGATACTGCTCATACGCCTCTGTTGCTTCTGTATCTGATTCATCCGGCTTTTCAAAAGTATATTTCTCATGGAACACAACGTCATCAGCATATCCAGCTGAGCAGTCACTGAAACGAACCTCACGTCTGTAGGAGCTTTCTTCACTTTTCGTTACAATGCAGATGTAACCATCGCTTACAAATGTTCTCCCGTGATTCTGGACAAACTGCACTGTGTCAGTAAAGCTCTGCGGTACCCATTCAGGTACGGCCATTACAGAATCAGCCGGACTGACGTCGTCTGCAGCAGAGACCTGTACCGGCTGCGCAAGACCTGCACACATGGCAAGACACAGCATGAACGTCACGGACAGCATCGCTGCATTCCTTTGCTTTTTCATAAAATCAACCTCCTTAAAATGAAAAAATGAATCCTTTCCACTTTCATTTTATCACATAGGTTCTGATTTGTCAAGAAATATTGAAATATTTTATGCAAGTTTAGTAAACCGACAGAAAAAACGAGCGGCCCTTCCAGCCGCCCGTAATTCCTTTTATATTTTATAATCGTATGGCCTTATGCGATCTCATTCAGCATACGGTTCAGTGCGCCCAGCAGTGCCTTGATAGAGGAGGTAGCAATATCCGAATGGATGCCTACGCCCCAATAGGTCTTGCCGTCCCGCTCGATTCCTACATAAGAAACGGCGCTTGCAGTTGCAGCAACTTCAAGTGCATGCTCAGTGTAGGTTGTCAGCACAAACTCTACGCCCAGATGGGTTTTGAGCGCATTGTGTACCGCATTCAGACGGCCATTGCCCCGGCCTGCTACGACCTCGGTCTTACCATCCTGGCAAACCGTCACAAATGCATCGATCAGGCCGCCTTCCTTCTGCGCATAGTGGATCTCCGGCACAGATACCGGCGTCTCAATGTTGACATAGCTTTCGTTGAAGATCTTCAGTACCTCCTCCGGCTGCAATTCCTTATGCGCCCGGTCGGAAATACCCTTTACCAGATAGCCAAAGGACTCCCGCATCTTTGCCGGAATGTCATAGCCGTACTTGGTCTCCATCAGATAGCCGATGCCGCCCTTGCCGGACTGGCTGTTGATACGGATCACGTCTGCTTCATACTCACGGCCCACATCTGTCGGGTCAATGGGCAGATAGGGAACGGTCCAGTGCACACGATCCTCAGTCTCACGCCACTTCATGCCCTTGGCGATCGCATCCTGGTGTGAGCCGCTGAAGGCTGCAAATACCAGCTGACCGCTGTACGGAGAACGCTCATATACACGCATACGTGTGACACGCTCATATACCTTTGTGATCTCCGGGAGATTGGAGAAATCCAGCTCCGGCTCTACGCCCTGGGAATACATATTCAGTGCCAGGGTGATGATGTCCACATTACCGGTACGCTCACCGTTTCCGAACAGCGTACCCTCGATTCTGTCACCGCCGGCCAGCAGGCCCATTTCGCTGTCAGCAACCGCACAGCCTCTGTCATTGTGCGGATGCAGGGAGATGATGACATTTTCACGGCGGTTCAGATGGCCGTTCATGTACTCAACCTGATTTGCATACACGTGAGGCATGGAGTGCGATACCGTTACCGGCAGATTGATGATCACCTTATCCTCCTCTGTCGGCTCCCAGATGTCAATGACACGGTTGCAGATCTCCAGTGCAAATTCCGGCTCTGTTCCGGTAAAGCTCTCCGGAGAATATTCAAAGGTGAAGTGACCCTCTGTCTTTGCACGATATTCCTTGCACATCTTTGCACCAGCTTCCGCAATGGCGATGATTTCCTCCTTGCTGCGCTTGAATACCTGTTCTCTCTGTGCCAGAGAGGTAGAATTGTACAGATGTACAATGGCATGCTTTGCGCCCTTCAGAGCCTCAAAGGTTTTGGCAATGATATGCTCTCTGGCCTGGGTCAGTACCTGAATGGTAACATCATCCGGAATCAGATTCTGCTCGATCAGCGTACGGCAGAAGTCATACTCCGTATCGGAGGCGGCCGGGAAGCCGATCTCGATCTCCTTAAAACCGATCTTTACCAGAACCTTGAAGAATTCCAGCTTTTCTTCCAGACTCATAGGCGTGATCAGCGCCTGGTTGCCGTCTCTCAGATCCACGCTGCACCAGATGGGCGCCTTGTCAATATAGTTCTTGCTGGCCCAGCGCATGGGCGGATTTTCCACCGGGAAAAATTGTCTTGTGTACTTGCTTACATTTTTCATTTCAAACATTCCTTTCTGTCGTTGATCTGGAATTGAATGTGAACCCGCATGCATAAAAAAAGCCCCTTTTACGCTGATACAGCATAAAAGAGACGAAGATTGCTTCTCCGTGGTACCACTCTTCTTGACGAGATTCCGTCCACTCTGTCACATCCACCAATGTGCTTCTCTGTAACGGGAGAAACCCGGTGCAGCCTACTTTGCATCCTAAAAATACAGTTCAGCCCACGGCTCAGGGACCAGTTATCCTGCTTCTGCTGCACTGTCTTTCACCAACCGACAGCTCTCTGAACCAGCTGGAAACATCTTTTTTCCCGTCTGCGCCTTTTCTATTATTATATGGAGGTGCGCCTTATTGCGACTCCCTGTTATTATTCTATCGGATTTTCCGCCTTTTGTCAAGTCCTTTCTCCTATTTTTTTCAGAATTTTATTTTCTATTCCGCATATCAGAAAAATGTGTTTGTGCGATTGATAAAATGTGATTAAAATGTAAAAACAGGAGGATGAATCTTGCAATCAGCGAGTTAAAGTGCTATACTAAATATTAGATGTTTTTGCAGGACGTGTGCAGAAACATGTCCTATGATTCTGATACATAAAGGGTGAAAAAAATGAAGTTAAAAGGCGCACAGATCATTATCGAAACCCTGATCGAGCAGGGAGCAACGACTGTATTCGGTTATCCGGGCGGTCAGGTAATCGATATTTACGATGCACTTTATATGGCGCAGGACCGTATCCGCCATATTATCACAGCCCACGAGCAGGGCGCTTCCCATGCGGCCGACGGCTATGCACGTTCTACCGGTGAGGTGGGCGTTGTAATTGCAACCTCCGGCCCGGGTGCGACCAATCTGGTAACGGGTATTGCAACGGCTTATCTGGACTCTGTTCCCATGGTTGCGATCACAGGCAACGTGCCGAATTCTCTGATTGGCCGCGACAGCTTCCAGGAGGTCGACATTACTGGTGTGACCATGCCGATCACAAAGCACAATTTCTTTGTAAAGACGATCGATGAGCTGGCTCCGACCATCCGTGAGGCCTTCCGCATTGCCAAGTCCGGCAGACCGGGCCCGGTTCTGGTGGATATTCCGAAGGATGTTCAGCAGGCTGTGTTTGAATACGAGGCTGCTCCGGTTGTGGAGAAGGATGCAGTTCCGGAAGTGAATATGGATGCTGTGGCTGAGGCTGTAAAGATGATTGCTGCATCCGAAAGACCGTATATCTACATCGGGGGCGGTGCGATTACAGACGAGGCCGGTGAGGAAATTGCTGCTCTGGCTGATAAGATCGATGCACCCATCGGCTGTACCATGATGGGCCTGTCTGCCGTGCCCACCAGCAATCCGAGATGGCTGGGTATGGAGGGCATGCACGGTCACTATGCGTCCTCCATTGCACAGAATGAGGCGGACCTGATCATCACAGCAGGCTGCCGTTTCAGTGACAGAGGTACAGGCAATGTTTCCAAGTATGCAAAAAATGCAAAGATCATCCATATTGATATCGATGCTTCTGAGCTGAATAAGAATATAAAGGCGCATCTGGGTCTGACCGGCTCTATGAAGAAGATCCTGGCCGCACTTTGTGAGGCTGTGGAGGAGAAGAAGCTTCCTGAATGGCAGGCCCGCATTTCTGAGCTGAAGGCTTACACCGAGGAGCTGGAGCGTCAGGGAGACGAGATCACACCGTTCACTGCGATCGATGCGATCATGGAAGCGGCTGAGGCGGCCGGCGATGATATCGTTGTAGCAACGGACGTAGGCCAGCATCAGATGTGGGCGGCACAGCGCTTTGAATTCAGCAGGCCTCGTACATTCATTTCCAGCGGCGGTCTGGGTACAATGGGCTTTGGTCTGGGTGCGGCTATTGGTGCAGCCACTGCAACAGGCAAGAAAACCGTTCTGATCACAGGCGACGGAAGCTTTGGCATGAATCTCAATGAGCTGGCAACGGCTGTGACCAATCAGACTCCGGTTGTGATTTTTGTTATGAACAACGGCGTTCTGGGTATGGTTCGTCAGTGGCAGACACTGTTCTTTGACAAGCACTATTCCAATACAACGCTTCAGAGAAAGACGGACTTTGTGAAGCTGGCTGAGGCCTTTGGTCTGCCGGCCTTCCGTGTGGGTCAGATTCCGGGACAGACCTGTCCCAAGGCCTGCGACAGCTGCTCGAATATGGACAGCTGCATTGGCACACTGGACGAGCTGAAGGCAGTGCTGAAGCAGGCCTTTGCTGTAGAAGGCCCTGTACTGGTAGACTGCACCATTGACTGTGATGCATTTGTACTGCCGATGCTGCCGCCGGGCGGTTCTATCGATGATATCATCGTAGATCCCACTGCGAAGAAGTAAGTGAGGTAAGCATTATGGAACAATTTGTAATTTCGATTCTGGTTGCAAACCGTGCAGGTGTGCTGACTCGTGTTTCCAGCATGTTCACCCGTCGTGGTTTCAATATTGACACACTGACTGTAGGAGAGACAGAATCTCCGGAATTCTCCCGTATCACGGTCACACACCGGGGTGACAAGGCCATCTGCGATCAGATCGTGAAGCAGCTGGAGAAGATGTATGATGTAAAAAAGGTTCAGGTTATGCAGCGTGATACCATGGCCGCCAGAGAGCTTCTGCTGATCAAGGTAAAGCACAATCCGGAGCAGCGTCAGGACATCATGTCTGTAACGGATGTATTCCGTGCCAAGATTATCGACTTCTCTCAGGAGGCCCTGGTTATTGAGATTCAGGGTGCATCCTCTAAAATCAACGCTTTTATTGAGCTGCTCAAGCCCTATGGCATTCTGGAAATGTGCCGTACCGGTCTGGTTGCTCTTGAAAGAGGCGGCAATTGTCTGAAAGACGAATAATTCCGCCCATATATCTATATTATTATAAAAGGAGACTTTTCATTATGGAAAATACTGCAAAGGTTTTTTATCAGGAAGATTGTGACCTGTCTCTGCTGTACGGCAAGACCATCGCTGTCATCGGCTACGGCAGCCAGGGCCACGCACATGCTCTGAACGCAAAGGAATCCCTGGGTGAGAACGGCCGTGTGATCATCGGTCTGTACGAAGGCAGCAAGTCCTGGGACAAGGCTGTAAAGCAGGGCTTTGAGGTATACACAGCAGCAGAGGCTGCAAAGCAGGCTGACATCATCATGATCCTGATCAACGATGAGAAGCAGGCTTCTATGTACAAGAGAGACATTGCTCCGAATCTGGAAGCCGGCAATATGCTGATGTTCGCACACGGCTTTGCTATCCACTTCGGTCAGATCGTTCCGCCGGCTGATGTTGACGTAACCATGATCGCTCCGAAGGGCCCGGGTCACACTGTAAGAAGCGAATATCAGGCTGGCAAGGGTGTACCGTGTCTGGTTGCTGTTGCTCAGGATGCTACCGGCAAGGCAAAGGATATGGCACTGGCTTATGGTCTGGCCATCGGCGGCGCAAGAGCTGGTATCCTGGAGACAACCTTCAGAACCGAGACTGAAACCGACCTGTTCGGTGAACAGGCTGTTCTCTGCGGCGGTGTATGCGCACTGATGCAGGCTGGCTTTGAGACACTGGTTGAGGCTGGCTACGATCCGAGAAATGCATACTTTGAGTGCATCCACGAGATGAAGCTCATCGTTGACCTGATCTATCAGAGCGGCTTTGCCGGCATGCGTTACTCCATCTCCAACACTGCGGAATACGGTGACTACATCACTGGCCCGAAGGTGATCACAGAAGAGACCAAGAAGACCATGAAGAAGATCCTCAAGGACATTCAGGACGGTTCTTTTGCAAAGGAATTCCTGCTGGATATGTCCGAGGCTGGCGGTCAGGCGCACTTCCGTGCGATGAGAAAGCTGGCTGCTGAGCATCCGTCTGAGAAGGTCGGCGAGGAGATCCGCAAGCTGTACAGCTGGAACAACGAAGAAGACAAGTTTATCAATAACTAATCTGATGCTTGTCTGAGCTGCATACAATAACATAGAATATCCGTTTGCATTGTGTAATCGGACTGTACTTGCTGCTTTCCCGATTGTTTTGGGAAAGCAGCATTTTTTTTAGAAAGGCAGTAGTACGATGGGATTTTTTGATTCCTTGAAAAAAATTTTTGATACAGTGGGAAGTACGGAAAGTCGGACTGTTGAAAAGGCCCCCTCAACTCCGATGAGACCACAGAATAAAACACCTGATGACATCATAAAATCAGCAAGCATTCCAGCAAAGCCCTCTATCAGGAGAGAGACCACCTTTTTCGGCGGTGCTGAGGGAAATGATGAATTTGCTGTAACCTTCATGCTTTCCGGTGATTTTGTTGAATTCAACAGTCATTGTGAAATCGACCCGTCCTTTCAGTATGAACCATTCAGCACCGACGATTTTACTGGCTACAACGATGACCTTGCTTCAATTGGATTCGGTCCTTATGATCCGGTTTATTGCGCTGTCGAAAAGTATGTAAAGGATGGTACTGCTTCCGGAAGAGAATTTATGAAATCTGAAAGTAGGTATTTCCTTTTCAGAGCGAAATTTGATTATGGTAACAGGATTCTCTGTGCCTATGCATTTGCTCCAGGCACATCTATGGAATATCAGATGCTCGGACTTAATTATAATCCCGATGTTGAGGGTACTCCCCTTGAAAAAAAACTCATTGCAGCGCTCGACGAAGCAGCAATGACTTATACAGAAACCAAAACTAATAAATGAGGTGAAATAAATTGAGCAGTAATTTCTACTGTGACGGCGTGGACAAGGCTCCTCAGCGTTCTCTGTTGAATGCCCTGGGCATGACGAAAGAGGAGATGCAAAGACCGCTGGTCGGTATCGTTTCCTCTTACAATGAAATCGTTCCCGGTCACATGAATATCGATAAAATTGTGGATGCTGTAAAACTGGGTGTGGCTATGGCTGGCGGTACGCCCGTTGTGTTCCCGGCCATTGCTGTATGCGATGGCATTGCTATGGGTCACAAGGGCATGAAGTATTCTCTGGTAACCCGTGACCTGATCGCAGATTCCACAGAGTGTATGGCCCTGGCTCATCACTTTGATGCACTGGTTATGATCCCCAACTGTGACAAGAATGTTCCCGGTCTGCTCATGGCCGCAGCCAGAGTGAACGTACCGACCATTTTTGTAAGCGGCGGCCCCATGCTGGCCGGTCATGTAAAGGGCAAAAAGACCAGCCTTTCCAGTATGTTTGAGGCCGTCGGCTCCTACTCCGCTGGCAAGTTTACCCTGGAGGATGTAGAGGAATTTGAAAACAAGGCCTGTCCGACCTGTGGTTCCTGCTCCGGTATGTACACCGCCAACTCCATGAACTGTCTGACAGAGGTTCTGGGTATGGGTCTCCGTGGAAACGGCACGATTCCGGCGGTATATTCCGAGAGAATCAAGCTGGCCAAGCATGCAGGTATGGCGGTAATGGAGCTGTACCGTAAGAATATACGTCCCCGTGACATTATGACAGAAAAGGCCTTTGAGAATGCCCTGACTGCGGATATGGCTCTGGGCTGCTCCACAAACAGCATGCTGCACATCCCGGCCATTGCCAACGAGTGTGGTATTAAGATCAATCTGGATATGGCCAATGAGATCAGCGCCAGAACACCGAACCTGTGTCACCTGGCTCCGGCCGGTCATGCATATATGGAGGATCTGAATGAGGCTGGCGGCGTATATGCCGTTCTGAATGAGCTGACCAAGAAGAATCTGATCCATACGGACGTCATGACCTGTACAGGCCAGACCCTGGGCGAGAATATCAGCGGTGTGATCAACAAGAATCACGACATTATCCGTCCCATTGAAAATCCCTACAGCCAGACCGGCGGCATTGCAGTACTCAGAGGCAATCTGGCTGAGGATGGCTGTGTTGTAAAAAGAAGTGCAGTGGCTGCGGAAATGATGCAGCACAAGGGTCCGGCCAAGGTGTTCAACAGCGAGGAGGATGCAATCGCTGTGATCAGGAGCGGCGGCATTCAGGCCGGCGATATTGTGGTGATCCGCTACGAAGGTCCGGCCGGTGGTCCGGGTATGAGAGAGATGCTTTCTCCTACCTCTGCCATTGCTGGTATGGGACTGGACAAGGAGGTTGCGCTGATTACAGACGGACGCTTCTCCGGTGCGACAAGAGGTGCGGCTATCGGTCACGTTTCTCCGGAGGCTGTCAGCGGCGGCACGATCGCCTATGTCAAGGACGGCGATATCATTTCCATCGATATTCCGAACCACTCCATCACACTGGAGGTTTCTGATGAGGAGCTGGCTGAGCGTAAGAAGACCATGCCCATCCAGGAAAAGACCGATCTGACAGGATATCTGAAGCGGTATTCCAGAATGGTATCCTCCGCCGACAAGGGCGCAATTATCAATTATTAAGAAAGAGAGTGAGCAGAAATGGGTATGACGATGACGCAGAAGATCCTGGCTGCACATGCAGGCCTGGATCACGTTGAGGCCGGCCAGCTGATTCTGGTAAACCTCGATAGAGTGCTCGGCAATGATATTACATCTCCGGTAGCCATCCGTGAGTTCAACAAGCTGGGTATCGATAATGTATATGACAAGGACAAGGTGACCATGGTTATGGACCACTTTGCGCCGAATAAGGACATCAAGGCAGCTACACAGTGCAAGATGTGCCGTGACTTCTGCAGCGAGAAGGAGGTAACACACTTCTATGATGTAGGTCAGATGGGTATTGAGCACGCACTGCTTCCGGAAAAAGGTCTGGTGGTTTCCGGTGATGTTGTCATCGGTGCGGACTCCCACACCTGTACCTACGGCGCACTGGGCGCATTCTCCACAGGCGTAGGCTCTACCGATATGGCCTGCGGTATGGCGATCGGCAAGGCCTGGTTCAAGGTGCCCTCTGCTATCAAGTTCGAGCTGAAGGGCAAGCTGAATCCCTATATCTCCGGTAAGGACGTGATCCTGCATATCATCGGTATGATCGGTGTAGACGGTGCTCTGTACCGCTCTATGGAATTCACCGGCGAGGGTGTTGCAAGCCTGTCCATCAGCGACAGACTGACTATGACCAACATGGCGATCGAGGCCGGTGCAAAGAATGGTATCTTTGAGGTGGACGAGCAGACTCTGGCGTATGTGGCCGAGCACAGCGACCGTCAGCCGGTTGTATATAAGGCGGATGAGGATGCGGTTTATGACGAGACTTATGTCATTGACCTGTCCGAGATCAAGTCCACCGTTGCCTTCCCGCACCTGCCGGGCAATACACGCACCATTGACAATGTAGGCGATGTAAAGATCGATCAGGTTGTCATCGGTTCTTGTACAAACGGTTTTTATCGTGACATCGAGGAAGCAGCCTCTATCCTCAAGGGGAAGAAGGTGGCTAAGAATGTCCGGGCCATCATCATTCCGGCTACACAGGATATCTATCTCAAGGCGATGGAAAATGGTCTGCTGAAGATTTTCATCGAGGCTGGCTGTATCGTATCCACTCCCACCTGCGGTCCGTGTCTGGGCGGTCATATGGGTATTCTGGCCGCCGGCGAGCGTGCCGTTTCCACAACCAACCGTAATTTTGTGGGAAGAATGGGTCATCCTACATCTGAGGTATATCTGGCCAGCCCGGCTGTTGCAGCTGCAAGCGCAATTACCGGTAAGATTTCCGGCCCTGAGGAGGTAATGTAACATGAAATTTGAAGGTACTGTCATCAAGTACGGCGATAACGTAGATACAGACGTTATCATTCCGGCAAGATATCTGAATACGATCGACAAGAAGGAGCTGGCTTCCCACTGCATGGAGGATCTGGATACCACCTTCACCTCCCGTGTAAAGGAAGGCGACATCATGGTAGCCGGCGAGAACTTCGGCTGTGGTTCATCCCGTGAGCATGCGCCCATTGCCATCAAGGAAAGCGGCATTTCTCTGGTAATTGCGAAAAGCTTTGCCCGTATTTTCTACCGCAATTCCATCAACATCGGACTGGCCATCGTAGAGTGCCCGGAGGCAGCTGAGGCCATCGAGGAAGGTCACATTGTAGAGGCCGATCTGGACAACGGCGTGCTGCTGGACAAGACGACCGGTGCGTCCTTCAAGACCACTCCGTTCCCGTCCTTCATTCAGACCATCATCGAAAACGGCGGTCTGATCGATTCCATCCGCTGCGGTGCGGTAAAGTAAGGAGGGCTTCACATGACATATAATATCGGTTTGCTGCGCGGTGACGGCATTGGTCCGGAGATCGTAGACAGCGCAGTAAGAGTTCTGGAGGCGGTAGGCGAAAAGTTCGGCCACACCTTCCATTTTACAAAGTATCTCATCGGCGGTGCGGCGATTGACGCAACAGGCGTTCCGCTGCCGCAGGAGACCATTGACGGCTGTCTTGCAAGCGACAGCGTTCTGCTGGGTGCAGTGGGCGGTGCTGTAGGCAACTCCAAGTGGGATACTCTGCCGCCGAATCTCCGTCCGGAGAAGGCACTGCTGGGCATCCGTGAGGCTATGGGTCTGTTTACCAACCTTCGTCCGGCCAAGCTCTATCCGGCGCTGAAGGGAGATTGTCCGCTGAGAGAGGATATCGTGGCCAAGGGCTTTGACATCATGATGGTTCGTGAGCTGACCGGCGGTATCTACTTCGGTGAGCGCGGAAGACGTGACGGTCAGTACGGCCCGGAGGCTTATGATACCGAGTGCTACAGTGAAATGGAAGTAGAGCGTATTGCAAGAGTGGCCTTCGAGACGGCTCAGAAGCGCAGCAAGAATGTCATTTCTATTGACAAGGCCAACGTTCTGGAAAGCTCCAGACTGTGGCGTGAGGTGGTACACAAGGTTGCAGCGGAATATCCGGATGTGACTGTGACCGATATGCTGGTAGACAATGCAGCTATGCAGCTGGTTAAAAATCCGAGACAGTTCGATGTTGTAGTCACCTCCAACATGTTCGGTGATATTCTGTCTGATGAGGCTTCTCAGATCACAGGTTCGATCGGCATGCTGCCGTCTGCCTCTCTGGGCAGTACAAAGAACGGCCTGTATGAGCCGATTCACGGTTCTGCACCGGATATTGCTGGTCAGAATAAGGCCAACCCCATTGCAACCATTCTCTCTGCTGCTATGATGCTTCGCTATTCCTTCGGTCTGATGGATGAGGCTCAGTCCATTGAGGACGCAGTGGACAAGTATCTGGAGGCTGGTTATCGTACAGCCGACCTGGCCGGCGAGGGCGTGACTCCGCTGTCTACAACAGAATGTACAGATAAGATTCTGGAGCTGCTGTAAGCGAAAATGAAGTCTCATAAAAATCCGGTGCGCATGTATTTTCTTTTCAGCATGCTGGCGATTTCTGTATTTGCCTGCTTTTGCCTTTTTGCAGGATTGGATTTCTGGAATTCCAGGCCCTGGTTTGACATAGGGAAAGGAATCTGTCTGCTGATCCTGCTTGTTATAGGTCTGCTGTCCCACCGGTATTGCCGCTGTCCGGCTTGCGGAAAAAGATTTTCACGATATTTTTATTGGGGAAATCCCGTATGCCGGCATTGCGGTGAAAAGCTGAACCCGCCTTTTTAAATAGAACAATGAATGCCACCCGGATTTTCTGCGGGTGGCATATCTTGAATTGAGAAAGGGATGACCCTGATTATGACTCCCAGAGAAATCATCGGCTATGGGCTGGACGCTCTGGTTATTTTCCGAAGCCTGCAAGGAGACCCGGTGATCCGCTCCCTGATGCAGCTGTGCCATACAGACCGAACCAATCTTCCGGCACAGATCCGCTTCTACAGCGCCATGACGGCGGCTCTATATGAAAAAACAGACAGCCTGACGGATTATATTCAGGCTCTGGTGCTGGAGCATGAGCATGTATGCGTGATCCGGGCCGGAGCAGGGGAGGAGATCCCGGCTCCGATGCAGCAGTGCCTGGAAACAGAGCTTGCGCTGTTTGAGCGGATCGCTATGCTGACCCCGGCTCAGCTCCAGGCTGAAACAGACTATACAGGCCCGCTTCCTACATGGAATGTGCACCGCATCGATTTGAAGGCGGCCTATGCAGAGCGCATTGCCGCTATCCACCGCCACGGCTACGGCCTCTATGCCCGATATCATATGTTCACCATCAGTCACAGCGGTGAGATCGTTCCCGTAGAGCACCCTGACCCCATAAGGCTTGCGGATATGGTAGGCTATGAACGGGAGCGCAAGACAGCAACAGACAATATTCTTGCTCTTCTGGGCGGAAATTTTGCGGCCAACGTTCTCCTCTCCGGTGATGCGGGTACAGGAAAATCCGCCACTGTCAAGGCCATTGCCAATACCTATCGCAGCGAGGGCCTTCGCCTGATCGAGCTGACCAAGGATCAGCTGTGCTTTATTCCCCAGATCATGGACAGGCTGTGCAAAAATCCCCTGAAGTTCATTCTCTTTATCGATGACCTGACCTTCTCTGAGAATGATCCCAACTTCGGGACACTGAAGGCCACGCTGGAGGGCAGCATCTCCGCACGGATGAAGAATACCGTCATCTATGCCACCAGCAACCGCCGCCATCTGGTGAAGGAAACCTTTGACGACGGCAGTGACAAGCATGAGAATGATACTGTTCAGGAGCGGATCTCTCTGTCGGAGCGTTTTGGCATCACCATTACCTTCAGCAAGCCCCAGAAGCCGCTGTATCTGGAGATCGTCCATGCACTGGCTCAGCAGGCCGGACTGCAAATGGATGAAAATGAGCTGTTCCAGAAGGCAGAGCAGTTCGCCCTCTGTAAAAGCGGACGGAGTGCAAGAGCGGCCCGTCAGTTCATTGATCAGCTGCTTTCACAGCAAAATACGGAAAAGGAGTCGGATTAAAAATGCTTACTCTTGATAAAATTTACAAGGCCAGTCACGTCCTGAGAGGCGTGATCCGCAAAACGGACCTCATCTATGCGCCCAAGGTCAATCCTGAAGCGGAGGTCTATCTGAAAACAGAGAATCTCCAGGTAACCGGTTCCTTCAAGGTGCGGGGTGCTTCCTTTATGATGTCCCAGCTTACTGAGGAGGAAAAGGCCCGGGGCGTGATTGCCTGCTCGGCCGGAAACCATGCCCAGGGCGTGGCACTGGCGGCCGCAGCGCATGGCATCAAGGCGCTCATTTGTCTGCCGGACGGTGCGCCCATCTCCAAGGTGGAAGCCACCAAGAGCTACGGTGCAGAGGTCTGCATGGTAGAGGGCGTTTATGATGATGCCTACAACAAGGCACTGGAGCTGCAAAAGGAACATAATTATACCTTTGTACATCCCTTTGATGATGAAAATGTCATCGCCGGACAGGGCACGATCGGTCTGGAGATTCTTGACCAGCTCCCGGATGTGGATGCAGTTGTGGTACCGGTGGGCGGCGGCGGACTGATTTCCGGCGTAGCCTATGCCATCAAGAACCTGAATCCCAGGATCAAGGTATACGGTGTACAGGCCAGCGGTGCACCCAGTATGGTGCATTCCATCCATGATAATAAAATCGAGCGGCTGTCCTCTGTGTCCACCATTGCAGACGGCATTGCCGTGAAGGAACCGGGTCAGCATACCTTTGAATACTGCCGGGACTATGTGGATGAAATGATAACAGTAACGGATGATGAGATCTCCGCAGCCATTCTGGCGCTCATCGAGCGGCAGAAGCTGATTGCAGAGGGGGCCGGTGCGGCTTCTGTGGCAGCGGTTATGTTTAATAAGATTCCCGTACAGGGCAAGAAGGTTGTATGCCTTGTGTCCGGCGGTAATATTGATGTAACGATCCTGTCCCGTGTGATCAAGCGCGGTCTGCTGATGTCGGGCCGGACCTGCACCATGACCATCGAGCTGCTGGACAAGCCGGGTCAGCTTCTGAACGTGTCAAGAATCATTGCAGAGCAGGGCGGAAATGTTATCTCCATTCACCATGAGCGTGCCAACGAGGGCAGTGATGTCAACGGCTGTTTCCTTCGCATTACCATGGAGACCAGAGATTATGCACACATTGAATCCATCCGCAAGGCGCTTACGGACTATGGATTCCACATTGTTTAAACAGGAGGACTACATATGAACACGATTTACACAAAGAACGCACCGGATGCCATCGGCCCTTATTCCCAGGCGATCCAGGTGGGAAATATGGTTTATACATCCGGTCAGATCGCCATCGATCCGGCGACAGGCAATGTAGAAGCCGCTGATATTGAAGGCCAGAGCAGACAGGTCATGAAGAATCTGGAAGCAGTTCTGGCTGCAGCCGGCTGTACCTTTGCCAATGTGGTAAAGACCACCTGCTTTCTGAAGGATGTGGCAAAGGATTTTGCGGCCTTCAACGCCATCTATGCCGAAGCACTTGGCGACTGCAAGCCGGCCAGAAGCTGCGTAGGCGTAGCAGAGCTGCCCAAGGGTGTATTGGTTGAGGTGGAGGTCATTGCCATTCGCAATGAATAAAGCCTGATATACAAAATGAAAAGCTGCCGCAGCGGGTGTTTTTTCACCTGTCTGCGGCAGCTTTTGGCTTATTCAGCAGCTTTGGTAGTTTCAGCTTCAGGCTCGTACATGCTCTGAAGGTCCACAGTCAGCGTACCGGTTTCCAGGATGGAATCCAGTGTTTCGGGGTCAAATGCGCCCAGCTCAAACTCAAGTGTCTTCGAGTCCTCCAGGAGCACACCCTCCTCCCAGAAATACATATTGCACACTCTGTATTTTCCGTCGGATATGGGGTGATAAAGCTCCGCCGTGACAGCAGTGCCGTCTATATAAACATCACGTACATCTATACGGATATTCTCACCCATATCATTCTGGATGTCAAAGGTAACGCAGGCCTCCGTGGAATCGCTCGGCTCCATACCCAGATAGGTGATTTTCAGGCCGTTGCTGTCGTAGATCACAGCGCCCTTGGCCCGTTCCGGTGAAGAAGACTCTCCGACATCCAGCGTGATGATCTCAGAGCGTTCCAGGCCGTCACTGGAGGAGCCGTCTGTTATGAAGAAGGAAAATTCTACGCAGCCCAGTGCTTCGATTCCCAGCTCTTCCAGCTCGGCCTTTGAGAATTCCATCTGCACCGTTTTTGTCTGACCGCTGTCAACCGGTGCATACAGAAACGGATCGATCATAGCGTCATTTACAGCGATATCATCAGCTGCAAGGATGAGCTGTCCGTCTGTGCGGTTCTCAGCCTTAAAATTGAGATAGATGTAGTAGTCATCTGAGGACTGTCCCGTATACCGGATGTTCATCCGCTCCGACTGATACAGCAGCGTGCCCTCCGTGTTGTTGTCTGTATCAGACTCAGCTGCACTGCTTGTGTCAGACTGCTGGCTGCTTTCGTCTGTTTTGGTGGAAGCGCAGCCTGTGAGCAGGCCGGCACAAAGCAAAACAGCGGCCATTTTCTTTAAAGAATTCATAATTCTGCACCTTTCTGTCCTCATTTTGTTTCTGCAAGCAGCTTGCTTCTATAGGCCTCGGCAGCCTTTTCCTGCTTGTTGTCTCCGAACTGATAATATTTCCGGCCGGCGATCTCATCCGGGAGATACTGCTGCTTTACATAATGATTGGGGAAGTCATGGGGATAGAGGTAATGCTGTCCCTTTATGGCAGCTCCCTCTCCGTCAAAATGCTTGTTCTGAAGATGTCTCGGGAAATCCAGCGCACCGTACTTCTCCACATCGGCCATAGCGGCATCCATAGCCAGATATGCACTGTTGGATTTGGGCGCCGTAGCCAGCAGCACAATGGCCTCGGCCATGGGAATTCGGGCCTCCGGCAGTCCCAGCTGAAGGGCACTGTCCACACAGGCTTTTGTGATCACCACAGCCTGAGGATAGGCCAGTCCCACATCCTCGCTTGCGATCACAAGCAGCCGCCGGCACAGGGAGAGGAGATCTCCGGCCTGCAAAAGCCGTGCGGCGTAGTGGAGAGCGGCATTCTCATCCGAGCCCCGGATGGACTTCTGAAGGGCCGACAGCAGGTCATAGTGCTGATCATTGTCCCGGTCATAGCGCATATTGCTCCGCTGGGTCAGGGAGACCGCAGTTTCCATGGTCACAAGATGGCCCGATTCCTGCGGCTCTGCGGCCAATGCACTCAGCTCCACTGTATTCAGGGCCTTGCGGACATCTCCGCCGCTGCCCCGTGCAATGTAGGTGCACACGCCCTCTTCCAGCGTAAGGCTCTGTCCCAGCTGCTCTTCCATGCACCGGAAGGCCCGTGTCACAGCACGTTCCAGCTCCTCCGGGGGAACGGGCTTGAACTCAAACACCGTGCTTCGGCTGATGAGGGCATTATATACCGCAAAATAGGGATTTTCTGTTGTGGAAGCGATCAGTGTGATCTGCCCGTTTTCGATATATTCCAGCAGGCTCTGTTGCTGCTTCTTGTTCAGGTACTGGATCTCATCCAGATACAGCAGGATCCCGTTCAGGCTGGAGAAGGTACCGATCTGCGACACCACCTCCCGGATATCCGCTGTGGAGGCCGATGTACCATTCAGCTTGTGCAGGGTCATGGATGTGCGCTCGGCAATGATCCGGGCCACGGTGGTCTTGCCTACGCCGGATGGGCCGTAGAAAATCAGATTCGGGATACGTCCGCTGTCGATAATGCGGCGGAGGGGCTTCCCCTGAGCCAGGAGATGACGCTGTCCCACCACATCATCCAGGGTTTTCGGACGTATCAGATCTGCAAGCGGATGCTCCATATTATTTCCTCCCGATCGTATACAAAAAGCGCATCTGTCCGTGCAAATGCGCTTTTATGTTTATTGTTTCAGATCATACTCATTCATACAGCGGATACTGCTTACAGATCTCCGTTACACCTGCACGGATGGCCTCAGCGCTGTTTTCATAATCCGTAGCAGTCAGATACATAAATTCTGCGATCTTGTCCATCTCAGCAACGCCCAGACCACGGCTGGTAACAGCCGGAGTACCCACACGGATACCAGAGGTTACAAAGGGCTTCTCCGGGTCATTCGGGATGGCATTCTTATTTACGGTGATATATACATCATCCAGACGCTTCTCCAGCTCCTTGCCGGTGATGGAGAAGGGGCGCAGATCTACCAGCATCAGGTGGTTGTCTGTGCCGCCGGAAACCAGATTGAAGCCGCGCTTTACCAGACCCTCAGCCAGAGCCTGTGCATTCTTTACAACGTTTTCTGCATAGGTACGGAAGGAGGGCTTCAGAGCCTCACCGAAGCAAACAGCCTTTGCAGCGATCACATGCATCAGCGGGCCACCCTGTGTACCCGGGAATACAGCCTTGTTGATCTGCTTTGCGATCTCCTCATCATTGCACAGGATCAGACCGCCTCTCGGGCCGCGCAGAGTCTTGTGTGTGGTGGTTGTGGTTACGTCGGCGTAGGGAACAGGAGACGGATGCTGGCCGCCTGCAACCAGACCTGCGATGTGTGCCATATCTACCATCAGGTATGCGCCTACAGACTTTGCGATGGCAGAGAGTCTCTCGAAGTCAATGACTCTCGGATATGCACTTGCGCCGGCTACGATCAGCTTCGGCTTATGCTCGTCGGCCAGAGCCTGTACCTTGTCATAGTCAATTACCTCGTCATCGCCCAGGCCATAGGAAACGAAGTTGAAATACTTACCGGAAATGTTTACCGGAGAGCCGTGTGTCAGGTGACCGCCGTGTGCAAGGCTCATACCCAGAACGGTATCACCCGGCTGGAGCAGTGCAAAATATACGGCTGTGTTGGCCTGTGCACCGGAGTGGGGCTGAACATTTGCGTACTTTGCGCCGAACAGCTCCTTGGCCCGCTCGATGGCGATCTCCTCTACAACGTCTACATACTCACAGCCGCCGTAGTAACGCTTGTGCGGCAGACCCTCGGCGTACTTATTGGTCAGGGGCGAACCCATAGCGGCCATAACAGCCGGTGTTACAATATTCTCGCTGGCGATCAGCTCCAGATTCCGGCGCTGTCTGCTCAGCTCCTGCTGCATAGCTGCACTGACTTCTGCGTCATACTGGTTCAGAAAACCAATGCTGTCCATCATATCCTGATACATAACTGTATTCTCCTTTACAAATGTAATGTATAACACCATTTATTATACTACATTTCACAGAGAATAGCAAGTACTTTCACAAATTTTTCTCAGGATACAGGCAGGATGCTTCCGGCGGAGCTGTACCGGAGCTGTCTCAGCGCTTCATTATACAGGCCGCAGGGACGGATCTTCCGGTGAATAAGGGAATTGGCAAACTGTACCGTATGATTTAAATCCTCGGAGAAATTTTCCAGAGTTTCACGCTGGCCGGTACGCACATCCTCCAGTACCACGCCATAGACCTTTACCAGCCGTCCCCGGCGCTTTACTGTACCGATCGTTACACGGTAGAGGACCCGGTTGACTCCGTATACCTCCATGTATACGATGGGACTGTCGGACCTGGTACTGCGTTTTATTGTATGCATCATTTTACAAAACTCCTTTTCTGTATATTTTCTGTATTTTCAGCATACCATATTTCCTTTGCAGTGAAAAGAGCGAAAGGACGCTTGTTCTGACTTGTTTTGGAGAAGGACCTGTGATTTTGCCGGGAAAAGGATAGAACTGTATATGTTGCAAAAAAATTACTTTGTTGGATTATCGAATTTTATCTAAAAATGTTGTAGAAATTCCGGCCTGAGTCTGTTATAATAAAATTACACAGGGAAGGGGGATATCCCTGAAAGGATGTATTCTGATTTGAAGATCCATCATTTTCTGACCCAAATTACAAGGAGGTTTTTTATGAAAAAAATCGCACAAGCACTTTCCGTAAGCTCGGCCCTGGCCGTTCTGCTGTCTGCTTCCTTTTCTGCTCAGGCTGCTGAATATGCAAGCACCAGCACCTATACCCAGAGCATTCAGCTGGAGCGGTATGCTCTGACTGCGGAGGAAGCGGCTTCTGGCGAGACAGCCATTCATGCCGGGGTATACCTGAAGGGTTACACCGGTTCTTCCATCGGCATCAGCTCAGCCCAGTGCAAGCTTCTGCCGGATGAAAGCGGATATACCTATTTCCGCAATATGACCTGTCCTACGGATACCTATGAGGAGGCCGTCTATGAATATCTGGGCGGCAGCTTTACCACATCCTACCGGCCCTTCTGCTTTGGCATTGTAGAGGACGGTGCGTACAGAACCAAGACCTTTGATGCTCAGATTCGTGATTATTGCAGCAATCCGACCACCGGCTCGCCGATTTATTATAACGGAAATGACACCATTACCTTCAAGCTGCACGGTCGTTATTATGTAAATGAAGCCGGTGAGCTGGCACCGGATTCTCAGACACATAATATCGTGTGTCCGCTGACACTTCATGATGATGGCTCTGCGACCTATACCTATCAGTTTGCGGATATCTATACGGACCGGACTGAGGTGGCTACGGCCGTAGGCGAGATTCCCTACTATCAGCCGGAGCTGCTGAATGTGGGGGACAAGATTCCCTCCAGCAACAATATGTGCAGCTGGATCGCAGGTGCTGGAACGACAGCCAGCTTCCTGGGCAATTCCGATGATTTTCCGCTGGTGGAGAACGATCTCTATCTGAAGCCGGGAACGCCCTGCGGTATTTATAATATCAAGTTTGATCAGACCTATTCCTCTGTTAATGTCAAGGAGAACGATAAGAACCGGTATCTGCCGGTGAAGTATGAGGAGGCCGCAGTGGCCGTGGGCGTAGAAAGTGCATCTGGTACATCGATTACTGCACCGGAGTATGTGTGCTACTATGCAGAGAACAACAAGATGATCACTGCAAATTCCATGAATGCTGCATATGAGTGTGATGTGGCCTTCACAGATGGCACACAGCAGCAGCTGGATGTTACCAATGCAGTAAATGCCGGCACAACGCCGAAGGAGCTGTATGAAGGCTCTGAGCAGAATTACTACATGGGCGATGTTTCCATGTACTGCGGCGATACGGCCATTACCGATGAGAATGGAGAGGAAGTAAAGCAGACGGTTCTGGTAGGTCTGAAGGGTGATGTGAATATGGACGGGGAGGTTAACGTTGCAGATGCCACTGCCGTTCTTACCTATTACGCTCAGTATGGTGCCAGTCTCGAGCCGACACTGACAGACGGCACATCGGAGCGCATTGAAGCTCTGGCCTTTTTCCTGGCTGATACAGACACACAGTCCCAGACCCAGGGTGAGGGTGGTCAGCTGACCGTCAGTGATGCAACGAATATTCTGACTTATTATGCAAGTGTCGGTGCATCGCTTAATATTTCCTGGGATCAGTTTATCTGATTCAGATGAAAAAATAAGGGGCAGCCGGTTTGGCTGTCCCTTTTCTATATCATCTGAAATTTCATGGAATCCTTTGGAAAACGTATAAAAAGTAAAGCGCACGTCAGAGGGACTGACGTGCGCTTTAGTAAGGGGATTTTTATGAAAAAATTTTTAAGAAAGGATACTTATATTATACTCGGAAAAGGGGCGTTTGTCAATAGCTTTTTTTAAGGTTTACAAAATGTTATTTGATATTTCACAAACTTGGCTGGTATGGGCCTTTTCGCTGCTTCCGGGATACCGTTTTGAAGGGGGAAACCGGGCCTTTCTTATTTCTGATGTACATCGATCTGGGGATAGGGGATGGAAATTCCAGCCGCATCAAAATCCTTTTTCACCTGTTCCAGCAGGGCGTGATAGATTGTCCAGTAGTCATTTGTATTCACCCATACACTCAGCTGAAGCTCAATGGCACTGTCCAGATGTGCGCTGACCTGAACGGCCGGCTCCGGATCTTTGTGAATTTCATCAAACAGCACAGTAGCATTCAGGAGCACCTGACGGGCCAGATCGATATCATTTTCATAGGCGATGGTAAAACGCAGATCTACACGCCGGCGAGCCTTTTCGGTGTAGTTGATGATTTTGGAGGAAGAAGCCGCACCATTGGGAATGAATACCGATACATTATCCGATGTCACGATTTTGGTATAGAGAATGCCTACCGATTCCACCTGTCCCTTTGAGCCGTCCAGCTCGATGGTATCGCCCTCCTTGACGGGCTTTGCAAACAGCAGGATAAAGCCGCCGGCCACATTGGCCAGACTGTCCTTCAGCGCCAGTGCAATGGCCATACTGCTGGACACGATGACGGCCACGATGGAATCCATAGGAACACCCAGCAGCGAGAGCAGGATCACCGCCAGCAGGACATAGAGGACGATCTGAATCAGGGAACGCAGAAAGCCGACTGCGATTCCATCGATTTCTGTACGCTTCATGGCATGATTGAGGATCCGCATAAGGATCTTGATGAAAACAAACCCTGCAATCGCACAGATAATAGCCAGAATCACGGTAGGAACAGCCTCTTTTATGGGGTCGATCAGATTATGAAAAAAGGATGTTGCTTCCTCTACCTCCTCGGTAACCAGCTCCGTGAGATCGTCAGAGCTTACGGAAGAGGATACATACTTCAACGGGATCATTTTATAGCCTCCTTGATTTCGACAAAATTACATATTACATATTATAGGATTTCCTGGGTAAATTGTCAAGGGGCGGATGTGGAATTTACACAGAAGCAATTGACATCGGCCCTGAAAATGTGGTATGATAAAAAATAACAGATTTACTTATGAAGTGTAATTAAAGGTGATTCAAATGAAACGATCGATCAGCTATCGGATCGCTCTGGGCGGAACGCTGGCCTCTATGTGTCTGCTCAGTCAATTTATAACCGGTGTATTTCCGGTGTTTTATATCATCATGCCCATGATCTGCGGCATCCTGGTTACGGTCATGGCCATGGAAACCAGCGGCTGGTGGGGCTTTCTTATGTATTTGGCTGTGGGGACGCTGTCTCTGTTTGTAACGCCGAACAAGGAGGCCGCACTGATATTCATCCTGTTCTTCGGACACTATCCTCTGATACGTCCCTATCTCAGGCGGCTCAGACTCCGCCCGCTGATCTATGGCGTAAAGCTGCTGATATACAATGTATGCATTCTGGTTTATTTCCTTATAACGGTCTATCTGTTCGGGATGGATGAGCTTCTGGAAGAAATGGGCGAGTTCGGAAAATATGGTGCATATATCCTGCTGGGAACAGCCAATATGATGTTTGTCAGCTATGACTACCTGATGGATGTGTCCATGGAGGTTTACCGCAGGCGGCTGCATCCCAAGATTTCCGGAGGCTTTTAACAACGGTATTCAAATGAAATTATAATAAAGGAGCGAATCAACATGTCACAAACTCTGCTGAATCAGATTATTGAAGAAAACAAGGCTGAGATGCTGGAAACGCTGCGGAAGCTGATTGCATTTCCCAGTGTAGCCGCACCTGAGCCGGAGGGCGGTTATCCCTATGGCACAGCCTGTGCGCAGGCGCTGGATCTGGTACTGGATAAGGCCCGTGAAATGGGCTTTGCGGTCCGCAATTATGACTACCACGCAGGTGCAGTAGACTGGAGCGATGATATGGGCGCTCCAGAGCTGGGCGTGCTGTCTCATCTGGATGTTGTGCCGGTTATGCCGGAGAACTGGACATCCGATCCGTTTATCATGGCCGAGCGGGACGGCCGTCTCTATGGCCGTGGTACGATCGATAACAAAGGTCCGTCTGTGGCTGCGCTGTATGCAGTGAAGGCCATTCGTCAGGCTGGAATTCCGCTGAAGAAGAATGTACGTCTGCTCTTTGGCTGCAACGAGGAAAACGGCGGTTCTGATATTGCGTATTATCTGACCCAGGATAAAATGCCGCCCATGGTATTTACACCGGACGGGAACTATCCGGTCATCCACATCGAAAAGGGTATGATCCGTTTTGTATTCCGTAAGGAGACAAAGGATCCGATTCTGCGTATGAATGCAGGTACTGCGCCCAACGCAGTTCCCGCGGCCGCAGAAGCGCTTCTGCCAGCTGGTGCGGTAGTTTCCTGCCAAACCCCCAAGCTGCGCCTTACAGAGGATTCTGAGGGCTGTCACGCTGCATATACGGGCCTTGCGGCTCATGCATCCACCCCGGAGGCTGGGGACAATGCCATCACAGGCCTGCTGACGGCTCTGGCCAAAGATGCGGCCTATGCGGATTGCAGGGCCATTACAGAGCTGTTTCCTCATGGCTGCACCGGCGGCGAGGGGCTGGGCCTTGCCCATGAGGATGAGCAGTCCGGCCGTCTGACCTGCATTTGCAGTATGATGCACATTGAAAATGGTGCGCTCTGCGGCACAGTAGATATCCGGTATCCGGTGAGCGTGACCAAGGAGGAGCTGCTGGAGACCATGCAGGCTCGGTTTGCACAGTATGGCTTTGCTATGGAGGTTCTGATGATGAACGATCCGCACTGTGTACCGGAGGAGTCTCCCTTTGTGCAGACGCTGCTGTCCGTATATGAGGAGGAGACCGGTGAGAAGGGCTACTGCATCGCCATCGGCGGCGGTACCTATGTGCATGAGATCGAAGGCGGCGTGGCCTTTGGTGCGGAGCTTCCGGGCTGGGATTATCACATGCATGGTGATGATGAATTCTTCCCGGTTGATCAGCTGATGATGACCACTCGAATGATTGCAGCGGCGATCATTCGGCTGTGCGGTGAATAAGCAGACAGAGAATCAGAAAGGGCTGCTTTGGCAGTCCTTTTTTGTATGTGAATGGAGATATACGAAAAGGCTGCTGCACCTTCAAAACGGTGCAGCAGCCTTGATTTTTATGCAGGGGAATCGTTTAAGGATTTATTCCGGATATACCGGCAGAGCCTTTACTGTTTCAATAACGAATTCGAGCAGGGCTGTGGAGTCAGCAGAATTGATCTTGTCATCATCGCAGCAGTCTGCATTCGATTTCTGAAGGTCAACGAATACCAGTGTCTGAGCAATGTACTTGTTCAGATAAACAACGTCTACCAGGGACACCTTTCCATCCAGGTTCAGGTCGCCGCAGAGACCCTCCAGCTCAGTCTTAGTTGTAGTGGAGGTTGCAGTGCTCTGAGCAGAACCGGTTGTTGTTGTAGACGGAGTATTTGTGGTAGTAGCCGGAGCGTTTGTGGAAGTAGCCGGCGTATTTGTAGCGGTAGTAGTGGTGGTAGTAGTGGTTGTCGTCGTTGTCGTTGTTGTGGATGCAGTAGAACCAGGAGTAACAGTAACACTGCCGGAGATGCTCATCTCATCCATACAGCCGCCGTCGGCTTCAAACATAGTGGTCAGATCCGTACCAAGCGTGCTTGTAGTCTCTGTAAGAGCATAGCTTCCGGACGGGATATAGGACATAGAGGAGTTGTTTTCAAAGCCGGCATAAATACATTCGGATGCAACAGCTTCCTCTCTGCTGCTTACGATCGTACCCTGCTGGTTGCCTCTTACATTATCAAATACGTCGTTATAGCTCTTTACTACACCGCCGCTTGTAACTTCCATCGGATCCTTGGAATCCTTGAAATAGTTGTATTCGGAGAAGATATAGGCATTTGCTCTCGGATTCATACAGTAGCTGGTCTGGCCATCAAATACGTTGTTGTACATATGGATGTCAGCCTGACGAGCCAGCGGGCCACGGGATTCGCAGTTCTTCCAGTAGTTGTGGTGATATGTCAGGTGGTACTGGAGACTTGTGTCAGAAGAACCAACAAGGTTTGTCTTGTGATAGCCCTCGTAGTAGCAGTAGCTGTTTGTGAAATACATGCCGCGCTTGAAGTCACAAGCACCATCGCCGCCGTCCTTATCGGATTCAGCCGGATTTGCGATAGACGGAGCATAGAATTCGCAGTTGTGGATCCAGCATCTTTCAACCGGAGCAGTCAGTGCGTCATCGCCCTGCTGACCTTCCATACCCAGACAGTCTTCCGGAACATTTCTGAAAGCGATGTTTCTTACTTCAAAGCTCTTGCCAAGGTCGGGGTTTGCAGTTTCTGCGATGAAGTGGATACCCCAGCCATTAATGCATGCGTCTGTACCGATACCTTCAATGGTGATGTCCTTACCGGACTGCATTCTGGCCATAAAGCCGTTGTCACCAACAGAGCCGCCGTAGTTTACAGAGTCGAATTCAGTCAGACCAGCCGGAGCTTCTACGTTGCCGATGATTCTGATTACCAGCGGAGTACCGTCCTTAGCGATCTTTTCGATGATGTCGCTGTTTGTGTTCGGTGTACCGCCCTTGGAGGTAGCACCGGAGCCGTTGTCCTGACCAGCAGAGTTCAGGATATTACCGATACCAGTTACCTTCGTGCCATCCTTGGATGTTACAGATACGGTATCCTTATTGTCGTTTGTTACATAAAGAACGATCGCATTGTCCTTCAGTGTACCGTCGTCATTGTATGCACCAACGCCGGATGTGTAATTGAAGTGTGCAAAGCCGGAACGATCCTGTGCGCCTACGGCAACATCACTTACAGTTACAGAGCCCTTTGTGGTTTCCATTGTGATAGAGTATATACCAGAGGTCAGACCGGTTACATCTACACGTGCGCCGTTGTCTACATCTCTTACCAGATACTGGAAATCCTCGCCGGTGAGAGAGCCGCTTACCGGGCCGCTGTAGGAAACAGCAGTTACATCCGCATCCGCAACGCCGGATACAACGAGATACATCATTTCGTTCCAGCCGCCAACGCTTACGACCTCAAGATCACCTTCAACCACCGGGCTGTTGGTAACAGAAGAAGCCGTTGTCTGTGCAGAGGCCTT
The DNA here is from genome assembly GCA_017472145.1 of Ruminococcus sp. GTDB lineage: Bacteria > Bacillota > Clostridia > Oscillospirales > Ruminococcaceae > Ruminococcus_C. Next base: position 26,236 of record JAFUQX010000060.1, on the reverse strand, counting down.
GGTTGTGGTCTGTGTTGCTGTGCCAGAGGTTGTCGGCTGCTGCGTTGTGGTAACAACAGTGCCGGAGGTTGCATAAACCATATAGAACAGGTTTGCAGAATCGCCCTTGGCGATGGTGTGAGAACCAGCAGCCAGATCCACAGTAACAACACCGCTTGTATCTGTAGTATAGGCTGTGCCGTCGATCTTTACTCTCTTGCCGGCTTCAGCAAATACCAGCGTGAGTGTACCGCTTGCAGGAGCGTTGAATGTAATACTGGTTGCAGTTTCCATCTTCAGGCACTGTGTCAGTGTCTGGCCGGAATAGGTTACAGTTCCCTTGGAGCTGGAAAGGTTGCCGGAGATGGTATAGAAGCTGCTGGATGTTCCGCTTTCTGTGAAGTTGTGAACATAACCGCCTTCAACAGCAGCCGCAGTTGTTGTAACAGGCTTTGCTGTGGTGGAGGCTGTTGTGGACGGAGTCTGATTGCTTGTGGTAGCTGTCGTTGTAACGACCGGAGTTGTATTGTTATCAGAAGTGAAGCCGCTGCCGATTGCAATAACGCCTGTTGTATAAGACTTAACAGCAGCCATCAGTCCGTCATTCATGCCGGAATCAGTATCGTCTACGGAATCATCGAATTCCCATTTGAAGTCACCGCCGTTGAGACGGCCAGCCAGAGTCGTAACGACGGACGGTACTTCTGCAGCTGCATCCGGTGTATAATCATACATGATGCTGCTGTCTGTATCAAAATTGTTGTAGCCGTAGCCGTCCAGAGAGGTTACACTGCTCGGTACCTGATCATTACGATTGGCTACCTCATAAGCGTCAAAGCTGGTGCTGTTGTCGTTCTGTGTGATATAGCTGGTAGCACCCTCAATGTAGTTGCCATAGGCCTTGATCATTGCGCCTACGCCATCATCAAACGTGCCCTGATCAGAACCCTGATCACAGATCAGCATCGGATATTTGCAGTTTCTGAAGTAGTTGTTTTCAACAAATGCATCTGCATCCAGAACCGCACCTACACCATACTTGGAGTTGCCGTCATAGTAGTTGTTGTATACATGAACGGACATGGTACGGATTCTCGGATGACGGGAGTCGGAGTGGTCGAACCAGTTGTGGTGATAGGTGATCCAGTTTTCAGCTGTCTCACTTGTCATACCGCACAGGGACATCTTTCCGGAATCCCAGAAGTGGTTATAAGAAACGGTAATGTACTTGGAATCGTTCTTCAGATCCATAGAGCCGTCGCCCTTGGCCTGGTCAGCATCGCTTCCAGCTGTACCGTAGAAAATGTCATTGTCATGAACCCAGATGTTATAGTTATCTGTTTCCAGTGCGATACCGTCATCGCCGAACAGCATAACAGCCAGGTTACGGATCTCAATGCTTCTTGCTCTCTGGCAGCGGATACCAAAGCCGTAGCATACAGCGTCTTCACCAATACCCTCAACGGTGATGTTCTGAATGGGGCTGTCGGTTGAGCTGGCCTTCAGCAGCATGTTGTTTGTATCGCCGGATGTATTTATGCCGTCTATGGTTACCTTACCGATGATACGGATTACAACCGGACGGGTTTCAGCACCCTTCTGCATGGCCTTAAGGATTGCGCCGATACCAGTGCAGGACTGTGTTTTGGAGCTGCTTGTCTGTACATCCATAGTAACTGTGTTCTTGGTTTCCTCAGTTACATACAGAACAACTGCATTGCTCTTGAGCGTACCGTCGTCGTTATAAGCACCAACGCCGGAGCCGCCTGTTACAGAATTCTTAGCAAAGCAGAAGCCGCTTCTGTCATAGGATGTAGATGTAACCGTTACCTCAGCCGCAGCAGATGTCATTTCTGTTCCGCCGCTTGTGGGAACGATCTTCAGAGTGTGGCTGCCGGCCTTGAGACCCACTGCATCTGCTCTGAAATAACCCGAATACTGACGGATCAGCATAGAATCGATCTGTACGCCGTCACAGTAAACGTTATAGCCGTCAGCGCCGTCTACTGCATCCCATTCAACATAAGCGGCTTCCTCATAGCCCTTAGCCTCGATGATGGACACAGCGCTGCTGGCTGCTACTGTCGGTACATTGGCCATAGTGCCATATACCACATCTGCGGATGTGTTTGCTCCGCCATCATAAGCCTCTGCATTCATAGCAGAGAACATAGATGTCAGAGTGCTTGCAGCCATAAGAACAGCAAGCGTTTTTGTTCTGAATTTTTTCATGCTCATTGGTCAAACCTCCTACAATGTAACCAATTCGTGTGTTTTACAGAGCAGCCCTTTGCGGTTCCCTCAAACCATACTGCCCTTTTTGTATTATAATACAATTTATTTCATAAGTCAATCGCAACATTACACAAAAAACTGTCTTGAATTCATACTTTTTGCACAAAAACTTCCCCCTTTATTGAATTATGCAGTGTATATGGGGCGATGCTTTGAAATGGGATCGGCGCAGTACAGAGCGCACCCCGGAAGGAAAAGGTTACAAACAGAAATCAATTTGAAGAAGTTGTCGAAAACGGTTGACAAAATGGATTGGGTAATATATAATAAATAAGAAATGGTGAGAAATATAGGGATATTTTAGAAAGCCGGCTTTGCGGCTTTATTTCAAATGATAAATGTGAGTAAATGTGAGCTGTGAAAGAAGAAAAGAAACAAAGCACGAGAGAAAGGAAAGATTGAATTGAGCGAGAACAGAACAACAAATTACCAGTCTGGAAGCGGAGCTTCTTCTGCGCCCCAGATGTCCAGAGAGGAGCTGCACCGTCAGATGCAGGAGTCCTTATCCGGCGGATCACGCAGACCGGCCCAGAGCCGTACAAGTGCAAGCAATAAGAGCGTATCGGAGCTGTCCGGACGGCAGAACGGTACGGCTCTGAAAAAACGTCCTCAGGGACAGAGGCCGCAGGATCGCTCGGCCCAGCAGAATGCTCAGCCGAGAACGACCTCGGAGGAAAAGATGGAGAAGATGCGCCGCATCAAGGAGACCATGAATTCCATGGACAGCGGCAGCAGCGGACGCAGGTCGTCTGCGCCCTCCTCTACAGCAGAGGAGGCCCAGCGTTATGTACAGCGGCAGACCTCCGGAGGCGGACGCCGCAGCCGGAATGTGGACGATACATATGATTATGAGATTCCCCGTGACTACCGCCAGAGTCAGAGACAGCAGAAGGCAGCCGAGACGGCGGCCAGAAAGAACCGTGCCGGAATCATAATTGTCAGCGTTCTGATCATGCTGCTCCTTCTTGTATACATTGTGGGCATGCTGATGTGCAGCAAGGGCTTTTTGCCTAATACATACATGAATGGCGTAGATATCGGCGGTATGACCATGGATCAGGCGGCTCAGGCTGTTATTCATGAGGGTGAGGTGCAGGGTCTGACCTTTGTGAAGAAGAATGGTGAGGAGATCCATTTCGGCGGCGAGGAGTTTGGTTCTGCTATTTCTCTGGCGGATGACACAGCCTTCCAGAAGGCCGCAGATCAGAATGTGCTGCTGTGGTTTGTAAATTACTTCAGCCCGGCTGAATATAAGACACAGCTTGTCAATACCTATGATGAAACCAAGCTGGCCAACATGGTGCGCAACTATAATTGGGGCAGCGCACCGCCTACAGATGCCTATCTCCAGAAGCAGGCTGACGGTACATATGTAATTGTACCGGAGGACAACGGCGATATGATCGATGTGAATACGCTTGTTGATTATACGCTGGAGCAGGTGCGTAGCGGTCAGTCCACCATTGAGCTGGAGGCCTGCAGCTGCTATCTGACTGCGGAGAAAACAGCAGCGGATCTGGAACCGGCCCTGGCCGAAGCAAACTCTATGATGGGTCTTACGATCACTTATGATTTTGAGGATCGTCAGGAGGTTCTGGAGTCCACGACGATCGTGGACTGGGTATCCTCCGACAGTGAAGGCAATGTAGTTGTTGACTCTGTTGCAGCAGAGGCCTGGGTCCAGGCGAATCTTGCTGACAAGTACGACACCTTTGTGGCTGGTTATACACGTACCTTCAATTCCACGCTTCAGGGCACGATCGAGCTGCCGCTGGGCGATTACGGTACCTATGGCTGGAAGACAGACGTACAGGCTACTGCTGAAAAGCTGGCTGAATATATCAAGGCTGGTGAAAGCGTGACCATCGAGCCGGAATATTCTCAGATCGCCTATCGCCGCGGAACAGATGATATCGGTGACACTTACATTGAGGTGGACATCACCAATCAGCATGTATGGTATTATGTAGATGGTGTTCTGATGATGGATACAGACTGTGTGACCGGTATGGGTATTGACCCGGAATGCCAGACACCGACAGGTGTATTCAAGGTATGGTCCAGAGAGAGAGACAGAGACCTGGAGGGTGAGGGCTATGTAGCGCCGGTTTCCTTCTGGATGCCGATCACCTGGACGGGTGTTGGTCTTCATGACCTGAATCGATCGGCTTACGGCGGAGACATTTACATGTATAATGGTTCTCATGGCTGTATCAATCTGCCGCTGGAATTTGCAGAGAAGCTGTGGTATGCAGTGGAGGTTGAAACCCCGGTTCTGGTTATTCCGTAAGATAAACCATAATATGATCAGACTGCTGTATCCGGAAGGGTACAGCAGTTTTTTTGTCAGGCCTGACTTTACAAGAGGCGAAAAAAGCGGTATAATAAAAAGTATAGCTTATGTTAGGAGGAGCAGTATGTATTTTTCTGAAACAGATACACTGAGCTTTATTGAGGAAAATGACATCAAGTTTATTCGTCTGTCATTTTGTGATATTTTTGGTAATATGAAGAATATCGCCATCATGCCCCGTGAGCTGGACCGTGCGCTTGCGTACGGAATTCCGGTGCATTCGGCCGATATGCTGGAGGAGAAGCCCCAGATGCTGATGCTGCGGCCGGATACATCTTCTGTGTCCGTGCTTCCGTGGAGACCGCAGTCGGGACGTGTAGTGCGTTTTTTCTGCAATCTCTACCAACAGGATGGCAGTATCTATGCCGGAGATCTGCGCCGCAATCTCAAGGCTGCTACGGAGAAGCTCTGGCAGAAGGGCTTTCAGTGTGAAATGAGTACACGCTGTGAGTTCTATCTGTTCAAAACGGATATGGAGGGAAATCCCACAAGGATCCCGTTTGACAATGGCGGCTATCTGGATATTGCGCCACTGGACAAGTGTGAGGACACACGCCGGGAGATCTGCCTATCTCTGGAGGAAATGGGCCTCAGTCCCACCTCCTCCTGTCACAAGTCTGGGCCGGGACAGAATGAGATCGACTTTGCATCCAGTCATCCTCTGACAGCAGCGGACAATATGATGCATTATAAGACGGTAGTAAAGACCATTGCGGCCCGGAACGGTCTCTATGCTTCCTTCAGTCCCAAGCCCTTGCCGGAGGAGATCGGCAGTGCGCTGAAAATTTATATCAGCATCTCCAGAGAAGGAAAGTCCGTTTTCGGCAGCAGCTTTGATACCATCACCGATGCAGGAAGATCCTTTGTGGCCGGGATCCTGAAGCGGATTCCGGAGTTTACCTCCTTCATGAATCCCATTGTGAATTCCTATGAGCGCTTTGAGGCCGGCTGCACAACAGGCGAAGCGCCGGTTCTGCGGCTGTGCTATACGCCGGGGTGTGAGCCGATGCTGGAGGTCTGTTCAGCGGATGCCTTCTGTAACCCTTATCTTACCTTCCAGCTGCTTCTTCAGGCTGGGATGGACGGCATAGAAAAGGGGGAGGTGCTTTCGGCGACAGAACAGGATATGCTCCTGCTTCACCTGCCCGGTTCTCTCAGGGAGGCCATGCGTCTCACCGCTGGCAGTGACTTTGTAAGAGAAAATGTCCCGCAGGCCGCAGCAGAAAATTTCCTCCGGCAGAAGCAGGCTCAGGTCGAAGCCTATGAAGCCGCTGAGGATCCTCATGAATACTGCTGTAAGTATTATTTCTGAGGATGGCAGGGAGGCGTAAACATTGAAAGCAGGAAGGACTCTGATTGTCTCTGGCTCTGAAGAAGGGCTTGATGCAGTGATTGCCTTTGTAAAGCAGTGCGGCGGCCGGGAGGTGTCTGCTGTTTCCAGCGGTGATGAAGCCAGACGCTTGATGCAGCAGGACAGCTTTGATCTGCTGATGATCAATACACCGCTGAAGGATGAATACGGCGATCAGCTGGCCATGCAGATGAGCGAGAAATCCAGTGCCGGCATCATTTTGCTCTGCCGCACAGATGCCGCTGAAACCATGATGCACAAAACCATTGACAGCGGTGTATCGGTGGTGTCCAGGCCGATTCATAAGAATCTGTTTCATCAGGCCATTCGTCAGAGCTTTGCCATGAGAAGCCGCCTTCAGGGGATGAAGCAGGAAAATGTCCGGCTTCAGAGCAAGCTGGAGGAGCTGCGGTATGTATCCCGTGCCAAATGCATTCTCATTGAAACACAGGCTATGACAGAGCTTCAGGCCCACCGGCATATCGAGAAGCTGGCGATGGATACCCGGCGTCCCCGAAAGGAGGTCGCACTGGGCATTATTGCGGAATATACAGACGCACAAAATGCTGTGATTGGAGACAAGAAATGAATTGGAAAGATCAGCTGGCCGCCTATGTACCTCAGACAGAGGAGGAAGCCCAGGCCAAAAGGGAGATTCTTACAGCGGCTGAAGCTTTTGGCACAGATATATTTTACCGGAGCTGTGCCTCCGGCGGGCATATCACCTGCTCCAGTATGATACTGGACGAAACAGGGGAGAATACGCTGATGGTGTTTCATAACATCTATCAGTCTTTTTCCTGGACAGGCGGTCATGCGGACGGGAATACGGATTTTCTGGATACAGCCGTCCGGGAGGCGATGGAGGAAACAGGGCTTGCATCTGCCGAGCCTTTATGCAGTGAGATCCTTTCGCTGGATGTGCTGCCGGTTGCGGCTCATGAGAAGAACGGAGCACCTGTTCCGGCTCACGTACATTACAATGTAACCTATGGGCTGAAGGCCCGGCGGAAGGATAAGCTCCGTCCCAAGCCAGATGAAAACAGTGATGTGAAATGGATTCCTGTCAAGGAGATCAGCGCTGTCTGCAAGGAAGCGCATATGATACCGGTGTATGAAAAAATCATCGCCCGGATGCAGGCCGTGGAGCAGGCCCAGAAGGCCGTGCTGCGATACGCCGTTGCTCCTTTGTGTACATGGTACAGGGAAAAGGCCCGTGACCTGCCGTGGCGCAGAACACGTGATCCCTATTGTATCTGGGTATCGGAGACGATGCTTCAGCAGACACGGGTGGAAACGGTGAAGGGCTACTACACCCGTTTTCTGGAGGCCTTTCCCGACATTCAGTCTCTTGCAGAAGCCACAGAGGAGCAGGTACATAAGCTCTGGGAAGGACTGGGGTACTACAGCCGTGCGAGGAATCTACGCCTTGCAGCAAAGAAAATTGTAAAGGAACATGGGGGCGTATTTCCCACAAGCTATGAGGAGATCCATGCCCTTCCCGGCGTGGGAGACTATACCGCCGGCGCAGTCTGCTCCATCTGCTACGGGCAGCCTACAGCGGCCGTGGATGGAAATGTACTCCGTGTGGTTATGCGTCTTCAGGATTCTCTGGTAGAAATTGACAAGGTTCCTGCCAAGCAGCGTGTGATCCAGGAGCTGAGTGCCGTTTATCCTGAGAAGGACGGTGAAGGGTGCGGTATTCTGACGCAGGCGCTGATGGAGCTGGGAGCTACTGTCTGCATTCCCGGAGATGCACCGCGCTGCGAGGCCTGCCCGTTAAGGGAATATTGTCGGAGCCGGAAATGCGGCACCTCCGGTCTGCTTCCGGTCCGGAAAAAGAAGCAGCCGAAAAAACAGGTGGACGTAACGGTGTTCATTCTGCGTACCGATGAGAAATATGCGGTATGCAAACGGCCGCTCTATGGACTGCTGGCCGGTATGTGGGAATTTCCCAATATAGAAACCAGAATGACCGAGGAGAAAGTACTGGCGCAGGTGAAGGATTGGGGCTGCAATCCGCTGAGTATACTGTACAAGCGAAGCAAGGAGCATGTCTTCACGCACCTGCACTGGAAAATGGAGGGCGTGTATATCGAATGCGGGCGGGAATCACCGCTGTTCCAGTGGAAAACCAGGGACGAGATTCTGAGGGAGCTTGCGATCCCTACTGTATTCCGGAAATTTTTTATATGATCAGGGGATCATGTACATTTTCGTCAAAATCTGCATATACTGCTTAGGAAAGATCATAGTCTGACAATGGAGGGGTATATATGTGCGGATTTTGCGGTATGTGCAGCTGGGAGCAGGATTTGCGCCGGAGCAGGACGATTTTGGAGAAAATGCAGAAAACACTGATCAGACGCGGCCCGGATCAGAACGGACAGCTCTGGACAGAGCCGCACTGTGCACTGGCACACCAGCGGCTTTCTGTCATCGATGTGGAATATGGCCGCCAGCCTGTGACACGCATGGAGGGTGACGAGACCTACACCATCGTCTACAACGGCGAGCTGTACAATACAGAGGAGCTGCGACAGGAGCTGAGGGCACAGGGTGTCGTATTTGAGACATCCTGTGATACGGAGGTGGTGCTTCAGGCCTACATTCACTGGGGAAAGGGCTGCACAGAGCGTTTCAACGGTATCTTCGCCTTTGCGGTATGGGAGCATACGGCCGAGCGGCTGTTTCTGGCCAGAGACCGGATCGGCGTAAAGCCGCTCTTTTATGCGGAAACAGGGAACGGTCTGGTGTTTGCATCGGAGATCAAGGCGCTGCTTGAGCATCCGGAGGTTCCCCACGAGATCGACCGCACAGGGCTTTCGGAGCTGATTTTCATGGGACCGGGACGGACGCCGGGCTGCGGCATATTCCGTACCATACGGGAGCTGAAGCGGGCCCAGCAGGCCCTCTATGATCAGGATGGTCTGCACATTGAGACCTACTGGCGGCTGAAGGCCCGGCCTCACACAGAGAATTTTGCTCAGACAGCGGAGCATGTGCGCGATCTGGTGGAGGATGCCATCACACGGCAGCTGGTATCCGATGTTCCCATTGGAACGTTTCTTTCCGGCGGGCTGGATTCCAGCCTGATCTCCTCAGTAGCCGCCCGTGCTATGAAGAAGCAGGGGAAAACGCTGCATACCTTCTCTGTGGATTATCGGGACAATGACCGTTATTTCCAGAAAAGCCGCTTTCAGCCCAACAGCGACCCGGAATATATCCGGTGTATGGCGGAGACGCTGGGCTGTGCGCATCATTGGACGGTGCTGGATACCCCGGAGCTGGCCGCAGCCCTGATCCCGGCCATGGAAGCCAGAGACCTTCCCGGCATGGCGGATGTTGACAGCTCGCTGCTGCTGTTCTGCGGCGATATCAAGAAGCATGTGACGGTAGGTCTTTCCGGGGAATGCGCCGATGAGCTGTTCGGAGGATATCCATGGTATCGGGATGCGGACATCCGGCAGACAGAGGGCTTTCCCTGGGCGCAGAGCACATCCTATCGGCAGTCCTTTTTGAGGGAGGAGCTGTCGGAGCTTCTGGACGGCCGGGCTTATGTGGACGCAGCCTACCGAAATACCCTCATGGAGACCGATAAGCTGGAGGGTGAATCTTCTCTGGAGGCCCGCATGCGGGAAATGATGCTGCTGAATCTGGACTGGTTCATGCAGAATCTGCTGGACCGGAAGGATCGCATGAGCATGTACAGCTCCCTGGAGGTGCGTGTGCCCTTCTGTGACTACCGGATAGCGGAATATCTCTACAATGTTCCGTGGGAATATAAGGATTACAGGGGCTATGAGAAGGGACTTCTGCGGCAGGCCATGAGGGACTATCTGCCGGAGAAGGTGCTGTGGCGGAAGAAAAGTCCTTACCCGAAAACCCACAATCCTGCGTATTATTTTGCCGTGTCCAGGATGCTCCGGGAGGTTCTGAAGGATCCGGCAGCTCCGGTTCTGTCCATTGTGAGCCGGGAGCGTCTGGAGGAGCTGCTCAGCGGCGGCGAGGCTGTTCAGTGGTATGGTCAGCTTATGGCCCGGCCCCAGACCATTGCCTATTTTGTGCAGCTGAATGCATGGCTTCAGCGGTATCAGGTAAAAATCGTGTTATAATAGAAAAAGACCTGCCGGAAATGCTCTGGCAGGTCTCTGTGTTTTATTCACTTGGAGCGGATCTCACTCTGGCAGTATTCGCAGGTAGTGAGGAATCCCTTCTGGACCATATTGGGTGCGCCGCAGTTGGGGCAGCTTATGGTCTGGAAGCGTTCATTGGCGGCCTGACCGGTATTCCGGCTCAGGATGAACTGCGGTACAGGCTCTCTTACCATGTGGCAATTGAGGAGATATCCCTTTTTCATGAGAAAGTCAAACTGCTGCATCAACCTGCGCTGTGACAGTCCCAGAGCGGCGGCGGCCGTTTCAACAGAAATTGTACCATCTGTATCGCCGGAGAAATAGCCTGCGATCTTGCGTGCTTTTCCAAGCTCCCGCAGCATTCTGGCAGCAGGAACAAAGGCGATCAGAGCAATGATCAGCATGGCGATATATACAAGCAGGCTTTCCCTGAGCTTTTGATTTCCGCTTGCAATAAGCAGAAGGGCCATGATTCCGGTGGCCAGAAAATAGCCGCTGATGATAAACAGTATGATACTGGAAACCTGTATAAAGCCGGCCTTGAGTTTGTTGAGGTACATCTGGATGCTCCTTTGCAATTTATGCTGTCAGGTTGATTATAGCATAAATTTCCGGGGAGGTCAACTGATTTGCGGAAATCCGGGAATGGTGGCTTTTCCTTTTGGCCAGACAAAAAGAATGAGCCGCTGCATCTGAATATGCAACAGCTCATTCCTTGAATCATTTTAATCAAAATCATCCATAAAGCCATCAAAGCCATCTTTGACAATTTTGAAAATTAAAACGATAACAGATGTAAGTGCAAGAATTACGGCAATAATTGCAATCATTGTGAAAAAGCTTGCAACGGCAGCACCAAGTATAAAGCAAACTATTGCTACCAGAATCGAAGATATCAATGTTGCAACTGCGATTTTTCCTAGACTCATTGTTAAACTCCTTTCTTTTTATTACATTTTCTCCAGCAGCTCTCTCTTTTTCGCCTGAAACTCTTCCTCCGTAATGATACCGGATTCTTTCAGGCCGTTGAGCCGCTTTATCTGTTCGATGGAGTCCTCCTGGGAAATCAGAACGGGTTCCGGATTTCCGTTTGTATGGAGCGTTTCCTGTAAAAGATCCATTCCATCCATCTCCTTGGCGGAATTATAGCCTTTATATGACTCGATCGCATTGTTTACAGCAACACCAGCGCTTTTGCCCTCCTTGTAGCTCTGATAGAGCGGCATTCCAACGGCAATGAGCTGGAAGATCTCATCTGCAACCGGCAGAGCGTCCGGTATCAGCAGGTTGGTCACACAAAGAGCCATGGCCAGTCCGGTCTGCCCCTTTTTCATGTAAATGTAAGAGCCGATCAGGAGCACGACACATCCGAATGTGTCCAGCACCGTCAGCGCAATTACGATGAGTGCGGCCTTTCCCAGGCTGTAGGGTTTGACCTGATTGTTTATTATGTTGTTTGACATTGTTTTCACCTCTTTATTGGATGAATTCCGTTATTTTTATTCATTATACCACAAACTTTTCCCTTTGTCAAGAATGTTTACTCATTTTAAGTCCAAAAAATCCCTGAGATGGTATGATATAAGTAAAGGAGTGTGACTATATGAAAGAAAAACTGATAGGAGACAAGATTCGGGAAGCCAGGAAGGCCGCAGGACTTACACAGTGGCAGCTGGCCAACCGCATCTTTGTCAGTGAAAGCTACATTGCCCTGATCGAGTCGGGCAAGCGCAACCCCAGTACCAGCGTCCTTACAAAGCTTGCGGAGGAGCTGGGCCTGACTACCGATCACATTATATTGGACACTGCTTCACGCTCGGCCGATTCCTTCACCCTTGAATGGCAGAACCTGATTCAGAATAGAAGCCCTGAGGAGATCGAGACAGCCCTGAGAATGGTCAAAGGCTATTTCCAGTGCCTTGATGACCTGAAGGACTGATTTCCGAAAAGCCTCTCTCCCCCTTAGCCAGACCTGTTTTTCTTTCACTATCCTTATTATAGCGATGTATCCGGACACACGGGTGTCCCGCAAAAAATATTTTTTTGATTTTTCAGAAAAATCAGAACCGAACCGGTAAAAAGACAACCGCTCTCCAGTGCTCAATTCGCATGGAGAGCGGTTTATTTATTGCGGGATCAGCAATCCTCCAGAAGGCGGATATAGTGATTGGCCTCACGCAGTACATGATCTGCAAGCAGCGGCAGAATCAGCGAGCGAATCTGACAGCATGCAATGCCCTTTGTGCCGGCCGCCTTGAAATCCCTGAATTTCCTGGTTTCTGTAAGGGCATCGCCGGGTATCGTTTTGTCCTGTGCGGTCCGGCTGGCCTTAAGCAGTGCGGCATAATTTCCGGCAAACTGGTTTGCAGAGCCGATCAGCTCCTCTTCCGCAGGATCCAGCAGTCCCCGGATGAACAGGGCGTGCTCCATCATGATCTGATTCCAGAAGCATTCGGTTTCCTTCATAGATTGTGCAGAAATGCATCCATCTGCTTCCAGCATCTGCACATATTTCTGGTAAAGCTTTGCCTCTCGCAGGATGTGCTCGATCAGCAGGGGATAATTCATTGTGAACATCTGACAATGCAGTACCTTGTCAAGGATCTCCTCCTTCAGGGCAATCAAGCCGCAGAGCAGACGGAGTGCAGCCTGGTTCAGGGATTTGATCTGACAGCGGATATCGGCCTTTCTGCATTCGCAGCCGCTGAGCTTCTGCGTTCTGCATGTGATCCCCTGATTGATGGGAATGCCGGTCAGTCTCTGTGTCTGGCCTTCTGCATCTGCTGTAAACTCTGTGACCAGCTCTCCGGAACACAGCACCTTTTCGGAGATGAGACCGCTGCTGAGAAATACCGTGCGGTCGAGGAGCTTTTCAAATTCATTCCTGAAGAAATCGGCTCTGGCTGCAAAGCTGGCTCCGGCCGGAGTAAAGCCGGCCTTCAGAAAAAGGGAATGCTCCTTCATAATGCGGCCGAAAAACAGATGAAGCTCCAGCGATTCCGTAATATATCTTTCAGTTTGCATAATGACCTCCATAGATAAACAGGATACTTTTATTATATGGGGGATCAGATGAATTTGTGACATGCATCCGCTTTGAGCAAAATGCACAAATCGGCTTCTGATTGTTTGTGCAAAAGAGAGAATGTGCAAAAACGCTGTAATGTTTTGGGTGTTTTCTTGATTTAATATAATAGAGAGGAGGGATCTGGCACAGAATGAATCACATTCATTAAAATGAGAAAAATATGTGCTGTTTCTCATGGAAGAAAACTCGCAGGATGCTTTCAGATAGAAAATGAAAGTAGCAAAATGCGCTGATATTCAGCGTGTAGTGAAAGGAGCTTTTGTATGCTGAAAAAACTTGGAGTTGCACTTTTTATTGCAGCGACGACTGTAGTCATGACAACAGGAACGTTGTATGCTGCTGCTGCACTGCGTGGGGACTTGAACGGAGATGGCGTTGTTGAATATGCAGACACCGAATACGTTTGGGATTTTCTGAACGGAGAGTATGCAGTATATGATGAAACATCATTGGATGTAAATCAGAACGATGTGGTGAGCGTAGCGGATGTGTACGAGATCCTGCAAATTTACGCAGACAACCAGGTTGGGAATAATTAAAGGAGGAGTGAAAAATGAGCATTAAGAAACTTACAGCTCTTGCACTGACAACAGCAGTTATGCTGGTTGTAATCGTCAGTACAGCAATCGTACCGGCTCTGGCTGATTCGGGAGCTGATACAAGAAGGTATCGGAAGTACAACTACGCAACTGGTAACTATACGACCTATAATCTCACTGTAGATTATGATGCCGATTATTCCGTCAATGCAAGAAGCATAATTGGCGGTACAAATGAAATGGTGGAAAGCTCGGAGACTGCGGTTGTCCATTTGGATGGCAGCGGTGGTACAGGTTTTATAATTGGAAAAAATCTGATTGCAACTGCTGCACACTGTGTATACAGTAATGGTGCTATTGTTTCAAATGTGGTCCGAATCATTGATGCCAATGGTGCAGAAGTTGCTACATATGAACCGATATATTATCATATCCCGATGGAATATGGTCAGACTGGTAATAGCAACTATGATTATGCATTGATTGAACTGGATTCTAATGTGAATCTTATGGAATATGGACGCATTTATCTGGGCTTGGCAACGGATGAATTTATGGCGTCTGGAAAGAATGTTACTGTTACAGGTTTTCCGCAATTATCGGGTGATGATGTTATTAACGGATGGGTGTATGGAAAGAGGTATCAGGCTATTGCTCCGATTGTGTATTTGCCGAATGATGAAAATGCTGACCAAAGGCTGTTTTATACAGCAGATACATCTGGCGGCGATAGCGGCGGTCCAGTTTATATTACGGAAACAATGCAAAGCGGCGACGTGTATAAAACTGCCATCGGAATTCATACACATGGTGGAAATACATATAATTCGGGTGTGCGTATCACATCACCCGTATTAAAATTCTATATGGGCAATCCATATGTCAACTTATAAAGGAGGTATTTTTATGAAAAGAACAATGAAAGGCTTACTTGCTGTCTGCACCAGCATCACAATGCTGTGGGGAAGCACCATCTCTGTGTTTGCGTTTGATCCTTTATCCCTTCCCATGTATCAATGGGTAGAAGTCCCGACTGTATACGAGGACGGAGAATATGTTTCGGATGAGGATGATCCGCTTATGGGAACGGTATCCTATGGAACGACCGGAGACACTTTTGTTATCCGTACAGACCTGGAGGAGGTAACGGCGGAAGTACTGGGCCTGCCGGAGACAGCAGAAATTCTGGAGGTTTCTTCCTTACATATGTTCCAGGCCCTGAAGGCGTCCTACATCTACAGCCAGAACTATTACTGGGTGAAAGCGGACGGGGCTGGTCAGGCGTGTAAAGAGCTTCTGATGGAGAATCCGGATGTGGATGTGGTCGTTCAGGAGTATAGAACGAACTATATGGCTCATGGCCGGCTGGGCGTGATGATTTATACAACGGAGGATGCAGAGCTGACAGTGGAGGATTTTCCTGACCTGATGGTGGAGGAGGTAGACAATCTCCAAGGCAAGGCGCATGCGGTTTTCCTGTCTGAGGAGGCTTTTGAGAACGGCATCGATTACAACGTTCTCTATGAGGCCATTGAGTCCGATATGGAGCTTGGGATAAGCAAACTTTCCAGAATCTGCACACAGTATGGCCGGGAGGGCGGATATGCACATATCGAAATTGTGCCCAATCGTTATGAATATGTCCTGCAAAAGGGCGAAATGGTGAGTGCCGGGGATATGGACGAGGATCTTGTCTATGAGATCGAAGATGCGACAGAAATCCTGACCCTGTATGCGCAGTATGGAGCAGGTCTGCTCCCGGATGATGCAGACCTGTCTAAAGCAGACTACAACCAGGACGGAACGGTCGATATCGCCGATGCAACAGAGGTTCTGACCCGATATGCAAGAGTCGGAGCCGGACTGGAATAATGATACAGACCAGCACCGGAAGTGAACAGAGCAGTCCTTCCGGTGAACAAAGCCCCGTTTCGTATGAGAGGGACGAAACGGGGCCGCTTTTTCTATAGAAAAAAGAAAACCACGCAGATCCGGCTTGGCCGGAAATACGTGGTTTTTTCAGATCATCTGGCGCAGATGGAGAGATTTGAACTCTCGCGACGGTATTGCCGCCCTACCGCATTTCGAGTGCGGACCCTTCAGCCACTTGGGTACATCTGCATAATACCAAAAAATCAGCCCTTATATTATAGCATATTTGATGCAGAATTGCAAGAGGAGAATCTTTTTTTATGCACAATGTCTCTGAGTAGCTTTGCACAGCTCTTTCATTTGTGCAAGGTGCTAATTTTGGGAAAAGTGATTTTCTTTTCAGAAAAAAGCGATTGACAGGGCGGTGAAAATGTACTAAAATAAAATATATGTTTCAATGGAACATGGTTTGATTTTTTGCGCCAAGGAGCGGATGAGATGAAAAAGAAAACGGTGCAGATTACAGCCTCCACCAAGCTGACCATGGTATTCTGCGGAAGTACAGTCGTGCTGGCCGTGCTTCTGTTCACATTTCTGGTGTTTTTTCCGATTAAAATGGATAACCCCAAAAACGGAATCAACCAGAAGCTTATAGCCTCGGCTACAACACAGCCGGCGATTACAACAACGGCTCCGGAGGAAGCGGTTACCGAGACAGATACAGTTTTTTCCAATACACGACTCACCACGGACAGAAACCGGGGGACGGTCACTGTTTTCACGGAGACCATCCGGCCATCTCAGAATAGCTATAATAATAGCGATTACAATGATTATAATGATACTCCTCAGCCTGTTATAACCCAGGCTCCCACTGTTTCTACAGGGCCGGCTGTGATCGAAACGCAGCTGCCTTCTGTTGAAACGCAGCCGCCGGTGATCGAGACACAGCCGCCTGTAGCTGAGACCGATCCTCCGGCAGTGGAGACCCAGGCCCCGGCCGCTCCTGTTGTGTCGGATGCGCCTCAGGAGGAGCAGGGCAGTGTTTAAACGGCGTTAAGTAGGCATGATTCCTACAAAATACATCCAGCACAGCAAGGAGGATTTTGTCAAAGTTTTCCCCTTGACAAATTGTACATATTATAGTATAATCACTTGTGTAAAAGAGAGTAGCTGGCAGGGAAAGCCTGTTTATGCGGCGTCAGTACGGTCGGAAACGACCCGCTTCATATGTAAACAGCGAGACTTTTATGAAATCATACAGAAAAGCTGTCTGATTTTATAAAGGTCTCGCTTTTTTGCTGCTCGTAAATTTGGAGGTAAAAATATGAACGAACAGAAACGGTATCAGCAGACTCCGGAGGATCTGTACTTTGAGTTCAGCTCCGGTCAGTCCGGTCTGAAAGAGGAACAGGTGCAGAAAAACCGGGAAAAGTACGGCAGGAATATGCTGGCGGAGAAGAAAAAGAAATCCGGCCTGATGATATTCCTTGAGCAGTTCAAGGATTTTCTGGTTATCATCCTGATTGCAGCTGCGATCATTTCGGCCATTACGGGGGATCTGGAAAGTACGATCGTTATTCTTGTAGTGATTACCATGAATGCGATCCTGGGTACTGTACAGACGCTGAAGGCTGAGAAGTCTCTGGATAATCTGAAGAAGCTGTCCGCTCCGGCCGCAAAGGTAATGAGAAACGGCCAGAGTGTAGTGATCGATTCTGAGGATATAGTAGTGGGCGATGTGCTGCTTCTGGAGGCCGGAGACCAGATTCCGGCGGATGGACGTCTGATCGAATGCGCCTCCCTCCAGACGAACGAAAGTGCGCTGACTGGCGAGAGTACCAACATTGACAAGAGCCTGGAGGCTATATCGGATGATGTTCCGCTGGGCGATCGTCATACCATGGTATATTCCGGCAGCTTTGTGACCTATGGCCGTGGTAAGTGCATTGTAACGGATATTGGTATGAATACAGAGGTGGGCAAGATCGCAGCCCTGATCCAGAGCGCACAGGAAAGAAAGACGCCGCTCCAGAAGACCCTGGACCAGTTCGGCCGGAAGCTTTCTATCGTGATTCTGATTATCTGTGCTCTGGTATTCGGTCTTCAGCTGTGGAGAGCGGAGACCATCGGCTTTGAAAGTGTCATGAGCTCTCTGATGTTTGCCATTGCGCTGGCTGTTGCAGCCATCCCGGAAGCACTCAGCTCCATCGTAACCATCGTGCTTTCCTTCGGTACACAGAAAATGGCCAAGGAAAATGCCATTATGCGTAAACTTCAGGCCGTGGAGGGACTCGGCTCTGTATCGGTTATCTGTTCCGACAAGACCGGTACGCTGACTCAGAACAAAATGACCGTCCGCAAAATTGTTTCTCAGGGTCATATGATCGGTGCGGATGATGCAAGTGTGGATCATGCAGATGAGCGTGCGCTGGTGATCGCTTCCGTTCTGTGTAATGACTCCACCTGCAAGGACGGCATGGAGATCGGAGATCCCACCGAAACGGCATTGATCAATTTCGCCCATCGTGTGGGAATGGATGATGCAGAGATCCGTGCCTGCTACTCCCGTATCAGCGAGATCCCCTTCGATTCCGACCGGAAGCTCATGTCCACGCTGAATATGATGGATGGCAAGCGGATCATGTTTACCAAGGGTGCAGCGGATGTGTTGTGTGAGCGCATGAACATTTCCGCCTCTCAGAAGCGACAGATTCAGGAGCAGGTGGAGGAGCTTTCCAAGCAGGGACTGCGTCTGCTGTGCTTTGCCTGCAAGGAATTCAGCGGCGACCATCTGGCTCTTTCTGATGAATATGATCTTGAATATATGGGACTCATTGCGATGATGGATCCGCCTCGTCCGGAATCCAAGCAGGCCGTTGCAGAGTGCCGTCAGGCCGGCATCAAGCCGGTTATGATCACCGGTGACCATGTGGTTACGGCTTCTGCGATCGCAAAGGAAATTGGTATTCTGGAACGTGCAAACGAAGCGGTGGAAGGCTCTGTTCTGGATGGTATTTCTGATGAGGAAATGATTGAATTCGTGGCCGACAAGTCTGTTTATGCCCGTGTAACCCCGGAGCATAAGATCCGTATCGTCAAGGCCTGGCAGCAGAGAGAC
Source organism: Ruminococcus sp. (assembly GCA_017472145.1). GTDB lineage: Bacteria > Bacillota > Clostridia > Oscillospirales > Ruminococcaceae > Ruminococcus_C. Next base: position 7,502 of record JAFUQX010000060.1, on the reverse strand, counting down.
TGTATCGTTGCCATGACCGGTGACGGTGTAAATGACGCTCCGGCTCTGAAGCAGGCCGATGTAGGCGTTGCCATGGGTATTACTGGTACAGAGGTATCCAAGGATGCGGCGGCTATGGTTCTGGCGGATGATAACTTTGCAACCATTGTAAAGGCTGTCAAGAACGGACGGAATATCTATGACAACATCAAGCGTTCCATTCTGTTCCTGCTGTCCGGTAATCTGGCTGGAATTCTGGTGGTATTGTGGAGCTCCATCATGGGCTATGCGCAGCCCTTTGCAGCCATCCATCTGCTGTTTATCAACCTGCTGACTGACTCTCTCCCGGCCATTGCACTGGGACTGGAGCCGCACTCCGACAGTGTTATGAAGCGCAAGCCCCGCCCGGCCGGAGAGTCGATCCTGACTCCGGCATTCCTGGGACAGGTCGGGTATTCCGGTGTAGCCATTTCCATTGCAACTGCGGCCGCTTATCTCATCGGCTGGCTCGGCTTTGAATCTGCCGGCCTTGCCATGACTATGGCGTTTGCAACACTGTGTATGTCCCGTCTGTGGCACGGCTTCAGCTGTAAGGCTGAAAAGCCTGTATTGTTTACCAGAAAAATGTTCAACAACAAGGCTGGCCTGCTGGCTTTTGTGGTTGGTATGTTCTTTATCAATGCGGTTCTGCTGATTCCGGCGCTGCATGGTCTGTTCCAGATCGATGACGGCCTGACGGGTGCGCTTTTTGCCGCCGTTCATGGTCTGAGCTTTGGCTCTATGGTTCTGGTTCAGATCGTCAAGGGCGTGATGATGCTGGTAAAGGAAAAGAAGACGAAGTAAAATATTTGACGAATGCGGCGGAAAACTCTTGACAAAACGTGAGAAAAGGGTTATAATGAAAAAAGTAAATCCTTGGATCAGAGGCAAGTAGCCTGCAAGGCGGCAGCTCAGAGAGCCGGAGTTGGTGGAAGCCGGTGTGTGCGCAGCAGTGTGAATGGATTTGTGAGGAGCGATGTGAAAGGCTTTTTGCCGAGTAGCTGATGCCGGCTTATCACCGTTAGCAGATTGGAATATATCCGGAGAGTCCGGCGTATTCGTAATGAGGGAGGCTGCTCGCAGCTTCTGAATTTGGGTGGCATCACGTTAGTGTATTCAGACCTGACGTCCCATATCTGTGGGACATCAGGTCTTTTTTATTCTGGAGGTGACAGAGATATGATCCTGTTGATTGATAATTATGATTCCCGTGTGAATGCTCTGTATAAGCAGATACAGGCCCTTGGGGCGGATGTTCGGATCGTGCGCAATGACGATACAGCTCCGGAGGAAATTGCGCAGATGCAGCCGGAGGGGCTGATTTTTTCATCGGGTACAGGAATGCCGAAGGATACAGGCTGGTGCATGGAGCTGATCCGGTATTTTGCAGGCAAGATCCCGGTTCTGGGAATCGGTCTGGGCGGTCTGGCCGCAGCAGAGTGCTTTGGTGCAGCTTTGCAGAAGGCAGCAGCTGGTCGGAGCGGAAGAGCCTTTAATGTCGGACTGGATGTACGGTCGGAAATTTTCCGGGGACTTCCCGGCGTGATCGGCTGTAAAGAGCCGTATATGCATACGGTGGCTGATGTGCTTCCGGAGAGCCTGAAGATAATTGCCCGCGACCAGTATGGTCAGACAGCAGCGGCGGAGCATACAGAGTACCCGGTATTTGCGGTGATGTTCCGGCCGGAGGCCTTTGCAGATGAGAACGGAAAGACCATGCTTGAGAATTTTATTCAGCTGGCCTTGAATAAAGAATAAGAGGAGTGCAGAAAATGAGCAAAGCAGGAAGATTCGGAGAATTCGGCGGACAGTATGTACCGGAAACGGTTATGAACGCTGTGAATGAGCTGGAGGCGGCCTATAATAAATACAGCAGGGATCCGGAGTTCTGGGCAGAGTACCGCAGGCTCTGCTGTGAATATGCCGGCCGGCCCTCTCTGCTGTATTATGCAGAGAAGATGACAAAGGATCTGGGCGGGTGTAAGATCTATCTCAAGCGTGAGGATCTGAATCACACAGGAGCCCATAAGATCAATAACGTGCTGGGGCAGATCCTTCTGGCCAAGCGCATGGGCAAAAAGAGAATTATTGCCGAAACCGGTGCAGGTCAGCATGGTGTGGCTACGGCGACCGTTTGTGCGCTGTTCGGCCTGGAATGTGAGATCTTCATGGGCGTGGAGGATATTGAGCGCCAGCGTCTGAATGTATATCGTATGGAGCTGCTGGGTGCGAAGGTAACCGGCGTAGAGAGCGGTACAGGCACACTGAAGGATGCCGTAAACGAGGCCATGCGCAACTGGTGCATGAATATTGATACCACCTTCTATCTGATCGGCTCGGCTATGGGACCGCATCCCTATCCGACTATGGTTCGTGATTTCCAGAAGATCATCAGTGAGGAGGCAAAGGCGCAGCTCATGGAGAAGGAAGGCAGGCTTCCGGATTGTGTAGTGGCCTGTGTAGGCGGCGGCTCAAATGCCATTGGTGCGTTCTATGATTTCATTCCAGATGAGAGCGTAAGGCTCGTGGGTGCAGAGGCCGCCGGAAAGGGCGTGGAGACTGCGCTTCATGCAGCTACTGTGGCCAAGGGAGATGTCGGCATTTTCCACGGCATGAAGTCCTATTTCCTTCAGAATGAGGAGGGCCAGATCGCCCCGGTATATTCCATTTCAGCTGGTCTGGATTATCCGGGTGTAGGGCCGGAGCATGCCAATCTGTACAAGACAGGACGGGCGTCCTATGTTCCGGTAACAGACGAGGAAGCGGTTTGTGCGCTGGAATATCTGTCCCGTACGGAGGGGATCATTCCGGCCATTGAATCAGCTCATGCTGTGGCCGCAGCCAAGCAGCTTGCACCGACTATGAGCCTGGACGAGATCATGATCATCTGTCTGTCCGGACGGGGTGACAAGGACATGCAGCAGATCGCAAAATACAGAGGAGTGAATATCAATGACTAAGAATCGAATAGATGCAGTGCTGGCTCAGTGCAGGGCTGAGGGACGGAAGGCACTGATTCCCTATATAACAGCAGGAGACGGCGGCTATGCATTGACGGAGGAGATCGTTTTGGCCATGGCTGGATCCGGTGCGGATCTGATCGTGCTGGGTGTGCCCTTCTCCGATCCCATTGCAGAAGCACCCACGGTGCAGAAGGCCAGTGAGCGGGCTCTTGCCGCCGGAACGACTCTGGCCGGCATCTTTGAGATGATGGGCAGAATTCGTGAAAAAACAGATATTCCTGTGCTTCTTATGATGTACCTGAATACAATTTTCCGTTTTGGCAAGGAGCGATTCTTCAGCAGGTGCAGAGAATGCGGTGTGGAGGGTGTGATCGTTCCGGATATGCCCTTTGAGGAAAAAGAGGAGATCCGGGCCGAGGCCGAGGCCTGCGGCGTACATAGCATCAGTCTGGTGACAGCAGCCAGTGCAGGCCGCATCCGGATGATTGCTGGCGAGGCCAGGGGCTTTCTGTATGCTGTAACGGCCGGTCTGGAGAAGCCCTCTTCGTTCCTCGAACAGGTGCAGGAGAATGCATCGCTTCCGGTGATCGCAGAGCTTCCGGCTTCTGATTTCACACATGCGCCGGAGCAGATCCCGCCGTGTGACGGTATTCTCCTCAGCAATGCCCTTGTAGAGCTGATCAGGCAGTCCAGTGCGGATTCTCCCGCAGCAGCAGGACGCTTTGTAAAGGCTGTGCGTGCAGCCATGAATTTGCAGTAACCTTGAAAAATGCGTGTACAGTCCATGTATGCGCATTTTTTTGTGCAATCTGTATAAAATGTAGGAGTGGAAAAAATAAATTCGCAAAAAGTGTGGAAATCATGGGAAAAGTATGGTATAATAGTATGGATTTCAGTGAGTTGGAAAGGAGACTATTATGTTTGGAATCGATTGTCATACACATACCGGTATTTCTCCGGACGGCGTGGGAACGGCCGGCGGTCTGTGCCGCAGTGCCATCTCCCAGGGCTTGCAGGCGCTGGCGATTACAGAGCATATTGAACTGAACCGGTGGTTTTCTGAGGATCATTATAATATGACCCCTCGTAATAAATGGGAGAAGTTTAACTATTCCGAAATCATGGAAAAGGCCATGAAGCAGAACAGCTCCATCAAGGATAACTATGGTTCCCGTATCCACATTGTCAGCGGCCTTGAGCTGGGTCAGCCCCATGCAGACTTTGGCCTTGCAGAAGCGGTGATGCACGATGTACGCCTGGACTATGTGATCGCCTCTCTGCACGAGCTGCACGGAAAGACAGACTTCTACTGTCTGGACTATGAGAAGGAATCCGTTCCGGCCCTTATGGAGCAGTATTTCAAGGAGCTGCTGAAGATCTGCCAGTGGGGAAAGTTCGATGTACTGGGCCATATGACCTATCCGCTGCGATATATTGAGGGGGAGCACCAGATTCCCGTTGAGATCGCTGACTATGAGGAGCAGATCCGGGCGTGCCTGAAGGCGCTGGTTGACCACGGCTGCGGTCTGGAAATCAATACCTCCGGTCTGAGACAGCCCTATGGCAAGACGTTCCCGACCATGGAGATCCTGAAGATCTATCGTGAATTCGGCGGCGAAATGATCACCATCGGCTCTGATGCACACCGTGCAGAGGACGTGGGTAAGGGTGTTCAGGAGGGGATTCGGATGGCGGCCGAGGCCGGCTTCCCTTATCTCTGCTACTTCCATGAGCGCGAACCGATTTACATAAAAATTGTGTGATTGAAAGGATGAATGATGATGAAAAATCAACTGATCGAGCTGCTGCGGCAGAATGCACGTCTTTCCAATGAACAGCTGGCGGTTATGCTGGGCCGGACCGAAGCGGAGGTCGCTGCGGAAATCAAGGCTTTGGAGGAACAGGGCGTGATCATGGGCTACAGTGCCATTGTCAATGAGGAAAAGATTGACCAGGAGCAGGTAACAGCCATTATCGAGCTGCGTGTAACGCCTCAGAAGGACTGCGGCTTTGAGGAAATTGCCCGTATCATTACCCAGTATGAGGAGGTAGAGAGTCTGTCCCTCATGGCCGGAGCCTATGACCTTGCTGTAACTGTAAAGGGCAAAAACGTGAAGGATATTGCCATGTTTGTATCCCAGAGACTGGCTCCGCTCAGCGGTGTACTGTCCACAGCGACCTATTTCATTCTCAAGACCTACAAGGAAAAGGGCATTTTTATTGAGACAGAAGAAAAGGATGAACGCGGCTTTTTCTGCCCGTAAAAAATGATGCAGCACAGGGCTGCTGAGAAAAAGGAGGATTTCCTCGTGATCAATTATGATTCCATACTTTCTGATAAAGTAAAAGAAATGAAGCCGTCGGGCATTCGTAAGTTTTTCGACCTGGCGGCCAATACCGAGGGTGTGATCAGTCTGGGTGTCGGTGAGCCGGATTTTCAGACACCGTGGGCTGTGCGGAAAAAGGCACTGGATGTACTGGAGCGCAAGCGCATGATCTACAGTGCCAATCCGGGCCTGACAGAGCTGCGTGAAGAAATTTCCCGATACCTGAACCGGAAGTATAGCCTGAGCTATGACCCCAAGGGAGAGGTGATCGTCACCGTAGGCGGCTCTGAGGCCATTGATCTGGCCATCCGGGCGCTGGTGAATCCCGGTGATGAGGTTCTGATCGTAGAGCCGTGCTTTGTGTGCTACAAGCCCATTGTGGAGCTGATGCACGGCAAGGCTATTTCCATTTCCACCAAGCTGGAGAACCGCTTCAAGCTGACTCCGGAGGAGCTGCGTGCTCATCTTACGGATCGGACGAAGCTGCTGATCCTGCCGTACCCGAACAATCCTACCGGCGGCATTATGACCCGTGAGGATCTGGAGGCCATTGCAGAGGTACTCCGTGATACCAATGTCATGGTGCTTTCGGATGAGATCTATTCTGAGCTTACATATGGCCGGAAGCACTGCTCCATTGCAGAAATTGACGGCATGTGGGAGCGTACCATCTATGTCAGCGGCTTCTCCAAGGCCTTTGCAATGACTGGCTGGCGTCTGGGCTATGTCTGTGCACCCCAGCCCATTGCCGCTCAGATGCTGAAGATTCACCAATATGCCATTATGTGTGCACCGACTATGAGCCAGCATGCAGCAATTGTGGCTTTGTGTGAGTGCGATGATGAGGTAGAGAAAATGGTGGTTGAGTATAATGTGCGCCGCCGTGTACTGGTAGAGGGCTTTAACCGGATCGGTCTGACCTGTTTTGAGCCGGAGGGTGCATTCTATGTATTCCCGTGCATTAAGAGCACCGGCCTGAGCAGTGAGGAGTTCTGCGCCCGTCTGCTGGAGGAGGAAAAGGTAGCCGTTGTACCGGGCAATGCTTTTGGTGAAAGCGGTGAGGGCTTTGTGCGTGTATCCTATGCCTATTCTCTGAAGCATCTTCTGGATGCGCTGAGCTGTATTGAGCGCTTCGTAAAGCGTCATGCTGGGGGAGAGTGAGTCTATGAAAACGCTGGAGCTTTTCACACCGGCCAAGGTCAATCTGGCGCTGGATATTGTGGGACGGCGTGAGGATGGTTATCATCTTCTGGAGACCGTGTTCCAGAGTGTTTCCATCTATGACCGGCTGGAGCTGACTCTGACAGAGGAGAGCGGCATACAGCTTACATGCAGTGAGCCGGAGATCCCCTGTAATGAAAAAAATCTGGCCTGGCGTGCGGCGGCGGCCTTTCTGAAGGAAGCAGCTGTAGAGTGCGGCGTAAAGATCCATCTGGAAAAGCACATCCCATCGCAGGCTGGTATGGGCGGCGGAAGCTCCGATGCAGCAGCAGTTCTGAAGGGACTGAATATGCTGACAGGAAGTCCGCTCAGTCTGGAGACGCTGTGTAGTCTGGGTGTTGCTTTGGGAGCAGATGTACCCTTCTTCCTGTACGGCGGAACGGCCTATGCAGAGGGAATCGGAGAAAAGCTGGAGGTTCTGCCAAAGCTGCCGAGGCTTCCCATGGTCGTGGCCAAGGGCGGCGATGGTATTTCCACACCGGCGGCTTATCGGGCCATCGATGCACTCAGCGCCCCGAAGCATCCGGATACACAGGGGCTGAAGGCGGCGATTCTGAGAGGTGCTCCGGCTGAGGAGCTATGGGTGCACTGCGGCAACCTCTTTGAGGATGTGACTGCGCTTCCGGATGTGGCTGAGATCCGCTCTGCCATGAGAGAAATGGGTGCGGTCCTGGCCTGCATGAGCGGAAGCGGCTCGGCGGTGTTCGGCATCTTTGCAGATGAGATGTCCGCAAAGCAGTGTCAGGAAGCGCTTGCAAGGAAATACCCCTTTGCGGAAATGTGCTATACAATATAAAATAAAGCGGTCAAGCGGCCTATGGCTGCTTGGCCGTTCAGTCTGTCGAAAAACCTTTGAAAGCCTCCCCTTAATAAGGGGAGGTGGCACGCCGAAGGCGTGACGGAGGGGATTGTAAGACATGAGAAAACTTACGATTTTGCGTGCCTTTTGCATCCCCTCAGTCGTCACTTCGTG
>JAFUQX010000059.1 GCA_017472145.1 Ruminococcus sp. | reverse complement strand
TCTCATCCTTCGGTACCTTTCTCAGCTTCAGACCGAATGCCATGTTGTCAAATACGGTCATGTGCGGATACAGAGCGTAGTTCTGGAATACCATTGCGATGTCTCTGTCCTTCGGAGCGATGTCGTTAACCAGACGGTCACCGATGTACAGCTCACCCTCAGAGATTTCCTCCAGGCCTGCGATCATACGCAGAGTAGTGGACTTACCGCAGCCGGACGGGCCTACCAGTACGATAAATTCCTTGTCCTGAATTTCGATGTTAACATCCTTAACAGCAACAACGTTGCCCGGATACTTCTTATAGATGTGTCTCAGTGATAAACTAGCCATTTGAGCAGTTCCTCCTAAACTATTTTTATCTTACACCAGATGAATTCCCCACACTGGTTTCAGTATGATATTATCATACCAAAATTCAGCAGGTTTTTCAAGTCGTGTATTGCACAAATTTTTTTCTGTACATTCATCGATTATGACGAACATTTTCTAAGATTTCGGAGAAGTGCCGAAAAATCCGTTTCAGAATTCAACACTTTACCCAAATCTTTGTCGAATAGCACAAAGGCCTCTCCGGCCGGCAAATCCTCCGGCAAAAACAGATTTCCCATGCCGATGCGATGCAGCTGCTCCACATGATTGCCGGCCGCAGCAAACATCCGCTTGACCTGATGATACTTCCCCTCATGGAGACAGACCAGAACCTTCCGCCCGTCCTCCGTTACAGCAGCCGTCTCCGCCGGTCGGCATGTCTCTCCGTTTCCCAGAGTCATACCAGCAGCAAACAGCTCTCTGTACCGCTCCTCAAAGGGGCGAGCCAGCACTGCAATATAGAATTTGGGCACATGCTTCTTCGGACTGGTCAGCTGATGAGCCAGCGCACCGTCATTGGTCAGCAGCAGAAGACCCGTGGTGTCCTTGTCCAGCCGTCCCACCGGGAACAAGCCCTGTCCCCGAAGCTCTTGTGGGAGCAGCTCCAGAACCGTCCGCTCAGCACGGTCCTCTGTTGCACTGACATAGCCGGCCGGCTTATGCAGCATGACTGTAAGTGTCCGCAGAGAACGGACAGTCTCACCTTCCAGCCGGACCTCGTCCGACTCCGACACGCTCTGATTCGCCTTGACTGCTGTCACGCCGTTGACCATCACCTTTTTCGCCGCAATCAGCTCCTTCAGCTGACTGCGGGTATAGGCCGTCCGCTCTGACAAAAATTTATCCAGACGCATAAAGGGTCTGCCATCTCCTTTCGGCGGATAGACCGTCTGTCTGTTCTGAATTTCTCCCGCTCTGCATAGGCTGTTGAAAAGACCATAGCAAAGGAGCGGGATATCCTTGAACCATTCCAGACTGATTTTGTTTCTGGGCTGCACCGGAGCCATTCTGGGGACAGCCGGCCTGCTGCTCTATACCGCCCGTACACACAGCCCTGTGCAGGAGCTGATTCTGGACAGCGATGCAGCCCGGCGCAGCTTTCTCTCCGAATGCGGCCGGAATGCCGCAGAAACGCCGCCCGTCCAGTCTGAACTGACTTTGCCGGAGGGCGGCACATCCGATATCTACGAGGCCTACTGTGCGCTGCAGGACACGCAGCAGCTGCCTCTGTTGGATCACGCCGGCCAAAAGGCTGTCCGCTGGACATACACCCTGTCTCAGGATCCATCCTACCGGGCTGAGCTGATCTGCACGCCGGAGGGACTTCTTCTGGGGGCGATGTACTACGACTGCACCCGTTTTGACCGTATGTATCCGATCCTTACTTGATCAGCGTAAGCTGCAACGGCCACCTGCACAAGCAGTCTGACTAGATCCGATCCTTACTTGATCAGCGTAAGCAGACCGCCGATGAGCGGCAGCTCCTTGGCCTTGCCGTTGCCGGTATTGACCATGCCATAGATCATCAGGCCGATCTCAGCAACTGCAACCACAATGTCCACCAGCGTGCAGATAATGCCGCCCACAAGCGGAATCCAGCCCAGAACAGCGCCGATAACGGCACTTGCAATACTCATCACAAAGCCGAACAGCAGCAGGTTCAGGCCCTGATTCGCATGGAACTTGCCGTAGTTGTTCTTCACCGTTACCAGCGGAAGCCAGAACAGGATCGGGATATACGCCAGAACAGAAACAACCTTGGCCTCAGCGATTTCCTGTGTGCCGAATTCATTCGTGTGGTCATTGCCCATTACGTTGTAATTTTCCATGTTATACTCTCCTTCATTTGAAATTTTATGTTTCATCACTCAGCTCACCGACTGCGTTGATAAATCCGGCCACGTCCGAAAAGTCCTGATAGACGGAAGCAAACCGGATATAAGCCACAGCATCGATGCACTTGAGCTGTTCCATAACATAGTTACCAATTTCCGTTGTCGTAACGCTGGTACGCATTTCATTTGCATACCGGGACTCCACAGCATCCACGATCGCCTGCACCTGAGCCGCAGTCACAGGCCGCTTTTTAATGGCGGTAAAAATACCGGCCATGAGCTTATTCCGGTCAAAGGGCTGGATACTGCCGTCCTTTTTCTCTACCATGAGCATGGGCAGCTCCACCACCTCATAGGTCGTGAACCGCTTCTGGCAGCTTTCGCACTCACGGCGTCTGCGGATTCTGGTTTCTGCAGGACGTGAATCGAGCACGCGGGTGTCTTTTTCGCCGCAAAACGGGCATTTCATAGGCATCTCCCTTTCTTTTTATCCATACAGGCTCTGAACCATACGATTCAGGATCTGATAATTCTGCACCAGATCAGCAGTACTGCCGAATGCACTGCGGTACAGCTCCAGCATCACCGAGCAATCGGGACTGACCTCAGAGAGGGTCTGAAGGAAATTCTTCACATGGAAATTTCCGTTTCCCACCATAAGGCAGTCTCCATAAGGGCCATGGTCGCTGATATGCACATGCACGATGCTTTCGCCCAGCGCCCTGAGAATGGCCACAGGATTTTCCTGGGACCGGACCGCCTGCTTGACATCCAGGACAAATTTTGCGTCCTTTCCCAGCTGCTGCTTCATGGCTCTGAGAAAATCCAGAGAGCGGCTGGTACAGCGTGCCACATTTTCCTGTGCAACGGTAATGCCGAACTCCCTTCCCAGCTCTGAAAGGCGGCTGAAGCGCTCCAGATAAAGCTGGATATTCCCGGAATTTCCAGGAGTTTTGTTTCCGTGAAGGATAAAGATCTCCGCACCCAGCGCCTGCATGGCCGCGAAGTAGTAGCGGTAGTAGTCGAGCATATCCTGTAACCTGCGCTCATAGTTTGAAAAGAACATCATAGGCTCCATCTCGCAGGTAAAGGGGTGCAGGGAACGGCAGGAAACATCGAATCTGCGCATAATATCGACCAGACTCATGATAAAGCTGCGGCGCAGCTCCGAGTGGGTATTGATAAAGATCTCCACATGCTGTACGCCGCCCAGAGCCAGATCATACAGGGCGTCCTCCACAGGCATGGGATACAGACAAGCGGTAGAAACGCCTGCTTTCAGCATAGCTGCACACTCCCTTCTTCTTCATATTATATCATATTTTTCCATGCTATGCAAGGGCTGGCCGCCGGCAAAAAGATTTTTTTGTGTACAGCCCAAGGCCTTATCCCTTTACTTTTCAGCCTTTTTCAAATACGCCATCACATCCAGCAGAGATTCCTCCACCCGATAGGCCAGGCCCAGCATCTCCTCTGTCGGTTCGATGAGATCCGGAACAAGGATCGCCTTCATTCCGGCGTCATGGGCCGCACGCAGACCATTCCGGGAATCCTCCACCGCATAGGTCTCAGCCGGATCCAGTCCCAGCTCCCTGCAGGCGGTCAGATAGATCTCCGGATTCGGCTTGCCCTTTTCCACACGATCTCCTGTTACAATGGTATCAAACATCGCCGTCAGTTCCGTCCGCTCCAGATGATGCATCACCGACACCCGCCGTGTAGAGGTAGCCAGCCCCACTTTCCACATATTTTCCCGAAGCCATGTTAAAAGCGCTCTTGTACCTGTTTTTATGGGCATGCCATTTTCATCCAGCCACCTCTGCATTCTGCAGGACAGCTGATCAATGAACCACTCAAAGTCTACCTCCGGATGATGGGCTGCAAAATAGGCGGCCTCATCCCTCCGGTTCAGCCCCACGCAGCTTTTCAGCGCTGCTTCTCCCTCGGAAAAGCCGATCTCCCGGGAAATATCCATCCATACAATATTACATACACGCTCCGTGTCAAACAGAACGCCGTCCATGTCAAATACGATTCCTTTTTCCATAAAATGATCCCTCTCTTTATATTATATTGGCTATAGCAGGTGCTTTTTCCACATTTCCCTATGAAATTGTGGAAAGCGCATCGTGATTTCATTGTAGCATAGACAGAAATCACAGTCAAGCTTTTTACAGAGAAAATTTCAGGAATCGCATGAAACATCTCTCCAATCAGACCTGACACAAAAAAAGAGCTGCCGCAAAGGAATGCAGCAGCTCTGAGAGGTGGTGGGCCATCGGGGACTCGAACCCAGGACCGACCGGTTATGAGCCGGGAGCTCTGACCAACTGAGCTAATGGCCCGAAGGGAATAAAAAAAGGTGGAAC
>JAFUQX010000058.1 GCA_017472145.1 Ruminococcus sp. | reverse complement strand
GAGCATAACCCAAAAGCTGAGTGATATTTTTTCAGACAAAACGCTGCTTGAAACTTACACTGAGACATTCAGTGAGACAGAGCGGTCAGAACTCACGGAAGCACTCGAACATGTAACGCTGCACCATGCAAGCCGCACAGAAAAGAGCCTGACAGAGCAGCTCTATTCGCTTACAGAGACAGAGCAGGAAGAACTCCGGGACTATCTGAATGAGCGATACATCGGAAAGAGCATAACCCAAAAGCTGAGCGGTATCTTTCCAGATAAAACATTGCTTGAAGCCTACGAGACATTCAGTGAGACAGAGCGGTCAGAACTCACAGAAGCGCTCGAACATGTAACGCTGAACCATGCAAGCCGCACAGAAAAGAGCCTGACAGAGCAGCTTTATTCGCTTACGGAGACAGAGCAGGATGTTTTTTTTGAACACCTGGCTCAGAGAATGAGATTTCTGAGTACAGCAGAAACCTACACGACGCGGACGCTTGATCGAACACTATACAGCCAATGGCAGGCCGCACATCGGCTGAATATGTTGCTGCACGAGAAAACAGGTGCAATTCAGAAACGCTATACCATACAGTCCTCTATTTTTCATTTGCAGAAAAATGAACATGCGGCGCAGGAAACCCACCAGTATTCCATCCGTATTCCAACACGGTTTGTGCACTTGAAAAAGCGTATAGAAAATATTGAAACAGAGTTTTATCAGCCGACAGCGCAAGCAAATCGTACAGGAAATATCCAGCATCCCGGTGCAGACCGTCCCATGCAGCAGAGACCTTATTCCTCATTGTATCATGCATCATCCGCATCTACGACAGCTATTTCGGATGATGTGGCAGAACAGTTGGAATCCTTGTCGCAGCAGGTTCAGCTGCAAAAGCAGAAGCTGTCACAGATGTCTTATCAGCAGCAGAAGCGTGAACGCAGACTTCCCGCACTTTCTTCCAGGGAAATGGAGCGTATTGCAGAAGAGGTCATGCAGTATATGGATCGTAAATCTCATACAATAAAGCGCAAAAACGGTATATTTTAATAGAATGGGGTGTAAGCCATGGCCTCTGTGAAGGCGGAAATCGTTTATGAAACAGGAAAAAATCAAACAGCATCGTTGTCCATTGTAATGGAGCGATATCACGTAGAGGAGCATGGTGCACTGGGAGAAAACGGACAGCATATCCTGAATATTCAGCAGAAATCGAGGAACGAAATGCATGTCTCCTTTTACATTCTGACCTATCAGGGAGCAAACCTCAAAGGGGACGGGACCTTTTCCGAAGAGAAAATCGAGGATGTACGGGAAAAGGTGGAGGCCGTCAGAAATCTGCGGCAGGAGCTTGCAGAGCTGCACCGGCAGCCTATATGTCGGATGCAGTGGGGAGAGGAGCGCTTTTCCGGTATCCTTACATCTTTACAGTACCGATATACCATGTACGCAGAAAACGGCATTCCCGTCCGTGCCAATTTTGAAGCAGTTTTTCAGGAGGCCGTTGACATTGATTCTGCGCTTCAGAATGACAACACCCCTCAGTCCCCGGACCGTTCCAAGTATCGTCCTGTTTATGAGAATACGCATCTTTATCAGATGGCGTATCAGGAATATAATGACGCAGGAGCATGGCGTGTAATTGCGGAAGCCAATGGCTTATCCGACCCTCTGGATGTCCGGCCCGGTATGATGCTGGTGCTGCCGCCGCTGTAACAAGGAGGAAAGCAGATGTCAGACCTGATGAGAAGTGCAAAGGCAGACTATAAAGCGCTTGCCGAGCGTTATGATCAGTTTCGTGTACCGGCAGCCCGTGTTACCATTGACGGGAAGCAGTTCAGTACTGTGACCGCAAAATCTTCACGTAGCGGCAGCACCATGCTGATTGCAGATGTTGAAGCAGATTTGTATCATGAAGAAGCGAGTACGGTCCGCATTGTTCTCACGGATGTATATAACAGAGAGGGCAGCAGCTTTCAGGAAGCAGCCGCCCTGGGCTCTTCCTGCAAGGTAGAGATCGGCTACGGTTCCGTTTTTCATGAAATTTTCAGCGGCTATGTAGGCGAGCTTCAGTATCGGTATCGTGAAACACAGCAGGAAATCTGTATAACGGCATTTGATGCGGTTACGCTTATGTCGCAGAATTATCGTTCCCTGTATTATACGGAGAAGAAATGCTCCGATGTACTGAAAACGATTCTTTCGGATTACAGCAAAATTGCTTCTATAGGCACAGTCGATGCATCAGGTGAGCAGAAGCATCCGGTGCTTTCCTGTCACGGCCGAAGTGATTATGCCTATATTCGCGAGATACTCTGTCCCTATGCCGGCAAGGAATTTTATATCTTTAATGGAAAGGCATATTTTCAGCCTGTAAAGGACAGAAATAAAACACCGTGCATCACTCTGCAGCTTGGACGAAGTCTGTTTGATTTCAGTCTGACTGCGGGCTATGGAAATATAGAAATTTCGGCATCAGGCTTTTCCAGAGAGGACCATGAGACAGCCGTTCTGGAAAAGGCCTCAGGGAAAACGGATTTTTCGCAGAAAAGTGCGGTTTCTCAGGCACAGAAGCAATATTTCCCCTGTATGCAGCTTGCTGATACGGCCTCTGCAAAGCTTTATGCTGCTTACTTCGCAGAGGACTGCATCGCATCCTGTCAGACAGGAGAAGGCCTTTGCATCGGACTTCCTGAAATTGTTCCCGGGCGATGCATAGAAATATATGGCATCCAAAAGGAATATGACAAGAAGAAATTCTGGATCAGCAACGTACAGCATCATCTGAATCAGAATGGGTTCCGGACGAAATTTCAGATAAAGGGATGGTTTTAGTCTATGATGCATATGGAACGATATGGTACGCTGTATTATGGAAAGGTACTCCAGAACAAGGATGATAAGCACCCCAATCAGCTGAAGGTCAGGCTGCGCACGGCTTATGAGGATGGCAGCAGCGAGGTCTGGGCCAGATTTCTGATGCCATACGGTGGTGCAAAATACGGACAGCATACGCTGCCGGAAATTGAGTCTGAGGTGCTGGTTGCTTTTGTAGGTGCAGCCAGTGAGCTTCCCATTGTTCTGGGCTGTATTTATGTGCAGGGGAAGGACCTTCCCGAGGAAATTACAAATAAAGACAATCTTGTAAAGGTGTTTCGTACCAAGGGCGGCAATGTGATTTCTGCCAGTGATGAAGAAGGCAAGGCCTCTGTAACAGTGAAAACAGCAGGCGGTCTGACCCTCTGTATGGAGGATGAAAAAAAGCAGATAACGATTCAGGACAGTAGCTGTAAGAATCAGATCCTCATAAATGAAAAGGACGGCAGCATTACTGTACAGGCTGCAAAGACCATTACTTTGAAAATCGGGGAAAAGGCAGTCTTTACAGCTGACAGCAGCAGTATTACTGAGAAAAACACAAAAATCTCCCTTCAGGCTGACAGCAGTCTGGAGGGAAAGGGCGCACAGATGAAGCTTTCCGGGCAGACCATTGATGTCAGTGCAACTGCACAGGCCAGTATCCATTCAAACGGAGTAACGCAGATCAAGGGAAGCATTCTGAAGCTGAACGGCTGAGAAAAGGAGAGAAGATGGCAGGGAGAGAAAAGGCATTTCTGGGAACCGGATGGCGGTTTCCCGTTGGTGTAGATCCTCAGACAGGGCGTATCTGCACAGCATCCTATGAGGAAGATATAGCGCAGTCTATCCGATTAATCCTTTCCACCCGTAAAGGGGAACGTGTCATGCAGCCAGAATTCGGATGTGACCTGCACCGGTACCTGTTTGCCAACATTCAGGAGGAGCAGATTGCAGAAATCCGCTATTGCGTCAAGGAGGCGCTGCGCAAGTGGGAGCCTCGCATCATAGAGGTACAGATTCAGGTCAGCAAAGAGAAAATCCAGAGCGGTATTCTTCAGCTTATAATTCAGTATACAGTACGCGCGACCAATACACCCTATAATCTGGTCTATCCGTTTTATATTTCAGAAGGCACATAAAGAGAAGCTCTGAGACGAAGAAAAAGAGGTGAGATTATGCAGATTCCCATGCTGGATTCCAGAAAGGAAAAGGATATTTTAAAAGCCATAGAGAAACTGGCGAAGAGCTATACGCCGGAATGGAACGCAGATTTTTCTCATCCGGATGCAGGTACGGCCCTTGCAGCAATTTTTGCACAGATGCATATGGGAACGATCCGCCGTCTGAATCTTACCGCAGAGAAAAACAGGACGGCATTCTGCCGCTTTATTGGCACAGAGCTGCGTCCTTCGGAGCCGGCCTCGGGCTATGTGCAGTTCGGTCTTTCCTCTGATGATCCGGACAAGCAGGTGCTTGTTCCGGCGGGTACGGTGGTGACTGCTGATATGCCAGAGGATGAAACCCAGAAATCCGGCTTCACTACACAGGATGATGTTTGTGTTACAAATTCTTTCATTCAGCATATTTTCATGACAGACGGCCGTGCAGATACCATTCATCATGTATATGATTCCGATCGTCAGGAGGAGTCTCCTCATTTTACGCTGTTCCGCAGTGAAACGCCTGATCTGAACCGTCATGTTATATGGATCGGATGCCGAAGCGGTATGCTGAACATGAGTGAAACAGGAAATATACAGCTTATTCTTCCGGAAAAATCCGATACAAATCAGCAGACTCTGGCAGAGCGTCTGGAAAAAGCCTGCCTGAATGGTCAGCTTCTGATCTCCTACTATGCAGAAAGCGGCTGGATCCCCTTTACAGGCTGTATGGCAGAGGGAGAGGCTTTGTATCTGCAAAAGCCTTCGTCTCAGCCGCTCTTTGCAAAGGCTGTTCTTCACGGGGAGGAGGCCTACTGGATTCGGCTTTCCCTTCTGGATATTCGGATGCTTCCCGAAGCGAATGCAGAAAAGCTTCTGTTTTCTGTTTCCGGAGATGCGATCCTTCCCGATGTACAGCTTACCAAGCAGGGAATTGCTGAAGATTTCTGGTTCTATCCCTTTGGCGAAGAGCCTGCACTTTACGATGCTTTCTATATCGCATCAGATGAGGTGCTTTGCAAGGCCGGTGCGCAGATCATTATGCAGTTCACAATAGAGTATGCGCCCCTTCCTCCGAGAAAAGCGGTGGAAAAGCCTGTTTCAGACTGGAAGATGATTATGAAGAAATCCGATATCCGTATAGAAGAGGAGGCCATAGCCTTTATCAAACAGGTATCGTGGGAATATTTTAACGGCAGAGGGTGGAAAACACTTCCGTGCAGCACGGAAATGAAAAAGGCATTCTGTCCCATAGACGGCAAGCGTACCTATCAGCTGGAGTTCATCTGTCCGACAGATTTACAGCCTGTCATAGCAGAGGCAGAGGAGCGCCGCTTTATCCGGGCCCGTATTCTGAATATGGAGCAAACCTATCAGATGAATACGATTTATCGAGCGCCGCTTATTTCAGGGGTTGTGTTCCATTATCATTGTGTGACACCCTGCATACCGGACGTTGTGCAGACAGAGGATCACATGGTGCTGAAAAGGTGGAACCCACAGGAGCCCATTGCTTTATTTTCCGATCTGCCTCAGAAGGAGCCGGCGTTGTATCTGGGATTTTCCGCACCGCTGGAGGGTGGCCCCTTCCGGCTGCTGATCGCATTAGAAAAGCAGCTGAGCGGCAGAATGCCGGAGCTGCGCTGGGAGTATATGTCTGCGCATGGATGGGAGCGGCTTCGCTGCTATGATGATACAGGACAGCTGGCTCATACAGGTTTTGTTACCATAAGCGGAAACACCGGCTTTGCCAGAGCAGAATTGTTTCAGAAAAAGCTGTACTGGATTCGTGTTACGGATGCAGACGCAGCTTACTGTGCAGAGAACGCAAAGCAGCTTTGTCCTGCTGTTTTTCGCATGGATATGAACTGTACAGAGATACAGAACCAGCAGACAGCACCGCCGGAATTCTTTAGCATGGAAACAGCCGTGCCTCATTACACCTGTACGCTTTCCCGAAAAAATATCTGTACGGCTGAAGTATGGGTGAACGAGATCACACTGCATAGTACAGCGGAGATCGAGCAGCTGCGTCAGGCTGGCCTTGCAGATCCGGAGTATGACAATTATGGTGTTCTGCAAAGAGTCTGGGTGAAGTGGAATGCGGTGGAGCAGTTTTATTCCTCCAATGCAGAGGATCGTCATTACCGTATTGACAGAAATGAAGGTATGATTCTGTTCGGTGATGGTGTCTATGGAAGAATACCGTGCAGCGGAAAAGGAGACTGTATCCGTATATCCTATACAACAGGCGGCGGCCGCAGCGGCAATCTTCCTGCCGGCAGAATCACAGGCAGTCAGTATGCGCTGGGCCTTGTGACAAAAATCATCAACCCGCTGCCTCTTTCAGGCGGAAATGATATGGAGCAGGTTCCTGTTGCTCTGGACCGCACCGCAGATGATCTTCGAAACGGCGGATGCTGCGTGACGGTACAGGATTATGAACAGCTCGCACGGCGGATTGAACGCAGTATTCTGAAGGTGAAATGTGCAGCTGGTTATAATGCAGATGGTGAAAAGGAAGCCGGAAGCGTAACCCTTCTGATTATGCGTTCGGATTTCACAAAGGAAGGGCTTCATTTCTATCAGATCCGGGAAAAGCTGCTTCGTGAGATGAACCGCAGACGGGCCGTCTCACTAACCCCTGGAAGCTGCTATATCACACATCCCAGTTATGTGAAGCTGTGTGTAACAGCAGAAATTCTGGCAGCAGACAGCGGAAAGATATTTCGCATCAAGGAGCAGGTACTGCAAAGGATCACAGCTTTCCTGCATCCCATAACCGGTAATTTTGATGGAAACGGCTGGGAGATCGGTGTACTGCCCCATATCCGGCAGATTGAAAATGTCATATATACTGTAAGCGGCATTTCCCATGTGAAAAATATTATGGTACGAGGATTTTCTGTGCAGGATCACGAACAGAATGAAATCGATCTGAATCATCTGTCCGCAGTCAGTACATTTTTTATAGCGGTAAGCGGTACACATGAAATTCATATCGAAACAGGGTTACAGTAATCAGAAATGAAAGGAGATGAGCAGAGCATGCTTCCGGTTTTGAATCTGGATGATGAAATGTATGAGGAAATTCTGCGACATGCAAAGAACAGCATACCGCTTCTTTATCCGGAGTGGACAGATTACAATGAGCATGATCCGGGTATTACATTTCTGGAGCTGCTTTCCTGGCTGAAGGAAGCCCAGCAGTTTTATATGAACCACATGGATATTCCTATGCAGCCGAAGTTTTTACAGCTTTTGGGGCTTACAGGCCGCCGCTGTCGTCCGGCCTCCGCAAGCATTGCCCTGCAAAGCCGGCAGAGCGGAAGACTTCTTAGAGGAACGCCGTTTTATTCAGGTGATATCTGCTTTACTTTAACGGAAACCAGCGAAATTTATGACAGCTGGATATCGGAGCTGCATTCGGCAGACGGCACACAGCTTCATCTGGAACATAAGGTGTTTCAGGAAATGCAGTTTTATCCGTTCGGACGCAGTCCAAAGGCGGCGGACAGCTTTTTTGTACAATTCTCAAAAGCTCTTTCCGGATGCAGGCAGGCCGCATTGTATTTTTCCGTGTACAGCAGCTATCCCGTAAAACGGAATCCCATGCAGGAGGGTTACCGATGCCTTGCAGAGCTGGAAGCACAGGTACAGACTGCCCATGGTCTGCAGCCGTGCAGGATCGAGACCGAGGAGACAGATGCATTTACTGTATCCGGAAGAATTGTACTGCGGACAGAAAATCCGGAAACGATATACGGTGTTCGCTTTTCTCTGAAAAACGCACATTATGATGTCCCGCCTCTGCTTACAGGGGTCTCTATGCAGATACTGCCGGCAATACAGACAGAACCCAGGTCGGTTTGCAGTGCAGTACAGAATATACGCCGTATTTCCGCAAGCCAGTGGCAGGGAGAGCTTCCTCTTACTTATGCAAGTGCAAGCTGGGAGACACAGTATCTTATTTCCGATGGGGATGGTTATCACCTTGTACCGGGGGATGCTGTACAGATCTCTGTAGAGGATACGACGATAATTGTGACGGTCACAGCAGATTTTCCTGTTCAGGAGATTCTTGCAGTCAGTGCCGCACAGCAGACATATGCGCTTTTGCATCCAGCTGAGGGAGATGGATTTCCCTTCCAGGAATATGATCTGCAATGTACCGATTTGTACAGCGATGATTTCCAGCTCCTGATTTATGATCCATTTTATGAGAAATGGAATCTCTGGAGACAGGTGGATTCTCTTCTGGATGCAGGGCATCTGGATCGTGTATATGAGCTTTCCGGTGAAAAGGGCTTGCTTCGTTTCGGAGATGGTTTCCACGGCAGTATGCCGGCAGGGCCGCTCTGGATCATTTCTCTGTCCCGTACGCATGCAGAAAAGGGCAATCTCAGGGGCGGCGATATTACATACAGTCCGGCTCCGGAACAAATATGGAGGTCGGCATCATACAGAGAGGCCCAGGGCGGTGCAGCTGCGGAGACGCCTGAGGTCTGTTATTTTCGCAGCCGGAAGGAGGGTAGTCTTCCGGCGCGCGCCGTTACGCTGGAGGATTATGAGCGTCTGGTATACGCAGTACCTGGGCTGATGATCCGCAGCTGCCGGATTCAGCCGGGGGCCGATGGCAGCAATAGTGTGCGTATTGCCATAGAACCCTACACAGGCACGGAAAAGGCCGGACCCAATCCTGTTTATGCATTTAATCTGCTTCGTTTTCTGGAGGAAAGGCGGCTTATCGGAACACAGCTTCAGCTGCAATTTCCTCAGTATGCGGAGATCTGTATTTATGCAGCCGTTTATGCACAGTCTCACAGTACAGATGCAGAACAGAAAATCAGACAGGCCCTTGAGGCGCTTTTTGAAACGACCTATCATTCTTTTGGAAAGCCTGTTCTGTACAGTGCAGTTTATGCAGAAATCGATCTGCTCAAGGAGGTGCGGAGCATTCAGACACTGATGCTTCAGTGCCGGAATGATAAGGTAAAAATCAGTCGCAGCGGAGATCTGATTCTACCGGAAAACGGTCTTGCATATCTGAGTGATATGGAGATAAAAATTATATCTTCTATGTAAAGGAGGTGCGGCCATGCGTCAGCGGGCGAGATATTATCTTTTCAATCAGTATTCCCATTTCGGACGGGGTGTATTTTCCAATATAACCGGAACGGACAGCGGTCTTTTTCTGATCGATCCTGCGAAGGGTACCGGCTTTTACTTTTCCGATATCATCGACAGCACCGAGCGTCAGAAGATATGGAGACGTGCAGAGCTGACAGCCGCATGGTATCCCAATACATCCGTTACTGTTACCTTTTATGCATCAGACCGTTTGGATTGTGTATACGGCCAGCGTTCCTGTACGATACGTGATATTTTATTTGATGCAGAGCTGCTGTCCGAGGAGAAAGAAGCCTTTTTCACCGCCTTTCCGCATCAGAGCTGCACGAACAGGAAGGACATTATGCTTATGGATGTAAGGGGACGCTATCTCTGGTATTCTGTACGCATACAGAGTGATGGCCTGAATCATCCTTCTGTTTCTGCCCTGAAGATATGGCTGGATCATACAGATTGGCTGTCCTTTCTGCCGGAGGTCTATCGTGCTGATGCAGAGGGAGCAGATTTTACCATGCGTTTTCTGAGCATTTTCCAGAATTTGTATGAGCAGATGAATCAGCAGATCACAGAGCTTCCGGCCCGTTATGATATTGACCGGACAGACCGGACCTTCCTGGAATGGATTTCCAGCTGGATCGGAATGGACTCCTATGCTTTATGGGATGATGAACAGCTTCGTAAGCTGCTGCACCGTGCAGCGGATTTATACAGAAGAACCGGCACAGCCGGAATGATAGCGGATATGGTACAGCTTTATACGCAGGTACGTCCTGTATTGCTGGAAAATTATTTTGCTCCTGACCCGAAGGATGCAGTCCGCGCATGGAAAAGCGGTGAATATGAGCGTGAGGCCTTTGCCTTCACAGTTATTCTGCCCAATCATGCAGTACAGTCGGAGGTACAGCATAAGGCGCTCCTTCGGATTCTGAATGAAAGCAAGCCGGCGCATATGCGTATGCAGCTGATTTTTATAGAGCCTGAATGGCTGGAGGATACGCAGCCTGAGCAGCCGCAGGGACTTCGCCTGGACGGACGCTCTGCACTTATGAAAAGGAGGGAGAACGAATGAAGAATCTGCAATACTTTCCGTTTGAACGGAATCATTATTATTACGGAAAATTTCTTTCTGCGGACGATTTCTATATGGAGCAGAAGTACATGAATGATAAGCACCGTTTTATCAATCGGTTTCTGCACGGCTCCGGTGTGATTTTCGGAATGTCCGTCACAGCAGTCGATGAGAGAATGCTTGCAGTTCAGCCTGGTGCGGCACTGGATTTTTCCGGACGGGAAATCGTCATAGACAAGCCGCTTCTGCTGGCCCTTTCCTCCATTGACGGTTATCACGGAGATACACATGCAGCCTCCTTATATCTCTGTCTGGAGTATGATGAATACTGTCACACAGAATCGGAGAAGGCAGAAAAAAATAAAAATGCAGAGCAGTATGACAGTATTACAGAGCGGTATCGCTTCTTTCTGACAGAAACAGAACCGCCTTTTTCAGAAAGCATGGTACGGCAGTTCTATCAGCATACGGAATGCATATATCACAGTGAGGTGTGTACAATTACGCAGACACTGCCTGTTATGGCTAAGACCGGCAGTACAATACCGCTTCTGGTCAGGGTGCAGCGTCATATGCGGAATGCAGCTGTACATTTTTCCTATCAGCTGCGTCTGATGGGACTGAAGCATCGGGAGAACCGCATGATTACGGTCTCCTACGACAGCCGGAAGCAGCCCATGCAGGGAGATGAGATCGTTCTGCGCTATGATCTGGATGTCCTCCTGCATGCAGACGGGGAAGCCGGAAGTGTGGAAACAGATCGTGCATCATTTACGATGGGCAGATCGGATTTTACGGAAGGGGGATTTTCACCCTGTCGTATGAATACAGAGATCGTTACAGGTTCTTACGAACAGCAGCTTCTGCGGAAATTCCGTAGTGAAGGAATGCAGTATATTCTGAATGAGAGCATCCGTCAGCCGGCCATTTGTCTTGCCAGACTTCATGTTGAGGCAGAAGACGGACGGCATCGGATTCTTGGTGTAGAGAGGATGCCCTTTCAGCAGTATGTGTTCAGCAGCCTTACCGCAGAGCTTGTGGATATGCTGCGGGAGGAAAGGGCACAGGAGCAGAGAAAATCTCTGTACAGTCTTCCCCAGAGCGAAAAAAGTGAAGGGGAAAAAATGCGTGAGCAATATGCTGTATCCTCAGGTATTACGGAAATTGCGATGCCAATGGGCGGACGCGTAGGTCAGTGCTTTTATTCTGAGCCGGTTTCCCATGGGCTTGGCATCGGTCAGACAGCTGTTACACTGGGACTGATCACAAGCGACACAGAAACCATTTATGGAGATACCCAGATTTTCGGCGGCAGCAAGAAAAACATCCGTGCAGAGCTTGCGGCTAAGCTTGATATGGAAAAGGGCACATTTATCATAGGAATGCGTCTGACAGAGCCGGCGGTCTCTACCAGAGTGCGGATCCACTGGACTGCTGTACATAGTCACATTGCGGAAACCGCAGACAGTACGCCAAGACTGCTTATCAAGCCCAGTATGATGGAGATCTGTGTGATGGAAACCGTGACCTTTGAGGCCGTTTTTGAAAACTGTCCGAAACAGCCCGTACAGTGGTCTGTACGGGAGGGAGCTCGGGGCGGTATTATTACAGGCGGCGGTGCTTATACAGCGCCCAATACGCCGGGCGTTTATCAGATTCTTGTCAGAACAGCAGAAGGCAGTCAGACCTTGCAGGCCTCGGCCTTTGTTGTAGTGCGGAATCTGTAATCAGGAGAACAAAGGAAGAGAGGCGATACAATGCTGATTCGCACATTAAACCGTACGCTGCATGTTTTGCAGGTAGTGGAGGAAACAAAAGCCATTTCTGTATATGTCTGTACGGATATTATGGAGCGGGAGCAGTCACTATATCTTCTGAACGGATTCTTGCAGGATGATTCTTACAGTACGTTAATGCCGCTGTTTCTGCGGCAGGAGCGCAATCCCCATTTTTCAGATTACATCGAAAGCTTCTCTCTGGATGGCGTATTCTATCTTCTGTTCCGCTGTCAGAAAGGACGGCCGCTTTTTGAACATATAGAAAAAGTTTCTTTGGAGCAGCGTCTGGAATATGGGCGGATGCTCACCGAATATATGGTGCTTCAGGATATGGACCTTACTGTGCAGTGTGCAGTGCTCCGTCCGGAATGTCTGATTCTGACAGAAGAAAATACAGTGCAGTTTTTCTACAATTTGTCAGAGCTTGCAGCAGGAGAGCCAGCGGCCTTTCACGATGCAGAGCTTGCCTGTCTGGAAATCCTGAAAAAACTTTTTGCAGAGGAGCTGGAGATGCAGTATTCTCAAGATCTTCTGTCACTTTGCAGAGCGCTCATGGAGGGAGAACAGTATCATTCCTATGCGGAGCTGTATGCCGCCTATGGTGTGGTATACGATGATCTGAAAAGTCGGATGAATCATCTTGTTTCAGGAAAATATCGTTTTCGGCTATGGGAAAAAATAAAGAAGAATTTTCCGAAGATACGGAATGCATTCCTTCTGCTTCTGGGCACTGCGGCCGTCCTTGTACTGCTTTATCAGCTGTTTTTTAGTGAAAAGGAGACGGAGGAAACGACACCTATTACGCAGATCGGAACGCTTGTTATAAAGGAGAATCAGCCTCTCCAGACGGATGAGCCAACAGAGGGATCATCGCAGTAAAAATAAAGAGGAGTGTGTTTCATGCAGCATTTTTCGTTTAAGAATATGATACAGTATATGGCGTCATCAATGCTGCAAATGATCCAGGCGCCGTTTCAGAATCTGATCGGACGCTTCCGGTCTATGACAAATGAGCGGTATCTTTCCTATAAGATCACCACCGATCTGCGGGCTGAACTGAAAAAGAAGACCAGCCCCAAGGAAAAGACCACCGCAAATTACATAGCCATCGGGAAATTTTATATTTCCAAGGTTGTATTTGTCATAGTCCTGCTGCTGCTGATCCTGATTCCGATTATCTGTGTAAAGTGGGCCTATCCTCTGATCCGTTCCCGTTTTCTTACATGGGAGGTTCCAGTTTACGAAAAGGAGCTGTCCGGATACAGCGGTCAGGTAAAGCTTTTGTCTGCAGAAGGGAATGTGCTGTTTCAAGGAACATTGGAAAACGGACGCATCAACGGAGAGGGGACGCTTTATGACTATTTCGGCAATCTTCTGTATCAGGGGGAATTTGCAGATGAGCAGTATTCGGGGAATGGTGAGAGCTATTACCTGAACGGTAATGTGCAGTATGAGGGCAGCTTTTCTATGAATCGCTACAGCGGAACAGGCCTCCTCTACCGGGAGGATGGCAGCCGTCAGTACGAAGGTGAATTTGCAAATGGTGTATACGAGGGAAGTGGTACCCTTTATGCAGAGGATGGTTCGGTTCTGTATCAGGGGAGCTTTGCAGACGGTCTTTATGAAGGAGACGGCCGGCTTTATGAAAGCAATGTCCTGATTTATGAAGGGGGATTTTCCTCCGGTGTACGCAGCGGCGAGGGCAAGGAATATCATGCTGGTCAGGTGGTTTATCAAGGTGTATTTGAAAATGACCTGCTTAAGGAGGGAATAGCTGAAATTTACTCCGAGGACGGAATGCACCTTATTTACAGCGGAGGTATTGCTGATTTTGTATACGATGGGGAAGGCATTTTGTACGATGCATCCGGTGCGGTTCAGTATGAGGGATCTTTCTCAGCAGGAAAATTTGACGGTACGGGGACGCTGTATTATGCAGATGGTACAGAGCAGTACGAAGGCGGTTTTTCCGAGGGCTGCTTTGAGGGTACAGGAAAGCTCTATCAGGAGGATGGCAGCCTTCTCTACAATGGCAGCTTTGCAAAGGGTCAGTATGAAGGTGAGGGCGTTCTGTATGCAGATGGTATTCCGGTGTATACAGGGACTTTTTCAGAGAATCGTCCCACAGGTGCGGGTACAGGTGTAGCTTACTATGAAAGCGGTGCTTTGCAGTATTCCGGTGAAATGACAGATGGTGTATTTGAAGGAAAGGGCATCCTCTATGCCGAGGATGGCACTGTACAGTATACAGGTCTCTTTGTATCCGGTCAATTCGAGGGCGAGGGTACTTATTATGAAAACGGAAAACGCATTTATACAGGCAGCTTCTCAGGAGGGCTCTACAGCGGCGAGGGATGTCTGTATGACGGACAGACCGGAAATCTGCTTTACGAGGGTGAGTTTCGTGAGGGCCGGTTCAGCGGTACAGGTACGCTCTATGATGCCGTCACCAGAATCCCGGTCTATGAGGGCGGTTTCCGTGACGGCGTATATGATGGCACAGGTACACTGTATGATGCGTCATCCGGTGCAAAGCTTTACGAGGGAGATTTCCTGTTGGGTGAGATCTACGGTCACGGTATTCTCTATGATTCTGAAACAGGTGCTATGATCGTAGAGGGTGAATTTCGTAACGGTGTATTATTATCCGTGGAGGAAATGAAAGAAGAAGAAACGACCTAAAGGAGTAATTATGGCAGACTATACAATCATCTCTTCCGTCAGCCGTTCCATTCTGAAGCTGCTGGAGGAAAAAATGGTACCGCAGGTTCTCCGGAATGCGGAGAGCATTGCGCTGAGCAGTCCGGAGGAAAAGGGAAATATGCAGCTTTATGTATATCTCTACAATATTGCAGAATGCAGAGAGCTTGCGCAGGATAATCAGCGCTATGGCCTTGGCAGCTACATGCAGGGGCAGGATTCGAGATTTCTGTATCTGCATTATCTGTTCACAGCATCCTCTTCCAGCGAAATTCAGTACCGTGCGCTGGAGGAACAGAATATTCTGGGAAAGGTCGTTCAGATTTTCAACGATTATCATTCGCTGGTAGTGCCTGATTTTTCCGGACAGAACCGACCGCCGGAGCGGGGAATTCCCATTTCCATGATCAATCTGACGCAGAATGAGATCAGCAAGATCTGGAGCGGCTTGCAGCTCAAGCACCGTCTGGCGTTGTTTTACCGTGTAGGACCTGTCGAGCTGGAATCTGAGCATCTGACGCCAATTGCCAGAGTTGTGGATGCAGATTTTACTGTGGGAGAGAATGATATTATATGAAAACAGATGTAACGCTTTCCTTTTCCCTGAGCGGTGTCATACAGCTGGTGGATGAGCATACCAATCAATACATCCAGAGCGGAAAGGCCAGAATCTATACAAGCTGCCCCACGAAGGTAGTGCAGAAAGAGAATGGGATCTATGTTTTTCTGAATGCAGAAAGTCCGGAGTTTCAGGTGCGTGTAGAGCTGCCTGCGTACCGTTCTGAGACGTGCGTGCTGAAAAGATGCGGCTTGGATGACATCAGACCGGTGCGTATGACACCGAAGAATCTGGGGGCGTGGGCGCTTCAGAACCGGGATGTGACCTATTTCAGCGGAACGGCGCAGCCGGAGTCTTTGATACGGCTTCTGTGTCCGGTGCGCTATTGTCAGATACGCTTCTGCAAGCAGCTCCGCGATGGAAGGATTCTCATGGAAAGCGGCAATTTTCTATATGCGGCAACAGGACGCAGTCTGCTTCTCAGAGACAAGGCCGGCCGAACGGAGCTGATACAGACTGCTGTTGATAAGGTGTATCTGTCGGAGCGGTATTTTGTATCCGCAGAGCCTCTGAAGGCTGTTTCAGCGGAGGATATCACAGAGATTCAGCCGGTATTCTGCGCCCGTGCAGATGCAGCCGGAAACTTCATCATTGCTGTAGAGGAAGCCGAGGAAAAGGATATATTTCTGATTGAAGAGGACGGCACACAGGATCTGGTGACCGCCGCAGTCTTCGGGACAAGGCCAAATCTGAAACGAATTCAGGAAAGCAGAGAGGGTGAATGATATGGGATTTTGTATCTGCGGCGGTGCATCTATGATGTGTACTTTTGGCACAGTGCCGTCCCTGCTGAATATACTGCCAACCTATCGTGTACTGCACACAATGCCCATTGCAACGATTATGGATAATAAGCCCATGGTAAATATCATGCCTTTTGGAATGTGTGTGGCACCGAATCATCCGATACCGCCTGTAACGGTAGTGCCCTTTGCAGGTGTTCCGACTCCGGCAAGGCCCTGTACGCCAGTAACGCCGGCACCATGGATACCCGGTTCGCCAACCGTTCTTGTGGGAAATTACCCGGCATTGAACAGCAGCAGCTGCCTCATGTGTGCAAACGGAGGACAGATCCGTTTTACAACATTCGGACAAACAACAATTATGATTCCCTGAATAAGAGAGGGAGGTGAAACGATGAAATGGTATTCGAAGCTTATGATCGCACTGTCACTGATTGCAGCAGCCGTGTTTTCAGGATTCGCAGCTTTCCATATATTACAGCAGGATTTTGAACCGCTGGCAATTGCAGTTGGCACAGAGAACTATGCGATTGCAGAAAAAGAGGGCGATTCCTTTCGGATAATGGTTCTGAATGAAAAAGGAGACAGCCTGTATGATGAGAAGCAGACGCTGTCTCTGCCGGCCGAGCGCAGCAGTCTTTCTGCAATGCATTATTATAACGGTGCTTACTATCTGTGGGAGACAGGCACAGAGGAGGATGGAACCGCTTCTGTTTATGTGCATACAGTTTCTCAGGAGCAGTCCGAGGCAAAGAAAACGGTACATCTGGAGAAAGACAGCAGTACGCTGATCGGTATGCAGATGCAGGACGGAACCATGTGTGCGATTCTTTCTGAGAGGGCGGATACGGGTATCATTTTATCGGTTCATCTGGCTGGTGTAGATTCTGCTGTGTTTACACCAGTACAAAGCTATCAGGTTTCCGGCTTTTACAGCGTGCGCAGTGCTGTATATTGTGATAATGGTTCTGTTCTGTTTCTTACGGGAGACGGTTCAGTTCGTGAGGCTGCACCGGACGGATCCGCTCCGGTTCTCCGGTATGACGGTACGTATGAGCCTGCGGCCAAGCTGTATATGAACGGTCAGCAGGAGGTATGTCTGCTTGACTGTGATGGAAAAATTCTTCGCTTGGATTCTGATATGAAGACAGAGGCATATTTATCAGCGATGCTTTCCCATGTACAGCACACCCACCCGGAGATGGATATGAAGTACTGCACGGATCTGTCTGTGGCGGACGATTCTCATGCAGCTATGCTTTTCACAGATGAAGCCGGTGTTCTCTACAGTGCCTTGTATCAGAACGGGATGCTTCAGATCATATCTTCTGTGAAGCAGTACAGCTGGCTTGTATATGCAGCAGTATTTCTGGCCGGCTTCTGTATCATTGCCCTGCTGGAATATCTGGCGGCAGGCTGTGCTCTGTATTTTACAAATGAAACGGTTTCCCTGAAGAAGCGTATCTGTGTGGTATTTGTTCTGCTGGCCGCAGTTATCCTGACGATTGCAACCGTGTTGGTTTATCAGTTTTATCATACGCAGAAAACGGAGCAGCGCTGGGAGCGACTGACGATAACACTCAATAATACCGTACTGTACCTCCATACAGAGGAGCAGTCATCACTGGAATGGCTGAAAGCATCGGGAAAAGAGACATTTTCTGATGCACAATGGCTTTTTGTCAGGAAAATTCATTCTCTCCCGCAGGATGAAGGCATGCCGTCCTGCATACTTTTTGCAGGGGACAGCAGCGGACTCATGGCCGTATCCGGTACGGCCGGGCAGATCGGTCTGAAGCCGGAGCAGCTGTATCTTCCGGCTGATGCGGCAAAGATCTATGCAGCATTGGAGAGCGACAGCGGACAGAATATATCCTGGCAGTTCAGGCAGGATGGGAAGGACTGGATGGCTATGGGGACTGTAATCTATACAGGCGATACGCCGGCTGGTGTTATCGTTATGCAGATGTCCATGGAGGAACAGACCGATTATCAGATTCTCTTTGTCACCGGACTTTTGTATCTTGCCGTTGCCGTGTTCTTTATTCTGCTGTTGGCACGGATTCATTTTGTACTGCTTCCTCTGCATCACATGGAGCAGCGTGCAGAGGAATTCACCATCAAGGGTGATTGTCGGCCTTTGCCGGTAAAGGGACATAATGAAATTGCAATGCTGACCCTGCGTTTCAACCATGCTGTCAGAGAATTAAGAGAGAGCATGCAGCAGAGCGAACGCAATGCAAAGGCCTACAGCCGTTTTGTATCCAAGGATCTGATCGGACTGATGGGCCGGGAGAAGCTGTCTGAGGTACATGTACAGGATAAAGAACGGCGGTTTCTGACGCTTCTTTATCTGCGGATCCGTCCTGTGGATGAAGCGTGCACATTGGAAGAAGGTCTGCAGCAGTATGATGCACTGTATGCCCATATTCTCCCTATGATACAGAAAAACGGCGGCATTCCCGAACGTATTTCCCTGAGAGAAATGCGCGTGTTATTTCCGGAAGGTTCTTTGAATGCGGTCTGTGCAGCCTCTGTCATCCGTGAATATACAGAGGGCCGCTTCCTCATGGATGCTGTTATTGACTGCGGTATGACCCATCTGACGGTGTACGGTGCGGAGCATCATGTCAATGTATGCACATGCATGCAGCGTGAGCAGGCCCGCATTCCCTTGATGCGGCGTGTTCTGGAAGAATTTGGATGCCGCATCCTGATAACAGGAGAAGTCGCACAGGCCATACCGGATTTCAGTCTGGTTTTCAACAGCCGCACCATTGGCTTCTTTGAGGAGGAGGGCGAGTCGCCCGATCCCATTCATATGATCGAGATTCTTCCCCAGCGGTGCAGCGATTTGTTTGAGACTGCTGTCCGGCTTTATCGGGCAGGCGATTATACGGAAGCATTTATCTTTTTCTCGGAGATTGTGGAAAAAAATAAAAATGATGCAGCAGCTGTGCGCTATCTGTATTTGTGCGATCAGGCATTCCATCAGAACGGGGAGGAGGCAGAAAAAGTATGAAAAAGAAATGGCTTCTGCTGCCTTTGATTTGTCTTATGCTTTCCATGCTCCTGTCTCTGACAGGGACTCTTGCAAATCGAACGCTTTCTCTGAACATCTGTCAGGATCTGTGTACCGTACAGGATGGTCTGATCTGCGGTATCGACTATAATGTGGAAAAGCAGCAGTATCATATATACCGCTGTACCACAAATGGCAGGGAAACTTCTTCCATTCCTCTTTCTGCGGAACAGGACCGCCGGCGTTATGTATATGACTTCCTGATTTACGATGCAGAAAACGAACAGGTATATGTACATGTCGGTGAATACGGCTGTGTATCAGGTCTGATCGAGCGTGAGGAAATCTTCCTCTGCGACTTTGAAAACAGGAAGCTGGAGCCGGCCTGGGAGATTGCAGTAGAGGCCAATGAGAATCCCTATCCTTCTGCTGAGGCCGCTTATATCAAAGAGGGTCGTCTCTATTATCTTTATACAGACTGGGACACTTTCACGATTTACAGAAGCACCTCCTCTGATCATTTTCTTGTGGACAGGAAAATTTCGCTGGGCGGTGACTGTGCATTTTCCTCCTATAGCTTTGACAGTGCCGGCAGACTTTCCGCATTCAGTACCTATGGCGGCTTATATACAGAGTCTATAGACGGTGTTCTGCGTTCTGTTCTGCCGGAAGGAACGGAAAACGGCTCCTATGTGAATCTTGCATGGGGTGAGACTTATATTTCCTATTTGAATCTGCATACAGACAGCAGAATCCGCTGCCATCGTCAGGATGGCATTGTATCAGAGCGCACATATGCAAATCCCTTTGAGCAGACTGTAATTGATGGGATTCCAGATCAGATGTGCGTTGTAGAGCCGGATATGCTCAGTAATATCTGGCTGATCGGAGAAAGTAGCTTTGCGGCTTATGCAGAAAGGCCTGAGGTGCTGGCGGATGAGGACGCACCGCTTGCATCCTGTCTTGCAGTGTATGATAATGGAAGAATGACGCTGTATCCAGAGCTGCATTATACAGGCGGCATGCTTCTGAAGCGAGGGGCCATCTGGCTGGGTGCCTCCTTTCTGGTGTTTATGCTTCTGGGGCTGGCCGTGACCGGAATCGTCTTTTTCTATAAAAAGAGGAAATATATTTCCGTGCGGATTGAGATCGTTATATTTGCAGTGATGCTTTTCGGCAGTGCCATTGGTCTGACAGGCTTTGAAATCAATCGCCTTATGACCCGCTCTTTCAATGAGAGCTATGCGGATGTATTTGATGATCTGGAGAAGGAAATACGCAGCGAGCTGAATGTTTTGTTTTCAGAAACAGAGGGCTTTTCAGAGGAAATGCTTTTCTCTGAGGCATTTCATTCTCAGCTGGATGTTATCATGCAGAACACTCTGATTGAAAATCATGAAACCGGTGAAAAGGAGTTTGCACCGTATTTTGTATTCCATGTATGTGATTCGGAGGGAAACCTGATCATGCTCTACAACAGCAGCGGCAAGGAGTGGATTCCGACCTCGTATGTATATAATAACTATTACATGCGGGATGTATATGACAAGGTACTGGAAAATGGGATCAGCCGGAATATGACACAGTATGATACAGAGGGCACCTGGAATGTACAGCTCTGTTATTATGAGAATGAGGAATACGGCATTGAAGCGGTTATAGAAATCGGTATCGA
Source organism: Ruminococcus sp. (assembly GCA_017472145.1). Classification (GTDB taxonomy): domain Bacteria; phylum Bacillota; class Clostridia; order Oscillospirales; family Ruminococcaceae; genus Ruminococcus_C. The sequence goes on along the minus strand of JAFUQX010000058.1, from coordinate 209,612 downwards.
TCAGTATTTGACCGACTGGAAAACGAGACAGATCACCTCACGTATTGTACAGTATATTGTGATTCTGTGCAGTGTTATGGTGTTGGCTGTGATCGTTTATATTGGTTTTGCGCTGCTTCCCATTCGCCGGCTCGGCCTGCAGGTAGAGAAAGGACTGGTGAATCGTCCGGGACGCTCACGGCGCAGCGCAGAGGTGATGAACATCTGGGAACGGCTGTATGTTATGATACAGAATGTAAAAAGCCGTCAGCAGGAAATGCAGGAAAACAATGAGCAGCATTACCGCTTTGTACCGCTGCCCTTCGTGCAGATGCTTCGTGCAGACAGCCTGGAGCATGCAGTGCCGGGAACAAGACGCAAAAGCGTGGGAACCTTTGCAGAGCTGCGGATATCCGTCTCTTCGACAGAAGCGCTGCATCGTTTTTATCAGATAATCATTCCATGGCTTGAGGAGCAGGGCTGCATTGTATATCGGATCCTCAGTGACCGGTTGTCCCTGCTGCTTTCCCCATATCCGTCCCCGGAGCAGCTGTCGCTTGTGAAATATGCAGCCAATCTGGCGAAAATGGAGCAGCTTACAGTGGGAATCGGAATGGGAAACGGTACGGGACTGATTACAGTCAGCGGTGCAGAGTCGTGTGCATCTGTCATGGTTGCTTCTGTTCAGGCGGAGGCTGCTGAACGTGCAGCCGGAATAGCACAATTTTTCGGATGCAGAGGTATTGTGACAGAGCAGATGAAGACTGTGATGACAGAGACAGGCTGGTACTGCCGGAAAATAGGAACGCTCTGTCAGGGCGGCGAGAAAATCGTCCTGTATGAATTGCTGGATGCATTTGAAGATACTGCTGTCTGCGGATGTGCAGAGAGCTTTGAGCAGGCCGCAGAGCTTATGGCAGAAGGAAAATTTTCTGAGGCTTATGGATTGTTTAAAAGCTGCCTTGCTGCGGCTCCGCAGGACATATTGGCCGAATGGTATGCAGAAAAATGTCGTGCAGGAATTGCAGTGAGGGATATTGAGAAAGAGGTGATGCGGAGTGACAGCACAGCAAAAAGATGTGCTCAGACAGCCGAAATTATCGGATAGGATGAAATATGTGATTACTGGTATAGTTTTGGTTTTTCTGCTGCTGATCGCTGCGATCGTTGTATTGCTTGTTGTAAATCAGCGGATGAATCAGGCCGATGCTTACATAAAGGAAGGCAATCAGCATTATGCCAGCCTGGATTATGATCAGGCGGAGATTTGCTATAAGGAGGCGATATCGCTGAAGGAGACAGATTCGGATGCCTATCTGTCTCTGGCAAAAACCTACCTGGCCAAAGGAGACTGGGAGAGTGCGGTGGCGATTCTGGAATATGGATATAAAAAGACAGAGGATGTTTCTATTCAGACAGAGCTGGCGCGCGTACGTGCTGTCCTGGGTGAGGAGGATGAGACAGCAGCAGATCATCGTTCTTCTCTGACTGTAAACACCATGGCTGTACAGACAGAAAGGGATGCAGATACATATCATATAACAGATGGTACTGCTTATGCAGCGCCGGGTACTGTTGTACAGGTAAATCCTGCTGTGCCCTATGTGGATGACGGGATTCTGGAGCAGTTTCGTTCCACAGAGCCGTCTGCTGAGGATTCAGCTTCGTCGGAGGAGAGCGGCGCAGACGGTGGAGAGAATTCACCGGGCGTTCACCAGGATGCGCCGCAGACAGAGCCAGCGGCAACAGAGCCGCCTGTAAATATGGAAGCAGAGTCAGCGGCTGTTTCTACGGAAACAAAAACATCCGTGGCGGCTGTATCAGAAACAGAGCCGGAGACATCTGTAACAACAACCGTACCGTTCTATGTGCTGACAAACGAGGAAGGGGTCAGCCGTACGATCGATGAAGATGAATTAGAAATGTGGTATCGTTATTGGAAGTACATGGTATCCACGGCCACAACAGCAGTGACGGCCGGAACCGGTCATGAAAGCGTTACAGCCTCAGTGACAACAACAAAAACAACCGCTTTCGCAGCTGTATCAACAGGATCCGGACGGTCAGAGACAACAACGACAGAAACGACAACAGCAGCAATCGGTACATCGGTAATAGAGCCTGCTGTCTACACAGAATTTATGGAATGGCTGCAATTGTTTATATTTGATATATTCAGTGAGTAAGGGATGATAGAATGAGAATCAGAGAGCTTTTGGAAAAGTGCGGTATAAAGCAGCAGGAAAGCATCTTGTGCACATGCAGTGATGCGCTTCTGGATTTTTCAATGACAGATTATGCAGATTTTACTGCGGCGGTTGTCGGGGAGCAGCAGTATCTTTCTATGCAGCTTCAGGCCATTGCACATGTGCAGAATCAGCTGCTGCGGGGAAGAACGGCCTATCAGACCTGCTGTGAACGGCTGTCCTTTTCAGAAACGCAGTTGCATATGCCGGATATTTCACAGGAGAAGATGCGGGAATACCGTACCATACGAAGGGCGTGCCTGGAAGAAAAGAAGCAGCTGGAGCAGGATGCTTTTGTGCAGGCCAGAGTACAGCTTTTCGGGACGCCGGAAGAGCGCCGGACCCTGTGCTTCAAGGGCGTGCTGTATGCATCAGCTGTATCAGAGCTGGAAAGGATTCTGAATCCGCTTCAGAATCTGCCAAAGGATAGTCCGCTGCGCAGCTGTCCGGTATTTACCGATTCCGCAGGAGCATGGAAACGGGCTGCTGAGGAAGGACGCCGCTTTGCCGTAGAAGGCGGCCCCTGTTTGTTCGGAGCCTATGAATGCACGGTTCATCTGCATATGGCAGAGAATATAGTATATGACTTTGATTTTGTGACAGAACAGCTTTTGACAGAGGACGGCTGTATGGATGAGGCGTTATATCTTGTTCCTTTTGTCAGAGCACATGCTTCTTCTGTTCAGAATGTATCCTTTACCTTTTCCAAGGCTTCTCTTACAGAGGATGAATATCACTCCATGCAGTATGTTTTTGAAACAGCAGAGGCTTTCCATGCAAAGGCATACATTCCTCTTCCTGATTTTTCCTATGAAAAGTATCTGGATGCGGTTCTGAAACAGACTGTACTGCCGGAGTCTGTGTGCAGACAGGCAGAAGCACAGTTTCATGACGGTGTACGGCGCATCTCCCAGATGTATCTGGATGCTGCGGAGAAACTGAAGAAGAAGCATCCTTCTGTATCCGTTGTGATGATCTGTGCAGCTTTTCCGGAGCTTCTTCAAAAGTATACAGAAAAACGTGCAGCATTTCTGAATCCCGATACACATATGATGAAAACCCTGACGACACGGCCGGAGAAGCGGGAGTCAATTCTGGATTATATTACAATGCCGGCCCTGCCCTATTATCTGGATGGCATTACGGATATCATACAGGTAGACTGCATGGATGAAACTGATTCCTATCGGAAATGCAGGAAACTGCACCGGAACATTCTGACGATCTATCCCTTTCTGTACCCGGAGTCAATCAGCGGGGACGGGGTGAATACGGCATATTATGCAGCTCCTTTGTACAAGAAATATCAGTCAGACGGCTGTAAGGAGGTATGAACATGCATGAGAAAAGGATTCGGAAAAATTCAAAAAAGCTGCTTCGGATGATTCTGGGCATTGTATGTGTAGCCGGCTTCTGCCTGAGTATTCTGACAGTATTTATGTTCGGATTTTTCGGAGATTATCTTTCATTCGGGTCAAGCAGCCGCATGGGTCTGCGGTATGAGGTTTACAATCTTTATACTACAGTGAAGGGACAGGACGGCTGTTACTATTCTATCATCAATGAGCGCAGTGCGGTCGTCAAAACAGATCGTCAGGGAAATGCGGTCTGGGTGACGGAAAGCGGTCAGCTGCGAGGACGTGACACCTTTAGTGAGGCCAATCAGATTTGTGTGGATGCAGAGGGGAATCTTTATCTTGCAGATCTGGAATGGAGTGCAGCCGGCTTTACAGTTGCAAGGGAACGGATTCTGAAGTATAATAAATACGGCATGTTCGAGACTGAAATTTATTGTGCAGATTACAGTGATATGACTGTACAGAAGCCCCGTCTTATGGGGCTGCGGGCTGAAAAGGACGGAACGATCCGCTTCCTGATGACAGATGATACGCAGGTTGCCGTTTATGCTGCGGATACAGCAGGTGAGGCTCGGCTTGTGCAGCAAATTCCCTACACAGAGGCTTCCCGGATACAGGATGCTGTACTGAGTGCAGAAGGGGAGATCTATTTTACTGATAAGACCTGTCGTGTGTGCAGACTGGAACAGAACAGCGATGTGACCGTTCTGACAGAGGCCGTGGACAAACCGGACTATTTTGTTCCCTATCGCCTGAGTGTTTCGGAAAGCGGCGATGTATATTTTACAGATATCGGGAACTCCATGATCTACAGCGTGACTTCGGAGGGAATGGTAAAGGAATATACCTTCCTTAGTGAGGAAGAGGATATTCTCATGAATGTATTTGCCATTGATGCACAGACGGTTCTGTTTACCACGGATCAGCGGGCCTACCAGATCCTTACGGATTCCGGCACAGTTACTGAGTGGGCTCAGGTCTGGAATGCCGGATATTACAATTCCTTTTGGAATATTGTATTTCTCCTGCAGGGTATTTTTCTGATCGGTGGCTCTGTTGTCTGCATTTATGTTCTGATAAAGCTTTGTGTGCGTCTGTTCCGGAGGGGATTGTTTGCAAAGTGGAAGCTGGCTTTGATCAGCACAGGCGGTATCCTTCTTACAGCGGTACTGATTCTTCCGACGATTCTTATGAGCTTCCGGGAGCTGTATTTCTCTTCTTATCAGAATGAGATATACCTGCTTTCCACAATTGCCGCAGAAACGATTGATGCGGAGCTGATTGAGAAGATAACCTATCCCACGGATTACGGGACGCCGGCCTATGAGGAAATGCGCGGGCAGATGGAAAATGTCATTGACCGTTCTTATTCTTACGGGGACAATATTTATCTGAATGTGATCCGATACTGCAATGACCGTGCGTATGCGGTATATTATCTGGATGATTCCATCGGGGGATATTATCCTTTGTTTGGAGACGCAAGAGATCTTCTCCAGACGATTTATGAAACGGGAGAAAACGGACACACGGCGGATGCGGCCGAGGTAACAGGAAGCTACACATATGTAGTTTCGCCAATCAAAAATGATGCAGGTGAGGTGGTAGGAGCCGTAGAGATCGGTATGGATCTCAATGCTATGCAGAGCGGCATTTACGAGATTTTTATAGACATCCTGATCGGTATCCTCATGCTGATCATAGTATCAGTATTTCTGCTGAATGAAGGAATTTCCTTTATGCAGAACAGGAGTGAATACCGGCAGAATGCAAGTCTTCAGAAGATCCCTCTTCATGAGCTGCGTCTGATTACCATGCTTTGCTTTACAGCACTTAATATGCCTACATCTTTTATGCCGGTTTATCTGGAGAGTCTGCATACCGAGGGACTGCCGCTGAATCAGACCCAGTGCGGTACGATTCCTCTGACTGTGAATTTTGCACTGATGGCAGTGATGGCCCTGTTCTGTGCGCCCATTATGCGAAAATTCTCCTTCCGGACAGTAACAGTTGCTGGTTCTGTCATTTGTATGACAGGCGACCTTGCAATGTCTATGGAACTATTTCATGCAGCCTTTCTTGGGCTGGTTCTCAACGGCCTCGGTCTGGGACTTCTGCTTAACAGCTTTACCATATGTGTATCCTCCTTCCGTACAGAGGAAGACAAGAACAGGGGCTTTGCTGTGGTGACAAGTGCATCGCTGTCCGGCATGCTCTGCGGTATGGTGGCCGGTGCGAATCTTGCCAAATATGCTGGTGAATCCGCCATGTTCTGGTTTTCTTCTGTATTCTGGCTGGCAGAAATCATCCTGACCTTTACCATGGGCAGACATTTTATAGGCTATGCATCGGGAGCAGATACAGCAGAAAAAGGCAGCATGCGCTGGTATCAGTTCCTGTTCAAGCCATCGATCCTTGGATTTATTTTCTTTGTAGAATTTCCGGCCGCTGTCATTACCTGCTTCAGCAGCTATTTTGTACCGCTGTTCACTGATTCGATCGGAATGAATGAGGTGCGTACCAGCCTGGTTATGATTCTCAATTCCCTGACGGGGGCATTTTTCAGCGTTGCAGCGGCAGATGCAGTGCTCAGGAAGCTGGGACGCTATACTATGCATTTTGCGCTTCTGATTTCGGCAGGTGGTGTTCTGCTTTTTGCATGGACGCAAAATCTGTTCACGCTGATTCTGGCGATGATGGCCTTTGGTGTTGCTGAGAGCGTCGGTGTTCCTGCGCGAAGCACCTGCTATTGTATGGATCGGCATAGTCTTCGATACGGAGAGGATCGTGCAATGGGCATCTACAATTTTGCAGACAATGCAGGCAACTCAGCCGGCACCTCCATACTGGGTGCAGTAGTAGGTCTGGGAGCTTCAGTTGGTCTTACAATTGTAACAGTGGCCAGCGGCGGTCTGATGCTTCTGTATCATCTGCTGTTTCACCGTAAGTCTGCGAAAGAAGATTCTGAATAAGGAAAGGAGTGTTATATATGTCAGATCTGAGATTCGGAAATGGAATTGTGGATATGTCTGCTCCGCTGAATCATTTGGATTCAGAGCCTTCCATGATCGAGCGGATCATTCTGAATGTGAATGAGGACGTCACAAAAGTCAAGCGCCTGTACAAGCTTACGGATGAAACCGGTGTAAAGGCTCAGAAAAGAAAAATGGGGGAAGTGCTAAAGCAAAAGGGTGGAAGACAAGCGAGCGGTGCAGGCGGGATCATAAAGCTTTATGAAGAGTACATAAAGGATGCACATGCAATTGATGAGGAAGGCGGCTCTAAATGGTCATTCTTCAAGGAATACTTTGCTTCACACAGGCATTTTATCAAGTCTCGCCGTGTTGGTGCTTATGATTCAGATGACGATTCCATCGAGAAATCCAGAAAAATTATGGAAAGCTATGAAAGGCTTGCTAAGGATTTTCCGTTTAAATCAAGAGGCTTTGACGACGACATTACAGATAAGCTGATTCAGTTCAGCAATTGCATGTGTGATCAGAATAAGACTCAGTTTCTTATGCTTGCAGTACAGCTTGATAGAAATATTGAAGGTCTCAAGCAGCTGCGGGATATGAAGATGGCGGAGCATATTGCAAGGGACAGTCGGACTGTTGAAACCCGTCCGGATGTGAAAAAGCTTCGCAGTGAACGGCGTCAGGAGATCCGAGGAATGCCGCAGGTGTATTCTTATAACGATCACAGTGATTTTGCCTTTGTCAGCGCAAATGGAAATATCGATCAAGTAATTGGTAATAAGAAAGAGGCTATGCCTCATTTGCAGCATATTCAGGCTGAACATGCAATGGAGCAGCGGTTTGATGCAAGCGGTGTTTCCGAGGTAATGAGTACGGATACACTATTTAAATATATCAATTTTAATCAGGCTGAATTTGATAGGTTGGTAGCAGCTGCACAGGAGCAGGACCTGCAGAGACTTAGCCAAACAGAAGGGCGCAGTGAGTCGGATCAGTCGGTGGATTCCACGCAGATGAATATGATTCTGGGTGCACTGCTGGATAATAAAGCTCTGATTGCTGGTTCTGCAAGTTCACCTTTTGACGCAATATATGATAAGCTTTTTCCTATGTTCGGTCTTGAAGAATGCGGACAGGCTCGTGACGCCATGAAGGAGCTGGCCGCTGATCCGACCAAGTACATGGAGCAAATGTATGCGGAAGGCGGACTTAGCGTTATCCGTTTAATAGCCAATGGAGCATCAACGTGCCTCTATACCTATGAAGCTGTAATGCTTGCGAAGAAAATATATTATTGCCATAAAAAAGGAGATCATAATGGCGCACGTGCTGCCGCTACAGAATTTTCACAAAAAGCAGGCAGAGCAGCCTTGTCTTTCGCAAAATGCGGAATGGACGGTGTGCGGATTGTCACAGACTTTTTGGCGGCTGCTGGAAAGATTTCATCCAATTCTGCGGAAATGTTTATTGCTGCATCTGGGTACATGGGAGGAATATTCAACACATTTACAGGTGCTATTGATGTTATGGCAAGTCTGAAACGAACTGAAAAAGGAATTGAGGCATACGAGCAGGCTGATAAAGGAAAAGCGGGACTTATTAGTTTGATGGAGAACAAAAAGATTGATAAGGATAATCCAAGATATGCGATGGCAATGCGTCTTGTGAATCAGCGTCGTATTGCTGGTGAGAAAATGGAGGCCGAGGGCGCAGCAGATACTGTCACTGGCGTAATGCGTACTATAGGCGGTTTAATCAGTTTGATGCCGTTACCATATATGTCTATTGTGGGCACAGGTGTGGGATTGATGGGAACTGGCATAAATCTTTTGACAAAGAAGCTGATTATCTCCAAGATTTTCAAGAAGAAATCGATCAATCAGGCCTGGAGTGATGTTTTGAAATACGGTAGTATAAAGGAATACAAGGCTGCCATCGACAAAATGGGACATAGAGGAGATGCCCGGTTTCACGATATTCTGCGTCGCAAGACTGGTATTGCCACCCGTACAAATTTTGCAGCAGCACTTAAAATCACAGATGCGATCGATATGTATACTTCCGCAAAGGTATACGGTGCATCAGGTGAGCTCCGGAAGGGTTCTGATTTTGATGTGATAAAAACAGCAATGGGAGGTCTGGGCTATAATGACCCAAAGAAGTACAGCAATATCCGTCTGGAGGATCTTCTTGGCAAGGTAGATGCGGATAAGGACTGGAGAGCCGGACTGCGAAAAGCGATCACGGACAATACTTTCTATAATCTCAAGGATGATATGAGTACAAAGCGTATACAGGAAGTTTTGTCGGGCAAATACGACGGATGATATATGAGGTGTATATATGGAGATGAAAATGAATCAGGCACAAAATGCGTTTCTGGAAAAGCTGAAGGTGCTGCTGCAGGATAAATATGAGATAAGTCTGACTGATGCAGGCTTGCTCATGATCCTGTCGGGACTGGGCATGCAGGAGGAAGGGGTTATCACAGAGCTGATGTTCTATCCCCATGTCAGTGAAGTGGAGGGAGACCGATCCGGTGTTCTGCAAATCTATATTACAATTTGTAATTATCGGGAAGAGAACCGGATACAGACAGCCCTTCGTCTTGCAGAATTGACCCAAAAGGTAAATGTTGGACATTTTGGCATGTATCATGATACGAGCGTTATCTATTATCGTTATTGTGTAACACTGGCAGATCTGGAAAGCGGATATGCTTTGCAGACGGTCTGTGTGGCTCTTGCGAATATGTCTGAGCTTCTGAATTATCTGTATGATTACATCATTATAATTGGTGATGATGTAAATGCGATGACTCTGGATGAATATGATGAAGGGATGGAGGAGCTGATCTCTTTTATGCAGGAGGATCCTGACTTTCTGGACAAGCTCCGTCAGGAAGAGGAATAAGCCATGCAGCCTCAGAAACTGGATTATCTGCATATGACAGCGGCCATGATGCTGCTGCGTACGGAAAATTATCTTGTAAATCATACCAGCCAGCTGCACAATAAGATCTCACGGCTGGCGGCCCCTTATAAGGAATATCCGGCCTATCTGTTTGCCGAGTATCTGGGGGAGCTGTCTGAATCAGATTCCCTTAGCAAGAAGCGCTTCTGGGGAATTGTCCGCAGTGTACCGGAGCAATATCAGGGGATCACAGAGGTGCTTCTGGGGCTGTCTGTTCTGTATGCTCTTATACCAGCCTCAAGAGAGGCCTTTCGTGAGGCCGGAATTGCCGTTTCCATTGAGACGGCTTACCGTATCAGTACGGGAGAAAGAGGCCTTGCGGAGGACGTTTCAGCAATATATAAAGTGCTGTCGCCTTATTTCCTGCGCACGCCGAAAGAGACGGAATGGTATGGTGAAGCAAAGCTCTGTGCAGATATACGTCTGATGGACTATCTGACAGGAAATGATGTCTTTTCTCCGGAGATCCGGGAGCTTTGCACGTTGGCCGCATCGCAGGAGGATCTGCCCGCACTGTATCTGTATGAGGAGTACAGGGCCAAAGCAGCCGCATTCTGGCTGGAGAAAAAAGCAGTCCTGCAAATCAGAGGTGAGGTGAAAAGCGGAAAACGGTTTCTCTTCCGGCACATTGCAAGAGAATGCAGACAATCCGTTCTGTTTGCAGATTTCCGGATGTTTTCTGCTATGGATCAGGAAAAATGCCGGCGTAGTCTCCGGCTGCTTCTCCGTGAAGCACTGTTTTATAAAAGTACTGTCTGCTGGTATCATATAGATGAATCTGCGCTGGAGAACAGATACTGGTCCAGTCCGGATTTTGCAGCCCGGTGCATACAGACATTTTTACAGGCCGGTGTGCAGGTCTGCTGCTGTACGGAAAAGGGGCTGGACTTAACAGAGCATCTGTCTGAACCGGTATGCATTCTGGATCTGCCGCCTCTTACAAGAGCCGGTCGGATACAGCTCTGGCAGAGCTTTTGTGCAGCGGAAGGATGTACAGAGATAGACCCCATGCAGTTTGCGATCCGCTATAAATTCTCCTGCGGACAGATTGCAGCGGTTTTCCAGCGGCGCAGGCATCATTTCAGTGTGGAGGAGCAGACGGAAAAGCAGATATTTGAAGAGATATGTACACGTATTGCAAGTCCCTCGGAGAAGCTATTCTATATTTCTCATTCTGATTATCAGTTCGAAGATCTGAAGCTTCCGAAACATGAAAAGGACCTGATATTGGAGATCTGTGCGAATTTCCGCTATAGTCATCAGGTATATACGCAGTGGCAGATGGAGCAGAAAATGCCCTATGGCCGATGCACCTCTGTACTATTGACAGGTCCTCCCGGAACCGGTAAAACCATGACCGCCCATGTCATTGCCAATATGCTGGAGCTGCCGCTGTTCCATGCAGATCTTTCCCAGATAACGGATAAGTACATCGGCGAAACGGAGAAACATCTGGATGCAATTTTTACAGAGGCTGAGAAGTCAAACTGCGTACTCCTTCTGGACGAGGCGGATGCCATCTGCGGAAAGCGCAGTGAGGTTTCCGAATCCAGGGATCGTTATGCCAATAATGATACAGCCTTTATTTTACAGCGGCTGGAACGGTATGACGGCCTCGTTGTTCTGGCCACCAATTTTATCAATAATCTGGACAATGCATTCATGCGGCGTATGAAGTATATTCTCCAGTTTTCCCTTCCCTCTGCATCTGTGCGCCGTGAAATCTGGAAAAGCTGCTTTACAGATGCAATGCCTGTAGCAGAGACTCTGGATTTCGATTATCTAGCGGAACAGTTTCAGTTTGCCGGTGCCAATATCAAGAATGTTGTTCTTGCATCAGCATTTCTGGCCGCATCGGAGGGTTGTGCAATTACCATGAGACACATTTTAAAGAGCGTAGGGAATGAGTATCTGAAATTCCAGAAGCATGCCTTGTCCGGCGAGTTCGGGAAGTACAGCGATTTGTACCGGAAAATATTGGAGGAGCGTGAGAGCTGAGCGCCTTTGATACAAGTGTGAAAGTTTTCATCTTATGTAAAGCTCCATTGGAAAATACTTACATTCAATACCATATAAAAAGCATCTGTGCCAAAAAACACAGATGCTTTTTTGATTTGCCCTATATGCAAGGAAATATTTCGTTGTGAATACTGTGCAGAGAAATTCAGCTCAATTAGCAGAATCGATCTAAGAAATCTTTTCGAATGCCCAGCTTTGACAGGCATGGCCATTCACTGTCCATTGCTGAACATTGGCTCCGGCCTCCGTATTTGCATCTATAACCTCAACGCACTTGGTTTCTCCGGAGCATTTCGTCAGGATCAGATACGAACCGTCTGCATTTCGCTTCAGCATGAATTTCTGAGAATCCGTACCATCCAATGTTCCGATCTGAACATTGGCCCCGTCCGCATCGGCCCCGTCTGCGACCTCAAGATATGCTGTTGTTCCGTTCGAAAGCTGAGAGATGATGTAATAATATCCGTCTCCGGCTTCCTTGAATGTCCATGTATTATTTGCCTTGGAGGCGACTGTGCTGTACTGCTGAACATTCGTTCCGTCAGCCGTTCCCGATTTGTACACGTCCATGCAGCGTCCGCTGTTTGCATTTCTGATTGCATATACAGCCGATTCGTCCACGGCCGCTTCACCGATAATACAGATATCGGGAGTTGTCGTTGCTTCCATCCCTTCACCAAGGAAATAGTCCAGCATATTTGCCTGATAATATCCCTTTGCAGTCATGCAGTTGCGGTAACAGGGATTCTGGGCCAGACAGTAGATGCGTTCATCTGTTGCAATATCCGTTGTGTAGATAACAAGCTCATCCGTATCATAGTTGACCAATACGCTTTCCTCTCGCCAGTCCCCAATGATATCCGCATGGAGCATACCAACACCCCGGTCACTTCCGCTTGCACCATAAATCTTCCAGGTAGTAGCAGCACGTTCTGTAGCCTGTGTTTCATAATTCCAGTTTTCGATTTTACCGTCATTATAGGATTCACTGAGCAGATCACCGTCCCAGAACAGACGAAATACGGGATAAGGCGTATTATCCGTAATTTTCGTTCCATCCATAGCGTACATGCCCTGGAAAGACCAGCATTCCAGACCATCGTAATTCGGATCAAGGTCACCGATATTACCTCTTGCAACGTCTGCAGTGCCTTCCTCCGCATAGTTTGTCCAGAGAATTTCACCAGTGGACGCATTGTAGAAATATTCCAGCAGACCGCTGCCGTTGTTCTGCTGAATGCCGTAGCCATACATTTCTGTTCCGTTGTTTGCATTGCAGAATGAGCCAACATACCAGCGGTCGCCATGAACAAGCTCGGGAACCTGATAACGAAGCGTACCATCGCTGTTAAGGGCATATCCCATGTGGAGTACTTCATCCTTGCCGTCATAATCTACATCGGTCACACGGATCTGGTGGGCTTCACCGCCTCCGCCGTATTTCGTTGCATCGTATTTCCACTGCATACTGAATGTATCTGTTCCTCCATATCCGTATGCGACCATCAGGCTGTTGAAGCTTTTATCAGAATTGCGGTTTTTCAGCCAGCAGACAAGGCTTGGCGTTTCACCGTCAAGATAACCGATTTCCATCATGCAGGCAAGCGGACCGATGTCAATGTAATCATCCGGAACGGGTGCAGTCGCCTTCAAGGTTCCGGACTGGCCGTCAATGACGGCAATGGCCTGACCATTTGTCACGCTGTTAGAATAAACAGTACCATCTGCAAATGTCACGCCGTCTGCAATTCGCAGCAGCACATCCGCATAGCCGTCGCAGTCCATATCGTAAACCGTTGCACCATCCCACATGCCGACATCAATGGTTGATGCGCCGGGAGAAATGTTGTTTTTATTCTCACTGTTGTAACCGAGATCAACGCTCCAAAGATAGGTACCGTCACTGAGGTAGGCCTCCAGTTTCTGGTGATCATCCACGCATCTGTCAAGGAGATAATCGTAAGCACCGTCGCCGTTGAAATCGCCGACCCATACAAAATGAATCGTACCGCCGTCCTTGATCGGAACCGTAAAATATGCACCCGCGCCTTTATTTGCGGGCATTGTGAAGCTGCCGTCAGTTTCCCATTCAGCACCGCTGTAGACTGTTTTTACGAAATAGGTATTCTCCTTTGTGATGTCAGCCGTGGTGTCCGTGAAGTTGGTGCCGCCGTAAAGAACCTCGGAGTTTACCTTTTCGGTAACGCCGTCCGTTGTCCTGTAGACATTGAAGCCTATATCGCTTTCATCGGAAGCAAGAAGTCTCCAGCTGACAAATACACCGCTTCCTGTATTTACGGCAGCCACACCCCGGTCCAGCTTTTCCATCATACGGCTGCCGCTCAGCGTCAGCTGTCCGTCATACAGCTCTGACTCTTCAGGCCCTTCGCAGATCAGGCCCGACGGGAAACCGTCCATTCTTGCAAGCAGATAGTCCTGCATAAGCTGAATATCTTCTGTATCAAATACTCCGTTGCCGCTCACATCTGCAACTGCACGCTGAAGCTCTGTCAGCTGATCGGGATTGGTGTAGCCGTTTTTCATTGCCACAAGGTCATAAATATTCCAGTGGCCGTTTCCGTCAAGATCACCATAATAATAGGTTTCGCCCGCGGCCTGTACAGTATCATATGCTGGCGGCATAACCTGCAGGGAAAATGCTGCAATCAAAGCAGCTGCTATTCCTCTGCGGAACACATTCTTTCTCACCATAAATAGAACTCCTTTCATTGTCGGGATGTACAGATTTTTTTCAAAACCTGAATGAAATATAGGCTGAATCACGATTTTTGCCTTTATTATATCACAAGCAATCAAAGCTGTCAATGCAATATTGTGCGATTATCACTGTAACTTTGTGCAGTTTTTTCCTCAATATCAGTATTTTCCTGTCTCAGCTCTATTGGATACGTCATAATCGGATATGAAAGTGAGTCCATATAATGCTTCGCGTTGTCGGGATAGAACGCAGACGTTTTACGCATATTTTCGATTTTGCATCATGCAGATTTTATGAGAGTGCGCAAATGCGTGATCTCGTGCATTTTGTGTGTTTCAAGATTTTCAGAAGATTTTACTGCATTGTGATAGTGGATGAAAACGAAACGGGCTATAATGATAATGCGAGGTAAAACTCAAACAAGTGATTTAAAGGAGAGAAAATTATGAGATTTTCAAGAAACGTGATGAGAATGATGGCAATTGCTGCTGCAGCAGCAGTGTCAGCAGGCGCACTGGTCGGATGCGGTGCATCCGAGTCCACAAATTCCAGCAGCTCTGCTGAGAACAGTACAGCAGATTCTGCAAAGGGAAACAATTATGCAGATACCATTACACTGGTATGGTATCCGAATGAATCCGCAGAAAACTTTGACGGTCCCAGAGAAGAAGTCGGCAGACTGATCGAGCAGGCCACCGGCAAGAAGGTAGAGCAGAAGCTTACAACAGACTACGCAATTGCAATTGAGTCTGTTTCCAACGGTTCTGCGCAGATCGGCTGCATGTTCGGTGGTGAGGGATATATCCAGGCTAAGAATGCAGATGACGCAGTAGAGCTGCTTTTTGTAAATTCCGACTCAGCAGGCACACTTGACGGCGCTATGTACTACAGCTTTTTTGCGGTAAATGAAGAGGATGCAGCAGAATATGCCAGCGGCGATTCCTACAGCATCGACAATATTCAGGGCAAGAAGATGTCCTTTGTTTCCAACAGCTCCACCTCCGGCTTCAAGGTTCCTACAAACAATATTGTTGCACATTTTGCTAAAGATGCTGCGTGGTCTAATCTTACAGTAGACGATCTTCTTGAGGGCGGCAGCGATGCGTTCTTCAGTGAAGTTCTCTTCGGCGGTTCTCATCAGGGTTCTGCATTCAATCTGATTTCCGGAAAGGCT
Source organism: Ruminococcus sp. (assembly GCA_017472145.1). GTDB lineage: Bacteria > Bacillota > Clostridia > Oscillospirales > Ruminococcaceae > Ruminococcus_C. The sequence continues at coordinate 194,166 of JAFUQX010000058.1, read as the reverse complement.
GATGTGGCTGCATTTTGTGATACAGAAATCGCTCCCTATGCTTCCTGCACATCCGGTGAAGAAAATCAGGTTGGATCTGTATACACCATCAATGAGGGTGCAGCGGCCCCGTTTAACACCGTAACAGGCGAGACCTTCACAATCATCAGCTCCACTCCTGTTATGAATGGTCCGTTCGTATATAATTCTGATACACTCAGTCCTGAGGATGTAGAGGCAATTCAGACACTGTTTACATCTGATGAGGTTGCAAATAACGAGCTAATTTTCTACCCTGAGGATTCCGAAACAAAGGGCGCCTATAAGAAGACAGATAATGAGCGTTTTGTACTGGTAGAGGATTCCTGGTATGATCCGATCAGAAACATGGAGTAAGCAGGAGATGGAAGGTGCAGCTATGCCGATTCTTGAATTCAAAAATGTAAGCAAGCTTTATAACGGTTCCACCAAAGCACTCAGCAATGTGAATTTCACTGTGAATCAGGGGGAATTCATCTCCATTATAGGTCCGTCCGGTGCCGGCAAATCTACGCTGCTTCGCTGCATCAACAGATTGATCGATGTTTCCGAGGGAACGGTGATCTTTGACGGGGAGGACATTACCGCAGTCAAGGGAAAAGAACTGCGTAAGGTGCGTATCAAGACCGGTATGATTTTCCAGCATTACAATCTGGTAGACAGACTCAGTGTTGTGGAAAATGTACTGCATGGTACGCTGGGACGCAAATCCACCCTCAGCGGAATGGCCGGTCATTATACGGAGGATGAAAAAAAGCTTGCGTTTGAGATCATTGAAAGTCTGGGCCTTTCCGAGCAGGCGTATAAACGCTGTGATGCGCTTTCCGGCGGTCAGAAGCAGCGTGTGGGAATTGCAAGAGCGATCATGCAGTCCCCCAAGCTGATTCTGTGTGATGAGCCAATTGCTTCTCTTGATCCGAAGGCCTCAAAAGTCATCATGGATCATCTTGCAGAAATCAACAGAACCAAGAATATCACCTGTATCGTAAACCTGCATCAGGTGGATGTTGCTTTAAAATATTCTCAGAGGATCATCGGTGTTTCCGGCGGCGAAATCGTCTTTGACGGTTCTCCCGATGAACTTACGCAGGAAACCATCCATCGGATTTATCAGTCCAGCAGCAGCGATCTGATCACCGATGTAAGCGGAGGTCAGTATGAGCAGTAAACAGATGTCTGTTTTCAGAAAGAGAAAGATTACATATATCGCTGCATTTGCTATTATTCTCGCTCTGTATCTTTTTTCCTCCTTGATTACAGAGTTTCATATTTCGGAAGGCGTGCGGGCTTTCCCGGATGCTGTGATGTGGATGGCTGAAAAACTGATTCCTGATGCAAAGGCTTTCGAGCGCTTCCCCAAAATTCTCGAAAAGCTGTTTGAAACCACACTGCTCTCTGTTGCAGTAACCGTAATTGCAGCAGTTTGTGCGTTTTTCTTCAGTCTGCTGGGGTCCAAAACGACCAGGCTGAATGGCATCATCAACAGACTGGTCAGAATGATTGCTTCCTTTTTCCGGAATGTTCCAGATGTTGTATGGGCGATGCTTCTGATGTTTTCGTTCGGACAGAACATCCTGACCGGATTCTTCGCTTTGTTTTTCACCACCTTCGGGCTTCTGACCCGTGCATTCATTGAAACTATAGACGAGGTAAGCTCCAGCAGTATCGAGGCTCTGAATGCTTCCGGTGCAGACTTTATGCAGATCGTATTTCAGGCAATCATTCCCTCATCCGTAACAGGCCTCATCACATGGGTGCTTTATATGATCGAAACGAATATCAGAAGCTCAACACTCATTGGTATTCTGACAGCAACCGGCATTGGCTACTTGTTTGACATGTACTATAAGCGGCTGGAATTCGGATCCGCAAGCCTTGTAGTGCTCTCTATTGTGGTACTGGTAATCCTGATTGAGATGCTGTCCAATATGCTGAGAAAGGTGATTCAATAATGCAGAATTATACAATTTCGGGTGGTTCAGAAGCTGCACTTTCAGGTGTATTGAACACTTCGATGATGGAACACAGAAGAAACGGCAAAATCAGAATCAAATCCCACAGTAGGAGCAATATTGCGATTCGGATTCTTATTTGCGGTCTGATTGCAGTTACAGTATTAGCATTTGTAACGTTTGACTATAAGGATATTGACTTTGCAGAGGCCATCACTGCAACGCTGCACAATATCAAAACAGTTTTTATACAGCCCAGACTGGAGCGAGATACTGTTACAGGGGTTCTCTATCAGCTGCTGGTGACATTCTGCCTTGGTATTATTTCCACGTTGTTCGGTGCAGTGCTTGCGTTTTTCTGTTCATTATTATGTGCAAAAAACATAGCATTCCCTGTGATGGCTAATGTGATCAAAAGCGTAGTTGCAATTGTCAGAGCGGTTCCGACCGTTCTTTGGGTGCTGATTTTTGCAGTATCTGCTGGACTGGGAAGTGTGGCGGCTGTTATTGGTCTGACCTTCCACAGCTTCGCCTATCTGACAAAGATGTATGCCGAGGCCATTGAGGAAATTGATGATGGTACAATTGAGGCCCTGCGTGCAAATGGTGCTGACTTCTGGCAGATCGTATTCCAGGCCATTCTCCCCGCATCGCTCAGCTCCATGGTTGCATGGACATTCATGCGCTTTGAAATCAACTTTACCAATGCTGTTGCTATGGGTGCAGCTGCAGGTGCAGGCGGAATCGGATTCAATCTGTTCATGGCCGGCAGCTTCTACTTCGACCTGCATGAGATGGGATTTCTGACTTATGTTGTCGTTATTGCAGTTATCATCCTTGAAACCTTTTCAACAAAGTTCAAGGATAAAGTCAAGTAAACTACTTTTCAGAACGGAGAAAGAAAATTGGATAAGAAAAGATTGTTCAGAATCATGAACCGTGCCGATCGTGATGAGATCATTGAATATGCATCTGAAATACAGGCAGGTTATCAGGTCATGATTGTCAAAAAGCCGGAAAAATCCCTGGCAATGGTAAAAATGCGTGAGCCGGTGAAGGAAAGCCTCTTTTATATCGGAGAAGTCATTGTGACAGATGCAATTGTTTCCATTGGGGGTACAACCGGCCGGGCCGTTGCAATGGGTGACGATTTCGATAAAACGGTTGCAATGGCAATCATCGATGCAGCGTGTAACTATGGCTGCTTTCAGCGAGAAAATGAGCTGTATGATCTGGAAAGAAAACAGCAGGAGCGTATTGAAAAGGAAAATACGATGTTCATGAAAACGATGGTGAACTTTAATTCCATGGATTCGGAGGCGGCAGAATGAAACAATTGCATAGCTTTGATGAAGTATTTGATTCGCAGGCAGTGTATCGCAGGCTGCTGGAAGCCATGTCCAATCCATGCAGAGTGCTTTCCATCAGGGAGCAGGCAGATAAAATGTATGGTGACAAGGCAGCATTTCTGGCGATTGCAATGACACTGCTGGATAATGAAATGAGTTTTTATACCGGCTCAGATTCCAAGCTTGCAGCGGATATTTCGCTGCTGACACTGGCGCAGAATGTTTCTGTAAACGCTGCGGATTTTATTTTTATCAGCGATTCTTCAGAGCTGGAAGAAGCATTTGCACAGGCTAAATGCGGTACGCTTGCAGATCCTCAGCTGTCTGCGACTCTGATTATCAAGGATAACGGCCAGGCCGACAGAAGCTTCCGTCTGTACGGTGCAGGCATTGATGGTACTGCGGAGGTTTCTCTTTCTGAAACAGCGGCCAAGGCCATTGCACTGCGGGACGCACAGAATTATGAATATCCGCAGGGTGTGGATATGATTTTTGTATCGGATGAGGGCACGATATTCTGTATTCCGAGACTGGTTCTGAAGGAGGGAGCATAAGTATGGCATATGTTGCAGTATCGGGCGGCGAAGAGGCCATTGAAGAAAGCATCAAGCTGCTCAAATTTTACAGAAGCGGAACACATAAGGATATTGCACTGGAAGCAATTGAAAAGAAGCTCTCCTTGCTTGTGGATAAGGTCATGAGTGAAGCGGGGCTATACGCACCCAGATATGCGGCTCTTGCTTTGAAGCAGTGCGAGGGCTCTACGGAAGAAGCCGTATTCCTGCTCAGGGCCTATCGTTCCACGCTGAAAAGGAGCTATTATACCAATGTTGCAGATACAGCCAATATGCGCATCGTACGCCGCATCTCCGCAGCATTCAAGGATATTCCCGGAGGACAGGTGCTGGGTGCGACCTATGACTACACCCATCGTCTGATGAACTTCAGGCTTGAGAAGGAAAAGTCGCGGGAACTGCACAAGAAAATGAAGGGAAAGCTTGAAAAGCAGAAGGCGACCGAAGTGACTCCCTTTGCCAGAGTTTCCGATGAGCTGAAAAAAGAAGGACTTCTGGAGGTCTATGCGGAAAACAATGAGAAGCCTTATGATGTTACAGAAAATCTGTTGGAATTTCCAGCCTCCAGAAGTGCAAAGCTCCAGACACTTTCCAGAGCGGATACGGGCTTTATCTCGGGTCTGGCCTATTCCGTGCTCAGAGGATTTGGGCAGGTGCATCCCACAGTGGGCGAACTGCGGACAGGCTATGTTGAACTGGAAGTTCCTTATGGGGATGACTGTGATGAGTCCATCTATATTGGTGAAATTCTGATGACGGAGGCCGAATCCATCAATCAGGCAGAGGATAAGGATCAGCTGAAGTTGGCCAGCGGCTATGGTGCCGTATTCGGCAGAAATGAAAATAAGGCAATCGCCATGTCTGTGCTGGATTATGAGCTGGAAAAGGGCGGGGACTATCCTCCGGAGGATGAGGAATTCGTACTGATGCACGGCGATTGCATTGAGATGAACGGATTTATCTCCCATCTGAAGCTGCCGCATTATGTCACCTTTCAGTCCAAGCTGGATGCAGTCAGAAAAACAAGGAATAAAGAGTAACTTTGGGAGAGACAGATAGAATGAAAATCAAACGTAACAAGGAATATAATTACGGTTTTCTGGATGAAGGCTCCAAAAAAGAAATCCGGCGCTGCACACTTAAGGCTGTTGCGATTCCCGGATATCAGGTGCCCTTTGGTTCAAGAGAGCTTCCCATTGGCAGAGGATGGGGAACTGGCGGCATTCAGCTGACATTATCTCTTATTGGCCCCGAAGATACGCTCAAGGTCATTGATCAGGGCAGCGATGAGAGTGTAAATGCCGTGAACATCAAGAAGTTTGTCAGACTTTGTACGGATGTGGAAACTACCACTGACACACGGAGGGCTACACTGATCCAGTCCCGTCACAGAGTTCCCGAAATCCCGCTTCGGAATGACTAGATTCTTGTGCTTCAGGTACCGATTCCCGAGCCGCTCAGAATTGTCGAGCCGAAGGAGGAAGTGACCAAGAAGATGCATGCAGAGAAGGACTATGCGCCCATCTGGCTCCAGCTTTATGAAAGCATTATCAAATATGGTAAGGTGACGATTGCAACGGAATACCCTTGTATGATTGAGGGACGATACGTCATGAATCCCAGTCCGATTCCGAAGTTTGACAATCCGAAGCTGCATAATTCCGAGTGCCTTTATCTGTTTGGTGCAGGCCGTGAAAAGAAGATTTATGCAATTCCGCCCCATACAAATGTGGAGTCTCTTGCGTTTGAAGATATTCCGTTTGAGCCTGAGAATTTTGCAGGAAAGAAGTGCCGTCTCTGCGGCAGCACCAATACCTATCTTGACGAGATATTTGATTCCGCAACCGGAGAGAGATATTATCAGTGTTCAGATACATCCTATTGTAAGGAGGTGCGCAGCCGATGAATACAGCAGAAAAGCCGGTATTGCAGGTGAGCAATCTGACAGTACGCTACGGCGAAGGCTGTCCGGATTGTCAGAGCAGCCTTGAGAAAAACAGATGCACCAAATGCGGAACAGTATGGGCCTCCAATGATGTTTCCATTGAGGTTTATCCCGGTGAGGTGCTTGGTATTGTAGGAGAAAGCGGTTCAGGAAAGTCTACCCTGATGCAGAGCCTGTATTTCGACCTTGAGCCTACATCGGGCCGTGCGGTTCTGAGTGGCTACAAGAACGGTCAGGTGAATATCTGGGAGGCCAGCTCCGCAGAAAAACGCGGGATCAAGAATAAGATCATGGGTATGGTTTACCAGAATCCCGTGAGGGGACTGCGAATGGATTATTCCGCAGCATCCAATATTGCTGAAAAGATTATTGCTGCCGGAAGCCGCAATGCTGGTGAAATGACCGAGCGGGCCATGGAGCTGCTGGAGGCCGTGGAGATTCTGACCTCCAGAATGTCAGAGGCCCCGAAGAATTTTTCGGGCGGTATGCAGCAGAGAGTGCAGATTTCCAAGGCTCTTGCCAATAATCCGTCAATTTTGCTTCTTGATGAGGTTACTACAGGACTGGATCTTTCTGTACAGGCAAGAGTTCTCGATCTGATTCGGAAAATCAAGACAAAGTATGGCATTTCCATTCTGCTGGTTTCCCATGATCTGGCGGTTATCAGAATGCTTGCCGATCGTACGGTCGTGATGCTTGATGGTAAAATCATTGAAAGCGGCCTCACTGACCAGATTCTGGAAGATCCGCAGCACGCCTATACACAGCAGCTTGTACATTCGCTTTTATAAGGAGAATCCGATCTATGATAGAAATAAAAAACGGACGCATTGTAACGCCCGATGAAATCATTGAAGGCCGCTCTCTGCTCATTGAAGACGGCGTGATTCAGGATATCTGTGTGTTTACAGGAAAGGCAGACAGAACCATTGATGCGCACGGCCGATACATTCTTCCCGGATTTATTGACGTACACTCCGATAAGGTGGAGAAGTTCATCAGTCCCCGACCGACCGCCGTATTCGACTATGAGCTTGCGCTTAAAGAGTGTGAAAAGGAGCTGCTTCAGCTCGGAATCACTACAATATATCACTCCTTTTCCTTGTATGAAACAAAGGCCTTCGGACCGTGTACCATGCGCAATAAGGAAAGCGTGGCCAGAATGGCCGCACTGCTTGCGGATATTCACAACCGCAATCATCTGATTCATCATCGTTGTCATCTGAGAATTGAAATCGATTATCTTGAGGCCTACGATATTGCAAAGTCCATGATGGAGCAGGGACTTGTTCACGAGATCTCTTTTATGGATCATACGCCCGGACAGGGACAGTACCGTGACCTTGCGATTTATGAAAAGTCAATTGATACATCTGAAGCGACCTTTGAAGAGATTTTAGAGGAGCAGCGCACAAAGAAAACACTTTCCCTTGCACAGCTCAGAGAGCTGGCCGGGATAGCGCATGCAAAGGGCATAACAGTCGCTTCCCACGATGATGATACAGTGGAAAAGCTGGAGCTGAATGAGAAAATCGGTGTTGATATCAGCGAGTTCCCGATTACGATTGCGGTCGCAAAGGAAGCCAGTAAGAGAGGCTATTACACCGTTGTCGGAGCTCCGAATATTCTTCTCGGAGGTTCTCATTCGGGGAATATGTCTGCGGCTGAAGCCATCAATGAGGGCTGCGGAGACATTCTCTGTTCTGACTATTATCCTCAGGCGATTCTGCACAGCATTTTTACCATGCATACAAAATACGGCCAGCCGCTTCCGGAAATGGTGAAAAAGGCAACACTGAATCCTGCGAAAGCCATGAAGATAGACAAGGAATATGGTTCTATCGAAATCGGAAAGAAAGCGGATCTCTCCATTGTCGATATCCTCGATGGCTATCCTGTGATCACGCATGTCCTCGTGGATGGCCGGCCGACATCAAGAGTGGAATACAGGAGGTAATACAATGCAGATTCTGCAAATCAAAAATCTTACAAAAAACTTCTATCTTCACAATGTGGAGAGAGAAATCAGATCTTGTAAAAATGTTAATTTTTCTCTCGATAAAGGCCAATTTATCGGTATCGTGGGTCTGTCTGGTGCAGGTAAATCCACTATTCTCAAGTGTATCAACCGTACATATCTGGCAACCTGCGGAGAGATTATATACGATAGTGAGGCGTTTGGCCGAATTGATCTGACAAAAGCAAGTGAAAGGGAGATGCTCCACCTGCGCAAGCATGAAATCGGATATGTGTCACAGTTTCTGAGTGTCATGCCGAGAACGACTGCAAAGGAACATGTCATGAATGCTCTGCTGGAAACCGGTTGTGATAAGGCCCAGGCTGCGGCCAGAGCGGAGGAGATGCTGGATTACTTCAGACTTCCAAAGAGTCTGTGGGATATTTATCCGAATACCTTTTCCGGCGGAGAACGGCTGAGACTGAATCTTGCACATATCATGGTAAAGAATCCAAGACTGATGCTGCTTGACGAGCCGACAGCTTCTCTTGACAACAAGACAAAAATTCTTGTTAAGGATATACTGATCAGGCTGAAGAACGAGCAGACGAGCATGATCGGAATTTTTCACGACCTTGAGTTTATGGATGGCTTGTGTGACAAGGTATATAACATTTCGGAGGGCAGTTTTGTATGATGAAAGCGGATATGCATATTCATTCCACTGTTTCTGACGGCTCGCTGCATATTGCGGAAATTGTCAGACGTGCGGAAGAAAAACAGCTGGACGGAATTGTCATCACAGACCATGACACACTCTCTCATGCAAATCAGCTGGTATATTCCGATAAGGTAAAGGTTCTGGCTGGCATTGAAATCTCTGCTTTTGATTATGACAAGAATTTCAGGGTGCATGTTCTGGGATACAATATCCGAAGACCTGAGATTCTGGAACAGGCTGTGACACCGACTTTGCAGGCCCGGCATGAAAACTCTCTCCGTCAGATCGAGATCCTCAACCAGCATGGATTTGAGATTGACATCGAAAAGCTCCCGAAAGCAGACGGCAGATACATCTACAAACAGCATATTATGGATGATCTTGTGAGCCGCGGCCGGGCAGGAGAGATGTTCGGCGAATTCTACTACAATACCTTTAAAAATAACGGTATCTGTCATTTTGATATTGAGTATATGGATCCGTTCAAGGCGGTCAGGGCGGTCAAGGAAGCCGGCGGATTTGCCGTACTGGCTCACAGTGGACAGCAGCAGAATTTCGAGCTGATCCCTGCACTTGTCGAAAGCGGATTAGATGGACTTGAACTGAACCATCATGCCAATTCAGAAAAAGATAAAGCCATTATAAAAGAGTATGCGGAGCGATACGGGCTGTTTCTTACAGGCGGCAGTGACTTTCACGGACGCTATGAACTGAATTCACCTGATATCGGTGATTATATCGCAGAAGCAAGCGGCGCAGTGCGTATCTTCGGATGAAGGTGTTGATACGGGAAGCGGCGGCGGACGATCTTTCAGCGGTCTATCAGCTGATTTGTGAAATGGAAGATGAAAAGCTTCCGGAAACAGAGTTTGCTTATGGCTATGAGGCAATGTCAGACGATCAGAACCATGTGATCCTGGTGGCTGAACTGAACGGACAGGTTGTCGGTACGCTCCATATGCGCATGGAATACCAATTGCATCATGCTGCAAGGATTGCCGAAATTATGGAGCTGGCAGTGTTGGACGGCTTTCGTTCGCAGGGAATTGGCCGGCAGCTGCTGGCAGCAGCATCAGAAACCGCAAGGAAGTGTTTATGTGAACAGCTTGAAGTCGGCAGTCATAAAAAACGAGTTTGTGCCCATCGGTTTTATCAGCGGGAAAGTATGAAAAAGACACATGACAAGTTTACATTGCGTCTCATGAATGCAAAATGTGATTTCTATTAAAAAAAGGCCCATATCTCGGGCCTTTTTTCTGCTGTCAGCAGCATAGGTGTTCGATTCTCTGATTTTACGCAGAATTTATGGAACAGCGGTTTCAGACTTCATCTTGCTTTGGTACAATAATATTGTATCAAAACCGTAGAAGAAAGGTGTACTACATGATTTACATACTCGATGATGAAAATAATACCTGTGAATTTGTTCTTTACGCCTTGAGCCGTGCGGGGTATAAGGCAGAGGGATTTTCGCATCCGCAGGATTTTTGGAATGCGTTGGGACAGAGAGTGCCGTCCCTTCTGCTTCTGGATGTGATGCTTCCCGGTGAGGACGGCCTGCAAATTCTTGATCAGCTTCGCAAACGATCCGATACACAGAATATGCCGGTTATCATGCTGACCGCAAAATCTACGGAGTATGATAAGGTCATTGCACTGGACAAAGGTGCAGATGATTATATTGTCAAGCCCTTTGGCACCATGGAGCTGATATCCCGGATCCGTGCACTTCTGCGTAGAACAAAAGCTGCAAAAAACCAGGAGGAATATGTTTGCGGAAATCTTTATATGTGTCCTGTAAAGCATTTGGTGTTGGTGAACAAAGAAAATGTGGTTCTGACACTCAAAGAATTTGAAATACTCCTTTTGATGATGAAAAATTATGGCCGGGTTTATACTCGTGAAGAGCTTTTATCTGAAGTGTGGGGATATACTTTTGGCAATGAAAGCAGAACGGTGGATGTACATATGCGGACGCTTCGGGCCAAGCTTGGGGACTGCGGAAAATACATTGAAACGATCCGGGGTGTTGGTTATCGTTTCAATGCCGGAGGAGATACTGTACAGCCTTGTTGACATATCATCCAGTATAATGAAAGCGTATGAAAGTATCGTCTGGATGACTGCGGCCGGAACAGTTCTTTTTGATAAAGGAAAGAAGTTGACTTTTTGGGGAAGATGGGGTATAATGTAATAAAATATGTTTCAGAATCCGAGGGGAATGTTCCTATGCAGAAATTAAATAATATTGATGGAGGAAAGCCTTTCGATTGGGGCCAGACCTCTCAGGATTATGCAAAATACAGAGATATTTATCCGGAAGTGTTCTATCAGAGGATCCTGAATTGGAGTTTTGGAGGAGCAAATGAATACATTTCTTAATAAGTTTCAAGCCCTTCTCTCAGATTTCGGCAAAGGAAGAAAAATGGTGCTTTCAACATCAGAAAACAATATTGTGTCCTCACGAATGATGAGTGTTGTTCAGATTAATGGGATATTTTATTTTCAAACGGATGTCACTTTTAAGAAATACCGCCAGCTTTCAAATAACCACAATGTGGCTTTGTGTATAGACAACATACAAATCGAAGGGATTTGTGAGGAAATGGGACACCCACTGCAAAATTCCCTTTTTTGTGACTGCTTTCAAGAATGTTTCAAAGGTTCTTATGATGCTTATACAATGTTAAAAAATGAGCGGCTATTTGCTGTAAAGCCAACATATATTGAGCGTTGGACATATGAAGATGGGATTCCGTACCTTGAAACTTTTGATATAAACGTTCAAGCATACAAAATCAGTCCGTATGTTGGCGTGTAAAATTTAACTTGTACAACAAATATGGTTTCCTAACCGCCTGTGACTCACTTCACAGGCGGTTTTTCAGACCCATTGACAAATACGGAAAAAAAGTGTATAATACACGATATAGTTGATATGATTGATAGGCATTTGAAACAGCGGGCGGCTTCACAATATGAACGGCCTGTTTGTTATCTGCTGTTTGCTTTTACAACTTAGGATGAGGGATATTCCGGGCCGCACAGCGGTTGTGCTGCTTGTGAGGCTGTTCGGGTCATAGCAGGAGGGTCGTAAAGGATTTGTGCAGCATTGGAAGGAGATTAATATGAGCATTTCAGTGCAGAAGTTAAAATCATTAGATAAGGAAAGTTACCAGATAATTGATGTGCGTAATGAAATAGAGGCGGCGCATGGAATAATGCCAGGAGCTGTACGTCTGAAGGCAGAAGAAATTGAAAACAGTGAATGGATCGACAAATCGAAGAAACTGGTCATTTGTTGCAGCAGAGGTCAATTCAGCATAGAAGCAGCAGAACGGCTAAAGGAAAAGGGATTTGATGCAGAAAGTCTTGAGGGCGGATATATTGCATGGCTTATAGATACGATGAATGAGAAAGATGAAAAGGAGAAGGCCGATAATGCAGCGCAGAGCCTGCGGAAGAAATTCAAAAAAACCATCTGGTCAAGATTTACAAAAGCAATTCGCATATATGAGCTTGTAAAACCGGGAGATCAGATCGCAGTATGTATATCCGGCGGAAAAGATTCTATGCTGATGGCCAAATGCTTTCAGGAACTGAAGAATCATAATAAATTTGACTTTGGCCTGAAGTTTCTTGTAATGGATCCTGGGTATAGTCCGGAGAATCGTAAGGTGATAGAGAATAATGCAAAGAAGCTAGGCCTACCCATTACTATATTTGAGTCTGACATTTTCGATTCCGTATATCATGTGGATAAATCGCCTTGTTATCTATGTGCCAGAATGAGGAGAGGGTATTTGTACAGCTTTGCAAAGAAGATGGGATGCAATAAAATTGCGTTGGGACATCATTATGACGATGTGATTGAAACCATTCTTATGGGGCTGCTTTATGGGGCACAGATTCAAACTATGATGCCAAAATTGCACAGCACAAATTTTGAGGGAATGGAGCTGATACGTCCGTTATATCTGGTAAGAGAAGATGATATTAAGGCTTGGAGAGATTATAATGGACTTCATTTTATTCAATGTGCCTGCAAGTTTACAGATACCTGTACTACATGTAATAACGAAGAAAACCGTTCTAAAAGAGTGGAGATCAAGGAATTGATAAAAACGCTGTAGCAGATCAATCCGCAGGTTGAAAACCATATATTTAAAAGTGTGGAGAATGTAAACCTGGATACTGTGATTGCATATAAACAAGGCGGTGTGAAACATCATTTTCTGGAAGAATATGATGAGAAGCAATGATAAAATGCATGAGAAAGCAGTTTTACATGAACTGCTTTTTTATCTATTGGAGAAAACGATTAACGGCTAAAGGAAAAATGAATTATACAAATTCCGTAATTTGTGATACAATAGAGTAAAGCCTATTGTATTGATCGAAAGAATAGGAGATGGTTTTATGACACTCGTTCAGCTGAAATATGTGATTGCAGTAGCTGGAGAACATTCCCTGAATGAAGCTTCCAAAAAGCTTTTTATCTCTCAGCCCAGTCTCTCGTCGGCAATCCATTCACTGGAAAAGGAGATTGGTTTTGATATTTTCATACGTTCTAAGAATGGAATCACGCTCACAACCAAAGGGGCCGAATTCATTGGTTATGCCAAATCTGTAATTGAACAGTATGATATCTTAGATGCAAAGTTTGTATCGCAGGTCAATCTGAAGAAACAGTTCAGTGTCTCTATGCAGCATTACACATTTGCAGTAAATGCTTTTGTAGAATTGGTAAAGCAATATGGAATGGATGAATATGAATTTGAGGTGCATGAGACCAAGACCCATGAGGTGATTGATAATGTAAAAAATCACAAGAGTGAGATTGGCATTCTGTATTTGAATGATTATAACAGAAGTGTGCTTACAAAGATATTTGCTGAAGCCGGACTGCGTTTTGTTCCGCTGTTGGAATGTGGTATCTATGTGTATATGTGGAAAGGTCATCCTCTAGCCGGGCAAAAGGAGATCGCTTTGGAGGAGCTGGAAGAGTATCCATGTCTTGGATTTGCACAGGGAGAATATAATTCATTTTATTTTGCAGAGGAAGTTTTAAGCACATATCAGTATAAGCGGTTTATCAGAGCAAATGACAGAGCCACTATGCTGAATCTGATGGTTGGCTTGAATGGGTATACCTTATGCTCAGGCATTATATGCGAGGATTTGAACGGTCAGGATTATTGCGCCGTAAAGCTGAAATCCAATGAAAAAATGACCATTGGATATATCTCCCGAAAAGATGCAGTTTTAAGTGCGATCGGAGAAAAATATCTGGAAGAAATTGCAAAATATAAGGATAAATCACTGTTATAGCAAGGAGGAAAATACAATATGAAAAGGGCGATTGAGACAAAGTGTCTGCACTTGGAAGAAGAAGGCGGCTGTAATAATTATGGTTCTATCAGCTATCCGATCTACCAGACGGCCACCTACGCACATCCGGGAGTCGGTAAAAGCACTGGGTATGATTACAGCAGACTTCAGAATCCAACCAGAGAGCATTTGGAAAAAGTCGTTGCAGCATTGGAAAACGGAACAGACGCATTTGCATTTTCGACTGGCATGGCTGCAATTGCATTGCTGATGGAGCTGTTTCAGCCAGGAGATCATCTGATTGCGGATGCGGATCTTTATGGGGGAAGTATACGGCTTTTCAGGAATGTATCTGAGAAGAACGGGGTTACATTTTCCAGTATTGACTGCTGTAGGGACGACGTGGAAAGTTACATTCAGGAAAATACAAAAGCCATCTATATCGAGACACCGACCAATCCGATGATGAATGTAACCGATATAGCAGCACTTTCTGAAATTGCAAAAAGACACCGCCTGCTGCTGATTGTTGATAATACATTTCTGTCACCCTATCTTCAGAATCCGTTGGATTTAGGAGCAGATATTGTTGTGCACAGCGGAACGAAATATCTTGGCGGACATAATGACACATTGGCAGGCTTTCTGGTTACAAACAGGGAGGACATTCGTGAAAAGTTTGCTTTTCTGATAAAGACAACCGGAGCAGGACTTGCACCATTTGACAGCTGGCTGATCCTTCGCGGAATCAAAACACTCGGTATCCGTATGGAAAAAGCACAGAGCAATGCACTTGAAATTGCAAACTGGCTGAAGGCGCAAAGTGCGGTTACAAGGGTAATATATCCAGGTCTTCCGGAGCATCCGGGTTATAATATTATGAAAAAGCAGGCGAGAGGCTTTGGTGCTATGCTGACATTCCAGCTTAAAAACAAGGAGTTTGCTTTGGCAATTCTGGAAAAAGTGCGTATGATCAAGTTTGCAGAAAGTCTGGGAGGCGTGGAAACGCTGATCACATATCCGACTACACAGACACATGCAGATGTTCCTAAGGAAATTCGTGAAAAGAATGGAATTACGGAAAGTACGCTCCGGTTATCCGTTGGAATCGAAAATGCAGAGGATTTGCTGTATGAGTTAAACAAGGTATTTCGTGAGATAGAGGGTGAACAGTATGGCCGAGAGAAATCTTGACTTTGATAGGATCATAGACAGACGCAATACAAGAAGCTTAAAGTATGATTTTGCCAAAAGACGAGGTTTGCCAGAGGATGTATTGCCATTGTGGGTGGCCGACATGGATTTTGAGACCTCTTCCTATATTGAAGATGCACTTGTTGAGCGGGCTAGGCATGGTATATTTGGATACAGCGAGGTACAAACGCCGTATTTTGAAATTGTGAGAAAGTGGATGAAAAAGCATCATAACTGGGACGTGAACGAAAGATGGCTGGTGAAAACACCAGGAGTTGTTTTTGCTCTTGCAATGGCTGTAAAAGCATACACCGATCCCGGTGATGGAGTTTTATTGCAGCAGCCCGTATATTATCCTTTTTCGGAAGTAATCGAGGACAATGGAAGAAGAGTTGTAAGCAATAACCTATATCTTGGTGAAGACAACCGGTATCACATTGATTTTGAGGACTTTGAGAAAAAGCTGATCGATGAAAAAATTAAACTATTTTTTCTGTGCAATCCGCATAATCCGGTGGGGAGAGTATGGACAGAAGCAGAGCTTATAAGGCTTGGAGATATTTGTGTAAAACATGATGTGATCGTGGTAAGCGACGAGATTCATCAGGATCTTGTATTTCGCGGGAAGCATGTTGTGTTTGCAGGTCTGAAAAAGGAGTATGAGAACATCAGCATTACCTGTACATCTCCCAGCAAAACATTCAATCTGGCCAGCATGATGATGTCTAATATCTTTATTCCCAACCGGGAGCTGAAAAAAAGATTCCGGAAAGAACTAGACGCAGCAGGCACAAGCCAATTGGGTGTAATGGGTCTTGTTGCTTGTGAAGCCGCATATAGTCAAGGTGAAGAATGGTATCAGGCGATGCTGTCCTATGTGGCAGATAACATTGCATTCACTAAAAAGTATGTAGAAGAAAATCTTCCTGGAGTGAACATGATAGAGCTTGAGGGGACATATCTTGTATGGTTAGATTTCCGGGCCGCAGGACTGAGCGCAGATGAACTGGAGCATTTGATTGTCCACAAGGCAAAGCTCTGGCTTGATAGCGGGCAAATATTTGGCGAATGCGGAAAGGGATTTCAGCGTATCAATGTTGCCTGCCCGAGGAGCGTTTTGGCTGAGGCCCTGGATCGAATCAGGAATGCTTTGATTGGTTAGCAGAAAGCTATAACGCATAAAAGGAAATACATATATAATTTTTTTGGAAAATGCTATTGACAAAGCAGGAAAAGTGGTGTATAATCAACTTGTAAAACATACAAAGCCTATCTAAAAGATAGGGAAGAGAGGAGCAGCAGTTATGAGAATGAATATGGCAGTGGTTAACAGAAGATGTGAATACCGTGACATGTGTCGCTGCTGTTGTTGCTGTGCGATGTGTGTTTCATATGCGTTATGTACGTAGCTTACGAACAATACGAAGGTGTATCTGTAAGCAGCTGTCATAAGCATATGGCAGCTGCTTTTTACATAAAAATCTAAAATCAGAAAATTCAACTAATGGAGGTAATTATCATGAGTAAGATCAAAGAAAGCGCACTGGAGCTGATCGGAGGCACACCGATTCTGAAGCTGAACGGCTATGCAAAAAAGAAGGGAATATCAAATGCTGTTATTCTTGCAAAGCTGGAATACCTGAATCCGGCTGGTTCTGTAAAGGATCGTATTGCTCTGGCCATGATTGAGGATGCAGAAAAGAAAGGTCTCTTAAAGGAGGGTGCAACAATTATTGAGCCTACAAGCGGCAATACCGGAATTGGCCTGGCAGCTGTCGCAGCGGCGAAGGGCTACAGGGCGATCCTTACACTGCCGGATACAATGAGCGTGGAAAGAAGAAATCTCCTGAAGGCTTATGGCGCCGAGCTGGTACTGACGGAAGGTGCGAAGGGTATGAAGGGGGCTATTGCAAAGGCCGAGGAGCTGAAGGAAGAAATTGATGGTGCAGTTATTCTGGGTCAGTTTGTAAATCCGGCAAATCCCGCAGTGCATAAGGCGACAACAGGTCCTGAGATCTGGGAACAGACAGATGGAAAGGTTGATATTTTCGTTGCAGGTGTTGGTACAGGCGGTACGATCACAGGCGTTGGCGAGTATCTGAAGGAAAAGAATCCGGATGTAAAGATCGTTGCAGTAGAGCCGGCCGGAAGTCCGGTGCTCTCCGCAGGAACATCCGGCCCGCACAAGATTCAGGGAATTGGCGCAGGATTTGTACCGGATGTACTGAACACTGGTATTTATGATGAGGTTATTGCTGTAGAGAATGATGATGCATTTGCAGAAGGCAGAACCTTTGCAGTAACCGAAGGTATTCTGGTAGGTATTTCATCGGGTGCAGCGTTAAAGGCCGCCTCCATTCTCGCAAACAGACCGGAAAATGCAGGAAAAACCATTGTTGCACTGCTTCCGGATTCCGGTGACAGATATTTGTCTACACCGCTGTTCAGCAACAATTAATTGTTTGGAAATGAAACGGAGGTGAATGTGAATGAGTGAAGCAAGTATCGATAAGCAGACACTGGAACGTTCACATTTAGAAATTCTCAAAAAGCTGCTGAGTACCATGAAGTACGGGAGTGTTACCCTCATTGTGCAGGATGGGAAGGTCATTCAGATCGATAAAACAGAAAAATTCAGATTAAAAGACTGACTGGAAAACCAGAGGTTTTGTTAAGGCGACGCAGTGACAATACCTCTGGCTTTTTTGTTTGGTCTACTGCATTATATGGTGCAAATTCATAGGGAAAGAAGGCGGGAAACAGCATGAGCAATACATATCAGGAATTGCAGAATTCTCATCCGTGCTTTGGCGGGCACAAGAATAATGTTGGAAGAATCCATTTGCCGGTCAGTCCGGGGTGTAATATTGCCTGTAGATTCTGTGACAGAGTCATAAATGATGTGGAAGACAGACCAGGTGTTACCTCCAAAGTGATCACGCCGGATGAAAGCATAGATATACTGGAAAAGGCTTTGGGGATCTGCCCGGAAATAACAGTTGCAGGAATTGCTGGCCCGGGAGATACGCTTGCAACAGATTATGCTTTGGAGACATTCAGGAAGGTGAAGGAAAGATTTCCGGGCCTTATCAAGTGTATGAGTACAAATGGGCTTCTGCTCTATGAAAAAGCAGATGAAGTGATTGAGGTGGGGATCGACTCACTGACAGTAACTGTGAATGCGGTAGATCCGGAAATAGAGGCAAAGCTGAACAAATATATTATTTATCATGGAAAAAGATATGAAGGCGTGGAAGGAGCCCGAATTCTGATTGAAAATCAATTGAAGGGCATTCAGAAGATTTCCGGTGCCGGAATAACGATCAAGGTAAATACGGTTCTTGTTCCGGAGATCAACGGAGAGCATATTGAGGAAATAGCCAGAACCGTAAAGGAGGCCGGGGCCAGTATCTATAACATTATTCCGCTTATTCCCCAGTATGAATTAGCCGATCAGAAAGCACCGGTTTGTGCGCAGATTGATGAAGCAAGAATGAGGGCTTCAAAATACATTGATGTTTTCCGTCACTGCCAGCATTGTCGTGCGGATGCAGTCGGTGTGCCTGGAAAGTCAGAATACGGCGATCAGATTTATCAGAGAAAAATAAATGTAAAGGAAACGTTTTCACATGGATGATACAGGTAAGGGATATAAAATTGCTGCTGCATCATCTGATGGAATTGTTGTGAATCAGCATTTTGGGCATGCAAATGCATTTCTCATATATGAGGTGAAGGACAGCGAAATTCGGAGAACGGATGAGATCCGCACTGTACATCCGATATGCAGCGGCGGAAATCATAATGATGAACAGCTTATAGAAAACATACGTCGGTTTCAGGATTGCAAATATATCCTTGTAAGTAAGATCGGTATGCGTGCAGCGGCCCAAGCTGAACAGCTTGGGATCACCCCCATGGAATTACCTGGTCTGATAGAAGAATCGATCAGAAGGGTAATGGCTTTTGAGCAAATACAAAATCTATTCGAAAGGAATTGAGAACAATGGCAGAGATTAGACAGATTGCAATTTATGGAAAGGGAGGCATCGGTAAGTCAACAACAACACAGAATCTGACGGCCGGACTTTGTGAGCATGGAAAAAAAGTAATGGTTGTTGGCTGTGATCCGAAGGCAGATTCCACAAGACTTTTGCTTGGCGGTCTGGCACAGAAGACTGTTCTTGATACGATCCGGGATGAGGGCGAAGATATTGCGCTTGACAGAATCATGCGTGAGGGCTTTGGCGGTACAAGATGCGTAGAGTCAGGCGGACCGGAGCCGGGTGTTGGATGTGCAGGCAGAGGCATCATTACATCGATCAATATGCTTGAGAATCTCGGAGCCTATACAGACGATCTGGATTATGTATTCTATGATGTACTGGGTGACGTTGTTTGCGGTGGCTTTGCAATGCCGATCAGAGAAGGCAAGGCAAAGGAGATCTATATTGTGGCCAGCGGTGAGATGATGGCTCTTTATGCAGCCAACAATATTGCAAAGGGTATCAAGCGGTATGCAAAAACCGGCGGTGTAAGACTGGGCGGTATTATCTGCAACAGCCGAAATGTTGACAGAGAGCTTGACCTGCTCCGTGCATTTGCAAAGGAGCTGGGCACCCAGCTGTTATATTTTGTACCTCGTGATAATATTGTTCAGCGTGCAGAGATCAACAAAAAGACTGTTATTGAATATAAGCCGGATTCCAATCAGGCTCAGGAATACCGCAATCTTGCAGAGGCGGTTATCAATAATACCAGATTTGACATTCCGACACCGATGACGCAGGAGAGACTGGAAGAAATTCTGCTTGAATTTGGTCTCATGGATTCCGCAGACGATTATCATATTTAATGAGAGGATGAGAAAAATGGCAAAGGTATATGGATCCATTACAGAGCTTGTGGGGAAAACGCCTCTTCTGGAGATCAGGAACTATGAAGCGAAGCATGGTTTACATGCGAAAATCCTGGTGAAGCTGGAGTATTACAATCCCAATCAGAGTGTAAAAGACAGAATTGCACTGGCGATGATAGAGGATGCAGAAAAAAGAGGCCTTTTAAAGCCGGGCGATACGATCGTAGAGACTACCAGCGGGAATACGGGAATCGGACTGGCTGCAATAGCGGCTGCTAAGGGATATAAGTTCCGTGTATATATTCAGGATCAGGTCAGTCAGGAGAGATTCCAGGTAATCAAGGCTTTTGGCGGCGAAGCCATTAAGCTGTCGGAGGAGCCGGCCATTGCCAGGACCCTTCAGGAAACCGGCGGCGATTTCGTGGCTGCGATCAAGGCCCTTCGAGAAGAGGTTCTGTCGAAGGAAAAGGATATTTTCTTTGTTGATCAGACGGCAAATCCTGCAAATCCAGCCATTCACGAAGCAACAACAGGTCCGGAAATCTGGGAAGATACAGAAGGCAAGGTAGATATTCTTGTGGCAAATGTAGGAACAGGCGGAACTGTATCAGGAACAGGCAGGTTTTTGAAGTCAAAAAATCCTGATATAAAGGTAGTTGCCATACAGCCGGGCGTAAATTCATTGCCGAGTGCTGAAAATCCGGAGCCGGAGGAAATCACAGGCGTTCATCCCTTTGAGGGCGTTCCAGCAGAGAGGATTCCGTCAACAATGGATTTACATATCTATGATGAGAAGCTTGAGGTGGAAACGATTGAGGCCTATAAAGCTGCAAGAGAAGTCGCCAAGACGGATGGAATTCTGATAGGGACATCTTCGGGTGCTGCAATTTATGCTGCAACGCAGCTTGCAAAGCGGGAAGAAAATGCAGGAAAAACGATCGTGGCTGTTTTGCCTGATACGGGACTCCGCTATCTGTCCACCAATCTTTTCAACGAAGCGTATCAGGGTTAAGGAGGGGTTATATGGCATTCAATTTAGATAGCTCCAATGTAGCGACCAGAGAAAACCGCATTGGTTCGATTACAGGTTACATTGGTACGCTCAGTGATCTGGCCAGTCAGAGCAGCTGCGGTACTTTAAAAGGATGTTCACGATGCTTTTCCCAGTCCAGTACCTGCTTATCAAGCTGTGCGTTAGGTCAGCTTTCGGCCATCAGAGATGTGGCAATCATTCATCACGGCCCGGCAGGCTGTTCTGTCGCAAGCGCAGGGGCATATTATCTGGATAAGGTAATGGCCAAAAAGCGCGGTGTAACCAATAACACCGTATATGTCGGAACCGATATGAATGAGAAGGATACCATCTTTGGTTCAGCCGAGGCACTTAGAAAAATTATCCTCGAAGTGAATGAAAGGTATTCACCGAAGGCGATCTTTGTAACAAGCTCCTGTGCAACAGGTATTATCGGTGAAGATATCGACAGTGTTGTAGATGATGTAAAAGCTGAAGTAGATGTGCCGATCGTGGCCGTACACTGTGAAGGATTCAAGTCAAGAATCTGGGCAACTGGTTTTGATATTTCGGACCATGCCGTACTGAGCAGTATTGTACAGCCGCCGAAGCAGAAGAGAAACACCATTAACTTTAAGAATTTCTATGAGAGTGCAAGACCGGAGATTATAGAAATCTTTAAGAACTTTGATCTGGAACCGATTTTCCTCTATTGTAATTCTACAGTTGAGGAATTAAGTCACATATCAGAATCACTGGCTACTACCTGTATCTGCGGAACGCTGGGAAATTATCTTGGCAACGGTCTGGAGGAAAAATATGGCGTTCCATATATCAGAACCATCAATCCGCTTGGTATTGCTGGATTTGAGACATGGCTTCGTGAAATCGGAAGAGTTACAGACAGAAGTGAGGCTGTAGAAAAATATATTGAGGAGCAGCGTGCGATTTATATTCCGCAGATTGAAGCAATCAAAAAGGAATTAAAGGGCTTAAAGGCGGTTCTTGGTATGGGCCCCGGTTATACATTTGAGGTTTCCAGAGTCCTGAACGAGCTTGGAATTGAAGTCGTATGGGCGCTTGCGTGGCATTATGACAAGAAATACGAAAACGGAGATGTTCCGCCGTCCATGGAATATCTGCTGGAAAATGATGTAGACTTTGAGGCCAGTGTGGCAGATCAGCAGAATTATGAAGTGATGAATATTCTGAACAAGTATCAGCCGGATCTGTACCTGTCAAGACATCCCGGCTCTACTGTATGGGCGATCAAGAACGGAACACCTGCTGTATATGTTGCAGACGAATACATGATCTTTGGCTACAAGCATACATTGGAATTTGCGCAGTCCATTTTGGACAGTATTCATAACCGCAGCTTTGAGAAGAATCTGGCCAGAAGGGTAAAGCTTCCTTACACAGATTGGTGGTATAAGCAGAACGTTGACAAATTCTTAGAGGAGGCGAAGAAGTAATGGCGAAGTTACTGGACAAACAGAGATACAAATGCGCAATGGGAGCCATGCAGACAGTACAGGCCATCACACGAGCAATTCCGGTGCTGCACTCTGGCCCCGGATGTGCACAGAAGCTTTCCGATTCCATCGGAAGCAGCGGCTATTTTTCACCGAATATTTTTCCCTGTACCAGCATCAATGAGAAGGACGTAGTATTCGGCGGTGTAAAAAAGCTGGATACAACCATCGAAAATGCGCTGAAGGTGATCGATGCGGATCTTTATGTGGTACTGACCGGCTGTATTCCGGAAATCGTGGGTGATGATACGGGAGAGGTCGTCAGCCGATATGAGGATGCAGATAAGCCTGTCATTTTCGCTTCCACAGCAGGCTTTAAGGGGAATAATTATAAAGGCCACGAGCAGGTAATTGATGCAATTATTGAGCAGTATCTGGAAAAGTCTGATGAAAAGGAAAAGGGACTGGTGAACATATGGGCCGACGTTCCTTATCAGGATTTATTTTGGCTTGGAAATATCAGAGAACTGGAAAAGCTGATTGCAGAGCTTGGACTGACGCCGAATACTATATTTGGATATCAGCGCGGTATTGAGAATATCAACCGCATTCCGAAGGCAGAATTTAACCTGCTTGTGTCGCCTTGGGTATCTGTAGGCAACATGAAGAAAATGGAGAAGAAGCTGGGGATTCCGTATCTTCATTATCCTACGTTGCCGATCGGTGCTTATGAAACAAGCAAATTCCTCAGAGAAGTGGGTAAGTTTGCAGGCGTTGATGAACAGAAGATAGAAGGCATCATCAATGAGCATGAAAACTATTACTATTATTTGATAGAGCGGTATGCGGATATGTTCCTGGAAACCCGTGTTATGGCCAAGCAGTTTTCTGTTGTTGCAGATGCACAGTACGCACTTGGCCTTACGAAGTTCCTTGTAAATGATCTGGGACTTGTGCCCGCAAAGCAGTTTATAACGGATGATACGCCAAAGGCGTTTCAGGATCAGATCCGGGCAGAATTTGAGAACCTGAATTATGGCCTGAAGGCAGAAGTTCGCTTTGAAACAGACGGATATAAAATCCACAATGAGATCCAGGCGCATGATTACCATGGGTATCCGCTGATTCTTGGCAGCTATTATGAAAAAGAGCTTACAGAAAAGATGTTCGGACATTATCTGAACATTTCCTGGCCGGTACAGGATAAAGTGGTTCTGGATGATTTCTATGTAGGCTATACTGGCGGAATTCGTCTGATTGAGGACATTTATTCTGTTGCTGTTCAGAGATGGAACTAATGGGGGCGGCAGCTTTGTCTTATAAAATTGCAATTGCATCCTCTGACGGAAAGCAGATTGATGAAACCTTTGGATCAGCCAAGAGCTTCATTATTTATGAAGTAACAGATGGTGTATACAGACAGGCTGAAGAAAGAATCTTTCATCCGGATAAGATCCGGGATGAGACAGCAGCCTTGTTGAATAGATGCGGCTCATCCGGCGGATGCGGCGACCGTGCTCATGGAGGCTGCGGAAGCTCTGCTGGAGGCGGATGCAGCGGACAGGGTGACCTATCATCCAAAGTTATGCTTATTTCAGATTGCAGATGCGTTGTATGTAAGAAGATCGGTTTCCATATTCAGAAGCAGCTTGAGCGAAAAGCCATATCGGCCTTTGATGTCAGCTGCTCGGCAGAGGAGGCCCTTGATAAAATTACATTCTATTACAGCCGCATTGACAAACACGAATCCCTTAGAGGATAGAATTTCTTCAATAATGAATTGACCGGACAACCGGAGGTTTTCAGTAAAAACCTTTGGCTGTCCATTTTTTTATCATAGGCGAAACGAAAACATCAAAACGATGAGGAAAATTAGAAAGAGGTTATATTTATGAGAAATATAAAGAGATTATTTTCTTTTGTTCTGGCCTTCACACTGTCATTGACGCTTTTTCTTACCGGCTGCGGAAGCAGCAAGGAAAGTGGTGATGCTTATGTCTTTAAAATCGGGACTGCGAATGGTTCTTTGTGCCTGGCCCCGTTACATATTGCAGCGGATAATGGCTATTTTGAAGAAGAATTCAATGATGCAGGTATTCAGTATGAGCTTGTAGAAATCGACATGCAGCAGACAGCAGATCTGGTTGCATCCGGACAAATTGATGCATGTGTGGGTCTGGCTGGAAGCCTGATTCCGCAGGTGGACAGCGGCCTCGAAATCACTTTTACGGCAGGACTTCACACAGGCTGCACAAAGTACTATGTATCCGCAGATTCAGACATTGATGACCTTTCTGACCTGAAGGGAAAAAAGATCGGTGTTCCTGGAATGAGCGATTCTTCAGTAGTGGCACTGAAAAGAAAGCTTGCGGATCTTGGAATTGGTGTAAGTACAAACAATATGGAAATCGAATTGGTCGTATATAATCTGACCGATTTGCCGCTGGCCTTAGCCAATGGAGCAGTAGACGCTGTTGCGCTGCATGATCCGGTAGCAGCATCGGCAGAGGCAGAATACGGCTTTACAAAAATCTTAGATCTCACAGAGGATGAAAAGTTTAAGGATGAGTATTGCTGTGCAGCGTTTGTAACAACATCGGCAGCATCGGAGCACCCGGAGGCAGCAGCAGCGTATACACGTGCATTGATGAAGGCGTCTGCTTATGTACAGGCTGAGCCGGAGAATACTGCCAAGCTTCAGATTGAAAATGAACAGTGCTCCGGTGATCTGGAAAATAATGCAAAGCTTCTTGCTTCCTATAATTATCAGCCGTCTGTCAGCGTAATGGAGGAAACATTCCGAAACGCATGCACCGATTTGCTTGCGATCGGAGATCTGCAGGAAGGCCGGGATATCGAAGAATTCACGTCAGAACATACGGTTGAATTTGAGGGCGTTCCGGATAGTTACATTTATAATGAAGACGGTACCTTTTCAATTGATGAGAGTAAAAAAAATGACTTTCTGCTGTGGATGAAAGATTGGATTGAGGAGATGTAATATGCAGAATCGATCCACATACTCTCTCATACAGCGAAGATAGGAGCGAAAATGAAGAAATACATTATTATGATAAAGCTTATATTGCCAGTGTTGGCTGTTCTTCTTTCCGTTGCAGCATATTACGGATTGGAGGACAGCGGTAAACAGAAGACAACAGAGCACCCATACTATGTCTATTTGCTGCTGATTGTTTTGGCGCTGTATCTTCTATTTGCAATTGTATCGATTTTTGTAAAAAAGATAAGGGAAAGGCTGGTATACAAAGCTCCCTTGGCGGCTGGTACGATCGCTTTTATTATGTTTCTGAATACTATTATTACAAAAACGACGCTGCTGCCGACTTTATATTTCCCGTCTCTGGATCGGATTATCGGATTGCTGTATGAACAGAGACTGTTTCTTTTGGAGAACGTACTGTCCTCATTGGGACTGCTGATAACAGGCTTTGCATGGGGTGCATCAATTGGTTTTCTCACCGGTCTAGCACTCGGATATAATAAAAAAGTCGGATATTGGCTGAATCCTGTTACAAAGATTATAGGTCCGATTCCCACAACTGCGTGGATTCCATTGGCCTTGAGTGTATTTCCGACAACACATGCAGCCAATGTCTTCTTAATTGCTTTTGCAGTATGGTTCCCGGTTACACTCATGACAAGCAGCGGTATTCAAAGCACCAGTCAGGTTCATTTTGAAGTATCCAGTACGCTGGGCGCATCTACTTTGTATAAAATTATACATGTAGCTATTCCGAGTGCTATGCCAAGTATATTCCTGGGTATATTTTATGGAACAGTATCGTCATTTGCTACACTTATGGCAGTGGAGATGAATGGAAATTCCAGTGGTATCGGTTGGTATATCAACTGGCAGAAGCAGGTTATGATGTACGATGGCGTATATGCGGGACTGATTATAATTGCAATATTGTGCTCATTGATCTTGACATTACTTTTCAAGGTAAGGGATCGTGTTCTGGTATGGCAGAAAGGAGTGATCAAATGGTAGGACAGATATCGATTCGGAATGTGAGAAAAGAATTCGCCAACCAGGATGTTTCTAAAGAAAGCATTGTGGCCTTGAATGATTTTTCCCTGGATATTGAACCTGGATCCTTTATAAGCCTGATCGGCCCGTCTGGATGCGGAAAGTCAACTCTTTTGCGTCTGATTGGGGGATTGGATACTCCGAGCAGCGGGGAGATCATTCTGGATGGCAAGAAAATACTGAAACCAGGAAGTGATCGAGGATTTGCGTTTCAGGGGTCGAATCTTTTCCCATGGCTTACAGTTGAAAAGAATATAGCCTTTGGATTGAAGGCCAGACATATCTACAAAAGCACTAAAAAAGATGTTCAGGATTTTATCGACCTGATTGGATTGAACGGATTTGAAAAGGCGTATCCTCACCAGCTCTCTGGCGGAATGAATCAGAGAGCGTCTTTGGCCAGAGCGTTGGTTGGCCATCCAAAGGTACTGTTACTGGATGAGCCGCTGGGCGCATTGGATGCATTCACAAGAATGAATCTGCAGGATGAGATTCTGGAAATATGGAAAAAACACAATATGACTATGATTATGGTTACGCACGATGTGGATGAAGCCATATATATGTCTGACAAGGTTGTGGTTATGTCCGCACGGCCGTCAAAGGTGGAGGCTGTCATTGATATCGATCTGCCTAGGCCTCGTGCTAGAGCACAGGATACTTTTCAGCTGTACCGTTCTAAAATACTTGACATTCTCAATCTTGGCGGAGACATTGAGGATATTGAATATAACATTTAGCTGGTTCATTGCTGAATGTTTTAAGGAGGGATAAACTGTGCAGGGATACACAGTTTATCCCTTTCATTTTTCAAGCAGAAGCGATCTAGTGTGAAACTATAACCTATAAAAGGAACTAAGTATAGTTTTTTCAGGAAAATACTATTGACAAAAGAGGAAAAGTGGTGTATAATCAATTTAATAACATATAAAGTCTATCAAAAAAGTAGGAAAAGGCGCGCTCTATGGCGAAAGCTGCAATGTGCTGTGGATCATAAGTTGTGAGGAGGAATTTATGAGGATATCAACAAGAGGAAAAAACGCAATCAAATTCATGATGGACTTGGCATGTCATAATGATGGGGAACCAGTAAAACTCAAGGATATTGCGCAAAGACAAAATATATCTGTCAAGTATTTGGAGCAAATTGTCTCGATCCTGCACAAAGCTGCATTGGTAAAAAGTATCAAGGGCCCTTGCGGCGGCTATCTTCTTAAATATCCTCCAGAGCAATATACGATCAAACAAATTTTAAGGACGACAGAAGGCAGCATATCACCGACAGAGTGTGTAAGCGAAGATGGAGTTCCTTGTGAAAATCGAGAGACTTGTGTAAGCTATCGTATATGGAAAAAGTTAGATTCTGCAATCAATGATACTCTTGAGGGAATTACGCTGGATGATCTGATGGATTGGCAAGAGGAGATCATGGTGTCCAATCAAAATGCAAAGTGTCAGGAGAAAAAAGTGAGGATATGAATAAGATGATTTATCTGGACAATGCGGCAACTACACAGGTAAGTGAGGCTGTTTTAAATGAGATGCTTCCGTTTTTCAGGGAGATATACGGTAATCCTTCTGCGATATATGATTTTGCAGGCGAGGGAAAGAGAGCTGTTGATGCAGCAAGAAAGCAGGCGGCCGATCTGATCGGAGCAAATCCGGAAGAAATTTATTTTACCGGCGGCGGAAGCGAATCTGACAACTGGGCGTTAAAAGCAGCCGCAGAAGCATATGCTTCTAAAGGAAAGCACATCATAACCAGCAAAATCGAACATCACGCAATTCTGCATACATGCGAATATCTGGAGAAGCTGGGCTGTGAAGTAACCTATCTTGATGTAGATGAAGACGGAAAAATTTCTCTTGAAGCATTAAAGAAGGCAATTCGTCCGGACACAATTCTGATTTCTATAATGACTGCAAATAATGAAATCGGAACGATTGAGCCCATTGCAGAAATCGGAAGAATTGCACATGAAAATGGGATTCTGTTTCACACAGATGCGGTACAGGCCTATGGACATATTCCGATTGATGTAGAAAAAATGCATATCGACATGCTTTCGGCCAGCGGACACAAGCTGAATGGCCCGAAGGGCATTGGTATTCTTTATATCCGTAATGGTGTTAAAATCCGTTCATTTATCCATGGCGGCGCACAGGAACGCAGCAGAAGGGCCGGAACCTCTAATGTTTCGGGAATTGTTGGTTTTGGCAAGGCGGCCCAGATCGCCAAGGACACAATGGAGACAAGAAATGCGCAGGAAACAGCGATAAGAGATCATTTGATAGATAGGGTTCTGTCGGAAATTCCATACGCCAGATTGAATGGCCATAGGACAGACAGACTTCCGAACAATGCGAATTTCTGTTTCCGTTTTATTGAAGGCGAATCGGTTCTGATCCTGTTGAATCAGATTGGAATATGTGCTTCCAGTGGTTCGGCCTGCACGTCTGGCTCATTAGATCCTTCTCATGTACTTCTGGCGATCGGATTGCCTCATGAGGTTGCACATGGTTCTTTGCGATTGACTTTATCAGAAGATACTACTCTGGAGGATATTGATTTTGTGGTAGATTCGCTGAAGAAGATTATCACCAAGTTGCGTAATATGTCACCATTATATGAGGATTTTGTAAAAAATCAAAAGTGATGGTTATTGAATTCCTGTAAAGTAATGGAAAGAGGTTTGACTTAAAATGTACAGTGCAAAAGTTATAGATCACTTTAGCAATCCGCGAAATGTGGGAGAAATTGAAAATCCAAGCGGCGTTGGAACGGTTGGAAATGCAAGATGCGGCGATATCATGCGTATGTATTTGGATATCGATGAACAGAGCATTATAAGGGAGGTGAAATTCAAGACATTTGGCTGCGGGGCCGCAGTTGCAGCGAGCAGTATGGCTACGGAGCTGGTAAAAGGAAAAACCATACAGGAGGCATTGAAGGTCACCAATAAAGTCGTCCTGGAGGCTTTGGATGGCCTGCCGCCTGTAAAAGTACATTGTTCCTTGCTTGCGGAAGAAGCGATCCATGCAGCGTTATGGGACTATGCTGAAAAAAAACATATTGTCATTGAAGGTCTGGAAAAGCCGGTGAATGATGTTTCAGAAACAGCAGAAGGCGAGGGATATTAACGGATGAGCAAATTGGATGAAGAAAGAGTAGAGCACATTGTTCAGACAATACTTCAGGATTATGAGGGTGAAAGAGCTGTCAATAAGATGGATCTATACAATCAGCCGGATAAAAAGGCAATCATTGATATTGTGGAAAAGCTGCTGAAAATCCTATATCCGGGATATTACAGCGATAAGGTTTATAAGATATACAGCGTGAAGAATAATATGGCAGCTGCGATTGAGGATGTTATTTTTCACTTGAATAAGCAGGTTATGATTGTACTGCGTTATTGCTGCACTTCTTCCGATTTATCAGACTCGGCCTTAGAGGAAAAAGCGCAGAATATGACTTTTGACTTTATGGAAAAAATACCGCAGATAAGAGAATATCTGGAAACGGATATTCAGGCTGCTTATGACGGAGATCCCGCTGCAGGCAGTAAAGATGAAGTGATTTTATCTTATCCAGGCCTTTATGCGATTTCCGTTTATAGAATTGCTCACGAACTGTTTTTGCTGGGTGTGCCAATGATTCCGCGAATTATGACGGAGCATGCACATAGCATTACAGGTATAGACATTCATCCCGGAGCCTCTATTGGCAAGCATTTCTTCATGGATCATGGGACTGGAATTGTAATTGGAGAAACAACTGTAATAGGGGAGCATGTGAAGGTATACCAAGGTGTTACTTTAGGCGGATTATCTACAAAGGGTGGCCAGAAACTGAAGGGTATAAAACGACATCCCACCATAGGGGATCGTGTTACTATTTACTCTGGTTCTTCCATTTTAGGCGGAGATACGGTGATTGAGGAAGATGTGGTGGTAGGCGGCAATACCTTTGTCACAAAGTCAATTGCAAAGGGAACAAGAGTAAGTGTGAAGAAGCAGGAGCTTCAATTAAAATGAAAAAACGGGTATTATCCCGGAATAAACAGAAAGTCAGGAAGGCGATATAATGGCAAAAGTACAGTATTCCGGTGTACGTGAGAGCAGACCGGGCAGAATAAACGATTTAGGAACAACCGGAAAAGAAGCCGAGGAGAATTTCAGAAAAGGATGTCTCAAAAAGGCTGACAGAAGCTTTGCACAGGGTCTGCAGTGTCAGCAGATCAATAGCATGGCAGCATTGATGTCTTTGGAGGATTCTGTGTTTATTTCTCATTCTCCGCAGGGATGTGTGGGATGCTCCATTATGGCTGTGGATATGTATCGTGTAGGACAGGCCCACAGAGGAATCAAAAACATCAAAAACCCAAGAATCATTGTGACCAATATCGATCAAAAGAGTGTGGTATTCGGCGGAGAGCAAAAGCTTCGTGATTCTGTGCAAAAGGCAGTGGAGCGATATCATCCGAAGCTGATATTTATCTATGCGTCCTGTGCGTCGGGAATCATCGGAGACGATATTGATGCGATCGCGTCAGATTTACAGAAGGAATATCCGGATGCTGTTATCGTTCCTATTCATTGTGAGGGCTTCAAGTCGAAGATTTGTGCCTCTGGCTTTGATGCGGCATTTCTGTCTATTAACAAATACATTTTGAAGCAGGAGCGTATTCCTAAGGAAAAGGGGCTTGTGAATCTGTTTGCACCTACTACGATAAGCTTTGCAGATCAAAAGGAAATGGAGCGAATGCTTGCGCTGATCGGTGTGAAGGTGAATTATATTCCATTTTATAGTTCCCTGGAAAAAATCAAGAGAATCCCGGCAGCAGAGGCCTCTACATCCATTTGCAAGGTGTTTGCAGATGAGTTTATGAAGACGCTGTGGGAGGATTATGAGATTCCATATTCCCACACTGTTATGCCCATCGGAATTCGGAATACGGATAAGTGGTTCCGCGGCATTGCGAAGGTTCTGGGAAAAGAGCAGGAGGTTGAAGAAATAATTGCAAGAGAGCATCAGCGCATTGAACCATTGGTTGCAAAGCTTAGAGAGAGACTGCAAGGCAAGAGAGTATTTATCTGCGGAGGAACCGGACGATCCTTCGCAGCCGCTGCACTCATTGATGATTTCGGTATGGAGCTGGTGGGACTGGAAACTCCGACTTACGATGAAGATGCGCAGGTGGATATTGAATATCTGAATGGCATACATAAGGACTATGTCGTGGATATTGCTAATATGCAGCCCTTTGAACAGGTAAATCTCATCAATAAGCTGAAGCCGGACGCATTTATCGGTGTGCCGGAGTGGGCCGCAAAGCTTGGAATACCGACCACGCATGTGTTGGATGGCAAAAGACCAACGATGGGATATGATGGCTTGCTGTTTCTAGGCAATAAGATTGCAGATCAGCTTCAGAATCCCGGATTTAATGTAAAACTGTCTCAGCATGTGAAGCTGCCGTATAAGGCATCCTGGTATGAGGAAGATGCGTTCAAATATATAATTAAGTGAGGAAAAAGGTATGTCACAGATATTGGAAAATCCCAGAGGCGGCTGCGTTTTAGCAGGCATCAATTCGATTCTTGGAGCACTGCATAAGGTCTGCCCGATTTACCATGCGGGCCCCGGCTGCTGTATGCAGACATCTGCTGCTGAGCAAGGTCAGTCGGGACATAAAAATTCATGCTTTGTCAGCAGCGTATCCCTGCCTTCCAGCAATATGCTGGAGAAAGAAGTTGTCTTTGGCGGAACAGATAAGCTGCGTACTACGATTCAGGGTGCGCTTGATATTATAGATGCAGATGCCTATTTTGTACTTACAGGCTGTACCGCCGGCATCATCGGAGATGATATCGTCAGCGTTACAGATGAATTTCAGGCTAAGGGCTATGAAGTATATCCGATTGAAACGCCGGGCTTTGCCGGGGACAGCAATTTGGGATATGAGGTTGTCTGGAATACTATGATCGATCAGGTAATTGAGGAAAATGTGCCAAAGGATGAGAAGCTTGTAAATATCTTTGGAGTCGTTCCTTATCATGATCCTTTCTGGAGCGGAACGCTGGAAGAAATTGACCGGATATTATCTGAATTGGGCCTTCGTGTGAATACATTTTTTACAAAGCATCAAGGAATTGCTGATGTAAAAAAATGCTCCGGCGCAGCATTGAATATTATCGTAAACCCATGGCTGTTTAAAGGTCCTGCAAAGAAATTTGAAGAAAAATTCGGCGTTCCGAGTGTCAGAATACCGGGGCTGTTTGTGGGTGCTACCGATACAACAAAGTTTGTAAGAACGGTGGCAGAGGCGTTGCATCTGGACAAGGCGATCGTCGATAAGGTAATTCAGGCAGAAGAAGATTATGTATACAGCTATTTTGCACAGGCCATCGGTGTGGTAAGCTGGAAACGGTTCGCTGTTGTAGCAGATGCAAGCACTGCGGTTGGAATTACAAGGTATTTGGCAAATGACTTCAGCTTCACGCCCGTTCTGGTAGTTATAGCAGAACCGATTTTTCGTGCGGAAGATAAGGAACGTATTATAGCACAGATTAATGATCTGGAATATGCCGTTCCTCCGAGGGTTGTATTCACAGCGGATCAATATGAGATCAATCAGGCCCTGTGCAATGAGCCGGGAGAAATTACCTTGCTGATTGGAAGCAGTAATGAGCGTGAGGTGGCTCTGGAGAAGGACATGCAGTTTATTCTTGCGTCATTCCCGATGAGTGAAAGACTGGTGTTTAATCGCACATATGCAGGCTACAGAGGCTGTCTGACCTTTACAGAAGACTTATATGATAATTTATAATGAGGAGGAATCGTTATGGCACAAAGGGATTTGCAGAAGCTGCATGATTTTTTAAAGGAGGCAGGAACTTATTTTCTTGCAACGGTCGATGAGGACAGTCCAAGAGTACGGCCATTCGGAACAGCACTTTTGTATGAGAATAAAATATATGTGCTGACCTCAAAGACGAAGGATGTGTCAAAACAGATCGGCCGTAATCCGCAGTTTGAAATATCTGCAATGGATAAAGCGGGCAGATGGATTCGGGTATCCGGTGTTTTTAAGGCTGATAACAGAACGGAGGTTCATCAGGCAATGCTTGATGCGTATCCGAATCTGAAGAACATGTATGAAGCAGGCGGAAGCAATACCAATACTTTGTATTTGGATAATGTAAAGGCGGTTATTTATTCGTTTACCGAGGAACCAGAAGTTCTTGATGTATGATGAAAGAATATAGAATCAGACAGGCGTCAATAGCCGATTTGGATCGAATTGCGGAATTGGAAAAATTATGTTTTCCTAAGGAAGAAGCCGCATCGAGAGAGACTTTTGGGGATCGGCTGATGGTATATGCAAATCACTTCTGGCTTTTAGAAGCAGATGAGAAAATCATCAGTATGGTAAATGGAATGGTTACCAACGAACCAGATCTGAGAGACGAAATGTATTACGATGCGAGTATGCATAATGAGTATGGAAGCTGGCAGATGATTTTCGGTGTTGAAACGCATCCTGATTATCAAAAAAAAGGATATGCTGCAATACTGATGAACAGAGTCATTGAAGATGCTGAAAGTAATAAGAGAGCAGGATTGGTACTTACTTGTAAGGAGAAGCTGATTCCTTATTATGAGAAGTTCGGATTTGAAAATGAAGGCCTTTCTGATTCTGAGCATGGGCGCACTGTATGGTATCAGATGCGGAAAAAGCTATAGCTTAAGGAAAAAACAGCCCGAAAATGCTGCAGCAGACAATGAATTTGAATCAAAAGCATGAGATGCTCCTTCTGCCCTGAACCGGCAGAAGGAGCATTTTGTTGATTTACGGGATTACAGTTGCAATCTTGACCGATCTATGCTATAATAAGACCAGAGTAGTCCGAGTGAAAGGCCGAAACGCATAGGCATCGGCCCGGATCCGGACAATGCAGATATTCGGCGATTTTCTTCCCGAATGCAGTTGCCTGCACAGCTGCGCTCATAAGACGAAAGAAACGGGGGAATTACAAGTGAAAAAATTATGTTTGAAACAGATAGGCTCGCTTGCACTTGCGCTGACAGTCATTTCTGGTTTGACCGGGGCTATATCCTGGACGCAGGTTTCTGCGGCCAGTGCGATCAGTCAGTTACAGGTAAGCGATTCTGAAAATGCGGCAGACTGGTCTGTTCAGAGTGACCTGCAAGAGGGGGATCTGCAATTCGGAGATCGGGATGTGACCTTTGAAACCGTTCCGGGCTTCCTGATCGGTGTGGACTATATCCGTACAGCTGCCGATTCTAAGGCCTATGATGGTGATCTTGGCACCTTCACGGCCAATGCCGATATTTTCGTTTATATTGCATTGGATGATCGTGTAGACTCATCTCCGGCATGGCTTTCAGAATGGATGGACACCGGAGAGGATATTGTCAATTCAAATGATGTTGTATTCAGTTTGTATCAGGCTTCTTTTGAAAAAGGGGATGTCATCACGCTTGGTGAGAACGGACAGTCTTCCGGATGTGTCAATTATACGGTCATGGTCGTGGCTAAGGACATCGCAGTAATTCGTGGGGATGTCAATGCAGACGGTCAGTTTGCCGCAGTAGATGTCACGATGATGCAGAAGTGGCTGCTGAATGCAGGAAGCATGACGGACTGGACGGCTGGTGATCTGTGTGTGGATGGAAAGATCGATGTTTTTGATCTGTGCCTTATGAAGAGAGAGCTTATCAATGCATCGGGTGATCCCACTGAACCAACAGAAAGAGCGTTTCGTTTCAGTGTAGCGGACGGACTGTTCGATCAGGATAACACAGATACGCTTTCCCTTTCCTATCCGGAAGGGCTTGAAACTGTGACTGTCTGGAAGGCAGATGAGGACAGTGATCATTACTGCAATGGTGTTTGTCTTGCAGGATATGATGGAAAACTTTACTGCCAGTGGCAGAGCTCGGCAAAAGACGAGGATTCCGAGGATACGCACGTTATGTATGCTGTCAGCTCTGATCAGGGCCGGACATGGAGTGAGCCGCAGCTGCTCATTCAGGATATCGGTGACGGCTATTGCTCCTCCGGCGGCTGGCTTGCAACAGATGACCAGCTTGTTGCCTATATCAACTATTGGCCGGCCGATCTGTCTCCGCGAGGCGGCTTTGCTTACTATATGACTTCTCAGGATGGTGTCACCTGGACAGATCCGCAGCCGGTTATGATGGCAGACGGCACACCGATGAATGCTGTTTTTGAGCAGGATCCCCATGTACTCGAGTCGGGCCGAGTTGTCAATGCTGCACATTTCCAGGAGGGACTGATCGTCAGTCCGATTTATACGGACGATCCCAGCGGGATTACAGGCTGGAAAAAAGGCGATTTCACGCCGAATATTTCTGGCTCTGCCTCAGTAGAAATGGAACCGAGCCTCTTTGTACAGTCTGATGGAACGATCGTGATGATTTTCAGAGATCAGCAAAGCAGCTACAAAAAGATCGTATCCTACAGCCGGGACGAGGGTGTTACATGGAGCAGCCCTCAGATAACGGAAATGCCCGATGCTCGGACAAAGCAAAGTGCAGGCAACCTCTCAGACGGAACAGCGTTCATGGCCGGTTCTCCTGTCAGCAACAGCCTTCGCAGTCCGCTTGCAGTGGTGCTTTCCGCAGATGGCCAGACGTTTGACCAGGCCTATCTGCTCAGAAGCAATTCCAGCGATCCGGAGCTGATCTACGAAGGAAAGGCCAAGAGAAAGGGCTTCCATTATGTCAAGAGTCTTGTCTGCGATGGATACCTGTATGTCGGCTATGCGACGAACAAGGAGGCCGTGGAGATCTCGATCATACCGGAAGAAAGCATTATGCTGAATTAGATCCAGTTTATCGATCTCATTGAAAGAGAAAATCCTCGCTCTTTTCGAGCGAGGATTTCTTCATATGCCGAAGCATCGTGTAAACGAAAGACTTTCAATAATACTGAAAAAGGATTCCGGCTGTAACCCCGGAATCCTTTTTTGCATATATTACGGATTTTTTTCAAATCGTTTCTTTCCCCACCAGTTGCCGATGGTTCGGCATGCACATTCACAGCAGTAGCGAATTCCCTTTTTCATTACGCGGAAGATTCCCCACATACCGGATTCTACGTCCCATTTCAGGGAACCGGAACGATACAGATAGTCACCGGGATATTCAGATGCACCATTTTCCAGCTCAATGTTGTACACACCGCCAACACTGACGGCTCCCTGCACAGAGATTCTCCTTGAAAACGGATCATCAGGCTGAGCAAGCCAGTTATGCCCGTGCAGTATAAAGCCGATATTTCTCGGTTTGTCTCCCGGCATGAGATAACGGATGATAATACGCTCACCTGTATAGGACTGTAAAAGCGGTGTTGCAGGGTCGCCATGGACTTTGGAACTGAACACCTTGCTGATAGCAGAACCCCGTTTCAGCCTGTTAAAAAAACGTTCGGAACGATAGTTGAAGCCCTTTTCCCCTGTATCTTCATGATCGACACCGCCGTGTCCGCCGCCCTCATCCTGTGCAGCCGTCTTTATCAGATTTCCATCCTTATCGAGGAGACGGATGCCATTGTGCGCAAATAGTACAAATTCCCGGAACGATTTTACACCAGGTGCAGTGATCACGGCCTGTTCGCCGTAGTTTTCTTTCCGGACGAGACAATTGCAGTAATACTGGGCCGCAGGCGGTTCAATGATGATTGCGCCGAATAAACCATGATATCTGTGATTGCGCAGGTCACCGAATGCACCAAGCATACATGTTCCGTATTCCTTATCTGCATACCACAGGTAACGGATACATTCACCGGGAGCAGCCGTCTGCTCTGGCCTGTTATAGCCCACATTCACACCGGCTGCGCATATAGGATCACGTTTCAGGAACTGCGGGCTGAGAGATACTCTGTCTGACGGCTTATGCCGCAAATCCAGCGGAACAGACGGGTAGTCGTGATACAGTACCGGTTTATCAAACTGATTGTGCAGTGTGATTTCGATCCAATCTCCGGCATTGGCACGCAGGATCAAAGGAATCGGTTTCTTCCGTCCGCATCTGATATCCTGTGCATGCTCCAGAGGAACAAACAGCATACCCTCAGGGTCATGATCCCCATAACGGTTATACTCAATGTTTGTCTGAATTGCTGCGATTTCAAATTTGCGGACAGCTGCTCCCTTCGGCGGACAAAGGGGAAACGGTATGGGCTTATTCCGATTGCACAGCGGAAGAAGATGCTTCTGACGGCGATGATGTGCCCGGATGATGCCCCACAAACCGAGCCATACATCGTCCAGTCCCCCGAAATAATACAGATAATCGCCTGCGCCGTAATACTCGTCAATACGGATGTTGAATGCTTCTGAGATGCCAAGCGTCTGCTCTGCAATGATCGGCGAAATCGGGTCAGTGATTTCTTTCCGCCACGACATGCCATTGATATTGAATGCGTGCTGTTCTTCGTGCGCACCGTCCAGGAGCCGGATGACCATGGGATCGCCGGGGTAGGTCTCCAGAATGGGCGTGGCCGGGTCGCCGTATTTCCGTGAGCTGAAAATATGAGATGGGTCATTTTTCTTTTTCAGGCGTTCCCGCATTGGCTCGCAGCGGTAGCTGATGCCCATTACTCCCGGGTCATCATCCGAACCGGGATGCTCAGGAGGATTCAGCGGATTTCCATCCTTATCAAACAGCAGTGCAAAGTCGTGAACGAACATGGCAAATTCACGGTAGGACTCTCCGTTTGCTTTCCGGATGACTGCATTTGCACCGCTTTTCAGCGGCCTTCCGTTTTTGGGATTGAGAAATTCGGAGCCGGCCGGTTCAACGAGCAGTGCGCCGAACATTCCATGCTGCTGATGGGAATTGGCAAACAGATGGTCATGGAAAAAGACGGTATTCAGCTCTTCATTGGCAAAGAATCGTTCGATCAGAGTTTCGCATTTTCGTGCGCCGGCAATATTGCTCCAGCCATTGGCTGCACCATCCGACACAATGGTATCGAACTTTACAAGGTGAATGTGAAATCCAATGATGTCTGTCAGCGTTTTCATCTGGAATGGGCTTTCCTCGATGAATTCCGGCAGGAAATTGGTCAGACGAATTTCGATACAATCTCCTGCATTGGCACGGATCACAAGCGGTTCAGGACGTATTTTACCCAGCTCTACCTTTTCCAGATAATTTTCAAGTGTTCCATGGCGTTCGATATCCTCCTTCAGAACAAAGAATCGTCCCTGAGGGTCGTGCCAGCCATAGCGGTTATAGATGATTTTGGCCTGCACCACTGCGATTTCAAACACCTTGATATCCTTTGGACATCTGCATGGACAGGTTTCGGAGTACAGGGCACCGGGCGCAAAATTCCGGACGAAATTGGCAGCTTCCAATGGTGTGGGGAATATTTTGTTATTTCCGTTTTCGTCCAGGATCCCAAAGGGCGGCTGAAGGGGCCTTTCGCTGGCTTCACCATTGATAAAATTGGGATATCCCGGATGAAGGGGATCTTTCTTTGGCGGACACGGACGATCCCGCAGCGGCATAAGCTGCTCTATGGGTGTGCCGTCGGGCAGCTCACCTGTTCCGTCCTCAAGACGGTCAAAGATTCTCCAGAGTGTCCACATGCCCTCGTGAAAATGGGGGTACAGATGGCAATGGAAAATTGCATCGCCGATCATTCTGGTCAGACTGCCGGCCCCGTACAGAATGTCCAGCGTGTAACATTCCTGCGGACTGATGGAAATAGAATCGATGATCGTGGATTTGGGATCGCTCGGTTCAAGTCTCCACTGGTGGTTGTGCAGATGGAATACATGGGTTTCCTTAATACCGCCGTGAATCAATCGGATCTTTGCAGGATCTCCCACATAGGCCCGCAGAATCGGCGGCGCAGGATCGCCATAGCTCCAGGAACTCATGGAAATGTCCTCGTCCGTAACAACATGGTGGATCTCATTCAGCGGCAGCCGGTTTCGCATGGGTTCACTGCGATAGCTGATAGCAGTAGTTCCATTGGGAAGTCCTGTATGAGGGTCAACAGGCTGCTCGCCGTTCTTGTTCCGGATTTCCAGCTCATCATGGAAAAACACTGCATATTCACGAAAAGAAGGACTTACAGGATGGTAAATATCCGCAAACAGACCGCTTTCGATTTCCTTGCCTGTTATCGGATCAAACCAGGCAGATTCAGGCTTTTCAACGATGATGGCCCCGAATAAACCGTGCACATTGGTAGCGTCCTCGCTGCTTCGTGCATCACCTAAATCTGAAAACAGATAGACACCTTCTTTTTCTGCATACCAGACGTAGTGTATAAACCCATCCGTGGTGGTATCCAGATTATTCCCGACATTTGCGCCATCCGAGGTCTGAACATCATAGCGCAGTCCCTGCACATGCATGGAGGCTCTTCTGTCAAGCTTGTTATAGAAGTTGATGTGAATCTCATCGCCTGCATTGGCTCTGATGACAAGGGGCTGCACCTCTTTATAGGGCTTGGGAGGATTCATCTCAAAATTCTCCCTTGCCCTCTGCTGGATCCGCTGTGAATCCTTTTTCAGCACATAGAGCATGCCATTCGGGTCATGATCACCGAATTCATTATAAACGATGGGAAGCGAAATCGCTTCTATATCAAAGGTTCTGACAAATTCGCTGCTTGGATAATCTGACAAATTTGTCATTACGAAAAACTCCTTTCAAATCAAAGTCGAAATATATCCTGATATTTCTATTCAGTATATGACAGATCTGTCCGATTGGTTCCTTCCTTCTGCAAAGGTGTGGATTTGCTCTCAGCTGTGATAACATGATGGCTTCTGAGCTTTTTCACCAATCATTCTATAGGAGAATTTTTGTAAAAAATGTGCTTTGCGAAAAAATCTGAAATCTGGTATAATTGAGATACAGCGTAAGCTGAATTAAAAACGGAGATGAAGCATATGAAAAGAATACAAGCAGCCTGCATTATGCAGACACTCAGATTCCAGCAGAAAGAAGGCAGTGGTCTGTCCGTTGAATCTCTGATCAAGCTGAATCGGGAGGAGGTTCAGCGTTACAAGGCCCAGATGGATAAGAACAAGACACGCTACAAAATCGATGAGGAATCTGAACAGCCGGACGGTGCAGTTATTGTGCGCATTCGTAAGGAATATAACAGCGGTGCAAGTGTAGGTGAATACTTCGGATAATAAAAAAGCAGTTCGAGAAGTCGGACTGCTTTTTTCATATT
This sequence comes from Ruminococcus sp., assembly GCA_017472145.1. Taxonomy (GTDB): domain Bacteria; phylum Bacillota; class Clostridia; order Oscillospirales; family Ruminococcaceae; genus Ruminococcus_C. The sequence goes on along the minus strand of JAFUQX010000058.1, from coordinate 153,467 downwards.
TGAATGCAAGCGATGGAACGTCATGGACGCTGCATCGCTTAAGTTCACAGCAGCCCTTTGCTATAGCTTTTCAAATATGGTTTTCTGGTTTCAGGCCAGCCATGTTCGTTTGCGCTTTATGGTTTACAGAATGTATACACAACATCATTGATAGAAAACACGCTATGTTGTATAATATAATTGTGTATAATCACAATACAGATTGGAAACAGGAGGAATATTCATGAAAAATCAATTTATGAAAAGGTGCGGGGCCGTTCTGTGTTCAGCAGCTATGTTTTCAGGGGCCTGCTCTATGCCTGTCTATGCAGAAACGGTTAATCTCATTACAAATTCCACCTTTGACAGCGGTATTGACGGCTGGGGGATCTATACGAAAAGCGATGCCTCTGCCTCTGTTTCGCATGAGAATGGAATGCTGGGCCTGACAGTTTCGGCGCTTGGCTCGGTCAACTATGCTGTGCAGCTTTCCAGTAACTCTGTTACTCTGAGTCAGGGATGCTGCTATCAGCTGACCTTCGACATTTCTTCCACTCAGGAGCGTTATATTGATGCCCTCATTCAACAGGACGGCGGAAGTTATCAGGCGTATGCAGCCCAGGGCATAACGCTTTCCGATGAAGTGCAGACGATCAGCCTGACGTTCGCTATGGAAAAGGAAACGGCTGATGCAAAGCTGGTGCTGAACTGCGGCAATCATAGTGAGGTGCTTCCGGAGCATACGATTTATATTGACAATGTGGTTCTTCAGGAGGTTGACGAAAGTCAGGTGGAAACCTATGACCCTTATGAGCCGCCCATCACAATAAATCAGCTCGGATATAAGCCGGATGCTGAAAAAGTGGCTGTATTCCGTGGCATTACAACAGAAACCGAATTTTCTGTTGTTGATGCAGAGACAGAGGAGATCCTGTATACGGACGTGCTTTACGGCGAACGGGAAAATACAAGTGCCGATGAAATCAATTTCTATGGTGATTTTTCAGCTGTGACAGAACCAGGCCGTTATTATATTACCTGCGGTGAACTGGATGCGTCCTACACCTTTGAGATTTCAGAGCATGTATATGACAGTGTCCTTGATGATGCGGTCCGGATGCTCTATCTCCAGCGCTGCGGCTGCGAGGTGGAGGATGAGATCTTCGGGCATGCAGCCTGCCATACGGGTCTGGCTTCTGTATATGGTACAAGCGAGCAGATCGATGTTTCCGGCGGCTGGCATGATGCAGGGGACTACGGACGCTATGTCGTTCCGGCCGCAAAGGCTGTTGCCGATCTGCTTCTGGCCTATGAAGCCAATCCGTCTATTCACAGTGACAGCATAGGAATTTCCGAAAGCGGAAACGGTATTCCGGATATTCTGGATGAGGCCCGTTATGAGATAGAATGGATGCTGAAAATGCAGGCGGAATCCGGCGGCGTGTATCATCAGGTGAACAGCGAGAACAATCCCGGAACGATAATGCCGGAAAAGGAAACTGCCCAGCAGCTTCTGGCCCCGGTCTCCACGGCTGCTACAGCGGATTTCTGTGCAATTATGGCGATGGCTTATGAGTACTATTATGGCATGGATGCAGAATTTGCTGAAACCTGTTTTTCTGCGGCTGAAGATGCCTGGGAATTCCTTCAGGCGCATCCTGATCTGATTTTTGAAGATCCGGAGGATCTCTCGAATGTCGGTTATTCCGATTCGAGGGACGGTGACGAACGCTACTGGGCTGCCTGTCAGATGTACCGTGCAACGGGTGATACGGCTTATCTGAATGCAATCGATTCCATTACTGGTACCTATTACAAGGATGGTCTGGAATGGCATATGGTGGGACATTACGGAAACATCGCACTGCTGACTATGGATGGCATCGACACAGAATCTGCCGAATATGCAAAGGCGAAGGAAATGCTTTTCAATTGGGTCAATGTCTACACGGAGAATATCGCAGAAACGGGATACGAAACAGCTATTACGGCCTATACCTGGGGCAGCAATATGACGATTGCAAATGCAGGAATCGTCCTTTCTCTTGCGTATGAGCTGACCGGAGATGAATCTTATATGACTGCGGCCGAGCAGCAGCTGCATTATCTGTTGGGCAGAAATCCGAACGGAATTTGCTATGTGACAGGGCATGGTACGGTTTCTCCGCAGAATCCCCATCACAGGCCTTCTATAGCGAAAGGCCAGGCCAGCCCTGGTATGCTGGTCGGGGGAGTGAATTCCGATCTGGCGGACCCTTCAGCACAGAAGTATCTTGCGGATACAGCACCTGCAAAGTGCTATGTTGATGATGAGGGAAGCTATTCTACAAATGAGATCACCATTTACTGGAATTCACCGCTTGTCTTTCTGATTTCTATGACAGAGGATGAGCGTGAAGAACCGTTGAAAGGGGACGTGAATGCTGACGGTACATTTTCTCTTGCAGATGCTGTCATGCTTCAGAAATGGCTTCTGAAGGCCGGAGGTCTTACGGATCGTGCAGCCGGAGACCTCAATGAGGATCATTCCGTCAACGTCTTTGATCTGAGCCTTATGAAGGAGATGCTTTTGACCTGAGAAAATGAAGAATATCCATATTATAATAATGAGGAGGAATTGTGATGTATCACAAGGAATATCTGCGGCAGAAGGCTTTGCAGGATGCACTTCTTGTTCGCAGAAATGAAGCGTCCAGCTTTTACAATGGCATCTATACCCGCTGGAAATATCCGGTGCTGACAAGAGAACACGTGCCGCTGCACTGGAGGTATGACCTGAATCCCCGGACGAATCCGTACTTTATGGAACGGCTGGGTGTCAATGCCGTATTCAATGCCGGTGCAGTCTGGCAGAATGGAAAATACTGTCTGGTCGTCCGCATGGAGGGGCAGGACCGAAAGAGCTTTTTTGCAGTGGCTGAGAGTGAAAATGGCGTAGATCAATTTCATTTCCGAGAAAAGCCGATCCTCCTTCCGGATGTGTATCCGGACGAAACCAATGTATATGATATGCGTCTGACGCAGCATGAGGATGGCTGGATTTATGGAGTATTCTGTTCGGAGTCCAGCGCGCATGAAGCCTCCGATCTGTCCGCAGCCACAGCGGCCGCTGGCATTGTCCGGACAAAGGATCTGGAAAGCTGGGAGCGGCTTCCGAATCTGATCACATTGAACAGCCCTCAGCAGCGGAATGTCTGTCTGCTTCCGAAATTTGTAGACGGGAAATATGCGTTTTATACACGGCCCATGGATGGCTTTATTGAAACCGGCTCAGGCGGCGGGATCGGATTCGGACTTGTTTCCGATATCACACATGCGGTGATTGATAAGGAGATCATGACAAGTCTCAGAAAATATCACACCATTACGGAAGCAAAGAATGGCTGCGGTGCAGTTCCCATTGAAACAGAAAGGGGATGGCTGCATCTGGCCCATGGTGTACGCAATACGGCCGCCGGTCTGCGATATGTTCTGTATGTATTTGTTACTGACCGGAAAGAGCCATGGCGTGTAATTGCTGAACCATCCGGGTATTTTCTTGCACCCCTTGGAGAAGAACGCATAGGCGATGTTTCAAATGTGGTGTTTACAAACGGTGCAATTGTGCGGGAGGATGGATCTGTGTATATCTATTACGCATCTTCCGATACACGGCTTCATGTAGCCACCACCGATTTATCCCGGCTGTTGGACTATGCATTCCATACGCCTCCGGATCCGCTGCGCAGTGCCGATTGTGTGAAGCAGCGATGGGATCTGATCGAACAGAACATGGCATACAGGTCGGAAGCGGAATCCTGAAAGCATCATGCGGGATATCATTTCATTAAAAGTTTACATATTCAGACCGCACATTTTCGCATACTGAAACGTCAAAAGAAACAGAGGGAATGCTTGTGCGTATGCACAGAATTCCTGAATGAATTCAGAAAATGGAGGATGATTCCATGAAGACTTTTTGTAAAATGATGACCATGCTGACAGCATGCATGACGGCTGCTGCAATGTGGCCTGTATCAACTGCATCCCTTGTTTATGCGGAGGAGACTTTCTATCCCAGTACCTGGAGTGAGTACACGGCGCTGCTGGAAACGTATCCGGAAAGTTATCGTGTGGATACGGATTCCGTTTACTTTATGTGGGATAACAGCACGTATCTTATTGGTGCGCAGTCTTCATTCAGTTCTGAGCACAGCACCTATGGGTACATATTCAGACCGGAAGAGGACGGCACTTATGTAGTGTCTGCATTGGAATGGTGTGAGCAGATCGTTGAATTCACGATTCTGGATGAGAACGATTCTCACTATCATTACTTCTATCCGCATATCCGGAATTATACGGTAACAGTAAAGAATGGCGAGATTTCCGTCAGAAAGGACGGGGAGCGGAATTATATCAAAGATGCAGATGTAGATGCCTACATTCAGGAGACGAAAGACCAGATGTATGCAACTGCGGAAGAAACCAGCAGTGTGATCGGCCCGATCTGCGCAGATTATGCGCCGTTTTCTATGGAGGATGTAGTAAATGAAGGCTATTACGCCTATGTAAACACTCGTCTGCCGGAGGAATATTTCTTCATCTGCACAGATTATGAGTATGAAGAAGATACGGTTCAGTTTGGTATAACAACAGACTGGGACGGCTGCATTACTGTCTCTGATACAGAGGTGGCGGAAATAGAACTTAGCAGCACCTGTGCCAGCTGGATGGACGGCGGTTTGAAGGAGACCACACCGGATATCCGGAATTTCTGTCTCCTTTCTCCCGTAGAGGATGGAACTGTGGATGTCACCGCTTCAGATTCAGACAGCTATGAGGTCTACACGCTGACAGCGAGCAGCGGAAGGTTTCTTCTTCCTGCTGTTGAAAGCGGCGGCACAGAGGCTCAGCCCGGCGATCTGACCTGGGATGGGAAGGTGAATATGGGAGATGCAGTCATCCTGCAAAAGCATCTGCTGACTCAGCGTGCGCTCTCGGCCGCAGAGAAGGCCGCAGCTGATGTGAATTCTGATGGAAGAATCAATGTTTTTGATATGATTTTGCTGAAGGAGATCCTCCGCGATCAGGGAAACACATCGGAGTTAAGTCCAGTGACACGAATCGATATAACCAAGGCGGTCACCTGGCAAGGCTGGAATGCGGCTCTGATCGACATACCCTTTGTTATTACATCGCCGGAGCAGCTGGATAATACGATAACGCCTTTTTTCAGGGATGCTGTGGTCCGTTCTCTGAAGACCACCTATGATGAAGCCTTTTTTGAGCAAAATGTGCTTTTTCTGGATCTGAGACCTGCGCATGCATATGATGATGCGGTTGTGATCGATGATGTTTTCTATCAGAACGGCGATCTGCAAATTGAGTATGCATATATGGAAACTAATTGTGTATATCCGGAAGGAACTGAATATGAAGAATACGTTCTGATTTCACAGGTTTCCCTGCCCAGAGAGCAGTATCATGAAAATGAAGTCGTCTGGTCTGTACAGGGCACAGAGGAGATCCATGGTACGTATCATTCAATGGGCCTTTCAGATATATCCTATCTGTGCGGCGATGAGGCCGTCGATTGGGATTCATTCAATGACTGGAGAGAAGGAGAAGGGGTCTGCATCACATCCTTCCAGGAGCTGACAGAAATCCTTTCCGGCTTTATGACAGAGAAGGGTGTTGCTTTTTTCCAGGATATGTACCCGGAGAGCTTCTTTAAGGCAAAGGTTTTGTACCTGTATCCGGAAGCTGAGTTTGAGGGCACAGAGAAGTATGCGTGGAATATCACAAAATCCGGTGATCTTATTACTGTAGATGTAAAGCGGACAGAGGGCGGCGGCTGTTTAGTGGATGATTTTCTGGGCCAGCTTACTCTGGATAAGGAGACGGCCAGGAATGCGCGTATCGGTTTCCGTACCTTCACACCGGGCGATGGGATGGATAGAGGAGATCTTCTTTATTATGAAGTACCCAATGAATGTGATGTAGCTGCTGATTATTGTCCTTCGGCCCTGGCTGTGCATCAGTACAGCTTTTTGGGAGAAAGCAACATTGATTTCTACTGGTGCTATCCGACTGGTATGGATTTATTTGGAGACATTGCTGTGCTGGAGTGTGCGGAGACAGAAAGCGGCTTTTTACCCTTTGATGATCAGACATACAACTGGACTGCTGATTCAGATGGAAATATTGTCTATGCAGGTTCGCATTACGAAATCATTTTTAAAACAGACGGCGCAGAGGTGCGTGTCCGTACAAGCGAGCAATCCGATGCTTATGAAGCATTTTATTTCCCCTATAGCTAAGGCATTTCTGTATCTTTTTGCAGTATAGCCCCGAAAATAAGCATCCTCTGAAAAGTCCGGAGGATGCTTATTTGTATGAGAATATGATGAAGTCCAGGGGAAGCACATTGACCCTGCATTATAAAAAGAAATTCCGCCCGATGTAGGAAAGGTCCAGCCGGGCGGAATTTCAATTTTTCTATAACTTATCCCATGATAATTTTCTTGAGATAGGCCAGGTCAAAAATGTTGACGGTCTTGTCGGATGTTACATCGGCTGCATTCAGCTGAGAATCCGTCAGAGCGGCTGCACCTACAAGATGTTTCTGAAGCAGAACGGCATCCAGAATACTTGTCTGGCCGTCTGCATTGATATCGCCGCTGCCAGCCGCCGTACCGCCTGCGAAATTAGCCTGAAGTGTAATAGCCGTACTGAACGGAACGGTTACAGTCAGCTCATCAGAGACAACAGCGCCTGTCCATCCGGTAAAGGCTGCACCTTCGGCCGGAATTGCAGTTACAGTAACCGGATAGTCGGTATAGTACTGACCAGTCCACGAACCATTTGTCAGCTCCGGAGTGATGGTGTTGATCTGGATGGTGCCGTTGCCGTTGGCTTTCAGTGTGACATTCTTCAGTGTACCTGTCAGACCAAGATAGGTTCTCATATCCTCCAGGGTATAGGAAGCACGATTTTCAAAATACTCTTCAATGGTATTCAGCTGCGTAGCCAGCGAGCAGGCTTCAAAGCCCAGACCCCAGCGTTTATCACTTTCATTTGATTCGGACAGCAGCGTTGTATTGGAACGATATTTTTCGATGATGGGAGCAGCTGTTTCGGGAGCGAATACATAGTTTGCATAGTCCTGATAGGTCAGTGCAAACTGCTCCTTAAAGGCTTCGTTCTTCAGAAGGCCCTTGAACAGCTTGTTGGTTTCACGATCTGTGATATCGGCTCGCATAATGTGATCGAAGGAATTATAAGCATATCCTTCCACGCCGCCGAATGTCTCATAGGTTGAACCCATAGTATAGTCCAGGTCATAAGTCACAAACCGCCATTTTCCATCGGAATAGGGGTTATCCGCAATGGTGCTTCCATTATTTTTCCATGCTACGAAATTATATCCCGGCCAGTCGAACGTACCCAGATACAGGCCCGTACAGTAATGTTCAATCAGGCTCTGCATGTCGATTTCACCTGCAAGATAATTGTACACACTGTCATTGGCAGCATTATTATTGACCGCATAATTCATGAGGTAATCCCATTCATCTGCATCGGCCTCTGTGCCGCTTTCTACACGGGTATTGCTGGGACGCTTGATGATAGACACCTGCTCCTTGGGAATGTCGTAATGGCTCTGGATGAAGTAATCGGAAATCTTTTCGCCGATCTGATATACACCCCAGTATTCGCCGTCAATAAAGACAACACAGGGCTTGTAGTCCTGTGTACCTACGGCCTCCCGGCTGGAAAGCAGCTCCTGACCGATGGTTTCACGGATACGAGCGCCGTCTCCATGCGTCATAGCACGCAGACTGATGGAGTCATACTTTTTAATGATCTTATCCTTCTGTTCAGAGAAATTATCCTCAAAGAGAATGGTCTGGAGCTTTGAATCGCCATAATCGCTTCGTGCGAACAAATTGAAGTTTTTAACTGCACAGTTTCTCGTGGAAGTGCCCTTGATACGGAGTCCCATATCCTGCTTGATGACGGATTCGCCGTTTTCAAACAGCTCAAAGGTCACCGGGCGCTCCCAGCTGCGGCCTCTGGAGAAGAAATTAGCAACATTGCTTGCATCCCACTCACTGAGATTCGGATTATAGGAGCTGCTGTTTTTCCAGTTTACATACTGTGTACCCGCTACATAGATGCCCGTATCCGGGTCAAAGAGGTTGTCCGGATCTGTTACAAGGGAAATGACAGCAATATCCTTATAGACCTGCATATCCTCAGAATTACCCACAATATAGCTGTTTGTAATGATATCACTGTACTGGCCGTCACTCCGCTTTACAGCGGCCCGTACAACTGTGATCTTGTCTACATTGTAATCCGGAGCATTATACTCCATCTTCAGTGTGATGGACTGCGCCGTATCATCGTGCTGATACTGGCTGTATACATTCGGCTCACTGGTTCGGTCATACATTTTAATGGGGCTGCTGTACTTGATTGCCGTATCAGACGTAGTCGGATCACTTCCGTCCAGCGTATAGTATATATCGCCTTGTACGGCTTCAGTAGAAAGAGTCAGGTTAAAGTCAGCATCATAGAATCCTGAGCTTGCCGAGAAAACAGGGGAGGGAACACTGACCTCATTGATTCTGGTTGGTGTGGGAGTCATGGACGCCCAGATTCCTGAGCCTTCCGGAGACAGGCCATAGGTTACATCTTCTGCAAGGGTAGGGATCGTTACGGTCTGCACCGTTTTTCCGGAGGGATCTGTAAGAGTCATAGTTTCTCCGCTTTTGCTCAGAGCAAATCCTGTATGCAGCTCATTTCCGCTGGATTCGCTCTTGGAGGCAAAGATAACCCTGTATTCACCAGCCTCCAGCACCGTTCCCTCCGGGAAGATGTATCGATAAGGCTCAGATGCTTTATCCGTCAGGCCATAGCCGCTGATGTCAATGGATGTACCGCCCGGATTGTGCAGCTCGATCCAGTCGGAAGCCGTTCCATAGCTGTCCAGGAGACATTCCTTGTTCTGCGTGCAGAATTCGTTGAGGACAACACTTCCAGCCTCATTTGGATAGAGAATGTTGTTATCCGGCCCGGTGACCGGCGGTGTACCGCTGATCAGCTCCAGCTTTACATTGTCAATATATATTTTATGCTCTGCAAGCTCCGTGCCGAAATAGCCTGCGGTAAAGGTAATGCGAGCGTCGCTCTCAACCGTTTCGGTCATGGTAAAGGTGTCGCTCAGTGTCTGTACAGTAGGAGATACATCGATCATTCTCCAAGAAAAGGCATCATAATCTCCGGAATTGCGCTGCACCATTGCCTCGGATGAGCAGGAAATATCGGATGAGATATCATATGTCAGGCGATATTCACAGCCTTCATACAGCGTCAGATAGGGGAAATAAGCCTGTATATGGTAGGTATCTTCTCCCGTGTCGGACACAGTAATGGTAAGCTTCCCGTTTTCTGCGGCCATGGCCGCGGATGCGCTGGAGTGTGTCCAAATATACCAGCCGTCTTCTGACGAATCAAAGGTTGCGTTATGTACATAGTCTGCTGCACTTGCGATGAACTGCGGAAAGCCTGTATTCAGGGAAGCCGTCATGGTGCAGGCTGTAAGGATTCCGCATATTCGTTTGTATTTAGTCAAATTCATATAGTCAGCTCCTTTCTGTCTCTGTTGTCGAATCTGACGATTGAAGGGTACATCTTGTGATTATATTATACAACTTTACTATTGCTATGTCAATAGCAGTGTAAATTTATTTACCATTCTTATAAAAAACGGAGAGCAGCCACCAAAGGACGCTCTCCATTTTGTCTGATTTACATACTTAGAAAATATTCATGCACGGCTGCCGACTGCTCCAGCTCCGGATGAAAGGCCAGGGCCAGCTGATTCTCCTGTCGGGCGGCAATGATTTTGCCATCCACCTCTGCAAGGCTTTCCGCTTTGGTTATACTTTCTATAAAGGGTGCACGGATAAAGGTCATGGGGATCTCACCGATGCCCTTAAATGGGGCATTGGTGTGAAAGCTTCCCAGCTGTCGGCCGTAGGCATTTCGTTTTGCTGTAATGCCCATTGTACCGATATGAACTGTGTCTTCTCCGGAAATATGCTCTGCCAGCAGGATCAGCCCTGCGCAGGTGCCCATTACAGGCGTACCATCCTGGATACTCTGGCGGATTGGCTTCATAAGCTCCAGCTCCTGAAGCAGCTTTCCCATAACAGTGCTTTCGCCGCCCGGGAGGATCAGTCCGTCAAAGGAACGTGCCATATCACGCCGCTGTCTGATTTCAAAAGCCTCTGCACCGCATTCAAGCAGCTTTTTTTCGTGCTCAATGAATGCGCCCTGCAAGGCCAGCACACCGATCCGCATCACTTGCCTCTTTCTGCCATGAGCAGGCTGATTTCATCTTCATTGATACCAACCATTGCTTCTCCCAGATCCTCAGAGAGCTTTGCCAGCATCTTTGCATCCCTGAAGTTGGTCACGGCCTTGACAATGGAGGCTGCTCTTTTTTCCGGATTTCCTGACTTGAAAATGCCTGAACCTACAAATACACCCTCTGCACCCAGCTGCATCATCAGAGCAGCATCAGCCGGAGTGGCCACACCGCCTGCCGCAAAATTCACAACCGGAAGACGGCCGTTTTCATGAACATACAGCACCAGCTCATAAGGAACCTGAAGCACCTTGGCTTCATTGTACAGCTCATCCTCACTCATGGAGGTGATCTTCCGGATTTCACTGTTCATCATGCGCATATGGCGGACGGCCTGTACGATATCGCCTGTTCCCGGTTCGCCCTTTGTACGGATCATGGCCGCACCCTCATTGATTCTTCTCAGGGCCTCTCCCAGATCCTTTGCACCGCAGACAAAGGGAACATCAAAGCTTCTCTTGTTGATGTGAAATTTGTCGTCGGCCGGGGAGAGTACCTCGCTCTCATCAATATAGTCGATTTCAATTGCCTGTAAAATCTGTGCCTCTGCAAAATGACCGATTCTGCACTTGGCCATAACAGGGATGGATACTGCGTCCTGAATGCCCTTGATCATCTTCGGATCACTCATTCTGGAGACGCCTCCGGCCGCCCGGATGTCAGCGGGGATTCTTTCCAGTGCCATAACGGCGCATGCGCCCGCGGCTTCAGCGATTCTGGCCTGCTCCGGTGTGGTTACATCCATAATAACGCCGCCCTTCAGCATCTGGGCCAGCTCCTTATTCAGTTTGTAGCGATTGTTTTCCATCGTATTTTTCTCCTTGCTTTTCAAATGATTTTATGCTACAATAGTAACACAGAATCGGCATTGCTGCAATGTCCGGTTTTGGAAAATTTTATAAGGTCGGTTTGGTATGTTTACTTTGAATTTGGATACAAGCAGTAAAACACCGCTGTATATGCAGCTTTACAGTTATTTGAGAGAGGAGATAAAATCCGGTAATATCAAAAACGGAGAGAGACTGCCTTCCAAGCGTGCACTGTCCGCTCATCTGAAAATCAGTATGATTACAGTGGAAACAGCCTATGCACAGCTCATGGCCGAGGGATATATAACCTCAAAGCCTGGAAGCGGCTTCTATGTGGAATGCTTATCGGAGGAGTATATTTTTGACAATAAGACACAAGAGACCGAAAAGGCTTTTGATGAACCTTCTGAGATCATATACGATTTCCGTACCAATCGTGTAGACACCTCTGTTTTTCCCTTTTCCACATGGGCCAAGCTTTCACGGGAGGTGCTCAGTGAGCGGAGTGCAGATCTGCTCAATGCCTGTCCTCCTCAGGGGATTCTGTCCCTTCGTGTGAGAATTGCTGAATATCTGAAGGAATTCCGCGGGATGGCGGTAGATCCTGAGCAGATTGTGATCGGCGCCGGTTCTGAATACCTGACCGGGCTGATCATCCAGCTTCTTGGCCGAGACAATGCATACGGGGTTGAAAATCCAGGATATAGTAAAATATACAATATTTTCAGCGCTCATGCATCAAGAGTATTTCCCATTCCTATGGATGAAAAGGGAGCCAGTGCAGATGCGATATCCGGCTTTGGGATCAATGTGCTGCATGTAACACCTTCTCATCATTTTCCTCTGGGAATTGTCATGCCAGTGAGCCGTCGGCTGGAGCTTCTTCGATGGGCTGATTTCAAGGAGGACAGGTACATTATCGAGGATGATTATGACGGGGAGTTCCGTTATGCAGGACGTCCGATTCCAACGCTTCAGAGCATGGACGTTCATGAGAAGGTCATTTACATCAGCACGTTCACAAAAAGTCTTGCTCCCTCTATGCGAATCAGCTACATGGTGCTTCCCCGGTCTCTTTGCAGGCGATTCACTGTGCGTCTTGGTTTTTATTCCTGCACCGTTCCGGTTTTTGAGCAGCTGACCCTTGCAAAATTTATGGAAAAGGGACATTATGACAGGCATATCAACCGTATGAAAAAAATCTACCGGCAGCGGCGGGATGTTTTGTGCAAAAAAATATCGGAGGGCCGTCTCGGGGATTTTGTAAAGGTATCGGGCTGTGACGCAGGCATGCATCTCCTGCTTACCGTTGAGAATGGCATGAATCAGAGTGAGCTTCTCTCCAGTGCGGCCAGGGAGGGCGTTAAGGTTTATGGTTTGTCAGAGTACTATTCATTCCCGGTTTCAGCTTTGCAGGAGAATACGGTTGTTGTCGGCTTTTCAGGATTGAATACACAGCAGCTTATCAGAGGCGCTGAGGCACTTGAACGGGCCTGGATAAGATAGATCCGGATCGCTGACTGTAAAATTACAAAAGAAATGCTGGCATATTGAAAAAATGATCTCAGCAAAATGCATAAGCATACGTCTGATACTTGTGATTAATTTGTGCATGCATACAATCTTCGCAAAAGGGTGTAATGAAATGAGTTATTTCCCGATTATATAGTGAGGAGAGTACAATGCTATGAGGATAACACAATGCTATATTATAAAAAAGGAATGTGAAATGCAAGATGAACCAAGCAGACAAAGTCATGGAAATGACAGTAACGACCCTTGTGCGCAGCATAGGAATTCAGGCCAATCTGAAGGGGTACAGATATCTCCGATCGGCGATCGTATGTGCCGCCAGACAACCTGAGCTTCTTGACAGTATTACGTCTATCTACAAACGGGTTGCGGAAATGTACAATACAGACAGCTGCAATGTTGAGCGTGCAATCAGGTATGCGGTTGAGCTGGCCTATTTCCGGAATCCGGATGCGATCAACAACTTCTTTAATTATCCGGTTGGGAAGCCAACCAACTCCGAGGTGATCGCACTGGCCTCAGACAATATCAGAATCTGGGCTGACAAGGAAAACAGCAGAGGTGGGTCTGCTTTTTTTGTGTGATAATTCCTGAGTAGAAATCTGGAACCATCTTCCGAAGGCTGCTGCGTTTCAGATCACATGAAAAATGGAAAAGGGCTGCTGTACCATTTGAATTCGGTGCAGCAGCCCTTTCTGCCTATGTATAAATCGATCAGAATCGCAGCCTGAAGCCGATCGCATCTTCCTTTCCGGCGTAAACCTTTATTTCTCCATGATGCTTTTCTACGATTTCCTTGGCTATGGAGAGACCAATGCCGAACCCGCTGCCGCTGGTTCTTGCCGGATCGGCCCGGTAGAACCGGTCAAACACTCGGTCCAGCTTCAGTTTTTTTACATCAGAATAAGCATTCTCGATAATAAAGACAGAATGGCGCCGGCCCTGGAAGGAGGCATGGATCCAGCCGTCCTTGTCACAGTATTTGATCGCATTATCCAGAAGGATCGCAATCACCTGACGGATTTCTGATTCGTTTCCGCGGAAGAAAATATTCCTGTCGATCTGGAAATGAAAGCGAAGGCCCTTTTGGGCAGCCAGTCCGCTGAACTCTGAAACCGTGTCTTCAATAGCGTCACTGAGACAAAAACGCTCGGGTTGTTCTGCGGATTTCTCCTCGTCCATTCGGGTAAGCACAGCCAGGCGATTGACCAGAGCGCTCATACGCTGTCCCTCGCTGCGGATGTCATCCAGCCATTCATTCTGTCCCACCTCCGACTCTGCAATATCCACGTTGGTCAGAATCAGCGTAAGCGGCGTTTTCAGCTCATGGTTGGCATCTGTGATAAACTGCTGCTGTTTTTCGTAGCTTTCTGCCGCCGGCCGAACGGCCTGTTTGGAAATCAGAATGATCAATGTAAGCACAGCCAGACTGCTGATTGCAAAAACTGAGAAAGCGGAAATCAGGCTTTGGCTTGTCATAGCTCTGGGCATGCTGCCATTTACAAAAACGATCTCTGTGCGGCCGGATTGTGTCTGATAGATTTTATATCGATAGTCATCGATCCAGCCTCTTTCATTGTTTCGGGCAGCAGCTTCTTCGGCATAGTTTCTGGCTTCTTCTTCCGTGATGCTGGAGACAAACTGCAGGTTCACTCTTTCAGGAAGATCGCTTTGGCTGATCGTTACTGTAAAGAAACGAGTAGCCAGCTTCGTTTCTCTGTCGATCATATCCGGCAAAGGAGGTTCTCTGTCCGGCTGATTTGGTGTAGGACCGGCAGGATTCGGAAGCTGTCCATTGTTTTCTGAAATCATATCTGTAAGGGTATCCACCATGCGATTCATTTGCACATAGTTGGAAACAAGCAATATGGTGAAAATACAGAAAAAAACGAGCAGAAAGGAGATGGTGCAGATTTTGATAAACTTCCTGCGCAGATTATAGATCATTTGATTTCCCCCAGAATATATCCTGCATTCCGGACGAATCGGATCTCAAAGGGCGCTTGAACAGCGTTTATCTTTTTGCGCAGGTTGGAAATATGGACCCACACAACGCTGACCTCCACATTGGCATCCCATCCCCAGATGTGAGACAGAAACTGTTCTGTCGGGATGATGAAGTTCGGACGTTGCATCAGCATTTCCATGATCTGGAATTCCTTGCCGCTCAGAATCTGCACACTGCTTCCATATTGAAGCTCATAGGTGGAGCGGTTCAGAATCAGATCCCGAAAGGTGAGCAGATCCGGCGTGTATGCTCCTTTCCGGCGCAGCATGGCACGTACACGGGCCAGCAGCTCTGATGTGGAGAAGGGCTTGGGAAGATAGTCGTCCGCACCTGCGTCCAGCCCCTCTACTCTTTGATAGACCTCTGTTCTGGCCGTGAGAAACATAACCGGTGTAGTGAGTCCCTCACGGCGCATGGCTTTCAGGACCTCGATTCCATCCATTTCCGGCATCATAATATCCAATATGATCCCATCATAATTTCCTGACATGGCGTAGGTCAGGGCTTCTGTTCCATTGCCTACACCGTCGGCCAGCAGCTGACTGCTTTCCAGAATATGTACCAGGGATTTCCGGAGCTTCGGATCATCCTCTGCTACTAGAATCCGCATATATAGCACCCCCATTTTATTTTTCTCTGTCAGTATACCATGCCAGACTAAAATCCTCCTAAAGAAATGATGTTTTTTGCGTGATAATTTTTTTCAGTATTTTATCACACAGCCTTTAGCGTGGATTTAGCAGGCAAGTGTATGATAATAGCATCACCTATGGAAACGGAGCGGATCGAATGGATATCGAACAGTTCAGACAAATCAAAAGAAAAAATGAAAAGGCACTGGAAAAGCTCATGGAAACGCACATCCGATGCGCATGGTTTCTGAGTTTCCATGCAGTACAGGACACGGCGACGGCTGCACCTATGATGATGGAGGCCTGGACAAGGGTTCTGGAAAAGCTTTTTGCGGCAAAAGAACATCCCAAGGAGAGCTTTAAAGCTCTGTTGGCGGCAGAAATCCTTCGTATGCTGAAGGATCCACCGGAAGCAGACAGTGCCTTTGCTTCTCTGGAACCGCCGGCTGTACAGCCACGGTTTCGTGTTTTTACGGAACATCTGAAGGAGATCGAGGATGTAAAGCGTATGGCCTATCTATGTCAGACCTTTGGCTCCCTCAGTACGGCGGCTATTGCAGAAATTCTGGGATATACCATAGAATATACCAAGGAAATCATACAGGACGCTTCCTCTGAAATCATGCAGCATGCAAAAAAAGAGCGCAAATCCAGCGGTACAGACCTGATCTCCCTGTCTACCGTTTTCCGCAGCTCAGATGGGAAGGGGCTGGATGGAATCAATGTACCTGTATTTCTGACCGCTTCTCTGCGGCACAGCATGGCCAAATATATAGATCTTCCTAAAAATACAGCTGGAAAGGAAAAAATAAAAATGAGCTCACCTGCACCTAAGAAAAAGAAAACCTCCAAGGTTAGAAAAATCATCATCCTTGTAACCGTGATCTGCCTGCTAGCAGCCGGAATCGGATTTGCAGTATCCCGACTGGCGGCCCGGAATCAGATTGCGGCAGAAATCACAACGATCTATAAAGCCGAGGAGATCACATATGGTGATGTGGATTCCACCATCAGCGGAAGCGGAAATCTGTCTCCGGTTACCAATGAGATCCTTTCCTGTGAAAATCCCTGTACGGTGGATACGCTCCACGTGGCTGTGGGCGATACAGTGGAAGAAGGGGATGTGATCGCTGTAGTAACAGCCACCATTACGGAAACCGTGATGGATGAGGCTACAAGGGAAATAACCGAAAATGTTACGGAGAAGGAAGTGGAGATCACAGCCCCCTGCGATGGCCTTGTAACAGAGCTTCCGGTATGTGAAGGAGATGCGCTCCAGGCCGGTGCTGAAATTGCGATTGTAATGGGCACAGACGGCTTTACACTGAATCTGTCTGTAGATGAGCTGGATATTGCCAATGTAGCTATCGGTCAGGAGGTTACTGTAACCGTGGATGCTGTAAATGGTACATATACCGGAGCAGTAAGCAATCTTTCCTATAACGGCAGTGCCAGCGGCGGCACAACCGCCTATCAGATCACTGCAGAGATTGACTATGCGGAAGGAATCTATTCCGGGATGAGTGCTTCTGCGGAAATCGTTATTGAAAGCAGCGGCGAGGGTCTCCTTGTTCCTGTGGATGCGGTGAGAACCTCCGGAGATGAGAGCTATGTTTATCTTGCTCCAAGCGGTGCAGAAAGCGGCAGTGAATATGCTCAGGAGGAGCTGTCCCTGGAGGATCTTACAAAATGTACGGTAGAGACCGGCATGTCTGACGGCAGCTATATTATGATCGAAAGTGATGAGCTGGCCGAAGGGGATCTTATTATTCTCACAGAGGTGAGTACAACGGCTACAGGCTCTGATTCCGAAAGCTCCTCTGGCTTTGGCGGCGGCAGCATGGGCGGCTTTGGCGGCGGAATGCCCGGCGGAATGGGCGGCAACATGGATTTCAGCGATTTTGATCCCAGTCAGATGCCGCAGGGCGGCGGCTTCGGCGGCGGAATGGGCAGCTTCGGCGGTTAATCGAGGTGCATAATCATGATCAAATTACGTCACATATATAAATCATACGAACTAGGTGAGGTAGAAGTTCCCGTGCTGAAAGATATAAATCTCCATATCAAGCCGCATGAATTTGTATCCATTCTTGGTCCCTCCGGAAGCGGAAAATCCACCCTGATGAACATCATCGGATGCCTGGATGTTCCGGACAGCGGCGACTACATCCTGGATGGGGAATATGTAGACAGCTGTACAGAGGATGAGCTGAGTGATATACGGGGAGGAAAAATCGGGTTTATTTTTCAGCAGTTTAATCTTCTCCCGGATCTCACAGCCTATGAAAATGTAGAAATGCCGCTGCTCTATCATAGGATCGCAGCCTCAGAGCGAAGGGAGCGTGTACTGAAAACACTGGAGCAGGTGGGGCTTTCGGAACGAATGAATCACAAGCCATCTCAGCTTTCCGGCGGCCAGCAGCAGCGTGTGGCAATTGCACGGGTACTGGCTGCGCAGCCGTCTATCATTCTGGCTGATGAGCCTACCGGAAATCTGGACTCTGTTTCGGGCAAAGAGGTCATGGATATCATCCGGGAGCTTTGGAAAAACGGCAACACCATTGTACTTATTACACACGACAACAATGTGGCAAAGCAGGCCCAGCGCAGTGTCTATGTACACGATGGAATCCTGAGCGAGAAGGAGTGTGCGATATGACATGGAAAATCATCAAGCTTTCTCTGAAAGCGATTTTCAACAATAAAATGCGTTCTTTCCTGACCATGCTGGGTATTATCATCGGTGTTATGGCAGTTGTCATTCTGGTTTCCATCACGCAGGGGGCAACCAGCGGTATTACAGACAGCATCAGCAGTATGGGTTCAGATCTGATTACGGCAACGATCAGCGATGAAGATGTTTCCATTTCAGCAGAGGAGGCAGAATCTCTGACAGAATACCGTGCAATCAGCAGTGTAGCTCCTGTCATTTCTATGAATCAGACTGTGAAAAAAGGAACGGAAAGCGGCTCTTATTCCATTGTAGGCACAACAGCGGAGTATTTTACCGTACAGGATGAATCTGTACAGAGCGGACGCATTCTTGCGCCCTCTGATATTGAATGGTACACTCATGTAGCTGTCATTGGCACGGAGGTGGCCACAGACCTGTTCGGAACATGGGATGCTGTGGGTGGCACGATCACGATCGATGACCGCAACTATACCGTCGTCGGTGTTCTTGCTGAGCAGGGTCGCAGTCTGGCCGGTTCGGATGACAGCAAGATTATCATTCCCTACTCCGTTGCAGAGCGTATCACGGGGCAGAGCAGGATCAGCAGCTTTTATGTAAAGGCCGCTGATTCGGATCGTGTGAATTCCGCCATCAACATCATTGAAATGTTTTTGCTTCGTACAACAAGGGATGAGGATGCCTATTCTGTGAACAATCAGTCTGAGGTGCTGGACACTATGAATGATGTGACGAATACCATGTCTCTCCTGCTTGCTGGCATAGCAGCTATTTCCCTGATCGTAGGCGGGATCGGTATTATGAATATCATGCTGGTGTCCGTAACAGAGCGTACCAGAGAAATCGGCATACGAAAGGCTGTAGGCGCAAAGCGAAAGCATATTATGCTCCAGTTCCTGTGTGAGGCATGCATTCTCTCCATCATGGGCGGTCTGATCGGTCTGCTGTTTTCTTACTGCGGAATTTCTGTCTACAACCTGATTGCAGGCAGCATCATCGCTATGAATCTGACGGTCGCTTTTGCAGCTATTGCGTTCTGTGCGGTGATCGGTGTGCTTTTCGGAAGCTATCCGGCGGCAAAGGCCTCCAAGCTTCAGCCGATTGACGCACTTCATACAACGGGTTAAGAAGCGGATGCATGAGGAAGGCAAAACAGCCAAAATTACAGAAGCAGATAGATTTTTTCTCCTTTTACATCGGACTGTCATTGCGGCAGTCCGATTTTTACATTATCCGAAAGGCTTGACATGTGGATAATTCTGTGATATTATGTGAATAAAGGAAGAGGGGGAGAGGGCCGGAAAAAAGAAAGCTTTTTAGGAAAGGATAAGGGATGGATATGAAAAAGATACTTACCGGCATCCTTCTTGCAGCAGTCTGTACGTTTACGGCCTGCGGCCAAGGGGATGTCATCGATTATGATAAAATTACAGGGGAATCTGCATGGCAGGGAGCATTAATTGATCCTATTATAAACGCAGAAAGTGATGAGTATCCCGATCTGGCTGGAAAGGGTAAGCTGTACAACGGCGTATTTTACTGGAGTGATCGTGAATCTGTTCAGGATGGACTGATTTTTGATGTAGAAATGCCGGAAATCAAAAATGGCCGGTACTATTTTACAGATGGAGAAGGGTATGTCGAGATCACCGAGCATAAGTATTTTCAGCTTGTGGGTCTGGAGGAGGAGCGTCTGACCGAGCTTCGTGAGTATTATGAAGAGGCTGCATTTGCAAATTCGGTTTTCCAGAACCAGCAGTTTGATGATGCTGAATATACAGATGAAGAAAAAAGCACGCTTCAGACTAAGTATAAGAACAGTCGGCAGATCCAGACGGACTTAGTGGACAATCGTGCAGAGTTTTACATTAACCCTATGAATTTTACCCCGGAGCCCTACGGAACAAATATCGAGCTTACTTGTGAATTGTCTGACTACGGAATGTGGTTTCCGCTTTTGTATCATTATCAGGACGGGGCCTATAGTCTGGTTTATGATGAATTTGAGTGGGAATTCGTTTACGAGGAGAGTGCACAATGATTACAGTAAAGCAAATCAGCAGAAGCTATCCGCACTGCGAGGCTTTAAAGGAAACGGATCTGCAAATTCAGGATGGGACATTTACTGCAATAGTGGGACGTTCCGGCAGCGGAAAAAGCACGCTCCTGCGTATTTTAGGCGGACTGGACAGCCCGACATCCGGCGAGGTCTTTTACGATGATATATCTCTGCAGAAGATGTCCGAGGTACAGCTGGCGGCCTTCCGTAACCAGCACATCGGCTTTGTATTCCAGCAGTTTTTCCTTGAACCGCAGTACACCGTTTATCAGAACGTAGAAATGCCGCTGATAATTGGAGCGGTTCCCAAAAGAGAACGGCGCAGTCTGGTAGAAAAACAACTGGCGGCTGTGGGTCTGCTTCATAAGAAAAATGCCCTTGCATCCTCTTTGTCCGGCGGTGAAAAGCAGCGGACAGCTATTGCAAGAGCCATGGTCTGCGATCCGCCTGTGATTCTGGCTGATGAGCCGTGCGGCAGTCTGGATACGGAGAACGGTGCGATCGTCATGCAGCTTCTGCGCGCCATGGCCGGGCAGGGAAAAACTGTGATACTGATTACCCATAATCGTGAGGATGCTGCAAAAACCGACCGTATCATCACGCTTGAAGACGGGCAGGTGATCGACGATGCGACTTTCTGATTTGTTCTCCCTGGTCATCCGTGAGACACGCATTCAGAAAAAGACTGTCCTTGCTATGATTCTGGTGCAGGTGTGCCTGATCACAGTCTGTGTATTGCTCTGGATGACAAGCCTTTCCATCCGCAGCACATTGTCCGCCTATCTGGACATCCAGTATCCGGAAGGGGAAACGGTAACCCTTATCCGTGCAGACTATACCCAGAGAACGGCGCTTCTGGATGCAGGCTTTTCAGAAATACATGCAGACTGCACAGGCGATCTGCGCAGCACCATACGATGCACAGAAAAGGATGCTGTCATTGATAAGGAAAGCTATCGGATCTGTTATCTCTGGACAGTGGAGGATGCAGAGCTCACGGCCGTAAGCGGACAGCTATGGACAGCTGAAACGGAAGAAACACCTGCGATCTGGCTGTCGGAGCGTGCGGCCGGTGAGCTTGGCTGTGACGCAGGCGATGCATTCGTATTTGAAAGCTACACCAAGACTTCAGAGGAATTTCCCGTACTGGGTATCTATCCGGAGTGTGATGAATACGGCGATGTGATCGTGAATTTTGTACCGTATATCCGGATGATTTCCGAAATCGGAATTCCTCAGAGCTACGGTATGACGGGTACAGTAGAACAGATTTCCGACCTGCCGGAGATCCGCAGGACCTGTGAGGCGATGGGTGTAACCTTTTCCTCCAGGGCAGAGCCATGGTTTTCCTCTATGAATATGATTGAGGTCCTGCTGTATGGCGTTTCCGTATTGCTGACGCTGCTTTACTGGATGACGCTCCTTCATTTCTGCGGAATGCTCCTGCACAGACGCACCTCCTTTACAGTGCTCTGCTGTTTTCTCGGCGCAGAAAAGCGAAGGATCGGTGCGCTTTATGCGTGGCTTCTCTGCGGGGCTTTTGCTGTATCGGCATTCTTAAGCACAGGCCTTTTGCTTATAGGAATATACTGCGGCGATCAGGCGGTCTTCCGGCTGGCCGGTGTATCCTGTTTTACGGCTTCGCAGACCGTACTTGTTTTTGTATTGTTCGTGCTTTGCGGATTTGCTGCAATCGGTTTTTCTGCATTCAGTCAGCAAAGGCGAATAAAGATGGATGTTTCTGCTCTGGAGGAAGGCGGTGTCTCTGTATGAAACAAACAGACAGACTGATGCTGGCCATGCGGAATATCCGCCGGAATCCCGGTTTTTCACTGAAAATTGCAGGGATGGTCTTCACCTGCGCCGTGCTGCTATGCACTATGCTGACCTATGTCCTGTCTCTCCATACGAGTATGGAGGTACTTGTAAAGCAGAAAATGTCTCTGTGTCAGAATGCGGTCATTGCAGATTCAGAAACAGCTGAAATGCTTATCCGAAGTTCGGGAGAATATACAGCCGTCTCAGAACTGAATCTCCGGCAGATGGCCGGGGAGTCTATTGATGAGATCAGGCAGATCTATCTCAGCTCCTCTTCTCTTGAATGGAATGGCATTCACTATGAGGGCATCAATGATTTTACTTATGATTTCGATGCAGAAGGTGCTGTCTCTGAATCCGCCTATGCTGTACCCTTCCGGATTGATGTTCTTGTAAGCGGCAGCACGCTTCTGGCCGGAGCGGAGCAGGAGGAATTCCAGCAGAAGTTTGATAAAGAAGCAAGCTGGCTGACGGGCCGTCTTCCGCAGAATCCGGGCGAGCTTCTCATGAGTGACTATATGCTGGAAAAGTACGGAATTTCCAAGGAGAAACAATCCTCTCTTATCGGTGAAACAGTCTCCCTTTATTTAAAGGATATTTGTATTCTGGAAAACTACACTCTCTGCGGGATCGCAGATGCAGATATTTTCTATCTTCATGGCAAGGAACGCTGCGCCCAGATATATGTGACAGAAACTGCGGAATTATCTGCTTTTCATGTGCCAAGCTACATAGTACGCCTGTTTGCTGAGGATTTTTCAGCGGCTTCTGTTCAGCGTACAGAGCTTCTGAAGGATGGCTGTGATCTTTTGTCCAATGAGGCCATCACCCTTTTCACAACCATTTCCATGCAGCAGGTACTCATCGGCCATACCTCAGCAGCTGTCTGTGCGGCAGTACTCCTGGCTATGAGTGTGGCTCTGTTTTCTATGCTGCAAAATTATGTGCAGCAGAAGTCGGGCTATTACCGTATGCTTCAGTGCATGGGACTGCGTGCAAAACAGCTATGTCGTCTGTTCTTTGCAGAGCTTTTGCTTCTGTCCGTTCCGTCTCTGCTTTCGGGGCTGATCCTTTCTCAGTTTCTGGCTGATTATATCCTGCAAATTGCTTCTCAGCTTCAGGAGCACAGCCTTGAAATTTTCTTTTGGCAGAAAGCACTTTCGGTCGGGAGCGTATGCATCTATTTTGTTCTGTGGATGTTTGTATGCAGTGTATATGAGCTGAGAATAATACAGCAGAGGGGCCAGTAAAGTTTGAAATCCAAGCAGAGAGAAAAATTTTGTGAGCACCTTGACAAAGGAGAGGAAATGTGATAAACTATAATTACAATTGAATCATGTGGTAAAATAGCGATGACGAAGACGGTCTGTATTTCGCAGGCACGGAGAGCCGGCGGTTGGTGGAAGCCGGTGCTGAGAACTACATTAAGACTTATCCCTTCTGAGCTGGAATCCGAATCATAGCAGAAGCTTGTAGTAGGCGTTCCCGTATGTGCTACGTGACGGCACAAGGCTTGTCAGAGCCGTAAAGCGGCGCAGATTCTGCGCAATTTGAGTGGTACCGCGGATAGAAATATTCGTCTCAAGCAAGATTTCCTGAAGAAGGGAAATTCCTGCTTGAGACTTTTTTGTCTTTATTGCCTGATTTCAGGCGGTTATTTTTCCACAAATCTCAAACAAAAAATATGCCGGAGGGCAGGAAAGAAGGAAACTGACATGGAAACACAACTGAAAGACGTTGCTGCAAGAATCCGGGAGCTGCGAATGATTGCAGGTCTCACCGAAGCGGAAATGGCTGAGAAAACCGAGATCACAGAAGAGGAGTACCGTATTCTTGAGCAGGGAGACACAGACTTTGGCTTTACTTTTATTTATAAGTGTGCCGATGTTTTCGGTGTGGAGATCAAGGATCTGCTGGAAGGTAGCAGCCCTAGTCTGACTCTGTATACTGTGACACGTAAGGGTGAGGGTCTGCCCATTGCCAGAAAGAGCGGCTTTTTTTATCATGACCTGGCCTCGTCCTTCCGGGATAAGATCGCAGAGCCGTTTCTGGTAAAGATCCCCTACACCGGTGAGGAGGATATGTCCTTCTCCAGTCACGAGGGACAGGAGATCGATATTGTAATCAAGGGCCGTCTGATGATCCAGATCCGTGACCGTGTGGAGGTTCTGGAAGCCGGCGATACGATTTACTATAACAGCGGGGAACCCCATGCGCTCCGCGCACTGGACGGTGAAGATTGTGAGCTGTATGCGATTGTTCTGCGTCCGGGTGTAGGTACAGAGGAAAATGAGGCTGTTTATGCAGAGATGCAGGAATATACACAGCAGAACAATGGCCGTACGGTTGCAGACGATTTCATTGAGACAGAGGTAGATGAAAACGGCGTGCTCACCTCCATCCGCTTTAAGAATGAGGACAAATTCAACTTTGCCTATGACTGCGTAGACAAGATTGCAGAAAAGACTCCGAATAAGCGTGCTATGCTGTGGGTTTCCAATGATAAGGAGGAGCATACCTTCACCTTTGCGGACATGAAGAAGTATTCCAACATGACTGCAAACTATCTGGAATCTCTGGGTATTGGCAAGGGCGATCGTGTAATGCTCGTGCTGAAGCGTCACTATCAGTTCTGGTTTACCATGCTGGCTCTGCACAAGATCGGTGCCATTGCCATTCCGGCTACCAATCAGCTGGTAGAGCATGACTTTGATTATCGTTACAAGGCGGCCGGTGTAAAGGCCATTATCTGTACCGCAGACGGAGACGTATCTGTACATGCCGAAAATGCCGCAAAGGCTTATCCGGATATGATCAAGGTCATGGTTGGCGGCAAGCGTCCGGGCTGGCATGACTATAACAGCAAAATGCTGCTCTGCTCGGATGTATATGATCGTAAGGAGGACACTCCCTGCGGCGAAGATACGCTTCTGATGATTTTCACATCTGGTACGACCGGCTATCCCAGCATTGCAACACACTCTCATACTTACCCGCTGGGTCACTATCCTACAGCAAAATACTGGCATAATGTAAAGCCGGACGGCCTGCATTTCACTATTTCCGATACAGGCTGGGGCAAGGCGCTGTGGGGTAAGATCTATGGTCAGTGGCTGTGCGAGGCCGGACTGTTTACTTATGACTTTGAGCGTTTCCATCCGGAGGATATTCTTCCGATGTTTGCAAAATACAATATTACCACCTTCTGTGCACCGCCGACTATGTACCGTTTCTTCATCAAGGAGGATCTGTCCAAATATGATCTTTCTTCTATTGAATATGCAACAACAGCAGGCGAGGCACTGAATCCGGAGGTATTCCAGCAGTTCAAGAAGGCTACAGGCCTGACCATTATGGAGGGCTTCGGCCAGACAGAGACGACGATGGCTATCTCCAATCTGGTGGGTACAACACCGAAGATCGGTTCTATGGGCCGTCCCAGTCCGCTGTATGAGATCGTGGTGCTGGATGCTGACGGCAATGAAACCAAGGACGGCGAGCCGGGTGAGATCTGTATCCACACACCGGGCGGCAAGGGCCCGTGCGGTCTGTTTACCGGCTATTACCGGAATGAGGAAAAGACCAAGTCTGTATGGTACAATGATTACTATCATACAGGAGACCAGGCTACCCGTGATGAGGACGGCTATCTGTGGTATGTAGGCCGTATTGATGATGTTATCAAGTCTTCCGGCTATCGTATCGGCCCGTTCGAGATCGAGAGCGTAATCATGGAGCTGCCCTATGTTCTGGAGTGCGCGATCACAGGCGTGCCGGATCCGGTAAGAGGTCAGGTTGTAAAGGCAACCATCGTGCTGACGAAGGGAACTGCACCGTCTGATGCGCTCAAAAAGGAAGTGCAGGATTACGTAAAGACACATACCGCTCCCTATAAGTATCCGAGAGTGGTTGAGTTTGTGGATGAGCTGCCCAAGACCATCAGCGGTAAGATCCGCCGTGTGGAGCTGCGTCAGCGTGATGCGGAGAACAGCAAGTCCTGATTGAAGTTCAAATGAAAATGAGAGGGAGTCTGGCAACAGCTCCCTCTTTTTGTATAATATAGACGAATACGAGATGCGTTTTTCGTACATTTCTACAAAGTTTGAGAACGCATGCAGCAAATAAGGGCCGATTCGACACTATATAAATAGAATCCAGTATATGGAAGTGCTTTCTATGACGCAGCATACAAGTCGACTTATACAAAATAAATAAAGAGGTGATTTCTATGACAGATTTCGCAGCCGATACAAAGCTGGCTCAGCAGGGGGACACGGCCGCCTTTGCACGGCTATATGAAACGGTATATCAGGATCTGTACCATACGGCCTATTACAGTCTCCGCAATCATGAGCACGATGCCGCAGATGCAGTCAGTGAAACCGTAATGGAAGCCTTTGCATCCATAAAGAATCTGAAGAATCCGGAGGCCTTCCGCAGCTGGATTTTCCGCATTCTATCAGCTAAAATCAAACGGAAGCAGCGGGACTATTACCGACAGCAGGAGGAGCTTACAGCTCATGCGGTTTCGGAGGATTTTTCCTATGCCCCTTCGGAACTGAGAGAGGTTCTGCAAACCCTGTCCGACACAGACCGTCTGATTTTATCCCTGTCTGTGCTCAGCGGATATACCAGTGAGGAGATCGGACGGATCTGCGATATGCAGCCGGGTACAGTCCGTTCCCGGCTATCACGAATGAAGGCTGTGCTGCGGGTACAGCTTCAGGATTGAAAGGAGCTTACATATGAACAGACACGACGAGATAAAGGAAATCATGCAGGAGCCGAGGATTCCTGAGCGGCTTCTTCCGGAGTCTGTAAAAAAGACGCTGGATGAGCAGCAGGCAGAAAGGAAACAAAAGACCATCCGTCACAGAAGCTGGATCCGCTGGACAGCCGGTGCGGCGGCCTGTACCATTGTCCTGGGCACAGGCGGTTATATAGCCCGTCAGGCCGGGAACGGAAAAAATGATGTCAGCGAGGCGGACATTTCCTTCCTGACAGCATCTGTCGGCAGCTATAGTATAGCTGCGGAAAATTATGAGCAGGTAGAGGCTCTTATGAAGCACTATATCAAAGAAAATACCTATATATATTCAGATGAAGAAAAAGGTGTGCTTTATGGAGAAGCAATACTTGAAAACGGGTTTGTCGAGGAGGAGATGGCTATGGAGGCCGTGGACGGTGCAGGGGAGACGTCTTCAGCTGCTCTGGAAGAAACGATAACAACGGCCGATGCGGCCGACATCGCCGAAGCTGAAGGAGAAGAATATTCCGAGACCTACAATCAGGAGCAGGGGGTTCTGGAGTCAGACATTGTCCTTAC
Organism: Ruminococcus sp.; assembly: GCA_017472145.1. GTDB lineage: Bacteria > Bacillota > Clostridia > Oscillospirales > Ruminococcaceae > Ruminococcus_C. Next base: position 126,191 of record JAFUQX010000058.1, on the reverse strand, counting down.
AGACGGAGAATATCTCTATTGTAAGCGGATCGGCACAGAATATGATCAGATCGTGGAGATTGTTCCTGTTGCAGACGGCGTTTTCGGGGAGAGGACAACGCTGATGATCGGAGATGACCTTCCTGAGATCGTAACAAGCATGGGCGTTCATTCTATGTACCTGAAGGACGGGAGACTTATCGTCCTTGCAGAGGGTGTTGGTCAGACAGAGGATGCTTCAGAGGGTACGGCCCGTACCTATGTGCTGATCTATGAGACCGGAGCAGAGCCAGCACTTCTTGGCTGCTATTCCCAGGATGGCTGCACCTCTGATGTGCGCCTTATGGAGGATGGCACGATGTATCTTGTGACGAACGATTCCTGGTATGATACATATGACGAAAATGATCCGTTATACTGCATTCCGTCCTACGGCTGTGACGGCGTATATGAAGCCGCAGCCCCGGAGGAGATCCTCCTTCCTGCAGCAGAGGTGAACGAGGAGACAGCGGAGATCGAATGCGAATTCAGTGATTCCTTTACCAATATCGGCAGCCTGAATGTGTTGTCCGATACGCCGGATGTATCCATCGATTTCAAGTGCCTGGCCGGATTCAGCGGCTCTATGTACTGTTCAATTGAGAATATCTATCTCAGCAGCAGCCGATGGGAGGAGGATGGTCAGTATACCGATTTTACCCGTCTCTCTATCGACAGCGGAAGCATTGCACCTACAGGCTCGGCTTCGGTTCTGGGTTATGTCAAGGATCAGTTTTCCATGAGTGAATACAATGGATACTTTCGTGCGGCTGTAACCCAGCAGAAGCGAACTGAGACCCGCGATGAATATGTGGCCTCTATGACCATTGAGCAGAGCAGCGCAGTGTATGTATTCGACAGCAATATGGAACAGATTGGCGCATTGGAGGGAATTGCTCCTACAGAGACCATCAAGTCCGCAAGCTTTCAGAGCGATCTGCTGTATCTGGTGACCTATCGTCAGACCGATCCGCTGTTTTCCATCGATCTGTCTGACCCTGCGAATCCGGTGATTCTGGACGAGTACAAGATCACAGGCTACAGCACCTACATGCAGCAGTGGGATGAAAATCTTCTGTTGGGCTTCGGCATAGATGCAGATGAAAATGGCATGGAAACCGGGCTGAAGCTTGTGATGTTTGACAACAGCGATCCGAATGATCTTATTGAATGCGGCTATATGCCCATCTATGCGGAGGATGTCATTCCTGAGCGGCCGGACGGCAGATATCTGTATTCTGAAGCGGTCTATGAACGAAAGATGCTTCTGATCGCACCTGAGAAGAATCTGATCGCCGTTCCCTTTAACTGCGCATGGGTCCACCCTACCACAAAGATGTACATTACCGAAAATGGCTATGCACTTTATTCCTATGAGAATGGCAGCTTTACCCAGCTGGGCGTTTACTATACAGAGGATGAGCACACAGCACAGCGCAGTCTCTATATCGGAGATTATGCATATCTGGTGAATTCCGGCGGCATCGTTGCGGTTGATCTTATGACCATGCAGGAAACCGACCGCATCACATTCTGATCAAATGAGGTGATACATATGGCAAAAAGGCTTCCTGTTTTGCTGCTTGCTGTACTGATGCAGAGCCTGTGCGCATGCAGTCCGGTTTCATCCGGAGAAAGCGACGAAGCAGCATCTGAAACAACCACACTCGTATCCCATTTCATGTGGGGAGAATATGCCTTTGCCCCGACGCTTTCCGAGCTGAGCCGGTATTCTCAGTATGTGATCGAGGGAGAGATCGAGACAGCTGAAATTACCGTTATCGGCGGTGTAACCTTTGATGTGCTGGAAATCTGCATTGCAGAAAGTTACCGGGGCGGTTTGTGTGAAGGGAATCTGATTACCGTATATGCCGATCATGGCCTGGAGGATTTTCCAGCACCTCAGGCCGGGGAATCCTACCTTTGCTTTCTGGCGGATGCAGGTGAATCCCGTCCGGAGGGCACTTATGAAGCGGTCCTGGGGTCTGCATGCAGCTTCTTTGTGAGAGATGAGAAGATCTGCACCAATTATTTCACATCTGAGACCTTCCGGATCGATGAGCTGGAGAATCCTTTGCAGGATCAATAAGAATGCAATATACTTCAGAAGCTGCCGCTTGTGTATGAGCGGCGGCTTCGTTTTTTTATTTGTGCATGGAAAAACATCAAATAACAAGCGAATTGACAATAAAAATTGGGAAAATTGCTTGATTATCCGGAGAAAATGTGGTACAATAGAAATACCGAGATTACGGAAAGGACGATTTCTTATGAGAATTTGTAAGTGCGCCGCTGCTGCGGTCAGCGCAGTGATGGCGTTGTCTCTGCTTGCAGGGTGCAGTGAGGATGATCCTCTGGAAGAGGCGGTAGTGGGAAAAGACAGCTTTATTATGACGCTGTATCCGGACATTGCGCCGATCACCTGTGCGAATTTCCAGTCCCTTGTTGAGGAGGGCTTTTATAACGGTCTGACCTTTCATCGTGTGGTAGACGAGTTTGTGGCGCAGGGCGGGGACCCCAGCGGAGATGGCACAGGCGGAAGCGGTAAGGCCATTACAGGTGAGTTTTCTGAGAATGGCGTGAATAATACACTTTCTCATACACGCGGTACAGTTTCCATGGCCAGAGCCGATGATTACAACAGTGCCACCTGTCAGTTCTTTATCTGTTATACAGACCTGACCTATCTGGATGGTACATATGCCTCCTTTGGTGTTGTGACGGAGGGTATGGAGGTCGTGGACGGATTTCTGGATGTGCCCCGTTCTGTAGGAAGAATGGGTGAAATATCTGTTCCGGATACGCCCATTGTAATTGAGCACGCAGCTATGATCGAGTCGGATTCCGCAGGCAATCCCCGTGTGCAGTTTGTAGTGGATGTAAAGCCCGGAGAGGCTTCTGAGAAGGAAACCGATACAGCTGCAGAGACCGCTCCGCCGGAGACAGCACCTTCAGAAACCAGTTCTACGGAAACAGAGACTGCCGCCGTTTCGGAGGAATCTGTAGGATGAATTGCTGAATTTTAAAAAAACACTTGCAATGCTCGTATAAATATGGTATAATTATACCTTGAAATATACTTCTGAAAGGAATTACAATTATGAAAAAGGCTACAAGAATTTTTGCATCTGCATTGGCTATGGTAATGATGATGGGGACATTTGCGGGTTGCTCTGAAGATAAGAAAAACGAGTCTGGTACGGCCGGAGGTGAAGGTGATACCTTTATCATGACCCTGTATCCGGATATTGCGCCGATCACCTGTGAGAATTTTGAGACACTGGTAAGTGACGGCTTCTACGATGGTCTGACCTTCCATCGTGTTGTAGATAACTTTATGGCACAGGGCGGCGATCCCAACGGCAACGGCACAGGCGGCAGTGAGAATAAGATCAAGGGTGAGTTTGCTCAGAACGGCGTAGAGAATGACCTTTCTCACCAGAGAGGTGTAGTTTCCATGGCTCGTTCCAGTGATATGGACAGCGCATCCAGCCAGTTCTTTATCTGCTATACAGACTGCTCCTTCCTGGATGGTCAGTATGCAGCATTCGGCGAGGTGACTGAGGGCATGGAGGTAATCGATTCCTTCCTGAAGGTAGAGCGCTCTCTGGGCGGAGACGGTGAAATTTCTGCACCCAACTCTCCGATTACGATTTCCAAGGCTGTTATGATCGAGGACGATGAGGACGGTAATCCTCGTGTTCAGTTCACTATGGAAGAAATTCCGGTAGCTGAGTAAGAATATATATCAAAACCGAAAAAAAGGCACGCTTCCACAGCGGAAGGTGCCTTTTTGTATGTTGGCATGATGGAGGATAGAAGCATGAAACAGATCGCTCGTTTTTTTGAGGAAATGCAGCAGAAGAAGGTTGCATTCATTGGCGTGGGTGTGACCAATACAGATATTATCCGTTTGTTCCTGAAAAAGGGGATCGGCATCACCCTTCTGGATCGTAAGCAGCCGGAGCAGCTGGGCTCTCTTTATGAGGAGCTGAAGGCGGCTGGCGTGGAGTTCCGGCTGGGAGAAGAATATCTGGAAAATCTCACGGATTTCGATGTGATTTTCCGTTCTCCGGGTATGTATTTTCATCACCCGAAGCTGACGCAGGCCCGTGCAGACGGTGTTTCCGTAACTACGGAAATGGAAGTCTTCTTTGAGCTGTGCCCCTGTAAGATCTATGCAGTAACAGGATCGGACGGCAAGACCACGACTACAACGCTTATTTCTGAATTTTTGCAGGCCTCCGGTGTGACGGTTCACAAGGGCGGTAATATCGGCCGTGCACTGCTGCCGATCATTGAGGAAATCAAGGAGACAGATGCCGCAGTGGTAGAGCTGTCCAGCTTCCAGCTGCTGTCTATGAGACAGTCTCCGGATGTAGCTGTAATCACCAACATTGCGCCCAATCATCTGGATGTACACGGCACAATGGAGGAGTACATTGCAGCCAAGGTGAATCTGATCGCTCATCAGAATGCATTCTCTAAGACCATTCTGAATCTGGATAATGCGCTGACAAATAGCCTGTCATCCCAGGTGCGCGGTACACTGGTGAAATTCTCCCGGAATGCAGTTCCGGAGAGAGGCTGCTTCCTGCGTGAGGACGGCCTGCTGTGCTATACGGACAAGGGCATAGTGACTCCGGTGGTGCACATGGATGACATCCGCATACCGGGTATGCATAACGTGGAAAACTACCTGACGGCCATCAGCGCTGTCTGGGGTGAGGTTTCCACAGATACTATCGTTCATGTGGCAAAGACCTTCGGCGGTGTTGAGCACCGGATTGAATTTGTCCGTGAGCTGGATGGTGTAAAGTGGTACAATGACAGTATCGCCACCAGTCCCAGCCGTGTTCTGGCCGGACTGAATTCCTTCAATCAGAAGCTCATCGTTCTCATGGGCGGCTATGACAAGAAGATTCCCTTTGAGCCGATGGCAGAGACCGTCTGTGAAAAGGTAAAGGTAATGATTCTTATGGGCGCAACGGCTGGTAAGATTGAAGCAGCTGTAACAGGCTGTCCGGCCTATAAGGAGGGCTGCCCTGTGATCGTGCATGTTTCCTCTATGGAAGAGGCTGTAGCCAAGGCCCGGGAAATTGCAGGAAAAGGCGATATCGTGACCCTTTCTCCGGCCTGTGCAAGCTTTGATCTTTATCCGAATTTTGAAGCAAGAGGCAACCACTACAAGGGACTTGTAAAGGAGCTGGAGGAGCAGGCATGAACCTGACTGAAATTCTGAGAATACTCTCTCAGGCGGAGGGTGTCTCCGGCTGGGAATCTCCGGCCGGGGAAAAGGCGCTGGAGCTGCTGCGGGACTATTGCCCTGATGCGAAAATAGATCCGAGCGGCAATATCATTGGACATATGGGCAACACTTTGGAAAATGCACCCCATATTCTGCTGGATGCCCATCTGGATCAGGTGGGACTGATCGTGACTGCTATTACAGATGAGGGCTTTGTAAGGGCCGACCATGTGGGCGGTATTGACATGCGTCTGATGCCGGCGCAGAATCTGCTGCTTCATGGAAAAAAGACCATTCCGGGTGTTGCGGCCTCTGTACCGCCCCATCTCATCGGCGGTGAGCAGAAGGTGCTGGATGTGACCGAGCTGCTGATCGACACCGGATACAGCAAGGCAGAGCTGGAAGAGATTCTTTCTCCCGGAGACAGGATCTCCTTTGATACACCTTTTCAGATTTTACAGGGAGACCGGATCGCTGCCCGCTCCATGGACGACCGATGCGGTATGGCTGCAATTCTGTATGCTCTGGAGCTGCTGAAGAATAAGACGCTTCCCTGTAAGGTGAGCGTTCTTTTCTCAGCGCAGGAGGAGGTCGGCGAATGCGGTGCAGAAACAGCTGGCTATACCATAAATCCAGATATGGCCATTGCAGTGGATGTGACCTTTGCCATGGGGCATGGGGATGATCCTGTCAAGTGTGGAAAGCTGGGCGGCGGCCCGATGATCGGCATTTCTCCCACCCTTTCCAGGGAGATATCGGATAGCCTCATTTCAGCGGCTGAGGGGCAGAATATCCCATGGCAGCCGGAGGTTATGAGCGGAACGACTGGTACAAATGCAGACCGCTTCTCTGTGAGCCGGGGCGGTGTGCGCAGCTGTACGCTTTCCATTCCGCTGCGTTATATGCATACACCCTCCGAGGTGATTTCCCTTGGGGATGTTGAGAATACGGGCCGGCTGCTGGCCGCCTGGCTGAAGGAGGGGCATTATGCTGAATGAACATCTGAAAAAGCTTTGTCTCCTGTGCGGTGCATCCGGCCATGAAAAGGCTGTGCGTGACTATATCCTGGAGCAGATCAAGCCCTATGCAGACTGTGTGAAGATCGATCCGCTGGGCAGCGTGATCGCCGAGAAGAAGGGCGCAAAGCCTTCTCCGAAAAAGCTCATGGTCAGTGCCCATATGGATGAAGTGGGACTGATCGTGACTTATGTGAACGAGGACGGTACGATGCAGATCGCTCCGGTAGGCGGCATTGAGGCTTCTGTGGTGATCGGACGGCCTGTTATTGTGGGAGATGTCGGAATCAGTGGCGTGATTGGTGCAAAGCCGATCCATCTTCTGAGCGGCGAGCAGCGGAAAAAACTTCCGAAATTTGCAGAGCTGTATCTGGACATTGGTGCGGAAAATAAGGCAGAAGCCATGAAAATCGCTCCTCCGGGTACCTTTGCCCATTTCCTGCCTGCCTTTGCAGAATTGGGCGGCGGGAAAGTCCGCAGCAAGGCATTGGATGACCGCATTGGCTGTGCGATCATGCTGACACTGATGGCCCAGGAGCTGCCCTATGATGTGACTTTTGCCTTCCTGGTGCAGGAGGAGGTCGGCCTTCGCGGGGCCCAGGTTGCAGCCTATACGGTAAACCCGGATATGGCCATTGTGCTGGAGGCTACAACAGCGGCTGATCTGACAGGCGCAGAGGGAGACGCAAAGGTATGTGCGCTGGGAGAAGGTCCGGTGGTATCCTTCATGGACAGAAGCACCATTTATGACAGAGAGCTGTATCATCTGGCTTTTGCAGAATGCGAAAGAATGGGCATTCCCTGTCAGACAAAAACACGGATTGCAGGCGGAAATGACAGCGGTGCGATTCATAAGAGCCGGGGCGGCGTGCGGACGCTTGCCATCTCTGCTCCCTGCCGGTATCTGCATTCTCCGTCCTGTGTGGCCGATTTGCAGGATATTGAAAACTGCATGAAGCTGACCTATGCAATGATTGAAAAGGCAGTGCAGATATGATTGTACGAGTATATGATTTTACAGCGGAGCAGCGGTGTGCGCTTCAAAAAAGCTGGCGCGGAAAGAAGCTGCTTGCTTATTTCAAGGCCTATGGCGGTGAATATGATTTCTGCCAGTTCTTTCGCCTTGAATATGAAAATGCATTGGGCTGGATGTTCCTGCTCAATTCAACCCTTGTGATCTGCTCTAATGATGCGCTTCCGGCCGAGGAAGCTATGGACTTTATCCGGATGCACATGCCCTTCCGGATCGAGTGTCCTCAGAATATGCTTCCGGAGCTGAGCAGGCTTCCGAATTATCAGCAGCTCCGGCGGACGCTCTTTGCCCTGAAGCCCCATCCGGTTTCAGAAACCTTCTGCGAAGCTGATGTGGAATTCAATCCCCATCTGTCGGATGTATACGATATCCTGCAGGAGGGCTTTCCGAATCTTACGGATTATCCTCTGTGGCTGACGGATACTTCTCACAGATGCCGTCACGGAGTGAGCCATGTGCTGACCTACAAGAACAGCACCACGGTGACCATTGTCTTTGATCAGAATAATTGTGTTATGATCGGTCAGGTGGCCACACGTGCAGCCAGCCGGGGCAGCGGCTATGCAAGAGATTTCCTGAAATGGCTTTCGGCCTGGCTGGGCGGCCTGGGCAAGGAAGCGGTTCTGTATGCACTGGATGTGCGCCGCAGCTTCTATAAGGAGATCGGATTTGAGGAAATAGAGACAGAATATGTTCTGGAACGAATGGATGTTCAGAAGGAAGATACCCAGAAGGGAGCTTTGCAGTAAAAATGAAAATACAGGATTTTTTTGAGATAGATGAGCGGCTGGCCGTTCTTGCACAGGAAGCAGAAAAGGACTGTCAGGCGGATTTTCAGCGTATAGAGGAAATTGCGCAGTACAACGGCGCAAAGGTGCTGGCGGCCTTCCAGAAAAACCGTGTCAGTGAGCCTTGCTTCTATGGAAGTACAGGCTATGGCTATGGTGATCAGGGCCGGGAGGTTCTGGATCGTGTTTTTGCGGATGCATTTGGTGCGGAGGACGCTCTTGTACGGCATAATTTTGTATCCGGCACCCATGCGCTGACCGTGGCTTTGTTCGGCGTTCTGCGCAGCGGGGATAAGATCGTTTCCATCACAGGCAAGCCTTATGATACGCTGGAGGAGGTGTTGGGGCTGGCTGGTGAGCCGGGCCATGGTTCGCTTATGGACTACGGTGTGGAATATGGCCAGGTAGATCTGCTCCCGGATGGTGCGCCGGACTATGCATCCATCGAAGCTGGTGTGAGCGGCGCAAAGGTTGCCTACATACAGCGGTCCAGAGGTTATTCTCTGCGTCCTGCATATACCATGGAGCAGGTGCGTAAAATGGCAGAGGCCGTGCGCCGCGGCAATCCGGATGCGATTATCATGGTGGATAACTGCTATGGTGAATTTGTGGAGGATTCTGAGCCGACTCAGAACGGCGCTGACCTGATGATCGGTTCGCTGATCAAGAATGCCGGCGGCGGAATCGCTCGTACCGGCGGTTATATTGCAGGCCGCAGGGAGCTGGTGGAGCAGTGTGCCTTCCGTCTTACATGTGTAGGCATGGGCAAGGAGGTCGGCTGTACTCTGGATATGAACCGGGAGATGTTCCTGGGCTTTTTCCATGCCCCGGACTGTGTGGCCAATGCGCTGAAAACCTCTGTTTTTGCAGCAGCCTTATTCAGCAGGTTGGGCTTTGTCTGCTCTCCGGCGCTGGGCGAGACAAGAGGTGATATTGTAGAGGCCATCTGCCTTGGCTGCGAGAAGAATCTGATCGCTTTTTGTCAGGGAATCCAGGCCGGTTCGCCTATTGATGCTCATGTTGTTCCCGAGCCGTGGGATATGCCGGGTTATACCAGCCAGGTGATCATGGCGGCCGGAGCCTTTACCATGGGTGCGTCCATTGAGCTTTCTGCGGATGCGCCCCTTCGTGAGCCTTTTGCAGTATGGATGCAGGGCGGTATCACCTATACAAGCGGAAAGATCGGCGTGCTTCTTGCAGCACAGAAGCTGCTTTCACAGGGCTTGATCACACTGTAATGTGATAGGCAGACGAAAATCGTTTCAATATCATTACAGAAAAGAAACAATTCGCCGCCGGAAGATGTCAATTTCAGAAACCGGTTGACAGAAATCCGGCGGCGTGTTACAATAAGTAAGATTGAGGGAGTGCTGCAAGTAAGCAGTACTGTCTGAAAAAACATGAGAAAACTGGAGGGAGAGCTTTGGCTGAAAGAAAATTATGCTTCGGATGCATGCTGAATACGGATTATCACAATGGTACTTGTCAGCGCTGCGGGTATAACGAGAATGTGGCTGTGAATGCAGTCTTTATCCAGCCTGGGACAGAGCTGAATCAGCGGTATATTGTCGGAACAGCCCTTTCCATGAATGGTGAAGGAATTACATATATCGCATTGGACCGCTCCATTGGCTGCCGTGTACTGCTCCGGGAGTATATGCCGCTGAATCTTTGCTCCCGTGTAGATGGATCGCCGCTGATTCGGGTGAACCCATCCAAGCTGCCGCAGTATAAGGTTCTGATGGAGGAATTTACAGATCTGAACAAATCTCTGGCTCAGATGCGGGAGCAGGTGCAGATCAATACCGTGGTTGATATGTTTGCAGAAAATAATTCAACCTATATCGTTTTCGAGTATATTGAGGGAATGCGGTTTGTTGATTTCCTTAAGGAGAATGCAGGTGAACTGAGCTGGGGACAGCTTTCTGGTATGCTTCCGCCGTTTCTGACCACCCTGAGCATTCTGCACAACAGCGGTGTGATTCACCGTGCGATCAGTCCGGAAACGATTTATGTTACCCAGAAGTGCGAGCTGAAGCTGACAGATTTTTCCATTTCAGCGGTACGTACAGCGGATACGGAGCTGGATTGTGAGATTTTCAGCGGTTATGCTGCACCGGAGCAGTATTCGGCCAGCAATCGTCAGGGCACATGGACAGATGTTTATGCTGTCTGTGCAGTTCTGTATCGGGTGCTGACAGGCAGTATGCCGACCAGTGCCATCAGTCGTATGGAGGATGACAACCTGATTGCGCCGTGTTTGCTGAATCCCAATATTTCACGTCATATATCTGATGTGATCATGAAGGGCCTGAACCTGGTCAGCGCAGACCGCATCCAGACGATCACAGAGCTGGTAACGCAGCTGTTCAGCGAGCAGAGGAATGAATATGGCGCGGCTGGAAGAATGCCGCAGAACAGGAGCAATGTACAGAACAGAGGCGCAGATCATCAGGCTGGAACAGCAGCTGGCTATCAGCAGCAGAACTATGGTAATGAGTATTATGATGATCCGAATGCCTATAATCATTATGGGCAGCAGGAATATACGGATGATTATTCGTATGATGATTACGGAAATGAGAGTTATCAGCGAAATTCTTATCAGGAACCCCAGCCCAGTGCTATTGACAGAGTAAAGGTTCCGCTGATTATTGGTATGCTTCTTCTGGTGATCCTTCTGATTGGCCTTTATTTTATGTTCTCCAGGGGCGATGCGCCGGGTTCGGAGAGCAGTCAGGTTGTTACAAGTACAGTAACAACGGCGGTTTCCGCAGAAGATGTGGAAAAGTCAACAGAGACAACTACGCCTGAGGGAGATGGCATCATGCCTAATCTGGTCGGCAAGAACTTTGATACACAGGCAGAGCGCTACAGCTCCTGGATGAAGTTCAGCGTAGAGGAAGTATTTGATGATACAGAACCAGCTGGTACAATTGTATGGCAGGAAATTGCAGAGGGTGCGTATTTTGATACCTCTAAGCCGGTAAAGATCCAGGTGAGTAAGGGTCCGTCTTTGATTCTTCTGCCGAATTATAGCAATGTATATGTGGGCGATTATACAAAGCAGTTGGATGAGCTGGGTGTAAAATATCGTCTTGAAGCGGAAACAACGGCAGATTGTGCGGCCAATACTGTATCCAAGCTGAGCATGGACATTCAGAATCAGTACGATCTGGAAAAGGCTGAAGAAATTGTTGTATATTATGCAGTTGCGCCGGTAACGACCGAGGCAACGACTACTGTAGCCCCGACTGAGGCCCCCACGGAAGCACCGACTCAGGCCCCGACTGAAGCACCGACCCAGGCTCCGACTGAGGCTCCGGTGGTAACAGAAGCACCGCTGGTTGATCCTGCGCTTCAGGCAGGCGGATTTGTATATTGAGATGGATTGAAAAGACAGGCTGCTGCACCGATATGAAGGTGCAGCAGCTCTTTTTTGCAGAAGGTGATGCGAAATCAGAAGAGGATGCTTTAGAATATTAACTGAGATCTTACGTTTGCCTTACAAAACAAAAAACAGCGATTTTTCATGTGGTTTTTCACTAAAAACTATTGACAAATGGGGATGCGTGTGGTATCATATAGACAAGGAAAGAGAAAGACAGTAACGGAAGAATAAAAGAAGTTACAGGATGATCTTTCATCGATTTGCTTCACAAGGGTTAAGACAGAAGGTCTTTTGGGAAGCAAGAACAATCAGTCAGGAGGTTGAGGTCCGATGGCAAGTGAAGAGACACAGTACATATGCTGTCTGGATCGGAAAGACGGCCGGTGACGAAAAGAGCGGAGCGTATGAGCTGATAAAGCAGCCATGACCCCGTAGGAGTGATGATATTCGTACCGGATTTTATCTGATTCAGCGGGTGTAACTGTAAAGGAAAACGTTATATCACAGACAGCATAGGTGAACGTAATTCGAAATGATGACGATTTCGAATCTTCGGCAAAAAGCCTTTACATAGATGCTGAAGTATAACGGAAAATGAAGGGTGATTCCTATGTACGATTCTGATGAGTAACCGTACTAAAAAATCAAACCAAGGAAGGGTGAGATCCAATGGCAAATGAAACACCACAGTACATGAGCCTTATGGATCGGAAAAGCACTCGGTAACGTAAACAAAAAGGATGAGCGAGAACCGGTGAATATCGGTGAGGGCCTCCAAAGAAGTAATAAAGTTCGTACCGGTTGCATCCGATTCAGGGTTTGTAACTGACAAGAACGACAATTGAATATTGAAACAAAATATAAAATTTATTTTAACGTACACATCTTGAAATGAAAACGGTGATTCCCATGGCATAATAACCAAGCCTGTAAAATAATGACACAGGAAATGGTGATTCCCATGTATGACTCTACATAATAAGGTACAAAGCAAAAAACTTGAAAAGGTGAGTCCGATGGCATAACATACATTGAACCACATCAGCCGATCTAATGAGGAAAGAGCGTGATTGTGATGAAAATGTACATCTTAACTCGATTATTGAATCCGTAAGTACAGGGAGTGAGTCCAATCGAAAGTTAAGCAGGAGAATGAAAGTTCTCCTAAATAAAAACTGGCAAAATTGAATAAAAGCAACCCTCGGAACACAGAGTCCGGGGGTTTTGTTGTTTCTGGGAGATATCAGGGAAATTTCAGGCAGTTTGCAGCGGCTTTTCACAAAGTACACACATGAAGACGCTATACTAAAAGCATGTTAAAGGCCGCACGTGAGGCTGATAGCACAGCTTACCGTTTCCCTGATTGTGAAACGGACCACAAACAGACACTGCTCCTGCGCAGTGTTTTACATATATCCGGCCGACAGTGACCTCTCCCATGCTGTCGGCCTTTTGCAGTTTATATAAGTTTATATAAAAGGAGGAAGGATATGCATAATCGGTTTGGAAATCAGCGGTACTATGCACTGCATCAATATTATAAAAAGACATTTGGCCAGCGTGTCATGAAGGCCGTTATAGATGGTGGATTTACCTGCCCGAATAAGGATGGCCGTCTCGGAACAGGAGGGTGTGTTTTCTGTGATGAAGGAAGCGGCTATTTTACCGGAAAAGGCTCAGTTTCTGAGCAGATCCTGGCAGAACGGAAGCGGATCCATGAGAGATTTCCCGGCTGTAAACTGATTGCCTATTTTCAGGCCAATACGAATACCTATGCACCGGTATCCGTGCTCCGGGAACGGTATGAGGAGGCTCTTGCTCAGCCGGATGTAATCGGAATCTCTATCGGAACACGGGCGGACTGCATCTCGGAGGAGACTCTGGCTTATCTGCAGGAGCTGGCCGAGCGCACATGGGTGACCGTGGAGCTGGGGCTTCAGACGATTCATGATGAGACAGCCGAGCGGATGAATCTCTGCTGTAAACGCAGTGATTTTAAGAAACGGTATGATGATCTGAAACGCTGCGGGATCCGGGTGGGTCTGCATCTGATCAATGGCCTTCCCGGCGAGAGCAAAGAAGATATGCTGGAAACCGCACGTACTGTAGGGCAATGGCGGCCGGATGCTGTGAAAATCCAGCTGCTGCATATCATTGAAGGGACGCGCCTTGCGGAGATGTACCGGGAGAAGCCCTTTCATGTGCTCGAAATGGAGGAATATGCGCAGCTTGTTGTGCGTCAGCTGGAATATTTCCCTCCGGAGACGGTGTGCGAAAGGCTGACCGGAGACGGCGATGCTGCAAAGCTGATCGCGCCGCAATGGAGCAGAAAAAAGCGGCTTGTGCTGAACCGGATTCAGCAGCTTCAAAGAGAGCAGGGAAGCAGTCAGGGGCTGCGTTTTGGACGAATATAGCAATTCGCCCGGATTCGACAGCCTTGTGCAAAAAAATCTCACAGGAAAATGATTTTAGCTCTAAAAATCACTTGAAAAAAACCAGGGAATATGCTATAATAAACCTTGAAATGCCATTTTTAAAGTGAGGTTTGTCCATGAGTATACAGGCTTGTGATGTAAAGACATCATCAGAAGCACAGCAGGTGCGGAAATATGTAAAAATGTACAGTCGTATGGGTGGAAAAGCGTATGTACACAGCTTCGGCTGTCAGTTGAATGTTTCGGACGGCGAGAAGATAAAAGGAATCCTGGATTCACTGGGATTTACATTCACCGATCAATATGAGGATGCAGATCTGATTCTGCTGAATACCTGTGCGGTTCGTGAAAGCGCCGAGGATACGGTCTACGGAACGCTGGGAAATATCAAGAAATATAAGAAGCAGAATCCAGGCGTGGTTCTGATTCTGGCCGGATGTATGGCTTCTGAGCCGAAAACTCTGGAAAAGGTTCGCAGTCACTATCCCTTTGTGGATATTCTTTTTGGTACATCGGCGCTCAGTCAGCTGCCCAAGCTTCTGCTGGAGCATTATGAGGGTCAGAAGCTGGCTTATGATATAGCTGAGTACAGGGAAGAATTCGGTGCAGAGGATCAGATCCGGGAAAGTACCTTCAAAGCGTCTGTTCCGATCATGTTTGGATGCAACAATTTCTGCACATACTGTATTGTACCCTATGTAAGAGGACGTGAGCGCAGCCGGAGTGCAGAGGTTATCATCCGTGAAGTAGAGGAGCTGGCTGCTAAGGGCTATAAGGAGATCATGCTGCTGGGACAGAATGTCAATTCCTACGGAAACGATCTGGAGGATGGCATGACCTTTGCACAGCTTCTGCGGAGACTCAATGAGATTCCGGGCGATTTCTGGATCCGGTTTATGTCTTCACATCCCAAGGATGCCACGCCGGAGCTGCTGGATGCCATTCTGGAATGTGACAAGGTAGGCAAGCACCTGCATCTTCCGGTGCAGTGCGGCAGCGATACGGTTCTCAAGCGTATGAACCGCCACTATACTGCCGAGAAATATCTGGAAATCGTAGACTATCTGCGTGAGCGGCACGAGGACTTTGCACTGTCCAGCGATATTATGGTGGGCTTTCCAAATGAGACCGAGGAGGAATTTGAGGATACCCTGAAGCTGGTTGAACGTGTGAAATATGACAATATCTATACATTTATCTATTCCAAGCGCAGCGGCACGGTTGCGGCGGATATGGAGGATGCTACACCGGATTCGCAGAAGCGTGGCCGCATGGAGCGCCTGCTTTCTTTACAGAGACAGGTTGCAACGGAAAATTATCGCCGTTTTGTAGGGCAGACTGTCCGTGTGCTGGTAGAAGGCGAAAGCAAGCAGGGAGAAGGGTGGCTGTTTGGTAAGAGCAGTGCCTACACTATTGTGGAATTTGAGGGAAACAAGTCTCTGATCGGTTCGTTTGTGGATGTAAAGATCACACATTCCCGAAATTGGGCGGTCAGCGGTGTTCTGGTATCAGGAGGAGAAAGAGAATGATGACAGTAGATGAGGCGGTTCGTTCTTTGGGAAAGAGTATTCAGGAGGATTGCCGCTATAAGCGTTATGAGAATGCAAAGAAGTCTAATGATGCAGACGCAGAGCTTCAGCAGCAGATTAACGAATTTCAGCTCAGACGGATGAATTATCATCACGAATCCGAAAAGGAACAGCCGGATGCGGAAAAGCTGGCCAGCTGGGAAAAGGAGCTGGACAGCATGTACAATGGGATTCTGGAGCATCCGGGCATGAAGGAGTTCCAGGAGGCCAAGCTGGAGCTGGACGCTATGATGCAGGAGGTGGATGCTATCATTTCCCTCTGTCTGAATGGCGAAGACCCGGAAACCTGTCATCCCTCTCTGGGAGGATGCAGCGGAAACTGCGCATCCTGCGGCGGAAGCTGCCACTGATTCTCGGAAACGAAGGAGATTGATTCATGGTAATCGATAAGGAAAAGCTCTCTCCCATGATGCGGCAGTATCTTTCTGTCAAGGAAGCTCATCCGGACTGTGTGATTTTCTACCGTCTGGGCGATTTTTATGAAATGTTCTTTGATGATGCCATTCGTGTATCCAGAGAGCTGGAGTTGACCCTGACAGGGCGGGACTGCGGTCTGGAGGAGCGTGCACCTATGTGCGGCGTGCCCCACCACAGCGTGGAACTGTACCTGAAGCGGCTTGTGGAGCGTGGCTATAAAATTGCGATCTGTGAGCAGCTGACAGACCCGGCTACAACAAAGGGCATTGTAGAGCGTGGTGTTGTACGTATCGTCACACCAGGTACACTCATCGAAAGCAGTATGCTGGAGGATGGCGTAAACAATTATATCGGCTGTCTTTATGTGAATGAAGCTGGAGCGATCGGTCTTTGCTTTGCGGATCTGTCTACCGGTGAGATGCAGGCTATGCCGCCCATTACAGCCATGCAGGAGGAGAAGATCATTGACGCTCTGTCCAGATTCTCTCCGGCGGAGCTGCTGGTCTGTGAGAAGGCTCTGTCCATGCAGCCGGTTATGAATTTTGTAAAGGTTCGTCTGCAATGTGCGGTAACTGTCCGGGGGGAAGGATGCTTTGCTCCGGAGGAGAAGGGTGCGTTTGTATGCACTCAGTTCGGTGTGGATACACCGGAGATGCTGGGTCTTACCGCAGAGGATACGGATTTTAGGGCGGTCTGCGGTATGTTTGATTATATCTGTGAAACGCAGAAAAATACCATCGGACGGTTTATTTCCATTGAGATCTGCGATCAGGATGCTTGTCTGGGTCTTGATCTGAATGCAAGACGGAATCTGGAGCTGACGGAAACGCTCCGGGGCAAGGATAAAAAAGGCTCGCTTCTGTGGCTTCTGAATGCAGCAAAGACTTCCATGGGCAAGCGTATGCTGAAATCCTGGCTGGAGCAGCCCTTAGTACAGCCGGTAAAGATCATGGCTCGTCTGGATGCAGTAGGTGCGCTGATGAAAAAGAGTGTACCTCTGATGGAGATCCGGGACTTGCTGGACAGCGTGTATGACCTGGAGCGTCTCATGACCAGAGTGCTCTATAAAACAGCAACGCCCCGCGATCTGAAGGCGCTGGCTTCTACAGCAGTACAGCTGCCGGCATTGAAGCAGGAGCTTCGGAAATTTGCAGACATCAGGTTGCTGGCGAAGCTGGAGCAGCAGATCTCGCCCCTTGATGCTGTAGCTGAGCTGGTGAGCCGTGCCATTGTGGATAATCCGCCCATTTCCGTTAAGGACGGCGGCG
Organism: Ruminococcus sp.; assembly: GCA_017472145.1. Lineage (GTDB taxonomy): Bacteria > Bacillota > Clostridia > Oscillospirales > Ruminococcaceae > Ruminococcus_C. The sequence continues at coordinate 108,988 of JAFUQX010000058.1, read as the reverse complement.
TTATTGCAGAGGGCTTCCATGAGGAACTGGATTATCTGCGGGGCATTATGAACGGTGGAAATGATATGCTTCTTGAGCTAGAGCAGAAGGAAAAGGAATCCACCGGCATCAAGAATCTGAAAATCGGATTCAACCGGGTGTTCGGTTATTATATTGAGGTTACACGGTCTTACTATGACCTGGTTCCGCCCCACTATATTCGGAAGCAGACTCTGGCCAACTGTGAGCGATTCATCACAGAGGAGCTGAAGAAGGCGGAGAATGATATTCTCGGCGCAAAGGAAAAGGCGCTTCGTCTGGAGGATGTTCTGTTTTCGGAGGTTCGGGAATGTCTGGCGGCGCAGCTGAAAAGCGTGCAGGAAACAGCCGATGCAGTGGCGCAGGTGGATGTGCTGTGTGCCTTTGCCAATGTTTCCATTGAGAATCAGTATGTGAAGCCGGAAATTGCCCTGGATGGCGTGATTCAGATCAAAAATGGACGCCATCCGGTGGTGGAACGCATGCTGACGGATGAAATGTTCGTTCCCAACGATACCTATCTCGATCTGAAGGACAATCGGATGATGCTCATCACTGGTCCGAATATGTCCGGTAAATCTACCTATATGCGTCAGGTGGCGTTGATCACCCTTATGGCGCAGATCGGCTGCTTCGTTCCGGCGGAATATGCAAAAATTTCTGTAGTGGACAAGATCTTTACCCGTGTAGGCGCATCGGACGACTTGACCTCCGGTCAGAGTACCTTTATGGTGGAAATGCACGAAGTATCCGATATTCTGAGATATGCAACCAAAAACAGCCTTGTCATTCTGGATGAGGTGGGCAGAGGAACTTCCACCTTCGACGGCGTGAGCATTGCAAAGGCTGTTGCCGAATATATCAGCAGCAGGAAAATCGGCTGTAAGACGATGTTTGCCACGCACTACCATGAGCTGATCGAGCTGGAAAATACGCTGGACGGCGTGAAAAACTACAGCATTGCTGTAAAGAAGCACGGAGACTCCATCCGATTCCTGCGTAAGATCGTACCCGGCGGTGTAGATGACAGCTACGGCATTGAGGTGGCCAAGCTGGCTGGCCTTCCGGAGCAGGTGGTGCGTCGGGCACGGAAGCTCCTGACAGAAATGGAGCTTCAGGCTGCACAGGGTTCTGATTCAAAGAAGGATAGCGACGGTCAGATCAGCTTTGCTGATTTGCAGCGTGAACAGGCGCTCAGCATGCTTCGCCGGACCAATCCGGAGGAGCTGTCTGATACAGAATGCAGAGAGCTTCTGGAGGATGTGCTCCGGCTTCTGCGTGAAGCGTAAATTTACATAATAACGAAGAAAGGAGGCGGTCGTTTATGGCACAGATCACCGTACTCAGCAAGGAAATATCAGAGCTGATCGCAGCGGGCGAGGTCATCGAGCGGCCGTCCTCTGTTATCAAAGAGGTCGTGGAAAACGCCATAGATGCTGGTGCAGAGCATATTACAGTGGAGATCAAACGGGGCGGCACGACCTATATGCGTATCACAGATGACGGCTGCGGAATGGCACCGGAGGATGTGCCGACTGCATTTCTCCGGCATGCCACCAGTAAAATCAGTGGGAAGGATGATCTGGAGCATATCTACACTCTAGGCTTCCGTGGAGAGGCGTTGGCTTCGATCTCGGCTGTGGCCAGAGTCAGCTTGCTGACCAAACGCCGTGAGGATGCATATGGCACACGGTATGCCATCAACGGAAGCGTTCCGGAGGGTGAGCCAGAACAGACAGGCTGCCCAAATGGTACGACTATTATCATACGGGATCTGTTTTATAATGTACCTGTCCGGCAGCGCTTTATGAAAAAAGACGTGACAGAGGCCAATGCGGTGAGTCAGATCGTTCAGAAGATTGCACTGTCTCATCCGGAGGTGGCCTTCCAGATGATCCGTGACAACCGGATGGAGTTCTGCACGGACGGCAGCGATGATCTGTATGCGGCGATCTATGCCATCTATGGCAAGGAATTTGCGCATGATCTGATTGCAGTGGAATATGATGACGGCTATGTCCACGTAACCGGATATGTGTGCAAGCCTCTTTACGCAAAATCCAATCGCTCCTTCCAGAATTTTTTTATCAATGGGCGGTTCGTGCGTTCCAGAGTGTGCAGCGTGGCTCTGGAAGGAGCATATGAAAATCTGATCATGACGGGGAAATTTCCTTCCTGCGTACTGATGGTTACCATGAATGCATCGGACCTGGATGTCAACGTACATCCAGCCAAGGCAGAAGTTCGCTTTACCAATGAAAAGCTGGTGACGGACGGGCTGTTTTTTGCAGTGAAAAATGCGCTGATGAAAAATGGCCTGATCTATGAGTTTCAGATTCGCCAGTCCAAGCCTGTAACAGACTGGACGGCTCCTATTCTGGAGGAGCCGATTTATGAACAGCAGCCGCTTCCAGAGGTGCATGTTCCTGTGCAAACGCCCGTGGAGGAATATGTACCCTTTGAGTCTGTTCTGGCTCAGCAGGAGTCTGTGAGAAGAAAGAACGATTTCGTAATTACAAGCCCTTCCCTTCCGGAGCAGGAGATCCCGGAGGAGCAGCAGGAGGAGATATTTGTTGATGTCTCTGAGCTGAGAGAGGATATAAGGGTTGATTCGTGGGCCGCTTTGGACTCTGAGCAGTCTGCTGCGGAAGAAAAAAAATCTGTGCCAGCACTTCAAAAGGAAACGGCTGCTGAACCAGAGCGGGAAGCGGCTGTCATTCCGGCGATCGATCCGATTGATATCCCAAAGCCGGCCGGGACGATACAGCCTGCTGTACAAGCGGTACAGACTGAACCAAAGCAGCCGGCTATTCGTGTGATCGGAGAGCTTTTTAAGAATTATATTCTTGCTGAGGCGGAAGGACAGATGGTGATTTTTGATAAGCATGCCGCTCATGAGCGTGTGCTTTTTGAAAGGCTGAAATCCGGTCAGGCCAGACATTACCGGCAGATGCTGATGACACCAGCCAGAACTCTTCTGGCGGCGGATGAGATCGATGCTTTACAAAACCATACCGAGCTGCTCTTGTCCATGGGATTTTCCTTTGATTTCAGTGAAGTGCCCTATGTCCGGACCACAGGTGTTCCCACCTTTGCCCAGGAACTGAATCTGGACGAGATCGTAACGGAAATTGCCCATAATCTTGTGCTGGGAAAGACAAATCCCCAGCCGGAATATCTGGACGATACGCTCCACACCATTGCCTGCAAAGCCGCTGTCAAGGCCAATGACCGCAATGAGCTGATCGAGCTTCAGAAGCTGGCAGAGGAAGTGTATGGCAATGAGAAGATTCGCCATTGTCCTCATGGGCGGCCAGTTATGTTTGTTGTCACCAAGCACGAGCTGGAAAAACAATTCAGGAGGGTGTAGTATGGCCGAGAATGAAAAAATACCAGTGCTGGCTATTGTTGGGCCTACTGCATCCGGAAAGACTGCGCTGGGAATTTCTCTTGCGCAGACCTATAATGGAGAGGTCGTCTCAGCAGATTCCATGCAGATCTATAAGGGAATGTCTATTGCCACAGCCAAGCCTACAGCAGAGGAGATGCAGGGCGTTCCCCATCATCTGATTGATTTCCTGGAACGGGATACAGAATTCAGCGTGGCCGATTATGTCAGTCTGGCCGGCAGGACGATTTCTGATATTCACAGCAGGGGAAGGCTTCCCATTGTTGTGGGAGGCACAGGACTCTATGTTTCATCCCTGCTTGAAAACATTCGCTTTTCCGAGACGAAGCAGAATCCGGAGCTTCGCGCAGAGCTGACTGCCTTTGCCAAGGAGCAGGGAACAGAAGCACTGCATAAACGTCTGGAGGAGCTGGATTGGGAGGCGGCAGCCGAGATCCATCCAAACAATCTGGTGAGGGTCATTCGTGCACTGGAGGTCTGTCTTGAAACAGGGAAGAAGTTCAGTGCGCTGAAGGCTGAAAGCCGGAGTATACCATCTCCTTATCGGTCCTGTATCATCGGTCTTGATTATGCGGATCGGAATGACCTCTATGAACGAATCAATCTTCGTGTGGACAGGATGGTTCAGCTGGGACTCGTTGAGGAGAGCTATGCAGTCTGGAGACAGGGCGAAATGAAAACGGCTTCCAATGCGATTGGTTATAAGGAGCTTGTGCCGTACTTTGAGGGGCGGACCTCCTTGAGTGATTGTGTAGAGGAAATCAAGCTCCAGACACGTCATTTCGCCAAGCGGCAGCTGACATGGTTTAGAAGAAATAGACAAATAAAGTGGATTGTTTTGGACAAAACTGACGACTTGAAAAAAAATCGGGAAAATTGTCTGAAAATTATAGCCAAGAGCGAAGTTTTGTGCTATAATATAGAATAGGTCTTTTTGTAAGAAGAAATATAAGAGCTGAGGATGCAGAGAAAACGGCGGAGAGCAGCTCAGGAAAGACCGGAGCGAAAGGAGCATTTATATGAACAAAATGATGAATTTGCAGGATGTATTCCTGAACCAGGCCAGAAAAGAGAAGATCATGGTTACCATTATTCTGACAAATGGCTTTCAGTTCAAGGGAATCGTCCGCGGATTCGACAGCTATGTTATTATCCTTGATTGCGATGGTACGCAGAATCTTGTGTACAAGCACGCAATCTCAACACTGAAGCCGGTTCGCCCGATTGCAATTCTGGATGCGAACGACGGAAAAGACTGATATATATGAAAAATACACTTACGAATATTTTGCTGATCCTGCTTTCGGTATCTGTACTGACGATGATCGGAACGATATTCTATCATTTTCTGGACACGGACTATCAGACAGAAACAGCCGTTTCGGCTTCGGCCGAGCAGTCTGTCACTTTTGAGGGCGTTTACGTCCGGGACGAGACCGTGCTTTCCTACAACGGAAGCGGCAGTGTCTGCTATAATATTCCGGATGGCGGACGAGTGGGAAAAAATGAGGCTGTTGCTAATATCTACGCTAGCAGCAATGCGATTGAAATCAACCAGCAGATCACTGCACTGAAGGAGGAACTGGAGGTTCTTAATCGTATCTCCAATCCAGGCGTGCTTCAGATGGCTCAGCCTTCTACCCTGGCCGATCAGGCCGCACAGTATTATGATCAGATCGCCTATTGCAGAGACAGAGGAGATCTGGAGGGAATGAATCAGGCTAAGGAAGCCTTTCGTATTGCTTTGAGCTCTTATCAGCTGGTGATCAATCAGGGTACAACCAATTATTCTGAGCAGATATCTGAAATTGAGATGCAGATTAAGGAGCTGGAAGCGCAGCAGCAGAATCCGAGAGATACGATCGTTGCGCCTGCATCTTCCTATTTTGTAAGCTATGCAGACGGATATGAGGACAAGCTGTCTATTCAGAATCTGAGCGCAATTACAAGAGATGATATCAAGTCTGTCACAAGTGATGACAGCATCAAGAGTGATACCATCATTGGAAAGACCATTGCCAGCTATGGATGGTATATGTTGGGTCTGATCAATAATACAGAGCTGAATCTTCAGGTTGGAGATACGGCTACACTTTATCTTTCCGCTTCTTCTGCAAGCACAGAGGTGACTGTTTCTGAGCTGCGACCTGGCGAAACGGCCGATGAAACAATGGTTGTTTTGTATTGCGAGCAGATGACCTCTGACTTTGTACAGCATCGTATTGAGCGTGTGCGGCTGGTCAAGGGAGACTATGACGGTATTAAGGTGCCGAGAAGTGCCATTCGTTTTCGTGATGTAGAGGAAAGCAGCACGAATGTACTGACTGGAGAGGTTACTACTACGATGGTCAACTATCGAGGCGTATATGTCATGGACGGCGAAAAGGTGGTATTCAGGAAGCTGGATGTAATCTACGAGGGTGATGATTATGTGTTATCCTCATTGAATGCAGGCAGTGGGTATCTGACTCTATATGACTCTATTATTGTAGAGGGAATTGATGCAAGCGGAGGTACGGACTGATATGAAGACGGCTTACGATTATATTCATGAAAATTATAAGAGAATCTGTGCGGAAATTGAGGAAGCAAAGATTCGGTATCGGAGTCCGGGCGATGAGGTCGCACTGATGGCGGTTACAAAAACAGTAGCGCCGGAAGCTGTAAATCATGCTATTTCCTGCGGAATCAGACTGCTTGGCGAGAACCGGGTGCAGGAATATGAATCCAAAAAGGCTTTGTACGATCCGTCCGCTTCGGTTCATTTTATTGGGCATCTTCAGACCAACAAGGTCAAGTACATTATTGAGGACATGGATCTGATCCAATCTGTGGATAGTGTAAGGCTGGCTATGGAGATCAATAAGCAGGCTCAGCGGGTTGGAAAAATACAGAATGTGCTTGCGGAGGTCAATATCGGCGGCGAGGAGTCCAAGAGTGGCGTTCATCCGGATGCACTTACAGAGCTGCTCTGTGAAATGGCAGAAATGCCGAATATTCGCGTAAAAGGGCTGATGACCATCCCTCCGCCGGGGGATAACGAAAAATTTCTTTGCGAAATGCAGCAACTTTATCTTGACATTTCATGCAAAAACATGGATAATATAGATATGGGTGTCTTGTCAATGGGAATGTCCAGCGACTATGCAAAGGCAATACAATATGGATCCACACTTGTACGAATCGGCACAGGTCTGTTTGGTGCAAGGATTTATAAGTAGCCGGTATAAAGCCGGCAGGCCGGAGTGTCCGGATAGCTGAATAGAACCGCACAGTCGATTCAGCTGTAATATTGATTTGTGCGGAGATTGGAGTATGAATATGAGCGTTTTAAATACCCTGAAAGATTTTTTCATTCCGTCAGAAGTAGAGGATGATAACGACACAAGCTACAAGCAGGAGCGGCCTGAGCCGGAGGCAGATACGACCTCTTATGCGGGCACATCTGCGGCAACATCTTCTTCCACACGCAGCTATACTGCACCTCAGGAGGAACGCAGAACCAGCAGCTCGTCCTATTCGTCTGCATCCTCTCGTACATCCGAGAACACTTCTGCGTCTGTGTCATCCTATTCACGTTCGACTGCACGTGCAGGGTCTCCGACACTCCAGGTAATTCTGGTGAAGCCGTCTGAATTTGCAGATGCAAAGAAGATTGCAGACCACCTGATGAATAACAAGACGGTTGTTCTGGTTCTGGAGGATGCAGCCGAGCCTACAAGAAGAAGAATTATCGACTTCCTGGTAGGCGTTGCTTATGCACAGGATGGCAATCTGAAGCCGATTGCAAATCAGACCTATATTGTAACACCTCATGATGTAGGCCTGGTCGATCAGCTTGTTAATGAGCTTCAGGGCAAGGGTGGATTTTCTGCCGACAGTGCTGACAGCGTAGCATCGCTGCTTTAAAGGAATGTCCACGGCTTTGGAATCACAGGCGGATCGTGTGCTCCAGGCTCATTTGTATGATCTGATCGAGCGCAGCAGCCGGGATTGTACAATGTACTGCACTCGTTTTCTGGACGAGCGGCAGGTGTTTCTTGCGCAGCAGTGGCTTTCTAGCCGGGCTGATTGTCAGGTTCGTCTCTGGGGCGGATATGATGGTGCGCAGAGAAAGATCTGCTGTGTGTATCCGGAATGGATGCAGCTGGAAAATGAGGATCTGCCTCTTGTGTGTTTGACCTTTCAGTACCGTGAAAGTGATGGTTTGACGCACCGGGATTTTCTGGGAGCATTTATGTCCTGCGGAATCCAGCGTGAAACAGTGGGTGATATTGTGACAGGGACAGGCCGGACTCAGGCTTTTGTCACAGAGGCTGTTGTACCATTACTGCGGGATCTGACAAAAATCGGCCGATGCGGTGTGAAGGTGTCAGACAGCCAGCCCTTTGATATGCCCCTGGTTCAGAATTTCAGGGAAATCAGCGGTACAGTTGCTTCTATGCGTATTGATGCTGTAGCTGCTCTGGCTATACACGAAAGCCGTGAAAAAACAGTACGCCTTCTTCAGCAAGGGCGGATTGAAGTGAACTATAGTGAGGTGACCTCCTCGTCTTTACCAGTAGATGAAGGAGATATCCTTGTGGTTCGCGGCTGTGGTAAGTTCCGTATTAAATCTGTAACTGGTCTTTCTAAAAAAGGAAGATTGCATATATTGATTGAACAATATCATTGAAAGGTGGATAAATTATGATTACAGCAAACGATATTCATGAACTGCGCTTTGAAAAGGCCGCTTTCGGCTATAAGCAGGAGGATATTGATGAGTTTCTGACACAGCTGGAGCATGAGCTTGAACTGAATCAGCAGGAGCTGGAGGACAGCAACAATAAGATTCAGGTTCTGGCTGACAAGGTTCGTGAATACATGCGTGATGAGGACGCTCTGAAGGATGCCCTTCTGGGTGCGCAGCGTCAGGGCCATCAGATCATTGCTGAGGCCAACGAGCGTGCGGACGAGATCATCGCCGAGGCTAAGAGAAAGGCCGATGAGATGATGGATGAGGTCACTGTTCAGCACGATGCCCTTCTGAAGAAGAATCAGGAGGAGATCGCCGCAGCGCATCAGCAGCTGGCCGATGCAAGAAAGAAGGTAGCTGACTTCAAGAAGGCGCTGTTTGACATGTACAGAGAGCATCTGGAGGTTCTGTCTGCTATGCCGGAGGAAGATGATGTAGAGTTCGGTGCAAACTATTCTTCTGCAGCAGCTGAGCGGTATCAGGAAGCAGAGGATGAGACTCCGGCCGCTGCAACACAGAGCGATCCTTTTGCATCTTCTCAGTTTTCTGCAAAGACCATCCAGGGCGCATATGATTCCAGCTTTGGAAGATCCGCAGCTGAGGATGAGGAGTAATTTTATCATTTGATGGAAAGGAGGGTTTTCCGCAAAATAAGGCGGAAAACCAAGTCGATATGGCACAGGATTACAATACGACCTTAAATTTACCAAGAACGGATTTCCCGATGAGAGGAAATCTGCCGAAGCGGGAGCCGGATACACTTCAGAAGTGGGAGGATACCAATCTCTATGAGCAGATGGTGGCTCGCAATGCCGGCAAACCCAGTTATATTCTTCACGATGGACCTCCCTATGCGAATGGTGAGATTCATCTGGGAACTGCACTGAACAAGACGCTCAAGGACTTTATTGTAAAGTATAAGAATATGAGCGGCTATTGCGCTCCTTATGTACCGGGATGGGATACACATGGCTTGCCGATCGAGCTGAAGGCTCTGAAAGCCATTGGCGCTGATGGAGGGACCATTTCTCCGGTAGAGCTGCGTAAGCACTGCAAGGAATTTGCGCTGACGCATGTACACAATCAGATGAATCAGTTCAAGCGTCTGGGCAGCCTGGGCCATTATTGTGATCCGTATCTGACACTGAAGCCGGAGTATGAGGCTCGTCAGGTTGAGGTATTCGGCGAAATGGCAAAGCGCGGCTATATGTATAAGGGACTGAAGCCGGTTTACTGGTGTCCGGACTGCAATACAGCTCTTGCTGAAGCTGAAATCGAGTACGAGAACGATCCGTGCTATTCTATTTATGTAAAGTTTGCTGTAACGGATGACAAGGGTCTGTTCAGTGCATTGAATGTTCCGATGGATAAGGTTTACTTTGTTATCTGGACAACTACTACATGGACGATTCCGGGCAACCTGGCGATCTGCGTAGGCCCGGGCTATGAATACACACTGGTCAAGGTTGGCGATGAGTATTACTGCATGGCTCTGGAGCTGGTTGCTGCTACTATGAAGGCCGCCGGCATCACAGAGTATGAGACCATCGGCTCTTTCTTCGGAAATGAGCTGGAGAATATGATGACCAAGCATCCGCTGTACGACCGTGGCTCCAAGGTGATCGTTGGCGATCATGTTACACTGGAAAGCGGTACGGGTTGTGTTCACACGGCTCCGGGTTATGGTGTGGAGGACTTTGAGGTCAGCAAGAATTACGATGATATCGGCATTCTGGTGTGTGTGGATGCAAAGGGCCGTCAGACAGAAGAAGCCGGTGAATTTGCTGGTCTGAATACAGATGAAGCCAACAAGGCCATTGCTGCAAAGCTTACGGAGCTGGGTGCAATGCTGGCTACCGAGAAGATCGTTCACCAGTATCCGCATTGCTGGAGATGTCACCAGCCGATTATTTATCGTGCAACAGAGCAGTGGTTCTGTTCGGTAAACGGCTTTAAGGATGAGGCCATCAAGGCCATCGAGAATGTAGAGTGGATCCCTGGCTGGGGCGAGGAGCGTATCAAGGGAATGGTGCGTGACCGCAGCGACTGGTGTATCTCCCGTCAGCGTACATGGGGCGTTCCGATTCCGATTATCTATTGTGCAGACTGTGGTAAGGCGATCGTGAATGATACGACCATTGCAAATATTGCCGATCTGTTCCGCAAGGAGGGCGCTGATGCGTGGTGGACGAAGGAAGCCGCTGAGTTTATCTCTCCTGAGGTAAAGTGCGAGTGCGGCTGTGGCAGCTTTACAAAGGAATTTGATATCATGGATGTCTGGTTTGACAGCGGTGTTTCTCACAGTGCTGTTATGGAGCAGTATGACTGCCTGAGCTGGCCGGCCGACCTCTATCTGGAGGGTGCTGACCAGTACAGAGGATGGTTCCAGTCCTCCCTTCTGACATCGGTTGTATACAAGGGTACTGCGCCCTATAAGGCTGTCTGCACCCACGGCTGGGTCGTAGATGGTGCAGGCCGGAAAATGTCCAAGTCTCTGGGCAACGGTATTATGCCGGATGAGATCATCAAGCAGTACGGCGCTGATATTCTGCGTCTGTGGGTTGCTTCCTCTGATTATCATTCTGATATCCGTATTTCTCCGGAAATTCTGGGACAGCTGTCTGATGCCTATAAAAAGATCCGTAACACAGCCCGTTACATTCTGGGCAATCTGGGCAACGGCGATGGCTTCAATCCGGATACAGACAGCGTATCGGACGAGGAGCTGCTGGATATTGATCGCTGGGCTCTGCTGAAGCTGGATAACCTGATTGATAAGGTTTACAGCGGATACGATTCCTTTGATTTCCATGTTGTATTCCACAGCATCCATAATTTCTGCACAACGGATATGTCCAATTTCTATCTGGATATTATCAAGGACAGACTGTATTGTGAGCCGATGACCTCTGTGGCCCGCCGTGCCGCTCAGACTACGATCTATCGCATTCTGAGCACAATTACACGTCTGGTCGCACCGATCCTCTCCTTTACAGCCGAGGAAATCTGGAGCTTTATGCCCCACGCTGCTTCTGACAACACAGACAGTGTATTCCTGAATGATATGCCGCAGAAGTCCGGACTGACTGCATCCGATGCATTCACTGCAAAGTGGAATCTGATTTATCAGACACGTATGGATGTAAACAAGGTTCTTGAGGAGAAGCGTAATGAAAAGCTGATCGGCAAGTCCCTTGAGGCCGCTGTTGTAATTGCAGTGGCAGACGATGCACAGTATGAGATGCTGGCCGGCGAGACAAAGCTCCTGGAGGATGTGCTGATCGTTTCATCTGTAACGGTTGTCCGTTCTGACAATGGCGAAACCACATATACTGTGACCAAGGCAGAGGGTGAAAAATGCGAACGCTGCTGGATTTATTCCACAACCGTTGGCACACATGCGACTCATCCGACCCTGTGCGCACGCTGCGCAGGCGTTGTAGAGGAATAAAGATTCACACAGCCTGTCGTTTCTTCGGCAGGCTGTCTCTGTAAAGAAGAAAGGAGTTTGGCTTGTGATTGTTGCGCTTATAGCCGCAGCTGTGCTGGTGGGAATTGACCAGCTGATCAAACTGTGGGCGATGAATGTATTACAGGAAAAGGAAACGATCCCATTCCTGCATATTGGCGATTTTAAAATAATGGATCTGACCTATCTGGAGAACAGCGGGGCTGTATTTGGCAGCTTTGCCGGAATGCGCTGGCTGCTGGTCGCAGTTACAGGTATTCTGCTGGTAGCCTGCATATGGGGACTGATTCGTTACCATGATAAGTCAAAGATCGTATGCACATGTCTGACTCTGATCCTGGCCGGCGGTGTAGGAAATCTGATCGATCGTCTGTTCCGCGGCGGTCTGGTCATAGACTATCTGGATCTCAAGCTGTTTGACTTTGCGATATTTAATTTTGCAGACTGTTGTGTAGTGATTGGTGTAGGCCTTTTCCTCATCTATATTCTGTTTATTGATCCGAAGCAGGCCAAGGCGAGAAAGGAAGCAGAAAAAGCCAAGGAGGAGTCCGCTGCAAATGGCTGAGCAGATTGTACTGTATGTTCCGGAGGGCGTGGTCGGAGTACGGCTTGATAAATGGCTGTCCGAACAGGCAGAGCTGGGACTGACACGATCTGTCATTCAGGCCCGGATGAAGGAGCAGAAGGTTCTGGTGAATGGAAAGCTGGCTTCCAAGAGTGACAAAGCTGTGGCCGGGACAACTGTAATGGTGGAAATACCGGAGGCTGTCCCGCTGGAGCTGATGCCGGAAAATATTCCGCTGGATATTGTCTATGAGGATGAGGATCTGCTGGTTGTCAATAAACCCAAGGGTATGGTGGTGCATCCGGCTCCGGGGAACTATACCGGAACGCTGGTGCATGCGCTGTTGTATCACTGCGGAGACCGGCTTTCCGGTATCAATGGCGTAATCCGTCCTGGAATCGTCCATCGGATCGATAAGCTGACCAGCGGACTGCTGATGGTGGCAAAAAATGATGCGGCTCATCTGGGGTTGTCAGAGCAGATCCAGGCCCACACCTTTACAAGAGAATATCAGGCCATCTGCCAGGGGCATTTCCGGGAGCATACAGGAACGATCCATGCGCCTATCGGACGGCATCCTGTGGACCGGAAAAAGATGTGTGTCACCCTGCAAAACAGTAAGCCGGCTACAACTCATTATGAGGTTCTGGCTGAGTTCCCAGGCTACTCTCATCTGAAGCTGCGGCTGGAAACAGGGCGAACGCACCAGATTCGTGTGCATCTGTCTCATCTGGGGCATCCCATTCTGGGAGATGATGTGTATGGCACGCCCTATAAAGGCATTGAAGGGCAGTGTCTCCACGCCGGGAAAATCGGATTCATCCATCCCATCCGGCAGGAATATATGGAGTTTACAAGTCCCTTGCCAGACTATTTTCAGACGATTCTGCGAAAGCTGAGTCTTCGGCAATCGTAATAGGAGGAGCTTATGTTTGAAGCAATCGACCGCATATTTATCATGAGTGATCTGGACGGAACCTTGCTTCCGTCTGATAAGATCCTGTCACAGAAGGATCGGGTCGCTGTTGAGCGTTTCCGCAGGGATGGAGGCCGATTTGCTTTTGCAACGGGGCGAACGCTTCAGTCGGCCATGCAGTATATCAAGGAGCTTTCCATCGATCAGCCTGTGATTCTCTATAATGGAGCGGCTGTCTATGATCCGGTGAAGGAAAAAATCCTTCATCTGTCTCCGCTTCCGAAGGAGGCTCTGTCCTATACAAAAACAATTTTGGAGAAATTTCCAAGCGTCGGTGCAGAGGTCCTGCGTCCGGATGGAACGTATATTGTAAATGTTAACTCCTATGAGAAAGAACATGCAGCGTATTGCAGCGTACCTCCGATTTATTGTACGCTGGATGAAGTGCCGGAAGGGGACTGGCTGAAGGTACTTTTTGCACTCAGCCCGGAGGAGCTTGAGAAGCTGGCTTTATATGCAGCAAAGCAGAATTTCAAAGGAATTTCATTTGTTCGTTCCGAAGCAATTTTCTATGAGATGCTCCCCGAAGGCGTTTCTAAGGGCCGTGCTCTTGAAACCTGCCGTGCATTGCCGAATCTGAATGGCTTAACGATTGTGGCCGCCGGGGATTATCATAATGATCTGGAGCTGGTTCAGAACGCCGATTTCGGCGCAGCTCCTGCAAATGCACAGGCTTGTGTCAAGGCGGCGGCGGACTATGTTCTTTCCGCATCCAATGATGAAGGTGCAATTGCAGAACTAATTTCAGTGCTCTATTCCAAAATTTAAAAAATGGAGGGTATTACAATGGATGTAACAACAAAAAAACAATTGCAGGCTACAGCCTGCAAGGTGCGCATGGGCGTTGTGGAGGGTACATTCTGTGCCAAATCCGGTCATCCGGGCGGATCTCTGTCCATCAGCGACCTGCTGACCTATCTCTACTTTGCAAAGATGCATGTAGATCCGTCTCAGCCGGACAGGCCGGATCGTGACAGACTGGTTCTGTCCAAGGGCCACTGTGCACCGGGTCTGTATTCTGTTCTGGCTCAGCGTGGCTTCTTCCCCTATGAGGAGCTGAAATCCCTGCGTCATATTGGTGCACTGCTTCAGGGCCACCCCTGTATTCACATTCCGGGCGTAGATATGTCCAGCGGTTCTCTGGGTCAGGGCATTTCTGCTGCATGCGGCATGGCTCTGGCTGGCAAGCTGGATCATGCAAGCTATAAGGTATACGCCATCCTGGGAGACGGCGAGATTGAGGAAGGTCAGGTGTGGGAAGCTGCTATGTTTGCAGCACACTATAAGCTGGACAACCTGGTTGCGATCGTAGACAACAACGGTCTTCAGATTGACGGCCCGATCACAGAGGTATGTTCTCCGGAACCGATTACTGACAAATTTGCCGCATTCGGTTGGCATGTGATCACCATGGATGCTCATGATTTTGACTCCATCGAGGCTGCTTTCAACGAGGCTGAGACCATTGTCGGTAAGCCGGTTGCAATTGTTCAGAAAAGCACCAAGGGTAAGGGTGTTTCCTTTATGGAGAATCAGGTTGGCTGGCACGGCAAGGCTCCGAACCAGACGGAATACGAACAGGCAATGGCCGAGCTGAAAGCACAGCTGAGTGAACTGGAGGGTTAAACTATGGCAGATGTAATGAAGAAGGCGACCAGAGAAAGCTATGGCGAGGCTCTGGCTGCACTGGCTGATAAATATCCGAATCTCGTTGTCCTGGATGCAGACCTTGCGGCTGCAACCAAGACTGGTACGTTCAAGAAGGCTTGCCCGGAGCGTTTCTTCGACTGTGGTATTGCCGAAGCAAATATGATGGGCGTTGCAGCTGGTCTCGCAGCAGCTGGCAAGGTTCCCTTTGCAAGCACCTTTGCCATGTTTGCTGCCGGCCGTGCATATGAAATCGTTCGTAACTCCATTGGCTATCCGCACCTGAATGTAAAGATCGGTGCAACTCATGCCGGCATCTCCGTAGGCGAGGATGGTGCAACACACCAGTGTAATGAGGATATCGCCCTGATGCGTACCATTCCGGGGATGACCATCATCAATCCTGCGGATGATGTAGAGGCCAAGGCCGCTGTGGAAGCGGCAATCAACTTTGAAGGTCCGGTTTATCTGCGTTTCGGCAGACTGGCTGCTCCGATCTTTAATGATGCGGCAACCTATAAGTTTGAGCTGGGCAAGGGTATTACCCTGAAGGAGGGCAAGGATGTAACCATCGTTGCCACCGGTCTCATGGTCTCCGAGGCTCTGGAGGCTGCAAAGCAGCTGGAGGCCGAAGGCATTGAGGCCCGTGTGATCAACATCCACACCATCAAGCCTCTTGATAAGGATATTATCAACAAGGCTGCGGATGAAACCGGTCTGATTGTGACTGTAGAAGAACACAGCGTCATCGGTGGTCTGGGTTCTGCTGTAGCAGATGCTGTAATCGAGAACAAGCCTGTTCCGGTTGTAAAGATCGGTGTCAACGATGAGTACGGTCATTCCGGTCCGGCTGTAGACCTGCTGAAGGAATTCGGCCTGTGTGCAGACAACATTGCTGCAACTGTAAAGGCTGCAATGGCCAAGAAATAAGATTTTACTGAGCTGCATGGCTTTCTGGCTGTGCAGCTCTTGTCATATGCTGCGCATATACTTTTACCGGGAGGCGGTATGCATGATATGCAGCATGGCAGATCTGAAGGATAAGGATATCATCAACATCTGCAACGGAGAAAATCTGGGCTATGCAGATGATATTCGTCTGGATACTCAGACGGCCGTAGTCACAGGGCTTATAATGTATGGGAAGCCGCGTTATTTTGGGATATTCGGCGCAAGAGAGAAAAGTGTGATCACCTATGATCAGATACGGCTTATAGGGAAGGATGTGATCCTTGTTTCTCTGGAAAAAAGTTCAAGCATATTCAAAATAGACAAATCATAGATGCAATATGTTGAAAAAGTTTGGTTACATGTGGCCAGGTGTATGACTTGCAATGAGTGGGAAAGTGTGGTATAATAGTAAAGCAATTCGCACGTTCGGTTTTTGCAGGCTGGTGCTCATGAAAGTGGGTTGTCTGCAAGTCAAGTCGAGCGGAGGGCAAAAATAACCAATATTTTAGGAGGACTACACAATGGGCGTAGTATCAATGAAGCAGCTCTTGGAAGCTGGCGTACACTTTGGTCATCAGACCAGAAGATGGAACCCGAAGATGGCTCAGTACATCTTCACAGAAAGAAACGGAATCTACATCATCGACCTGCAGAAGACTGTAAAGAAGCTGGATGAGGCTTATATGTTCATCCGGGACGTTGCTGCACAGGGCGAGTCTGTTCTGTTCGTAGGTACAAAGAAGCAGGCTGGCGATTCCATCAAGGAAGAAGCTATCCGTGCAGGCGCATACTATGTAAACGCACGTTGGCTGGGCGGTATGATGACAAACTTCACAACCATCCAGAGAAGAATCAAGAGACTGGAGCAGCTCCACGAGATGGAGAACGACGGCACATTCAACCTGCTGCCGAAGAAGGAAGTTGGTAAGCTGCAGCTGGAGATCGAGAAGCTGGAGAAGTTCCTGGGTGGTATCAAGGAAATGAAGAAGCTGCCGGGTGCTCTGTTCATCGTTGATCCCCGCAAGGAGAGAATCGCTGTTGCAGAAGCTAAGAAGCTGAACATCCCGATCGTTGCAATCGTAGATACCAACTGCGATCCGGACGAGATCGACTATGTAATTCCGGGTAACGATGACGCAATCCGTGCAGTACGTCTGATTGCCGGCGTAATGGCTGATGCGATTATCGAAGGCCGTCAGGGTGCAGATGCAACTGCTGAGGAAGCTGTTGTTGAAGAGGCTGCTGAGGAAGCTGCTGCTGAATAAGACTTTCAAACCCGAATATGGAAAATTCATATTCGGGTTTTCTTGAAAAAACAAGCTATAGGAGGAAATCAAAATGGCAAATATTTCTGCTAAGGACGTAAATGAGCTGCGCAAGATGACAGGCGTTGGCATGATGGACTGCAAGAAGGCTCTGATGGAGACAGACGGCGATGTGGATAAGGCAATTGAGCTGCTGCGTGAAAAGGGTCTGGCCAGCCAGGCTAAGAAGGCAGATCGTGTAGCTGCTGAGGGTATGGTAGTTGCTAAGGTGAACGCTGACAATACCGTTGGTGTTGTTGTAGAAGTAAACTCTGAGACTGACTTCGTTGCAAATACCGATGAGTTCAAGGCTTTTGTAAACACTGTAGCTGATACGATCATTGAGAGTAATCCGGCTGACGTTGAGGCTCTGAAGTCTACCGTTATCGCTGGCGGTACAGTGACTGTTGACGAGGCTCTGCAGGAACTGTTCCTGAAGATTCGTGAGAATCTGCAGATTCGTCGTTTTGTTCGTCTGGAAGGCATCCTGGTACCGTACATTCACGGCGGTGGCAAGATCGGTGTTATGGTTAAGGCTGAGGCCGAGGCTGCAACAGAGGGTGTTCTGACAGCAGCTAAGGATTGCGCACTGCAGGTAGCAGCTATGAACCCGCCGTACCTCAAGAGAGAAGATGTACCGGCCGATGTTCTGGAGAACGAGAAGAAGATCATCCTGGCTCAGATGGCTGAGGATCCGAAGATGGCCAGCAAGCCGGAGCAGGTTAAGGAGAAGATTGCTGAGGGCAAGGTTGGTAAGTACTATTCTGAGAACTGCCTGCTGGAGCAGACCTTTGTTAAGGATAGCTCTATGAATGTTCAGCAGTATGTTGACAGCATTGCAAAGGGTGCTAAGATCGTAGAGTTCGTACGTTTCGAGCGCGGCGAAGGCATCGAGAAGAAGGCTGACAATTTTGCTGAAGAAATCGCAAGCATGATCAAGTAATTCTTATAAAAACGGAGGAGATGCGCAAGTATCTCCTCTTTTTTATTTTTTTACGAGAAATCACTTTACATTTCGGGAAAAATAGTGTAAAATAGAAGAAGCAATGCAGTGAGTATATGGTGCTTACTGCTTGAGTGAGAGAATCAATGACGAAAGGATGTACTGACAAATGGAACTGAAATACAAACGTGTCTTATTAAAGCTGAGTGGTGAGGCTCTGGCCGGCGAAAAGAAAACCGGTCTTGATTTCAATGTGATCAACAACATCTGTGCAAGCATCAAGAAGTGCGTGGATGCTGGTGCGGAAATTGGTATCGTAGTCGGCGGCGGCAACTTCTGGAGAGGCCGTTCATCCGGTAATATGGACCGTACCCGCGCTGATCATATTGGCATGCTGGCTACTACTATGAATGCGCTTGCGGTAGCAGATTCTCTGGAATCCCTCGGCGTTGAGGTTCGTGTGCAGACTGCGATTTCCATGCAGGCTGTAGCTGAGCCGTATATCCGCAGCCGTGCAATCCGCCATATGGACAAGGGACGTGTTGTGATTTTTGGATGCGGCACAGGCAGCCCGTATTTTTCCACAGATACAGCTGCAACACTGCGTGCTCTTGAAATCGATGCAGATATCCTGCTCAAGGCGACCCTGGTAGACGGCGTATATGACAAGGATCCCCACAAGTATTCTGATGCAGTTCGATATGAAACCCTTACGTTCAGCGATGTGCTCAGCAGTGCACTGTCTGTTATGGACAGCACAGCTGCTTCCATGTGCCGCGATAATATGATGCCCATGCTGGTATTCGATCTGAGCCGTCCGGACAATATTTACGATGCAATTCTGGGCAAGCCCGTTGGTACGGTTGTCGCAGAGGGTGAGTAATCACCGGATATATGCATATAAACCCCAAAAAACGATCTACAACATTTGAGAGGAACTGAAAATTATGAAAACTGTAATGAAAGACACAGAAGCAAAAATGCAGAAAACCATCGATCGTCTGGACAAGGATCTGGCTGCCATTCGTGCAGGCCGTGCAAATCCTGCTGTTCTGGACAAGGTGACGGTTGATTACTACGGTGCACCGACTCCGATTCAGCAGATGGCGGCTATCTCTGTTTCTGAGGCTCGTATTCTCGTGATCCAGCCGTGGGATATGTCCTCCCTGAAGTCCATTGAGAAGGCCATTCTGGCTTCTGATATTGGCATCACTCCAACGAATGACGGTAAGGTTCTGCGTCTGGCTTTCCCACAGCTGACCGAGGATCGCCGTAAGGAGCTGTGCAAGTCCATCAAGAAGTACGGCGAGGAGGCAAAGGTTGCAGTTCGTAACGTTCGCCGTGATGCTATGGATAAGCTGAAGGCTATGAAGAAAAATTCTGAGCTGACTGAGGATGATGTAAAGAACGGCGAGAAGGATATCCAGAAGCTGACGGATCGTTACTGTGATGAGGCTGACAAGTCTGTTGCTGCCAAGGAAAAGGAAATCATGAGCATCTAAGGGAGGCGTAAATAATGGCTTTTCCCTTTTTGAAAAAGAACACAGCGCAGGAGGAAACAGGCCTGCCTGAGATTCTGCCTAAGCACGTAGCCTTCATTATGGACGGCAACGGACGCTGGGCAAAGAAGCGTGGTATGCCTCGGAAATTCGGGCACCGTGAGGGCGCAAAGACCTTCCATGATATTACCCGCTACTGCCGTTCTATCGGCATTCAGAATGCATCTTTCTATGTGTTTTCCACAGAAAACTGGAGACGCCCGGAGGAGGAAGTTGATGCGATCATGAATCTTCTCTGGGAATATCTGAACGATTGTGACGAATATCTGGAACAGGAAGTCCGTATGATCTTTATCGGCGATAAGTCCCGTCTTCCGGAGCGAATCCGCAATCGTATGCTGGAGCTGGAGGAAGACTCTAAGAAATATGATAAGATGAATCTGATTCTGGCCATCAATTACGGTGGCCGGGATGAGATTACACAGGCTGCTCGTCAGCTTGCTGAAAAGGCGGCCAGGGGTGAGATCCGTCCGGAGGAGATTACCGAGGATACGATCAGTCAGCATCTCTACACGCGGGAAATTCCTGATGTAGACCTGATGATTCGTCCCAGCGGCGAACTGCGCCTGTCTAATTTTCTCATCTGGCAGTGCGCCTATGCTGAATACTATTTCACAGATGTATTGTGGCCGGATTTTGCACGCAGCGAGCTGGATAAGGCCCTCCGTGATTTTGCCGGACGAGGACGCCGGTTCGGAGGTGTATGAGTATGAAAACACGTATCATCTCAGGTGCAGTTGCAGCTGTGCTGCTTATTCTGGTGCTGATTCTGCACAAGACCTTTCTGTATCCTCTGTGTATCGGTCTGATTTCGGCTATGGCCATTCTGGAGCTGTTCAAAGCGGATCGCTGCACAAAATATATCGTATCTCTCGGAGCGGCCTGTATCACGGCGCTTACGACGCCCATACTTCGTTTTTACGGGCTCCATGGCTGGGATACTTTGCTTTTGATTGCGGGTGTGATGGTAATTTTCTTTGATTTTACCAAGCATCACAAGGAGCGCACCTTTCATCAGACCGCATTCATGCTGATGGTAACTGTTTTTGTTACATATTCCATGAATCTGCTGGTCACACTGCTCCAGATGAGCAGCAAGTTCGGTCTGGTTTATGTAATTCTTGCGCTGTGCGCTGCCTGGATTTCTGACACAGGGGCCTATTTTACAGGTACATTTATTGGAAAGACCAAGCTCTGTCCGGAGATCAGTCCCAAAAAGACGGTGGAAGGCTTTCTGGGCGGAATTGCTGTGGATATTATCGTTATGATTCTCGTAAGCGTCATCTATGGCCTGATTGCGGGGGTTCATGTACAGTATCTGTGGCTGATCATAACAGCGGCTGTATGCTCTGTGGCGGGCGTTCTGGGTGATCTGAGTGCTTCTTTGATCAAGCGTCAGAGAAATATTAAGGATTTCGGAAAAATTATGCCGGGTCACGGTGGCGTTATGGATCGCTTTGACAGTGTGCTGTTTACCATTCCGGTATTCTATGCATGTGTATGTGCAATTCCGATTTATTCAGTTTAATAGAACAAGACAGCCCCCTCATAGCCGACCTATGAGGGGTGTTGCCGCATAGTGAGAGGAGTGTATGAAATGGGCAAACGGATTTCTATACTGGGCTCAACCGGCTCAATTGGTACGCAAGCCCTGGAGGTTATTGAAAAGCATGGCTTTGAGGTACATGCATTGGCGGCCTATCGTAATCTGGATATGCTGGAGCAGCAGGTGCGGAAGTATTCTCCGAAAACCGTCTGCATCTACTGTGAGGAGCTGTATGGTGAACTGAAGGAGCGTCTTTCGGATGTACCGGTAACCGTTCTGACCGGAATGGACGGCCTTTGTGAGATTGCTGCGGATACCGGCGCTGATATGCTGCTCAATTCAGTTGTGGGCATGGTGGGACTGAAGCCGACCCTGACTGCTATTGATGCAGGCCTTCCCATTGCACTGGCCAATAAGGAAACACTGGTGGCCGGCGGGTCTCTGGTAATGAAGGCTGCTGAAGAAAAGGGCGTGCCGATTCTTCCTGTGGATAGCGAGCATTCCGCAATTTTCCAGTGCTTGCAGGGAAATTCCAGAAAGCAGCTGCATAAAATTATACTGACCGCTTCCGGCGGACCTTTTTATGGCAGAACAAGGGAGGAGCTGACGCAGGTAACGGCTGCCGATGCCCTGAAGCATCCCAACTGGGATATGGGCAGCAAGATCACCATTGATTCGGCAACGCTGATGAACAAGGGACTGGAATTCATTGAGGCCAAGTGGCTGTTCGATGTAACTCCGGAGCAGATCGAGGTCGTAGTGCATCGTCAGAGTGTAGTGCATTCCGCTGTAGAGTATGATGATTACTCCGTAATTGCCCAGATGGGCGTGCCGGATATGAAGATTCCCATTCAGTATGCCCTGCTCTATCCGGACAGAAAGCCTTGCCCTACAGGAAGGCTTTCTCTCTGTGAGTATGGTCAGCTGACCTTTGCAGAGCCGGATATGGAAACCTTCCGCTGTCTGCCCTTGGCGATAGAAGCCATCCGCAAGGGCGGTACAGTTCCGGCTGTGATGAACGGTGCAAATGAAGCAGCCGTAGCCGCATTCTTGCAGGGGAGGATCGGCTTCCTTCAGATTGCAGAGCTTGTGGAAGCGGCCATGAATGCTGTGCCGTTTAAGGCGATCGCTTCGCTTTCAGATGTGCTGGAAGCCGATGCGGCGGCCCGTGAGACCGTACGCCGGATGATTGGCTAAGTTTCTTTCAGGAAAGGATTTATATCACTATGTCGTTCTGGACAATTCTTGTAGCAATTATCGTATTTGGCCTGATCATCGCCATTCACGAGTTCGGGCATTTTATTGCAGCCAAGGCCAATGGCATTCAGGTAAATGAATTTGCCATCGGTATGGGCCCGAAAATTCTGAAATTCCAGAAGGGAGAGACACTTTATTCTCTGCGCCTGCTTCCCATCGGCGGCTTCTGCGCCATGGAGGGGGAGGATGTCAGCAGTGATAATCCCAGAGCTTATGAGAAGAAAAAGGTCTGGCAGAGAATGATCGTAGTTCTGGCCGGGGCCTTTATGAACATCGTGCTGGGATTTGTTCTGCTGATTGTAACCACCTGCATGAATGATCTTGTGCCTACACGATGTGTCAGCCAGTTTGCCGAGGTGAGCTATTCCACATATGGTTACAATGTGGGCAGCTGGTCGCTGATGCAGCTTCCGGGGAACATTTCTGTGTCTTCCTGTGAGGAGTCCGGACTTCAGGTGGGTGATGAGATCATTTCTATAAATGGCTCTTATATCTGGTCAATTACCGATCTGAGCTACAAGCTCCAGACCACGGATCAGAATGACTTCACTCTTGAGGTGGAGCGTAATGGCGAGAGGATCACGCTGGAGCATGTGGTGTTTGAAAATAAGCTGTCCGGCGGACGGATGGACTTTAAAATCGTAGGGGAGGAGAAGAATCCGGTCAATGTGATCGCCTTTTCCTTCCGGGATACAGTTGCTACGGGCAAGCTCATCTGGATGACACTGGGTGATCTGGTTACCGGAAAATATGGTCTCCATGATCTTTCTGGCCCGATTGGCACGATTTCTGTTATCAGCGAAGCCGCCACATCCGGTGTGAACTGGGCAGAGCGTCTGAATTCCTTGCTGTCTCTTACGGTGTTTATCACCATCAATGTGGGCATTTTCAATGTACTACCCATACCGGGATTGGATGGCAGCCGTTTTCTGTTTATGGTGGTGGAGGCCATCCGCCGCAAGCCCATCCAGAAGGAGCGGGAGGCTATGGTTCATCTCATCGGCATGGCGGCGCTGTTCCTGCTGATGATCGTCATTTCCATTCAGGATATATCAAGATTTTTTGCATAAGGAAACCTGCGCAGGCTGCATTGCGGTCTGCGCTCACTGCGGAAAGGAGAAAAATATGAGAAGAAGTGTAAAGCCGGTTCGTGTAGGCGATTGCCTGCTGGATGGCAAACATATCTACATCCAGTCCATGCTGAATACACGCTCCGATGATATTCCCGGCAGCGTTGCACAGGCGGTATCGCTGGAGAAGGCTGGCTGTGAAATTGTACGAGCCGCCATTCCGGATCTGTCTGCCATTGCCCTGATTCCGGCCATCAAGGAAAAGATTTCCATTCCGCTGGTTGCGGATATTCATTTTGACTATCGTCTGGCTCTGGAAGCCGCTGCCGCCGGCATTGATAAGATTCGAATCAATCCCGGTAATATCGGCGGTATGGACAAGGTAAAGCAGGTTGTTGCAGCGTGCAGCAGCCGGAATATTCCCATCCGTATCGGTGTAAATGCTGGTTCTCTGGAGAAGGAGATCCTTGCAAAGTACGGTGCGCCCACACCGGAGGCTCTGGTAGAGAGTGCAATGGGTCATGTGCGCCTTCTGGAAGCCTGTGACTTCGATGACATTGTAATTTCCATCAAATCCTCCGATGTACACACCATGATCGAAGCCTATCGTCTGGCTGCACAGACCTGCTCCTATCCGCTGCATCTGGGTGTAACAGAAGCAGGTACAGCCCACATGGGTATGCTCAAATCTGCAATCGGTATCGGCAGCCTGCTCCATGATGGCATCGGCGAGACCATTCGTGTTTCCCTGACAGATAAGCCGGAGATGGAGATCGCAGCGGCTCAGGATATTCTGAAGAGTCTGGGTCTGCGCGGCGGCGCACAGATCGTTTCCTGTCCTACCTGCGGACGGACCCGCATTGATCTGGTAAAGACGGCTCAGGAGGTAGAAGCTGCACTGAAGCATGTGGATAAGGATATCAAGGTAGCAGTTATGGGCTGCGTTGTAAACGGGCCGGGTGAAGCACGTGAAGCAGACATTGGCATTGCTGGTGGAGACGGCTGCGCAATGCTGTTTAAGAAAGGCGAGGTTCTGCGCAAGGTAGACGAGAAGGATATCGTGGCCGAGCTGCTGGCCGAGATTGAAAAGCTGTAAGAAAGGAGCGTGAATCGTGGAATACCGTCTTTTTGATTTTTTCGAGGAATATAACCCGCAGATTCCGGAATCGATGCACGATGGCCTGATTCATAAGCTGACCTATTCGGACAATCTGACCAGAATATCCTTTTATGTAAAATTTCCAAGGCTGATTCCCGCAGGAGATGTATTTGAATTCGAGCATCATCTGGAGAAGCTGCTTCAGATCGAGACCGTTCGCATTCTCCCGTCCTATGCTTCCGAAATGCTGACCATGGACTATTTTGAGGACATGATGACCTTCCTGAAGCGGGAGCTGTCTGTCATCAATGGCTTCATGGACGGGGCTGAAGTGACACTGGAGGGGGACCGCCTGCATATTGTCCTGAAAAACGGCGGCTATGACCTGCTTATGCAGTATCGTGTTCCGGAAAAGCTGAGAGCGCTGATCGAGCGGATGTTTTCCCGTCTGGTTACCGTTCAGCTTGAGGGTGACAATGCGGTGTCCCAGGATGAGTTTCAGCAGATGATTCACAAGGCGGAGGAAACTCTCCCCCGGCAGACGGTATCGGTGCTGCCTCAGGCTGCTGCACCGAAGAAGGAATCTTCCGCTCCGGCTGTATCTGCGCAGTCGGTTCAGGTGAGCGGCGATATTCCGGGAATCGAACCGGACAGTGCTGTTCTCATCAAGGGACGTCCGATCCGGGATGTGCCTATTTCCATCGATGAAGCTCTGCTTCAGCAGGGACGGCGCACTGTCATCATGGGGGACGTTTTCGCAAAGCCGGAATTCAAGGAGGTTCGCGGCGAGCGTACAGTTGTAACCATTCAGATTACAGACCATGAGAATTCCGTTCTGGTCAAGATTTTTGATACCAATGAAAATATCGGAAAAATGGCTCTGAGTGATATCAAAAAGGGATGCACGCTGCTCATCTGCGGCAAGATCGACTATGACAGTTTTGCCCGTGAGGATGTCATGAAGCCCGATTCGATCGTAATGGTCAAGCGGAAGGGACGTCGGGATAACGCCCCGAAAAAGCGTGTAGAGTTGCATTGCCATACCTCCATGTCCCAGATGGATGCCATTACAGAGTGCGGTGCACTGGTAAAGCGTGCCTACGAGTGGGGACACCCGGCCATTGCCATTACCGACCACGGTATTGCCCAGGCTTTCCCGGATGCTATGAATACATGGAATTCCATCAAGGACGACAATTTCAAGGTCATCTATGGCTGTGAGGCTTATGTTGTCAACGACCTGATGAAAAAGGTCATCATTGATCAGCCGGATTCCCGCAGCATCAATGAGGAGATTATTATCTTTGATGTGGAGACCACCGGACTCAACCCGGAGTCTGATCGTCTGACAGAAATTGGTGCAGTCAAGCTGCGGAATATGCAGATCGTGGATACCTTCCAGATCATGGTGAATCCGGAGCGTCCGATTCCGGAAAAGATCATCGAGCTGACCGGCATTACCGATGCAATGGTTGCAGATGCACCCTCTGAGCGGAAGGCTCTGGAAGCATTTATCGCCTTCTGCGGAAATGCGAATCCGGTTCTTGCAGCACATAATGCAAGATTTGATACCTCTTTTATTAACAGCGCATGCCGCAGACAGCATATGGACTTCTCCTATGTAACTGTGGATACCCTTGTTCTGTGTCAGGTTATGCTGCCCCAGCTGCCGAGACACCGATTGAATCAGGTTGCGAAGGCATTAAAGCTGGGAAAGTTTGACCACCATCGGGCCGACAGCGATGCTCAGATGCTGGCGAAAATCTACATCCGCCTGGTGAGTCAGCTGGTTCAGGAAAAGAAGCTGGAGAAGCTCTATGAGCTGAACACCAAAACGGCGGATATCGATGTAAAGAAGCTGAAATCCTACCACCAGATCATTCTGGTTCGGAATCAGGCCGGGCTGAAAAATCTGTATAAGCTCATTTCCTACGGTCATCTGGACTGCTTCTACCGGAAGCCGCTGATTCCCAAATCCGTGCTGATGGAACACAGGGAAGGGTTGATTTTCGGCAGTGCCTGCGAAGCCGGCGAGCTGTTCCAGGCACTGGTTGAGAAGCGTTCTCATAAGGAAATTGTAGAGCTGGCCAAATTCTATGATTATCTGGAAATCCAGCCGGCCGCCAACAACAGCTTTATGATCCGCAGCGGCAGTGCCGCCAATATGGAGGAGCTGCGTGATTATAACCGGGCCATTGTAAAGCTGGGTGAAGAGCTGAACATTCCCGTCTGCGCAACCTGCGACGTGCATTTCATGGACCCCAGAGATGCCATCTACCGGGAGATCCTTCAGGCCAGTCAGGGCTATGAGGATGCGGACAAGCAGCCGCCTCTGTATATGCGTACTACAGAGGAAATGCTGGAGGAGTTTGCCTATCTGGGCGAGGAAAAGGCCTATGAGATCGTTGTGGAAAACACCAATGCGATCGCAGACAGGATCGAGCGTGTCCGTCCCATTCCTAAGGGTACGTTTACGCCTAACATCGAGGGTGCGGAGGAGGATCTCATTCGCATTACCCATGAAAAGGCTCATGAGATTTATGGAGATCCTCTGCCGGAGTTGGTAGAGAAGCGCCTTGACCGAGAGCTGACCTCTATCATCAAGCACGGCTTTGCGGTGCTGTATATCATTGCACAGAAGCTGGTATGGGACAGCGTAGACCACGGCTATCAGGTCGGGTCACGAGGCTCGGTAGGATCGTCTTTTGTGGCGTCTATGGCTGGTATTTCGGAGGTAAATCCGCTTGTTCCTCATTATGTATGCCCCAAGTGCAAGCACAGTGAGTTTATTACCGATGGTTCATACGGAAGCGGCTTTGATCTTCCGGCCAAGGATTGTCCGCATTGTCACGTAGATATGACCCGGGACGGACACGATATTCCTTTTGAAACCTTCCTTGGGTTTGACGGTGACAAAGCGCCTGATATCGACCTGAATTTCTCTGGCGAATATCAGGGGAATGCGCACCGATATACAGAGGAGCTGTTCGGCCGTGACAATGTATTCAAGGCCGGAACTATTGCTGCTGTTGCAGACAAGACTGCATATGGTTATGTGAAAAAATACCTGGAGGAACGGGGACGTGTATGCAGTCCCACAGAGATCAATCGCCTGTCTATTGGCTGTACGGGCATCAAGCGTACTACCGGACAGCATCCGGGCGGCATGGTCGTTGTTCCCAATGATTATGATGTATATGACTTTACTCCGGTGCAGCATCCGGCGGATTCCACTGATTCTGATGTGATCACGACTCACTTTGACTTCCATTCGCTCCACGATACTATCCTGAAGCTGGACGAGCTGGGTCATGTTGTACCGACCATGTACAAACACCTGGAGGATATGACCGGACTGGATATCCGCAACATTCCCACTACTGACCCCAGAGTCATCCGTATGTGTACCCACGCAGAGGAGCTGGGGGTTACCGGCGAAGAGATCTACTGTAAGACAGGAAGTCTTGGTATTCCGGAAATGGGAACAGGCTTTACCATTCAGATGCTTCTGGATTCCAAGCCCAAAAAATTCAGCGATTTTCTGCAGGTATCCGGACTTTCCCATGGAACGGACGTATGGCTGGGCAATGCCAAGGATCTGATTGATAACGGCACATGTACCATTTCTGACGTGATCGGTACTCGTGACAGCATCATGACCTATCTGCTGTACAAGGGGGTTGAACCCAAGCAGGCCTTCCAGATCATGGAGGATACCCGTAAGGGCAAAGCTCCCAAAACCTTCACACCGGAGCGTGTCCAGATGCTGAAGGATCACAATGTACCGGACTGGTATATCCAGAGCTGTCTGAAGATCAAATACATGTTCCCGAAGGCTCATGCGGCCGCTTATGTTACTGCGGCAATCAAGCTGGGCTGGTTCAAGCTGTACCGTCCCCTTGAATATTATGCTGTATATTTCAGTACACGAGGCGGCGACTTTGACTATGAGATCGTGATGCAGGGCAAGCAGATTGTCCGGGACAAGATCGAGGAGCTGCGGGACAAGGGGAACGAGCGTACCAAAAAGGAAACCGACCTGATGGATCTGCTGATGATCGTCAACGAGATGTATTCCCGCGGCTATGAATTCCTGCCCATTGACATTTACCGTTCTCAGGCCAATCGCTATATTGTGGAGGATGGCAAGGTCCGGATTCCCTTTGGTGCACTGTCCGGCGTGGGTGCGGCGGCGGCCAATGCCCTGTATGAGGCGGCGCAGAAGCGGGACTTTATCTCCATCGAGGAATTTCAGGAGAAAAGCGGTGCTTCTAAGGGACTGATAGAGACTCTTGAAAAGTTGAATGCCTTGGGCGATCTGCCAAAATCCAGTCAGATGACCCTGTTTTAAGAATGTACGCTTGACAATTGAATGGATATATGTTACTATAGTAACATGTTAGCATGATGAAGTGTATAGGAGGAAGCTATGAGAAAATATGATTTGATCACACCGGAGGGCACGAAGGACTTCCTGTTTGAGGAATGTCTTGTGCGGCGTGAAACAGAGAAGAAGATTCACGACATTTTCCGGGGCAAGGGATATTACGAGCTGACCACACCGGCTCTTGAATTTTTCGATGTATTTCAGACAGAATCGGGACATTATCCCCAGGAGCGTCTGTATAAGCTGACGGACAGCAAGGGCCGCCTTCTGGTTATGCGTCCGGAGAGCACCATGCCCATTGCACGTGTGGTGGCCACCCGCCTGAAGGATGCGGCTTTGCCTCTGCGTCTGTACTATAATCAGAGTGTATACCGCTTTGAGTCTGCTCTGAAGGGCCGGAGCAATGAGATCGTGCAGACCGGCATTGAGCTGATTGGCTCTGCCTCTCACATGGCCGATCTGGAAATGGTAAGCACTGCCATCGAGGTGCTGGAAAGCTGTTCTGAGACCAGCTTTTCTCTGGAGATCGGTGATGCAGGAGTATTCAAGGAGCTGATGCGTGAGCTGAAGGCCACAGAGGATGAGCGTGAGAACATCCGCTATCTGATTGAAACCAAGAACTATCCGGCTCTGAATGATTTGCTGGATACTATGGGAGATTCTCCTGCGATTGCCGCACTGAAGCGTTTGCCGGCCATGTTCGGCGGCGAGGAGGTCTTTGACAAGGCCGCCGGGCTTTATTCCAACCCGAGGATCAATGCGATCCTGGATGATCTGCGTCAGCTGTATGGTCAGATTTCTCAGCTGATCGGCAAGGGCAGACTGACGGTTGACCTGGGCATGGTAAACAATGCGGACTACTACACAGGCGTCATCATCAAGGGCTATCTGGAGGGCTACGGCGAGGAGGTTCTCTCCGGCGGCCGGTATAATAAGCTGCTGGCAGATTATGGCTATGATATTCCGGCGACGGGCTTTGGCGTAAATGTAGATGCGATTGCCAAGGTAGCCATCAAGGAAAATCCCAGAGAGGTAAAGCCGGCGGATGTGCTTTTGTATGCAGAGCCGGGCTTTGAAATGAAGGCCATTGCTCTTGGCAAGCAGCTGCGTGCAGAGCATGGCTATGTGACGGAATTTGCACTGCTGGATGATCTGGACGCAGTACGGGAGTATGCACGTGAGAAGAAAATCGGCCGAATCATTGTAGTGAACGGCGAAGTTACGGAGGTGTGATCATGACAAAACCCCTGAGAATTGCCCTGACCAAGGGCAGACTGGAAAAGGATACGGTAGCTCTGCTGGAACGGCTGGGATATGACTGCACCGCAGTCCGTGAGAAGGGACGCCGTCTGATTCTGCCGGTTCCGGATGGAAATATGGAGGTCGTACTGGCCAAGGCTGCTGATGTTATCACCTATGTAGAGCATGGTGTATGTGATATTGGTGTCGTCGGCAAGGATACCATTATTGAGATGGAAGGAAAGTTCTTTGAGCTGTGCGATCTGGGCTTCGGACGCTGCCGTTTTGCACTGGCGGCCAAAAAAGGCACAGATTTTTACAGCGGATTCGGCGTAAAGACCATTGCTACCAAGTATCCCAATGTTGCCCGGAAATTTTTCGAGGGCAAGAATATGGATATTGATATTGTAAAGATCGAAGGCTCTGTAGAGCTTGCACCGCTGCTGGATCTGGCAGACGGTATTGTAGATATAGTAGAAACCGGTGTTACCCTTCGTGAAAATGGTCTGGAGGTTGTTGAGGATGTTGTACCGATTTCTGCAAGACTGATCGTCAACACAGTCAGCCTGAAGCTCCGTCAGCAGGAAATTCAGGCACTGGTTGCAAAGATTGAGGAGGCTTTGAAGAACAATGATTGAGATGAAGCGCATAAATGCAAGTGATGCAGCAGAAAGAGAAGCATTTTTTGATTTGCTGGACAAGCGCAGCGGGGAAACCAATGAGCGAGTTACAGCAGCTGTTACAGAGATTATTGCCAATGTAAAGGCCGGCGGGGACAAGGCTGTAAAGGACTATACCCTGAAGTTTGACGGAAACCTTCCTCAGTATTATGAAGTACCCCGTGATGTGATCAACGAGGCCCTGACCGAGGCTGATCCGGATTTTGTAAGCGCACTGCTCAATGCCATGGAGAATGTCCGTGACTTTCACCAGAGACAGGTGACACAAGGCTTTATTAACGCAATGCCCAATGGTGTGATCGTAGGTCAGCGTGTGAGAGGCCTGGAGCGTGTGGGACTGTATGTACCGGGCGGTACTGCGGCCTATCCCTCCAGCGTGATCATGAACGCTGTTCCGGCAAAGATTGCAGGCGTAAAGGAGATCATCATGGTAACGCCGCCCCGGAAGGATGGCACGCCGAATCCGGACATTCTGGTTGCAGCAGCTATCTGCGGCGTAGATCGTGTATTTCTGTCCGGCGGTGCACAGGCTATTGCGGCCCTGGCTTATGGTACAGAGGAGATTCCGAAGGTAGACAAGATCGTCGGCCCTGGCAATATTTATGTAGCGACTGCCAAGAAGCTGCTGTACGGTGTTGTGGATATTGATATGATCGCAGGCCCCAGTGAGATACTGGTAATGGCCGATGAAAAGGCGGATCCGAAGTTTGTGGCCGCAGATCTCATGTCTCAGGCCGAGCATGATGTTCTGGCCTCCTCCATTCTGGTAACCACCAGCAAGGCGCTTGCTGATAAGACGGAAGCGGAGCTGAACCGTCAGGCTGCTTATCTGTCCCGTCAGGAGATCATTGAGAAGTCTCTGAATACATACGGTGCAGTTCTTCTCTGTGATACCCGTGAGGAAGCGGCAGCCATTGCTAACAGAATCGCACCGGAGCACCTTGAGGTCCTCATGGAAAATCCCATGGAGCTGCTGGGCGCACTCGACAATGCAGGCTCTGTATTCCTGGGAGCATATGCCTCTGAGCCGCTGGGTGATTACTATGCCGGCCCGAACCATGTTCTGCCTACCAGCGGTACAGCCAGATTCTTCTCTCCGCTGGGTGTAAACAGCTTTATCAAGCGTTCCAGCTACACCTACTATACAAAGGATGCATTGCGTGAAGCAAAGGATGACATCGTGCTGATTGCAAAACGTGAGGGCCTGACTGCACATGCCAATGCGATTACGGTTCGTTTTGAGGATGAGCAGTAAAAAATCAAAATGGATTTTCCTTATCATCTGCGGTGTGATTCTGCTGATATTGGTTTTATTCATCTCCTGGTGTTTTGGATGGATACGGTATCCCCTTCGTTTGTTAAAGACGCAGGAACATCTTCATTTAGAGAATGAAGAATGTGTGGAGCTTCTGTTTCCGGATCAGGCGTACCCTTGTCGTGTTGAAATTACAAATGATGAGGCTGTTCATGAGATCCTTGTCTATCTGAATTCATTGAAGCTGATTCAGGAGAATTTGACAGGGGAGGAAATGATATATGACCCTGATGACACCCATGATAAGGACTTTTATATCTGGTTCAGTGAGGACAGTCTGTTTTTTAGTGCGGAATACATGTTTGCAGGGCACAATGATGAATGCGATGATATAGGAACGAACTATTATTTCTATGACTCTGGTCTGCCGTTTGGGGCCCGGGGTAAAAGTGCATATGAATTTTTTCAGGATCTGCTGGAGAAGTACGCAGATGAAGATGGGATTGTTATTTCATAAGAATCAGAAAATATAGGAGGTGTGCAATGCGAGAAGCACAAATCACACGTACAACAAGAGAAACAGACATACAGGTAAATGTCGTGCTGGACGGACAGGGCCGGGCGGATATCGATACCGGCATCGGATTTTTTGATCATATGCTGACGGCTCTTTCCGTGCACAGCGGGATCAGTATGACGATCCGTGTAAAGGGTGACCTCCATGTGGACGGTCATCATACGGTGGAGGATACCGGTATCGTTCTGGGCAAGGCTCTGGGTGAGGCGCTGGGTGACAAATCCGGTATTACACGCTATGGCAGTGCATTTATTCCCATGGATGAAGCATTGAGCTTTTGCAGTCTGGATATCAGCAATCGACC
Source organism: Ruminococcus sp. (assembly GCA_017472145.1). Lineage (GTDB taxonomy): Bacteria > Bacillota > Clostridia > Oscillospirales > Ruminococcaceae > Ruminococcus_C. The sequence goes on along the minus strand of JAFUQX010000058.1, from coordinate 75,995 downwards.
GTTTCTGGTATTTCAGGGGAGCTTTACCAATGCCATGATCGGAAGTTTCGATGCCTGCCTGACGGAGGAATTTTTCCGGGCTTTTGCCTTCAATGCAGGTATTACGCTGCATGTCAATATGATGTACGGCAGCAATGATCACCACAAATGCGAAGCTGCCTTCAAGGCGGTGGCACATGCTCTGAAAACGGCAGTAACGCCCCTTTCAGACGGCAAAACGCTTTCCACGAAAGGAGTGTTATAAAAATGATAGCAATCGTTGACTACGGCGCTGGCAATATTTTCAGCGTAAAAAATGCGCTGGATTACCTGGGCCTTGAAAATGAGCTGACAGCCGATGCAAAGAAAATCGAGGCGGCCGACGCTGTGATTCTGCCCGGCGTAGGTGCATTCCCTGCGGCCATGAATAAGCTCTGCGAAAGCGGCCTTACGGAGATTGTGAAGGCGGAAGCCAGGAAAAAGCCGTTCCTGGGAATCTGTCTTGGTATGCAGATGCTTTTTGAAAAAAGCTATGAATTTGAGGAATGCGATGGTCTTGGGCTGATTCCCGGCAGCGTTCAGAAGATGGAGACGCCAGGTCTGATCATCCCGCATATGGGCTGGAACAAGCTGGAATACGGCACAGACTGCCCCATTCTCCATGGTCTGGGAGACGAGTCCTATGTATATTTCGTGCACTCCTATGCAGCGGTGACTGAGGAAAAATACCTTGCGGCCTGGGTAGAGTACGGCGGCCGGGTACCGGCTATGGTTTATGATGGAGACACAGTTTACGGTGCACAGTTCCATCCGGAAAAAAGCGGCAGCGTTGGTCTGCAAATTCTGAAGAACTTCGGAGGTCTTATCAGATGATTATTTTACCGGCAATTGATATCAAGGACGGCAACTGTGTCCGTCTTTTCAAGGGCGATTTCAATACCGTTGAAAAGGTTGCAGCGGACTATCTGGAAACGGCCAGAAGCTTTGAAGCGGCCGGTTCTTCGTGGATTCATATGGTTGATCTGGACGGCGCAAAGGAAGGACGACCGGTCAATACAAAGATCTATACTGATGTTGCAGAAAAAACAGGTCTGAAGGTGGAGCTTGGCGGCGGTATCAGAAGTCTCGAAACCATTGATGAATACCTGAAAATGGGTATTACAAGAGTGATTCTTGGTTCAGTTGCCCTGAAAAATCCCACGCTCGTAAGCCAGGCTGTAGAAAAGTTCGGCAGCGAGAAGATCGTTGTAGGAATTGACGCAATGAATGGGATGGTAGCTACAGAAGGCTGGCTGGAGACCTCTGATGTAAATTACATTGATCTTGCGAATAAGATGATCGAGGTGGGTGTAAGGTACTTTATTTTCACAGATATTTCAAAGGACGGCACACTCAGCGGCGTAAACAGAGAGCAGCTGAAGGCTCTCTATGACAGAACAAAGGGCAGCTGCAATATCATTGCAAGCGGCGGCGTACATACCATGGATGATATTGCAGCCTGCAAGGAAATGGGCCTCTATGGTACGATCTGCGGAAAGTCCATTTATAAGGGAACACTTGATCTCCGAGAGGCGATTGAATACGCTCATAAATAGTATGCATAAGCTGAAATTCAGGAGTATGTGAATGAAAAATTCGCAGTGGGTACAAGGCATAGACAAATTGCTTGAACAGCTGCCGGAAGAGTACCATCATTGGCATTTATTCGGGAATGTATTGTCCTTCAATTTTGATAGGTACTTTGATTGTGAAAAGAAATTTGAAGAGATAGCTTGTATTACCATGCTGCTTACAGATAAAGAATACAAGTACATAATCAAGGTTCAGCTAAACGATGTTGTTGGTGATGTTCATTTTAATATTGACAATGGCTTTTTCACCGGTCTGCAAATGCTTGATATTAAAAAGAATGGTTATGAAACTGACAGAGGTTTTATTGTATCAAGCTTTGAAATGGACAGTGAACTCTCTATAGAATGTGAGTCTATTTCTGTGGAGATGCTTGATAATTGAATTTAAATTAAAGGAGGTAAACAATGCTTGCAAAAAGAATCATCCCCTGCCTTGACGTCCGGGACGGCAAGGTGGTAAAGGGTGTTAAATTTGAGGGCGTCCGGGATGTAGGCGATCCCGTAGCCCTGGCGGAGATATATAATGAACAGGGAGCAGATGAGATCGTGTTCTATGATATTACTGCATCCTATGAGAAGCGCGGCGTCATGCTGGATGTTGTCCGTGAGACGGCAAAGCGTGTATTCGTACCGCTGACCGTAGGCGGCGGCATCAAGACGGTGGATGACATCCGTGAAACACTCCGGGCCGGTGCAGATAAGGGATCTGTGAACTCTCAGGCGGTAAAGAATCCTCAGCTTATTAAGGATGGCGCAGATATTTTCGGCAGTCAGTGTATCTGTGTGGGTATCGACGCAAAGAAGATCGCTGACGGCAAGTGGACGGTATATATCAACGGCGGCCGGGTAGATATGAAGCTAGATCTTATTGACTGGGTAAAGCGCATTGAACAGCTGGGTGCAGGGGAGATCTGCCTGAACTCGATCGATGCCGACGGCACAAAGGAGGGCTTTGACCTGCCTATGCTCAGAGCTGTATGTGATGCTGTAACGATTCCCGTAATTGCCAGCGGCGGCGCTGGAAAGATCGACGATTTTTCTGAGGTTTTCGAGGAAACAGGCGCAACTGCGGCACTGGCAGCGTCTCTGTTCCATTTTGGTGAGCTGACTGTGGGCGATGTAAAGACACACTGCCGCAGCCACGGAATTCCCATGCGTATAAAGTGAGGATACAGTTATGATTAAAATCGATGTAAATGATCTGGATCGCTTTTTTAAGAAGGGCGACCTGATTCCGGCTATTGCATATGATGTGGACACAAAGACTGTCCTGATGCTGGCCTATATGAACAAGGAAAGTCTGCAAAAGACGCTGGAGAGCGGCTATGCATGGTATTGGAGCCGTTCCCGTCAGGAGCTGTGGAACAAGGGAGCTACCTCCGGTCATCTTCAGAAAATCGTCTCTATTTATGGGGACTGTGATGATGATACCCTGCTTTTGAATGTAAAACAGACCGGTGTCGCATGTCACACTGGCTCTTACAGCTGTTTTTTCAATGAAATTTATGGAGAGGAAGAATAAAATTATGAGCAACCCGATGCAGGATTTATATGATGTAGTGCTGGACAGAAAGCGTGTCTATGACAGCGGAGAGGTGAATATTGAAGACCAGAAGTCCTATACCTGTTATCTGTTTGATAAGGGACTGGACAAGATTCTGAAGAAGTGCGGCGAGGAATGCACCGAGACCATTATTGCAGCCAAGAATCATGACAATGACGAGCTGAAGAATGAGATCAACGACCTGCTGTATCATCTGATGGTGCTGTGTGTGGAGAATGGTCTGAGCTGGGCAGAAGTAGAAGAGGTTCTGGTGGAGCGCAGTGCAAAGATCGGCAATCTCAAGACCTTCAAGAATGTAGACAAAAATTCATAAGAGAGTGACACACTCCCAAAACCTCCTGAATACACTGTATAGCAGAAGCAAATGTTCTACTATATGGCAGGAGGTTTTTTTATGAGCAAATATCGCCCGATTCAGGAGCAGCACCTGAAGACGATTTTCGTTGAGACGCCAGGCTTATGAGGAGCAGCGGCGCAGCGTCCGGATGCTTCTGTTGATGGCTGCTGTGCTGACTGCGGCTGTACTTTTGCTGATTCAGCTGGATCGGTGCATCCGTCCTGTAGTCGTGGCCGTCTGCAATGAGGAGTGCCGGGCCTATGTCTCCGGTCTGATCAGCAGTAGCATTCAGAAAACACTGTCTGAGCATCCAGCGGACTATGATGACTTTGCAGAGGTACAGTATGCATCAGACGGGAGCATCACAGCGGTGGAGACCCTCTCTGGAAATGTGAACCGCATTCAGGTCCAGCTGCTCCGCGATATGAATGAGACGCTGGAAGAAAGCCGCGATCATGAAATATCCGTGTCTTTGGGGACGGCCAGCGGCGTGTGGCTCTTTGCCGGAAGAGGACCTGAAATTCCCCTCCGATTTCTTCCCATAGGCAGTGCGGAGGTTCAGCTTGTCAGCTTGCTGGAATCCGCCGGAATCAATCAGACCTGTCATACCATTCTGGTGAAGGTGACCGTCCATGCAGCGGGAGCGATTCCCTTTTGCCGGACGGAAACAGAGGTGGAATATGAGTATCTCTTGACGGAAACACTTCTCGTGGGAGATGTGCCGGAGAGCTATATGACCTTTGGAGGATAGACAGGAAAACCGCAGAAAAGACTGGTGCTCAGATGAAATATGTGGTATAATAAAGAAGCATGCACTGTACCGGAAAAATGGTGCAGAAACTCAGGAACGGAGGATTTATAGAAATGCAGAAGGAAGATGCAAAAAAGCGGATTGAGATGTTGTCCAGGGAGCTGGAACAGCACAACTATCGTTATTATATACTGAACGAACCAAGTGTATCGGACTATACCTATGATGAAATGATGCGGGAGCTGCGCACACTGGAGGAGGAGCACCCGGAGCTGAGAAAGCCCACCTCTCCCAGCCAGCGTGTGGGCGGCGGTGCATCCAGCACCTTTGAGAAGGTGACTCATGCTGTGCAGATGGCGAGTCTCCAGGATGTTTTTTCCTTCGAGGAGGTGGCGGCCTTTGTGCAGCGCTGCAAGGAGCAGCTGCCCGATCCTCAGTTCGTTGTAGAGCCGAAAATCGACGGTCTGTCTGTCTCTCTGGAATATGAAAACGGTATTTTCACACGTGGCTCTACTCGAGGAGATGGGTACACAGGCGAGGATGTGACCATGAACCTGAAAACGATTCACACTGTACCGCTTGCGCTGAAATCTGCGCCGTCCTATCTGGAGGTACGCGGTGAGGTGTATATGTCCCGTGAAAAGTTTGAAAAGCTGTCCCAGGCCCAGGAGGAAAACGGCGAAATCCCTTTCAAGAATCCACGAAATGCGGCCTCTGGTTCGCTGCGGCAGAAGGATGCATCTGTTACCGCCAAGCGTGGCCTTGATATTCTGATTTTCAATGTGCAGCAGATCGAGGGGGCAACCCTGACTGCGCATAAGGCCTCTATCGATTATCTCACAGAGCTGGGGCTGACTACTGTCTCTCAGAGTGAGCTTCTTACAGATACCCAGCAGATCATCAATGAGATCCAGCGTATTGGCGAGGAGCGCATCAACTATCCTTATGATATTGACGGCGTGGTAGTGAAGCTTGATTCCTTCTCCCAGCGTGAAGAGATGGGTTCTACCACAAAGGTGCCAAAATGGGCGGTGGCCTATAAATTCCCGCCGGAGGAGAAGGAAACCGTTCTCCGGGAAATTGAAATCGGCGTAGGCCGCACCGGCGTCATCACGCCTGTGGCGGTATTTGATCCGGTGCGCCTGGCCGGAACGGATGTCTCCCGTGCTACGCTCCACAATCAGGATTTCATTACAGAGAAGGGGATCTGCATCGGAGATACCATCATCGTGCGCAAGGCTGGAGAGATCATACCGGAGGTAGTCCGTGCGGTGCGCCATGCTGAGGATGCGGTTCTGTATAAGCTGCCGGAGGAATGCCCTGTCTGCGGAACAAAGGCAGAGCGGGATGAGGCGGAAGCTGCACTGCGATGCCCGAATCCGGACTGTCCGGCACAGCTCATAAAGAGAATGATCCACTTTGCATCCAAGGAGGCCATGAATATTGACGGCTTAGGGCCGCAGAATCTCATCGCCCTGAACGAGGCCGGTCTGGTTCACTCTGTAGCAGACCTGTACACCCTGAAAAAGGAGGATCTGCTCCGGCTGGAGAGATTTGCGGAGAAGTCGGCGGAAAATCTTCTGGCTGCTATTGAGAAATCCAAGGAAAATCCTCTCGATCGGTTGATTTTCGGTCTGGGTATCCGGAATATCGGCGCACGGGCTGCCAAGCTTCTATGTGAGAAGTTTCCCTCTATGGAGCAGATTCAGCATGCATCTGCTGAGGAAATTGGTGAGATCCAAGGCTTTGGCAGCATTATGGCGGAGAGCGTAGTGCAGGCTTTTGCCGAGCCTCATATGACAGCTCTGATTGCCAGTCTGACGGAGCTTGGACTGCGTATGACATATGAAACAACGGTGGGTTTCGATCAGCGGTTTGCAGGAATGACTTTTGTACTGACTGGTACGCTTCCCACTATGAAGCGCAGCGAGGCCAAGGCTCTGATCGAGAAGTACGGCGGAAAGGTCAGCGGAAGCGTTTCTAAAAAGACTGCCTATGTAGTAGCAGGAGAGGAAGCCGGAAGCAAGCTGGACAAGGCCAATGCACTGGGCCTTCCCGTACTGACAGAAGATGAGCTGATCGAGAAAACGAAATAAAAGAGGAAGTGTCCTATATGAGAATGGATATTCAGCATATTGCAAAGCTGGCCCGTCTGCACATAGAAGCAGAGGCGCTTTCTGTATTTGAAAAGGAGATGGAAACCATTGTAAAAATGGCAGAGCATCTACCGGAAGCAGAGGATGCGCTTCTTCCGGACAGAGAAACCCCTATGCAGCTTCGCAGAGATGAAGCCGAGGACGGGAAGTTTACAAGAGAAGAAATGCTTATGAATGCGCCGGAGGTACAGCTTGGATGTCTGGCCGTACCGAAAACCGTGGGATAGGGAGGGCGGCCAATATGAATCTGTATGAAAAAACGGCCACCGAGCTGTCGGATATGCTGCGGCGGAAGGAATGCAGTGCCGCTGAGATCAGCCAGGAGGTGCTGGAACGCACAGAGACTTCTGAGGAACGGATCGGTGCTTATATTACACGTTGTGAGGATGTAATGCAGCAGGCGGAAGCCGTAGACAAAGCCATAGCCGAAGGTCGTGCGCTGCATCCTCTGGCCGGAATTCCCATCGCCCTGAAGGATAATATTTCCACCAAGGGAATTCGCACCACCTGTGCCTCTCGTATGCTGGAGAACTACGTGCCGCCCTATGATGCCGCCGTTACAGAAAAGGTACGACGGGCCGGAATGGTCATTACAGGAAAGACTAATATGGATGAATTTGCCATGGGCGCTTCTACAGAGACCTCTTATATGAAAGTGACGCACAATCCTCACAATCCGGAATATGTACCCGGCGGATCTTCCGGAGGAAGTGCAGCGGCCGTGGCCGCCGGTGAAACGATTCTTTCTCTTGGCTCGGATACGGGCGGTTCAATTCGTCAGCCTGCGGCGCTCTGCGGAATTGTAGGACTGAAGCCTACCTATGGCAGCGTCTCCCGTTATGGCCTTGTGGCCTATGCTTCTTCTCTGGAGCAGATCGGCCCTATGGGAAAAACAGTCCGGGATACGGCGATGCTGTACAGCCTGATCTGCGGCAGAGATCAGATGGATGCAACCACCGTCCGCAGGGAATATCCGGATTTCGCTTCCGCCCTCAGCGGCAAGGTGCAAGGGCTGCGCATAGGTGTGCCCAGGGAATATTTCGGGGATGGCATTTGCCCGGAGGTGTCGGTGGCTGTCTGGGAGGGAATACGTCTCCTGGAGCAGGCCGGTGCGTCTGTTCGTGAGATCTCTCTCCCTGATACGGAATACGCAGTGAGTGCCTACTATATCATTGCTTCCGCAGAGGCCTCCTCCAACCTGGCACGCTATGACGGCGTTCGCTATGGCTTTCGTGCGAAGCATTACAAGGGGCTTACGGATATGTATGAAAGAACACGCAGCGAAGGCTTTGGTGATGAGGTGAAACGCCGGGTCATGCTGGGCACATTTGTACTCAGCTCCGGTTATTATGATGCATATTATAAAAAAGCCAGGGCTGCACAGCAGCGCATAAAGCGGGAGCTTGCCGATGCCTTCCGGGAATGTGATATTCTCATCACGCCTACCTATCCCACGCCGGCCTTTCCGCTGGGAGAAAAGTCGGATGATCCTCTGAAGCTGTATATGAGTGATATCTGTACAGTTACAGCCAATCTGTCCGGACTTCCGGCCATCAGTGTTCCCTGCGGAAAGACCGCATCCGGTCTGCCTATGGGCATGCAGATGATGGCTCCGGCCTTTTCTGAACAGGTGCTGCTGAATGCTGCCTATGCATATGAAACGCTGTGCGGAGGCTTTTGGTCGGGAGGTACGGTTATATGAAGGATTATGAAATCGTCATCGGGCTGGAGGTTCACGCCGAGCTGAACACGCAGTCCAAGATCTATTGCAGCTGCCGCAGCGCCTTTGGAATGGATGTCAACACACAGATCTGCCCTGTATGCATGGGACTTCCCGGTGCGCTTCCCACACTGAATGAAAAGGTCGTGGAATATGCCATCCGTATGGGACATGCCTTGAACTGTCATATAAACACGGTCTGCCGCCAGGACAGAAAAAATTATTTTTACCCGGACCTGCCCAAGGGCTATCAGATATCCCAGGCCGATGTTCCTTTATGTGAAAATGGGTATCTGGACATTCTGGTCGGCGGTGAAGCACGGCGTATCCGTGTGAATCGCATTCATATTGAGGAGGATGCCGGAAAGCTGCTTCATGATGGAGCATATCCAGGTTCGCTGGCCGATCTGAATCGGTGCGGTGTGCCGCTGATTGAAATTGTCTCCGAGCCGGACCTGCGCAGCAGTGCCGAAGCCAGAGCTTATCTGGAAACCATCCGGTCGATCCTGCTCTGCCTGGGAATTTCCGACTGCAAGATGCAGGAGGGTTCTATCCGCTGTGATGTAAACGTTTCTGTCCGGGAGAAGGGCACAAGGGAGCTTACAGTGCGGTGTGAAATGAAGAACGTCAACAGCTTTCGTGCAGCTGTAAGGGGGATCGAGTATGAAGCGAAGCGTCAGATCGAAATTCTGGAAGGCGGCGGCACGATCATACAGGAAACCCGCCGCTGGGATGATGGAAAGGGCATGAGCTTTCCCATGCGTACCAAGGAGGATGCGCAGGATTATCGCTATTTTCCAGAGCCGGATCTGCTGACCATTGTGGTGGATGAAGAAAAGGTACAGGCCCTGAAGGAGAGTATACCGGAGCTTCCCCATGCGAAGATACGGCGCTATATGAAGGATTATGGCTTTGCGGAGATCGACGCTGCCTTGATTACAGAGGATATAGAGCGAGCCGCATTATTTGAAGCCTGTGCAGAATCCGGCCGCTGTAAGCCGAAGAACATCTGCAACTGGATTCTGGCTGATCTTGCAAAATATACGAATGATACCGGACAGAAGATCAGCCAAACGCCGATCACACCAAAGCGGCTCACAGAGCTTATTGAGCAGGTGGAAAAGGGTGTGATTTCCAACACAGCCGGAAAAAAGGCCTTTCTGCTGATGATGGAAACGGGACGAGAGCCTCTTGCGATTATCGAGGAGGAAGGAATGGCGCAGAATTCCAATCGGGAGGAGCTCAGACAGCTGGTGAGAGAGGTTTTTTCGGACAATCAGAAGTCTGTTTTGGATTATAGAAATGGAAAGGGCAAGGCCCTCGGCTATCTGGTGGGTCAGTGCATGAAACGCTCCGGCGGAAAGGCCAATCCCAGCCTTATCCGGGAAATTGTCACCCACATGCTGAGTGAATAGAAGAAAACAACACAAGGAGAATGTCTATGTCTGAAAAACACATTCTGATCATTGATGATGATGAGGATCTATCCTTCATCATTTCGGACATGCTGGAAAGCTACGGTTATGCTGTAGCCTGCGCTGAAACGGGAGAGCAGGCCTTCCAGCTGCTTTCGGAGCACACCTATCACCTGATTCTGCTGGACATCAACCTGCCCGATGCAACAGGCTTTGAGCTGTGTCAGGAGCTGCGGCGTGTGTCCACTGTTCCGGTGATCTTTGCCAGCGCACGAACCAGTGAAACCGACCGGATTACAGGCTTTGACATCGGCGGAGATGATTATCTGCCCAAGCCCTATTCCATGAAGGAACTTCTGTCCCGGGTGAATGCCCTGATTCGCCGTACCTACGGCTTTTTTGAGGAGGAAAAAACCGTCCGGTTCGGAGAGGTTTCTGTCAATATTACTGCACGCTCTGTTATCAGAAAAGGACAGCCTGTCTCTCTTTCTCTGCGTGAATTCGATTTGCTTGCCTATCTCTGCGGGCATAAAAATACAGCCATTCCGAAGGAAAAGCTGCTTTCGGAGGTATGGGGTGCATTTTCTATGGTAGAGCCGTCCACGCTGACAGTACATATCCGCTGGCTGAGGGAGAAGCTGGAGGAGGATCCGGCCAAGCCGCAATACATTAAAACGGTATTCAAGGTAGGTTATATGCTGGAGGTGACAGAGTGAAAAGCAAGCTGATTTTCATAGCGTCTGTTTTTGCTGCTGCCGTGCTTGTGGTTACAGGTCTGCTTTATACATCCGGTTTGCAGCTTCAGTCAGAGGATACCCGTTCAGAGCAGCTTGTGGCTCTGAACGAGATCCAGCAGCTGGCTGAGTCCGGTGATCTGGACCGGATGGCGGAGAAAACGGAAATGCTCCGGGAGGAGATCCGTACCGTTCAGTCGGTTTCCAGCGGAGGAGACAGACTCTTCATTCTGTGCGGCCTGTGTATTGCCTGTATTGCAGCCGCTTTTGGCTATATCTATTTTGCCGTCCTGCGTCCCTTTGATAAGATGAAGGCATTCGCCCGGAAAATCGCACAGGGTAATTTTGATATTTCCCTGAAGTATGAACGTTCCAACTATTTCGGCGCATTTACATGGGCCTTTGACAGCATGCGCCGGGAGATCACCAAGGCCCGCTCCTGCGAACGGGAGGCCATCGAGAATAACAAAACCGTTATTGCCACGCTTTCTCACGACATCAAAACGCCCATTTCTTCCATTCGGGCTTATGCAGAGGGACTGGAGGCCAATATGGACAGCACGCCTGAGAAGCGGCAGAAATACCTCAGCGTGATTATGAAGAAGTGCGATGAGGTTTCACGGCTGACCAATGATCTGTTCCTGCATTCTCTGTCTGATCTGGAAAAGCTGAAGATCACTCCGGAAAAGCTGGAGCTTTGCTGGTTTATGGAAACGGTGCTGGAGGAGATCTCTGCAGAGCAGGAGGATATCCGCTTTGCAAAACCTGCTTTTTCAGCGCTTGTATCTGCTGACAAAAACAGACTGATCCAGATCACAGAAAATATCGTGAACAATGCCCGGAAATATGCAAAAAGTCATATTGACATTCACATTACGCAGTCGGAGGGCAATGCACAAATTCATTTCCGGGATTATGGCGAAGGCATTCCGGATGAGGACATGCCCTTTATTTTTGATAAATTTTACCGGGGCCGGAACTGTGAGAATGAGCAAGGCTCAGGATTGGGACTTTATATTGTAAAATACATCACAGAGCAAATGCATGGTAGGGTGCTGCTGCATAATCATGCAGACGGACTGGAAGTGACGATTGCTCTGCCGGTGATTCAGGAGGAATCGGAATGATAAGAATAACAGAAAATGATATAGAAGAAATTGCGGAATCCTACATTTCTGTTTTTAACAGCGAGCCGTGGAATGACAGCTGGACAAAGGAGCAGGCTGTGGAACGTCTGACCGATTTTTTCCGTACGCCGAAATTTGAAGGTGTAATGGAAAGGGCAGACGGAAAAATTGCAGCGGTTCTTCTGGGAAGGGGTGAGACCTATTTTGACGGCATCCATTTTCAGATACTGGAATTCTGGGTGGATAAGGCTATGCAAAGACAGGGGATCGGCGGCCGGCTTCTGGAGGAGTTTATAGAATATCTCAAATTCAAGGGAATTTATCATCATTTTCTCATCACTCTGCATGGAGAATGTACAGAGGGATTCTATGAGAAGCACGGCTTTAAGGCAGATGATTTCCTGTGTCTGATGCAAAAGCATGAAATTTAAGCTTCTTAAGGACTTCTTAATATCCTGTCTGATAGAATAGAGGTATCATAAACAGAAAGGAATATACTTATGAAAAACACGATTCTGTCAGCAAAAGGACTTTGCAAGAGTTTTGCCCATAACGGCGGTCAGCTCCACATTCTGTCCCATATTGATTTTGAGCTGTATGAGGGCGACTTCACAGTTATTATGGGGGCATCCGGCTCAGGAAAATCCACCTTGCTCTATGCTCTCAGCGGCATGGACAGAGCCACGGCCGGACAGGTGCTCTATAACGGCGAAGATCTTGTCACCATGAAGGAAAAGGCTCTGGCGAAGCTTCGTCATACGGATTTCGGCTTTATCTTCCAGCAGATGTACCTTGTGAGCAACCTGTCTCTGTTTGAAAACATCGCTGTTTCCGGCTATCTGAACAAGGAAAGAACAGCATCTGAGGTAAGACAGCGCACCGGGCAGCTTCTGGAGCAGATGGGCCTTACCCATATCAAAACGCATCTGCCGTCCCAGGTATCCGGCGGCGAGCAGCAGAGATGCGCCATTGCAAGAGCCGTTGTGAATACGCCGAAACTCTTATTTGCAGATGAGCCTACCGGTGCACTGAACCGAAAAAATACCACGGATGTACTGAACCTCCTCACGGGGCTGAATCACTCCGGACAGAGCATCCTCATGGTCACCCATGACCTGAGAGCCGCTCTCCGGGCTACACGAATCCTCTATATCGAGGATGGAAAAATCATTGGTGAGCTGCCCCTTCCGCCATACAGTCCCAACGAGGAGCAGAGCCGCGAGACCCAGGTCAATGCCTGGCTGGCCTCTATGAAATGGTGAGGTGACGGAAATGGAGATTTTAACCTTACTGAAAGCGAATATCCGGAAGAAAAAGGGGACATTCATCAGTGTGATGCTGCTCACGGCCATTGTTATTACAGTGATGACCTCTATCCTCAGTGCGCAGGATAACTACCGAACCGCCATTGAAGCCTCTCATTCCTATTCAGATATCGGAGACGTGAATGCCTATGTCAGAACAACACGCCTGACCGATGAAATACGTACGGCTGTGGAAAAAAGTGCGCTTGTAGAGCGTGTGGATTATTTTGATGCAATCGCCACAAACGGCGCAGATGTAGGGGAGATCAATGACCCGAATTCCTACTTCCTGACAACGCATACAGAGGAAATCAGACTGTATAATGAGAATCAGAATGGATATATGGGCAACTTGCCAGAGATTCAGAAGGGGGAGATCTATCTTCCTCTGGGGCTGAAATCCAAGCTGACGTGCAGCGTAGGGGATACCATTACAGTGCATCTGATCAATGATAACCGTGCGGAATTTACAGTCAAGGGCTTTGTGGAGGAGCCGCTTCAGGGCTCGATGGTCATTGGTTGGAAGCTGGTTTTCATAGGTCATGAGGATTATGAGGAGCTGTATGAGCTGTGTCAGCCTCTGGAAACAGAGGATATGCACAGTATATTCACTGTAGTTCGTGTCCACCAGGCGGAAGACGCAGGGCTTTCTGCGGCGAAGTTCCAGCGCCAGCTCAATCTGGAAACAGGGCTTATCGATGTGGCTACAGGTGCGCTGAATATAGATCAGTCTGTTCGCTACAGCACCCTTATGCCGGACATTGTGCTGGATATTGTACTGGCCTTTGCGGTATTTCTCTTCCTCATCGTGCTTATTGTCATGAGTCACAGCATCGGTACAGAAATTGAAATTGATTATGTGACCCTGGGTGTTCTGAAATCGCAGGGCTTCTCCAAGGGAAAAATCAGAGCGGTTATCCTGTTGCAATATCTTCTTGCGCAGGTGACAGGTGTAGTGCTGGGCAGCCTTCTGGCCTTTCCCATCGAAGGCTTCATAGGCGCTATTTGTCAGACGATTACAGGCGTTCTTCCTACAGAAGGACTTTCCACTGGAAAGAGTATGTTGTGTGCCGCCCTGCTTCTTGTACTCTCTGCCCTTCTGATTGTATTCAAAACACGAAAGGTAGCTTCCATCTCTCCGGTACGGGCAATTTCCGGCGGGAGGGAGGAGATCTATTTTGACAGCCGCCTGAATGCACCGATTACAAAGAAGGGCCTTTCCGCAAGTCTCTCCCTGCGGCAGCTGACCTCTGCAAAGAGACGCTATATCGGAACGATTTTCATCGTTTCGATTCTCACCTTCTGTATGATCACCGTAAATCTGACCGGTGTTATGCTTTCCTCCCACAGCGCACAGAATGCCATGGGAATTATTGTTCCGGATATGGAGGTTTATCACACGGAGCGGGAAAATCCCGACTGTTGGGAGGATGTGGAGGAGATCATTCTGTCTCACACAGAGATCAGGGAGCAGAACGCCATGATCAATGGCTATGTATCTCTCAACGGTGAGAATCTGCTCTGTCAGCTTTATCTGGATCCGGAACATATCGGTGGCCTCTACAGGGGACGTGCACCGCTTTATGAAAACGAGATCGTGATCACAGAAATGGTTGCAGAGACTCTGGAGATCGGAATGGGTGATGAGGTTACTGTTACCTCTCAGGATAAGAGCGGTACATTCATTGTTTCGGGTATTTTCCAATCCACCTATGACAGCGGAATGAGCTTTGCCATGAACTTTGAGGGGGCGGAAAAGCTGGGGCTGGATGCAAGTACAGATTGGGCCTATCATTATTATATACTGGAGGATTCGTCTCAGGCCGAAGCGATCGCAGAAGAAATTGAAGAGAAGTACGGGAGCTTTCTTGGCTGTACCGCTTATACAGAGGAATATAATCCCATTACCAGTCAGTACAGCGTTATAGTAGATGTACTGAAGGTGATCATCTATACTTTCTCCATCCTGTTTGCCTTTGTGGTGGTGCGCATGGTCTGCACGAAAACCTTTGTACAGGAGCGAAGGGACATTGGTATTTACAAGGCACTTGGCTTTACCTCCAGTCAGCTTCGGCTGAATTTCGCCATCCGGTTTCTGCTGATAGCGGTCATTGGTTCGATTATCGGTGTAGTGTTGAGCATGCTTTTCTCAGCGCAGATGCTGGGGATGCTGCTCAGTCTGATCGGTCTGAGCCGGATCGTACTGGAATACGACACGATGTCGCTGGTGATCCCCATGATCGCCGTTAGCTTCAGCTTCTTTGTATTTGCCTATCTGGCCTCGGGCCGGATCAGAAGGGTAGCGATCCGGGAGCTGGTTATCGAATAACAGGAGGAAGAGCAGCTGCAAAGCACAGTCAGCCAGGAAAAGATGGATGTAAGTGCAGTATATCCGCAAATGGCGGCTTTCCATGCGAATAAATAAGATATAATTCATATTAACGCCTGCCGGAACGTTTTTGGCAGGCGTTTTTCTGATAACAAGAACGCCCGAATCTATAACATGTCTTTTATCATTCAGAAATTTCACTCTGAATCAGCCTGAGCATATTTTTTCAGTATAGGATAATGAAAAATCACTCTCGGATCCAAACGAAAGAACCGAGAGTGATTTTTTTGTGGTATGCTATATGATGGATGCTACAGAGATCTGAAATCGCAGGGGACAGAATGCTTCAGTTTTTTTCTGTTGCAACCGCATTACCTGGAGAGACGCATCATTTACACTTTCCGCATTTTGAACAGCCATTACAAATCGGTTTACTGCCGCAAGTGTGACAGCCTTCACGAAAATACGGTCTGTAGAGCCATTCCTCTGGAATTTCTATGCCCAGTCCGTCTGTCAGCTTGTACTTCTGAGGCTTTCCCCTATAGCTGATACCAGATTTATATGCCATTTCTGCCTGCAAACGCTTATCCGGCAGCGTGTAGAGCTTTTTGTCTTTGATAAACTTTGTACCTGTCTCCATGAATGTAAAAGAGATATCATATTCCTCGCATTCCTTACGCAGGAGCTTCACCCACTCATAATTACAGGGTCTTGCGCCATCATAATTTTCTCCTCCGCAGACAACCTGCTGGATCTGTCCGCTTGGCAGGTATTCAGCGAGACTTACTCGTCCTATAAATGGTGCGCACATCACCCCTTTATGCTTGAACGGAAGTTCTAACAGTAATGGGATACGCTGATCTGCACGGGCCTGATTTTCAGCAGTTACGTTAAAAAAGATATTTTCCCATCCGGTCCCCCAGTCTTCGGGAAGACACTTCATCACACGTTCGGGCCGCTTGGTAAGCAGATAGAAAATCACATCAGAGCGGATTTTCATAATCTCCCATGCTTCGTTCCGCCATGGGTCGGCTTCCTCAAGGAAAAAGTCGGATGTCATACAGACACGGATTTTCTCACCGCTTTTAATTTTATAATTTCCCTTTCTGTCTGTCTTCAGGGGATAATCGAAGTTTTGGGTGCGATAGATCTTTCTTCCATTTCTATCCCTCATACGATCCAGAAAGTACATATAACAATTTTCACAGCCTTCGCTTATTTTTACACAGCCATGCCATGGATTCCAGATGTCATGCATGATATATCCTCCGTTTTTGATTCTTTTTTTAAAATTATACCACATATCACCATAGATTTCAATTCTTATTTTCGTTTAAGAAAGAACAAAAGCGCCCTGTATTCGGAGCGCTTTTGTTTGAGCTTATTGATTCATTCTGCTTTGCAGGCGGATATTTTATCTGTCGGGCGATCAACTATGACGCACTAGTATAATGTTGCGAATGCTGTACGTTCCCACGGCATATCCCAGATTGAAGCATAATTTTGTATCAGAGCAATCTTCTGCTGCAGTGAAGGTTACCGTCCATACGGAAGGCTCTGGCCCTGTCTCTGGAAATGCTTCAGAGTAGTTGACATAATCACCGTAGTTCTGTTCAATTTTAGCTTTTATCTGTGTTTCTGCGGTAGATTCTACAGTAAACATGTAGGTATAGGTTTCACCAGCCAGGATGCCGATACCCGTATTAGCCACCTGCACATCATACGTGTTCGCAGGAAGTGTATTCACATTTACAGTGATGCTGCCGGCATCGGTTACCTCCAGTGTCGAGCTGTTATTTACATCGTACAGAGACCAGCTGGAAGCATTTGTAACGAGATTCTGCACTTCAACAAGACGTGCGTTCTGAATGGTATATTCACCCACAGCACCGCCGTAATTAAAGGCCAGATACCAGTCATTTGCAGTCATATCCTCCATTGTGAATACATAGCTGAACTTCTGCATTTCGCTTGTCAGGGAAGCAGCAGCGCCCCAGCAGCTTGGGTATTCTGAGTTGTAATAATGCAGAATATTTATGTACATATCCGTATCAACCGTACAGGACGCCTCAAATGTAAGCAGATAGGTCTTCCCGTTTACAAGGGAGATTCCCAGGGCCTGAGACTGGCTGTCCCATATATTGGTACCGAGTTCATAGGTTGCTGCGGTGAAGGATTTATTTACAGGATCCGCATAGAAATCAGCAGAGCCATAATATGTCCATTCGTTGACATCCGGCAGCAGATCATCATCGGAAGGATTTAACCCGTAGAACTTGTCAAGATAGTATTTCGCATAGGCGGGACGGGTATTAAAGAACGCTCTCAGATTATTCAGCTCATCATCATATGATTTGATCCAGTGCAGGTTAAAGCGGTTGTGGGTTGCGACAGCAGCTTCTTTGTAGGCTGCTTCATACTGATCAATTACTGCATTCACTGCATCTGCATCAAAGCAGGTTTCCATAACCTCGATGTAGTTGTCATAGAAGCAATCTCTGAAATCCTGATTGTTCATCAGATTATAGAAGATAGCAAGATAATTGCACCAGTGAGCTTCTCTGTACATATTGTTGAGCAGATCATGGGATGCACTGGTTGCGGCGTTTTTATATAATCCAGCCGATCCGTCTGTATCATATAGTACAAAACGCCATTTTCCATCTGCTTCGGGGATGTCCGGATTTGCAGTGCTGGTTTTCCAGATGATCCAGTTGTTGAGATAATCAGGGGCCCAGTCGCTGTTGTTAATATAGGTCTCTACCGCAATATAATCCATGAAGCTTTCGATATCAAATGTATCACATACCTTCTGATAATTTGCAGGATCTGTGAGATCAGCAGACGAGGCCCAGTTGCAGAAGTCATTGAATGCATTCACTTCGGATTCAGGGCCATCTTCAATAGCGCCGTTCTTGATAACGACAATATCATCCTTATCGATTTCATAATGGGATTCAATATAATCGGCATCGACCTTTTCACGCATCAGATAGAAGCCCCAGAATTCACCGTCAATGAACAGAATACAGGGTTCTGTGGCCATGTAATCCAAAGAAAGATCGCCTGCGGCCGTCACCTCCTGAATGAGTGCATCACGGAAGTGAAGGTAGGGACAATCATTTCCGCCGTTATTCAGTGTTATTTTGTCGAATTTTTCAATCGGATTGCCGCTTTCATCTGTCAGCTCATCAAAGAAAGTATATTTCATCTTTGAATCGCCGTACTCACTTCTTGCATAAAGGCGAATGCTTTTCTGCGGCATAGCTCTCGTCCAGTTGCCGGCAATACGTGCACCGACATCGGAGGTATATTCGAGCTTTCCGTTTTCAAATACCTGAATATTTACAGGGAATTCTGAATCAAGCCCATCCATGTTATAGTTGGCGGGATTTTTTGTATCGCCGGGATCTCGTTCAACGTATTCGGAGCTGTTTTTCCACTCATAATATCCCGAGCCTACCATATAAGCTCCAGTGTCCTCATCAAAGAAATAATCAGGATCGGTTGACAGAGAAATCACCTTCATGTCAGAGTAGTAGGAGGCTGTTTTCCCGATAAAGTAGCTGTTTGTGGCCACAGCACTATATCTTCCATCGGTCGTCCTGGACACAGCCCGGATGATCATCCCCTTATCCACCTTGCTGGACGGAGGGGTGTACCCATAGAGTGAAATATCTCTGACTGCACTCCATACATTCGGATCGCTTGTGTTGTTGTAGATACTGATTTCTCCGCTGTAAAGCTTTGCTGTATCTGAGGTGATCGGATCGCTGCCATCGGTCGTATAGTAGATTGCATTTCCGTTATTATCCGTAAGAGCCAGTTCAAAAGCAGTATCATAGAATCCGCCTTCCACAGAAAATACAGGCTTTTCTACAAGATTGAGTTCAGTAGCCTCATCATTGGAGTACCCCGGCGTATAGGAAAGATAGGTAAAGTTTTCTGAGCCGTTTGCATATCGTCCGTAGCACACATCTGTATCGAGCTCCGGCACCGCAACCGAATCGATCTCACCATATTGAGGATGTGTCAGGTAGATGGTCTCGCCGGTTGCGCTGATTTTGAATGCTGCATGGTATTCACCCTCAGCCTGATTAACAGCATCATCGCAGTAGATGAGAATGTATTGGCCGGCGGGGATTGTCGTGCCTTCGGGGAATACAAACTTGAATTTGTTTTTTGCACCGTCTGAAACACCGATTCCATCGAGAGAAATGGCCCGATCCGAGCCGTTGTAAAGCTCGATCCAGTCGGGAGATGCACCGGCGGCATCAGCAACAGATTCCTTGTTTGATGTGCATACTTCATTTATCATCAATCCGCTGTACTGCTCAGCACCGATGATTTGAAGCATCTGACCCTTCAGCAGGGACAGGTCCAGTACATTCAGAGAACCGTCTTCATTCATGTCGCCGGCCTTTTTCTGATTTGCAGTCAGGGGAGAAGCAGACAGCAAATACGCCTGCAAAAGCTGAATGTCGCTTGTATTCACTGCGCCGTCCAGATTGACATCTCCTGCATATGTATCAGCAGCATCAGCATGCAGAGCGGGCAGCTGAGGGGACAGTGTAGAAAAAGCGGTCAGAAAGGCTGTAAAAACAGCAGTGGCTTTTCGTTTCAACATAGCAAATGTCCATCCTTTCATTTTGATTTTTCTATATTATAGCACAGAATATAGCTGAAATCAATATAAAATTCAGCGGATTTGGCAAAGAATTATGCAGTGTTGGCATTCGAACCGATAAGAGCCTCCATTCAGGGATTCTCCATAAAAAACGTGTTGCTCCGGATTGACTTTTGTAGAAAATGGTGATATAATGAAATAAAAATGAAAAGGAACAACCGATATGGCAAGTAAAAAAATGGGCTTCAAGGAACAGTTTCAGGAGGAAATTCTGAAAAAACTATCCCTCAGACGGCTTCTTATATACTGTACAGGACTATTTCTGATTGCGATCGGCATCAGCATTTCAGCCAGATCCTCTCTTGGCGTTTCTCCTGTAAATTCTATTCCGTATACTGTCAGCTTAATCAGCGGTTTGGAACAGGGCTTGTGTACAACGGGCTTTTTTATCATTCTGATATTCATTCAGTTTATCCTGTCTCCAAAGGATTTCTCACTGTTTTCGTTTTTGCAGATTATCTGTTCGTTTATTTTCGGATGGTTTGTAACGCTGGCCAATCTTTGTACATTTTTTATTCCGAGGCCGGAACATTACCCGGTTCAGATACTTTATATCATTATCAGTCTCTTTTTTGTTGCGCTGGGTGTATACTTATATGTGAATTCAGATTTCCTGCCGCTTCCGAGCGAAGGGGTTATGCTTGTACTTTCCAGAAAAACAAATATAGCCTTTCACATCTGTAAAATTATTTTTGACTGTTCCGTCGTGGCTGGTGCAGCTGTAATTTCGCTGCTTACAACAGGTACATTGCTTGGAGTAAGGGAAGGAACGATTCTTGCAGCTGTATTTGTGGGAATTATCATCAAACCTATATCGAAGTGCCTGACAAAGTGGCTCAAAGCGTTTTTAGCGAATTGACAGAACGTTTTCAGACTGCAAATCATGCAGTTTTATTTGAATAATGGAAAAAGATCGGGTCTGCTGCAAGTTCAGAATTTGCAGCAGACCCGATTATTTATTAACGTGATGATTTGGATTAATTCATGGCAGCGCCGTCTACAGAGAGAATTTCGCCGGTTACATAGCTGGCCAGATCACTTGCAAGGAACAGGAAGGCATTGGCCACTTCTTCTGGTTCGCCGATCCGTCCCAGAGGAATGGTGGCTACCAGCGGCTGGATCATAGCTTCAGGCAATGCAGCTACCATATCGGTTCTGGTAACACCGGGAGCAACTGCATTTACCCGGATGTTATCTCTGCCCAGCTCTCGTGCAAGAGACTTTGTCAGGCCGTTTACAGCAAATTTGGATGCCGGATAACCGCAGCCGGCCGGCTGACCATAGAGACTTACCATAGAGCTGGTATTGATAATTACACCGCCGCCCTGCTCCTTCATGACAGAAGCAGCTGCTTTGGCACACAGGAAAACAGCATTTACATTCAGGTTCATGATCTTCTCAAACTGCTCGGTCGTATAGTTATACAAAGATTCTCTTGCAGAAATTCCGGCATTATTTACCAGGATGTCAAGCCGTCCGTATTGGGCCTGAACAGCCTGAATCGCCTCTGTTACAGATGCAGCCTCTGTGAGAGACGGGGACATTCCCGTGACTGCTGCGTCGGGATGTTCGGCCTTGATTTCAGCGATTGCTTTGTCTACCGTTTCCGGACGAGAGCCGAACAGTACAACAGAAGCCCCATGTTCCAGGAATTTCTTTACTACAGCCAGTCCGATACCTCTGGTTCCGCCAGTAACAACAGCTACTTTGTCTTTCAATAACATTTTATATCATCCTTTCTGCTTCGATAAAATGAAGGCTTTGCTACCATATAGTATACATTTTTTTACTGCGTTTGTCAATATGTGCTTTCTGATTCCAGGGTGACTACTTACTCTTGTTATTGTGCAAGGAAGCGATCTGGAAACGGTTCGTTTTTATATCGGAATTTTTTTGAAAAAATGAGATATTTTCCCCTCCTCAGTTGTTTTACAGACAAAAGCAGCCTTTGAGCTGAAAACGGAGGGATGAAAAATGAAACAGATACTGCGGAACATACGGATGTTTCTAAGGCGCGAGAAAATGATCTTCACTGTTATGGTGATATGCATCTTTTCTTCGGCCCTGATCCTCAATTTTGCATACGGCCTCTACCAGAATTTCAACACACAGAAGATGGAGGACAATGCAGATTTGCAGGAAATCGTCATTGATATTGACGACGACTCCCAGCTTACACGAAAGGAGTTCCAGACCTACATCGAATCCCTGTCTGAAGATGTGCTTCAGAATATGACGGTTTTCGTTGCAGGAACTCTTGAGGGTGTGGGTGAGGATACCTACAATACCCTTGACTGCCGGTTTGAATATTACAACGGCAAATACAAGGTTATGGAGGAGTATCGTGAAAACATTGAGAAAAGTCTTCATTCCGGACGAATGATAACAGATGAAGAGGAAAATTCCGGCGCATACGTTGCTCTTGTGAGTTATGATGACGCTACCGGCAGAAATGACTTCATCAAGAGCATCATGAAGGACGAGGATACGATCATACTTTTCGGCAGAGAATATGAGATCATCGGCGAAGCACCTACCACGATAACGCCGAGCATCCCTTTTCTGTCCGTGCCTGAGGATTTTATATTTGACGATATTGTAATCCTGAGCTTTGATAACGTAATAAATAAGCCGGTCTACGAAGAGCTGAAAATGCAGGCCGATACAGTCATTCCTGAAAAGCTTATCTTTCCGGAGCTTGATCTACCCGATCCGGACTCTATCACGCTCTATAACAATATCATCCTCATATCCTTGCTGATCGCTGTGCTGTCCCTGCTGAATTTTGCCATGCTCTATCATTTTGTACTGGAAAAACGCAGCCGTGACCTTGCCATCATGCGTATCTGCGGATGTACCAAGAGACGAGCTTTGCTTATCTATCTGGGAGAATGTGCGGTACTCAGTGTCCCTGTTTATCTCATCGGAACGGGGCTGTTTATCCTGCTTTTGGATCATGTATTTGACGATTTGTTCATCTATATGAAGCAGGCTTATTCGATGCAGGTTTATCTGATCATATTCATTGGGTATATCCTGCTGATGCTGCTGATTCTGGGGATTATGATCTCCCGTCATATTTCAAAAACGATCTTGCAGGAATGGAAGGAGGGATAAGTATGATTCTGATTAAAACTGCATGGAATATCTTCCGTAAAAATTTCATGATGAATCTTTTCACCATTCTGCAAATGACCGCAGTGCTTGTTATTACAGCGGTCATGGTATCCTCTGTCTGTATCCGGTACCAGTATTACACGCCCTTCAAGGATTATTTTTCCTCCAACGGAATCTTCATGGACTGGACCTTTTACGCCAACAGCGACCCGTCCAGATATGCTTTCAATGACATGATGAACAATGAGGATTTTCTGGAGGAATTTCCGGAGGCTAAAGGTATGCTTTCCTGCCACAGTGCAATGATGTACTGCTCTGAGGATACGGAAAAGCTCTTTCACGCATGGAGCTACGATGACGAGCTTATAAAGAGATTCGAGCCGGAGCTTCAGGAGGGACGCTGGCTCAGTATCACCACAGACCCAAGAACCGTGGAGGTCGTAGTCTCCGAAAACGAATACGGCTGGGAGGTAGGCGATACCATAGAGCTTGCAGCTGCCAGCTTTCCCAATGATATGCCCTTTACCGCAAAGGTGGTAGGCAAGCTCAGGGAGGGCGCTAAAATTCCCGGCGGCTTCTTCCTGTTGGAGGGTGAACCGGACTTCAACAATTTTTATTACCCTTACACCTATGAGATAGAACAGCAGCCTGCCCTTCTCTTTTCCTATACCGCACTCTATCATCTTGACAGCGGACTTGCAAAGGAGACGGAGCGCGACGTTTCACAGGGCGTTATATCAAGTGCATTTCTTACATTTCCTGATGACTTCACTGAGGAGGAGCTTTTTGCCGCCCAGCAGAAGCTGAATCAGTACGGAAATGTGATGTCATTCCCGATGTCCGAGATAAATGAAAACAGCAAGAAATATTTACATCGAGAGCTGTACAATCTCCTGCCAATCATCATTGTGCTGTTCATTCTGGCTGCGGTGAGCAGTGTCAGCAGCTCGGCTCTTTCTACACGGCGCCGGCTTAAGGATTATGCGATTTACTACATAACAGGACTTCAATGGAAGCACTGCACCCTTGTGAATCTCATACAATCTGTGGTGATTTCAGCCATATCCGCTGTCGCTGCATCTGCAATTCTTTTCGCCATTCCATACACAGCCTACAAGGATACTTTTAAGATCATCTGGAATCCGTATCTGTTTGCCGCTATGGGAGGACTTGTGCTGCTGTATTTTATAATATCGATGATGATGCCTGTAATTATTATCGGCCGAAGCTCGCCCAAGCAAATTCTTACACGCTGAGGAGGAAAAAATATGATCAAGCTGAAGAATGTATCAAAAATCTACAATAAGGGGAAGTCGAATGCCTTTCAGGCCTTGTATGACATCAGCCTGGAAATCGAAAGCGGAACGCTTTCTGCGATCATCGGCACTTCGGGTGCAGGCAAATCAACGCTCCTGCATATTCTGGCCTGTATCGACAGCTATGAAAGCGGAGAATACTATATTGACGATGTACTGGTAAAGAATACGGGGGAAAAGCAGCTGGCCCGTATCCGCAATGAAAAAATCGGTATGGTTATGCAGGATTATGCACTGATCGATGATTTTACTGCGATTCAGAATGTGATGCTGCCCCTGGACTTTGCCAGAAATACACCCAGACACAAGAAAGAGCAGGCCATGCAGGCTCTCAAAGAGGTCAGTATGGAGTGTTTTGCAAACAAATCGGTAAGCCAGCTTTCCGGCGGACAGAAGCAGCGCATTGCCATAGCCAGAGCCATTGTGAACCAGCCCAGCCTGATTCTTGCTGACGAGCCGACAGGAGCACTGGACAGCAAAACTTCGGCCGAGATCATGGAGCTGTTTCATAAGCTGAATGCGCAGGGGAGAACGATTATCATCGTAACCCACGATCCGAATGTGGCCTCCCAGTGCAGAAGAATGATCCGTATCGAGGATGGACGGATTGTAGAGAACTGAATTCGGATTGGATTCACAGGCAGGTCATCTGCTTGAAAAGAGCGCTGCTGTACTGCTTGGATTCAGTGCAGCAGCCCTGCTTTTATTATGAGGAGACAGGCTATGAAATACATCATAAAAAATTTGGTATCTCTTATAAGAAATGAGAAATTTATATTTATCATTATGCTGCTGTGTGCAGTGGCCTCCGCCTTGATCAGTAATTTTGCATATGGAATGTATTATAACTACAGCACAATGAAAACGGAAACGGAGATCGAACTCAATGACATAACTCCCGGGATCATTGACGGTGAAACGCTGACTAAAGGTGAATTGCAAAGATATGCAGAAGCCCTGAGTAATGATACATTGAACCAGATGTATGTGATCTATGCAGCCGCTTCATTGGAGGAATTTCCATCTGAGTCCTGCGGCTCTATGTACATGCGATTTGTAATACACGACGGCATGTACGGAGTTTGTGAGGTAACGAAGACTGCATATGAAAGCCAGGGGCTATTGACTTCCGGTCGATATATCGAAAATGAGGAGGAGGCCGTGGGAAAGAATGTTGCAATTGTAAGCGGAACGGAAGGCAATTGGACAAAGGAAAGCAAAGCATTGGAAACAGACGAGGCCCATATTATGCTGTTCGGAAAGGAATATGAGGTCATCGGTACCTATCAGGCGGGCGGAAGCTGTCCGATCGTTCCTTTTCTTTCGATTCCGGATGAACTGAAGCTCACTGGAATCGGAATGTCCTTTGACAGGAATATTTCACGTTCTGTATACAATGAGCTGCTTCGTACCGCTGAGGAAATGATTCCAGGAAAGCTGTCTTTCCCCGATCTACAGTTTCCTGACTCCGATGCAATTGCGATCTACAACAATATGATCGGAATCGCTGCAGTGATCGTAATTTTCACCATGGTAAACTTTGCGATGCTGTATCACTATGTACTGGAAAAGCGGTACAAATCCTTAGCAATCATGAAGCTTTGCGGATGCAGAGTATGGCAGAGCCTTCTTATATACATAGGTGAATGCTTCTATATTACAGGACCCGGTTACTGGATCGGTGCAGGACTGAACTGGCTTATCGTAAACCGCCTGCCGGAAAGTAATTTTGAGTTTATACGGGAGGGGTACAGCCTTGAAATTGTATTGATTCTGTTTGCTGTGTACAGCTTTACTTCTGCAGCGATTTTATTTGCACTGATTCTGCGTACAACGAAAAAAACGATTATGCAGATATGGAGGAATTGATATGATATTATTAAAAACTGCAATAAATGCACTGAAGGACAATATCATTGCCAATCTGCTTACTGCAATTCAGCTTGTGGCCTCTCTGTTTATAACCGCTGTGATGATTTCCTCCATAATGATCCGATATGAATATTATAAGCCTCTGAAGGACGTTTTCCAGTCAAATGGTATATTCTGTAAATTCACGATGATGGCGAATGATACGTATACTGAGGAAATGAATATCAATCACTTTATACAAAACGAGGAAATCTTACAGCATCTAAGCGGTGCAGAGGAAGTTATAAGCTGTAATTCCATAATGCTGTATCTTACAGATGATCCGGATCAGCTTGTCAATAATTACAGCTATGACGATCAGCTGATAGAACGATATCAGCCCGAATTAGAGGAAGGACGATGGCTGAATACGAGTGCTTATGCAGATGAACTAGAAGTTGTGATTTCTGAAAACTGCTATGGATATGACCTGGGAGACAGCATTCCGCTCAGTTTCTTTGATTTTCCTGATTCTACCCTTGCAGAAGGGCGGGTAGTTGGAATTCTGAAGGACGGCGCAAAGATCCCCGGCGGTTTCTCTGCAAGTACGGGCGCATATAATTACAATCAGTTCTACTGTCCCTACTACTGTGATATTGAAGAAATACCTGTGCTTTTGTTCTCATCCGACTATATAGCAAATCTGGATGCAGCGCATAATATTCATCAGGGCTTGTATTCCAGTGTGATCATTACATATCCTGACGGAACAGATGTATCTGTAATACAGGAGGATCAGAAGAAGCTGAGAGCTTTGGGATGCAGTTTTTCTATGCTGCTTAAGGAGCTTGAAATCAATAATCAAAATTATCTGCTGGAACAGTTTTATCAGCTTTTTCCAATCATTGCAGTATTGGTCATATTGATCATTGTGAGCAGCGTCAGCAGCTCCGCTCTGGCCACCAAACGAAGATTAAAGCAATATACAATTTTTTACATGCTTGGGCTGCAATGGAAGCATTGTGTATATATCAATCTGCTTCAGTCGGTTCTGATTGCAGCTGTGTCCTTATGGCTTTTTATCATCAGTATAGTGGCCGCTCAGAATACAGATATACAGGGGCATATAACAATTATAAACTGCGGGGAGGTATGGCTGGGCCTGATCGGAATCACAGTGCTGTATTTAATGATCTCCATGATAATGCCAATCATCATTATTGGAAAAAGCACGCCCAAACAAATTCTGACGACTAAGATATAAGTGCATTTGTATTGTTTTTTCAGCGCAAACCGCCAGGCGTCCATTATAGAATCCTGAATTGATTTTTCCTGCATTCAATCCGTTTTTCTCTGCGCAGCCGGCTGATCTCAGCGGAAAGTCCGCTTCTGTCTACCTCCAGGAAATCAGCAAGCTCCTGTCGGTTAAATGGGATCTCAATATAGCTGCTTTTTGTTTTTTTCATCTGCTGGAACAAATATGTCATAAGCTTTTCTCGTGTGGTGCGTTTGGAGATGATTTCCAGTTTCTGGTTAAACAGGAGATTTTTCGTTGCAAGCACCTTCATCAGATTGAAGATCAGCTGATTGTGAAATTCACATGCATTTCCGCAGGACTGGATGATCCGTCGTCCGTCGATAAGCATAGCCTCACAATTTTCCGAAGCAATTACACTCACAGGAACGGTCTCGGTCTCTGCACATACGAAGGATTCGCCGAACAGCTGTGATGGTTCAATATTGGTTACAATACTTCTGTTTCCATAGTAGTCGATCCGAACCAGCTGTGCGGTGCCCGAAAGGATTATACCGATATGTGTTATTTTTTCACCTTCAGTGACGATCAGCTGATTTTTGCTGTAGCTGCGGATCTCGGCTCCCAGACAATGGAGCATCGTCAGCAGGTTTTCATCACTGATATTGTCAAACAGCCGGCACTTTCGCAGAATTTCAAAATATTTCTTCATAAGAATCCTCCTTTTGTTGAAAAATCAACAGACTTTCTCTTGTTATTATACTATAATGAAAACAGAAGTTCAAGATGAACTTCTGACTGTATAAGAGAGAAAAACAGATTGGAGACTCAATATGATACGAAAAATTATCAGAATTGATGAAGAAAAATGCAATGGCTGCGGACGCTGTGCAGAGGCCTGTCACGAGGGTGCAATCGGAATGATAAACGGAAAAGCCCGGCTGCTTCGTGAGGATTACTGTGATGGTCTGGGTGATTGTCTGCCGGCATGTCCTGTGAAGGCCATCACCTTTGAGGAGCGTGAAGCATCAGCTTATGATGAAGCCGCCGTTCTTGCGGCAAAAGCGCAAAAGAGCAAGCCGCTTCCCTGCGGATGTCCCGGAATGCATTCCAGGGCCATCAGCCGGACAGAAACGGCTGCACCAGACAATCGTACTGTGATAAGTCAGCTTTCTCAGTGGCCGGTACAGATAAAGCTGGTGCCTGTAAATGCGCCTTATTTTGATGGAGCGAACCTGTTGATAGCAGCGGACTGCACCGCCTATGCCTATGGAAGATTCCACGAGGATTTCATCCGGAATCGTGTTACGCTGATCGGATGTCCAAAGCTGGATGAGGGAGACTACACCGAAAAGCTCACTCAGATTATTACAGGCAATAGCATAAAGAGTCTGACTATTGTCCGGATGGAGGTGCCTTGCTGCGGCGGTCTGGAAAATGCTGCAAAGAGGGCATTGCAGGCAAGCGGAAAATTTATTCCGTGGCAGGTTGTGACGATTTCAACCGATGGAAAAGTGATTGAGTAAAGGAGATAGATTATGGAAAAGAAAATGTTTTGTTATCAGTGCGAGCAGACAGCCTGCGGCGCATGTACGGGAAATACAGGTGTTTGCGGAAAGAAGTCGGATACAGCCATACTTCAGGACGAGCTGACAGGAGCCCTTATCGGTCTTGCACGTTCCGCTGAGGGAAATGAGGATTTGATAAACAGGCATACATACAGGCTGCTCATAGAAGGCTTATTTACAACTCTTACCAATGTCAGCTTTGACAATGAATCGATCAGATGCCAGATTCAGGCTGTGCATCGGGAAAAGGAACGGTTTATTCCCATGTGTAGCGGCTGTGGCGCTCCCTGCGGAAAGAACAATGACTATGATATGAATGATCTTTGGAAGGCCCAGGAGAATATCCGTTCTCTGAAGTCTCTGATTTTGTTCGGACTAAGAGGAATGGCGGCATATGCTTATCATGCAATGGTACTGGACTATACTGATGACGAGGTGAATCGTTTCTTCCTTGAGGGGCTGTTCACAATCGGGCTTGATCTGACCATGGAGCAGCTGCTGCCGGTTGTGATGAAAGTAGGAGAAATCAACCTGAAGTGCATGGCTCTTCTGGACAAGGCCAATACTGAAACCTACGGGGATCCAGAACCGACCAAGGTTTCGCTTACGATTGAAAAAGGGCCGTTCATTGTGATTTCAGGACATGATCTGAGAGATTTACAGCTGCTTCTGGAGCAGACAAGAGACAAGGGGATCGGTATCTACACCCACGGTGAAATGCTTCCGGCCCATGCTTATCCGAAGCTGAAGGCCTACCCGCATCTGAAGGGCCATTTCGGTACGGCCTGGCAGAATCAGCAAAAAGAGCTTGCCGCTCTCCCTGCCCCCATTCTCTTTACGACCAATTGTATTATGCCGCCGAAGGAGAGCTATGCAGACAGAGTCTTCACGACTGAGGTCGTGACCTTCCCGGATACCGTTCACATTGGAGAGGATAAGGATTTTACACCTGTTATCGAAAAGGCTCTTGCACTGGGCGGATATGCTGAAAACACGGCCTTTACAGGTATAAACGGCGGAACGCAGCTCACAACGGGATTTGGTCATGCTGCAATTCTTTCAGCGGCCGACAAGGTGATAGCCGCCGTAAAATCTGGTGCGATTCGGCATTTCTTCCTGGTCGGCGGATGTGACGGTGCAAGAACGGGCAGAAGCTACTATACCGATTTTGTAAAGCAGACTCCATCAGATACGATTGTACTTACACTTGCCTGCGGAAAGTTTCGCTTCAATGACCTTGATTCAGGAGAGATCGGCGGCTTTCCCCGGATCATGGATATGGGTCAGTGCAATGATGCCTACGGTGCGATCCGGGTTGCGGTTGCTCTCGCCGAGGCCTTTGACTGCGGCGTGAATGATCTGCCTTTGTCCTATGTGCTGTCATGGTATGAGCAGAAGGCCGTTTGTATTCTGCTGACTCTGCTTCATCTGGGCATTAAGAACATCCGCCTTGGCCCATCTCTCCCTGCCTTTTTATCTTCTGATATCCTCAGCTTCCTTGTAGAGCATTATGGTATCGCACCGATAACAACGCCTCAGGACGATCTGAAGGCTCTGCTTGGATAACAGGCCGTATTATATGAAAAAACAGGAGCTTCTGTGCCCGTGCGGGACAGAAGCTTCTTTATTATTGTGATTTTATGATGGGGACTGAAGTGTCTCCAGTAATTCGTAGATTTTTTCCTTTGTACCAAGCCAGCTGGAAAAAGCGGTTGCTCCGCCAGCTGCAGTACCAAGTTTCAGTGCATAGTCATAATCCCCGCTCTGTACACCAGCCATAAAGCCTGCAACCATAGAGTCCCCTGCACCCACAGAATTCACAACGTGCCCTTTACAAACGCCGCAGAGATGGACTTTTCCGTTTTCATCAATCAGAATTGCTCCGTTACCAGCCATAGAGACCAGCACATTCTGTGCCCCCATGTCTTTCAGCCTTCCTGCATACTTTGTGATCTCCTCAATGGAATTGAGTGTTACACCAAACATTTCGCCAAGCTCATGATTATTGGGTTTTACCAGAAACGGCTTGTACTTCAGAACCCGAAGGAGAAGTGCGCCTGTTGCATCCACAACAGCCCGGATCCTTCGATCGGAGAGCTTCCGAAGAATCTGTTCATATATATCTGACGGAAGCGATCCTGGAATGCTTCCAGCCAGAACGATGGTGTCACCGTCTTGTATTTCATCCAGCTTATTGAAAAGCTCGTTCAGGGCTGTATCTGTGATGAGCGGTCCTTGTCCGTTCAACTCTGTTTCCATATCCGATTTGATTTTGACATTGATACGGGAAATGCCGTTTTTCAGATGTACAAAATCAGCTTTGATTCCTTTTTCCCTTATCTCTTTTTCAATCGCTTTTCCCGTAAAGCCGGCCAAAAAGCCAAGGGCCTTGGAAGGAATGCCCAGCTCCTGCAATACAAAGGATACATTGATCCCTTTGCCGCCGATATAAATTTCCTCTGTACGGCTGCGATTCACCATACCAGGCTGCATACTGTCTGTGTATACCACATAGTCAATTGCAGGATTGAATGTTACTGTATAAATCATTTACAGACCTCCTTTATGGCTGCTTCTGTCTGGTATATTTTATTAGACACAGTATCTGTGATGATTGTGCCGGCCGTGAGCGGTGCAAAGGTTACAGCTGCAGTGTGATCGAATTTGGAATGATCTGCAAGGAAATATACAGTGCGGCTGTTTGCAGCTGCTGCACGCTTGATATCAGCTTCACTTTTATCAGATACAGTAAATCCGGCCGTCAATGAAATGCCATTTACATCAAGGAAACATTTTGTAAAATTATATTCCTCCAGCATCAGCACACAGGATGCACCGACGATCACTTCTGTTTCTGCAATCACTTCTCCGGCCGGGATAAAGACCCGTAGTCCTTTTTGCGCCAGCTTTCTGGCCTGGATAAATGTGTTGGTTACAAACACGGCCTTCTTATCCGACAGGTATGCGATCATTTTTTCTGTTGTCGAACCTGTATCCAGAAAAACACAGTCATTATCCTCAATTAAGGAGGCTGCATATTTTGCAATAACTTCTTCCGCTGCAATATTTGTTTCTTCAATATGTGCCTTTTCTTCAATGTATGTTTTTTCTTCCTCTTCCGTCTGATCTGCTTTCATTTTGGAACGGGTTTCCGTTACCGCTACAGCTCCGCCCCGGACTTTTCTAAGCACTCCTTTTTCGTCCAGATGGTTCAGATCACGGCGTACTGTAGATTCCGAAGCATTCAGCAATGTACACAGCTCCGAAAGACTGGCACTGCCTTGACGATTTACAAACTCCAGAATGCCGGCATAACGATCTTCTGTAAGCACGTATATTCCTCCTTGAATGATTGATTCTGGATGGTATAGACTGATTCTGATATAATAATACAGCGTTTTTCAAATTCTGTCAAGAGAAAATGCCTGAATCAATCAAAACAAATCAACTATCGGTAAGTTTTGGTTGAAATCGGCCATTTTCGTTCATCGATATAAAGAAACCTTTCAGCAAAAAATACGGGACGGCCGCACCTGATTGCAAGTGCAGCAGTCCCGTAAATTGTAAATTCGATTTCATTTTATACTTTTCCAAACACGGCGGTTATGGTCATATATCCATCTTTTATTTCTGCAAAAAGCTCACCATTCATTTTTCTCATAAGCTGGCGTCCAATATAAAGCCCCAGTCCGCTTCCTTTTATGTGCTCTGCATTTGTACCACGCCAGAAGCTTTCAAACACATGCGGAAGTTCAACATCATTGAGTGTGCATCCGCTGTTTTTCACTGCAATGAGTATACAGCCATCCTCTTCAGAAAAGGCTACAGCAATGTGTTTTCCATCACCGTATTTGACAGCATTCTCTATTACGTTCTGTAAAACCTCTATGCTCCGGTCCAGGTCTCCGTTCAGCAAACAGTTTGTGTAATTCTCTACAGAAAATGCGGTATGAATTAATTTGAGCTTTTCGCTGTAATAATCATAGATGCTGCTTATCAGCTCTGACAGGTAAAATTCGCCCATTTTCACATCAAGGCTCAGAAAGTCCTCCCTGGATGCTGTAATGATCTGAGAAATATAGCTCTCGATTTCATCCGTTTTTGCACTGATCTTTTCTGCGATTTCAAGCTGCTTTTCCTTATCGTCATACAGTCCCTTTGACAGAGCCTTTGCATAAAGCTTGATTGCGGAAAGGGGAGTCTTTATATCATGAGAAAGGGACAGAAGCAGCATTTTTTTGTCCCTCTGCAAATTCAGCTCCCGCTGTTTCTGCTCCTCCATATTTTCACGGAGGAGATCCACGCCCCAGATGAATCGCCCGAAAAAACGGTTCTTACTTTCTTTGATCGGAGCTGACAGATTTCCCTTGGACAGCTCGTAGGGGACATCTGTCAGATGCTCAAAAGGCCTGATGATTTTCTGCCGGATATAAAGCATCACGGCGAGCATCACGCCCGCCATGATTCCCAGGAAAATATTTACTGAAAGGATAATATTTGTTCTATCAGCCTGTGGGCTGACTGTATAGTCAAATCGGTACAGCCTGCCGTCGATTTCCTGGATGACATAATCACTGGAGGTATTATAGAATTGGTCTCCGCAAAGTTCGATGTGTGTCACATATTCACACGCAGACAGGTCTACGCTGTCCGGGCCTTTTTCTTCGATGGTTCGGGCTATGCGGCTGATTTCCACACGATAGGGCCGACCGCTTTCCTTGAGGTTCGTTGTCAGAAGCCATGCATCCGCACCGATAAATACCATAGAAATTGCAGCAAGCACCACAGCCAATATTCTGTTAAAAGCCTTCATATATATTTATACCCCACGCCCCAGACCGTCTGAATCTTCTTGGGATTTTTCGGATCATCCTCGATTTTCTGGCGAAGCCATTTGATGTGAACCGTCAGCGTCTGCTGCTCGGAAAGGCTGTCGCTTCCCCAGATCTGATTGAAAATGTAATCCTTGTTCAGCGTCTTTCCCTGATTTTCCATCAGAAGTACCAGCAGGTCAAATTCCTTGGCTGTCATTTCCACAGGACAATCGTTTTTGTAAACCGCTTGGCTGACCTTGTTGACTCGGAGACAACCGTCAGTGATTTCGTCGATGGCATATCTTCGTTTAAAAATACCGCCGATTTTGGCAAGAAGGATATCGATGTCATAGGGTTTTTCGATGTAGTCGTCGGCTCCCAGGATCAGACCGCTGAGTTTATCTTCTTTTTCTGTTTTCGCACTGACGATCAGAATGGGTGTGTTGCTCTCTTTGCGGATTTTCCTGCATACCGCAAAGCCGTCCATACCGGGGAGCATAATATCCAGTACAATGAGCTTAGCACCGTATTTTTCATACAGGGACAACGCTTTTTCACCTGTATCGGCTATAGACACTGTATAATTCTCCGCACGGAGAAAATCACACAGCAGTCCGGCCAGCTCCTTGTTATCCTCCACAATGAGTATGTCTATCATACACATCTCTCCCATCAGTCCCATATTCCGCAGCTTATCATGATTATGCAGTCTTTTCCGACTGCAATGTAGTCCGAATCTCCGGCGTAACAGCCTCCGATTTCGGCAATCGTCATCTCCTCCAGACAGGACAGGATCTCATTCTGTTCTTCGTACGGAATCCCATTTCTGTCTGCATACTCCCGCACCTTCGCTTTGAAAAGGAACGCAGTCACAGGCTTCAGTCGCAGCTCCTTCCAGGTGCAGATGTCCTGATAGGGGTTAGATCCGGATGCTTCTGCGCTTTTTATGTATGCTGCACGCTTTGCTTCGGATACATCAAAAAAATCTCTGTCCCATTCCTCTTGAAATGCAAGCTCGGAGATGTGGCACCGCACAAACGCATCCTTGAAATTCACATCGATATATTCCTCGGGGAATCCATATATACATGCAGTCATACCGAGCGGATATTTTCTGTGCCAGTTAAAGCGCTTTTCACGGATGTCTATCCATTTCAGCTGAATGGCTGTTTCTTTAAAAAGAGGGTATTGATTTACAATTCCCTTCAGATTTTGAATCAGGGTCTGCTCTGTCACAGCTTTTCCTCCTATTTTACCAGCCCATTTCCATGAGCCAGTGATTCAGTGCCCTTTCACGCTCACGCATTCTGGAAGCAGAAGAGTACCTATCTAAATTATACTCTCCCTGAATGTTCCCGTCAACTATATAGAGCACTTTTGTGCATCTTGCCGCTACTTTTACATCGTGCGTTACCAGCATAATGGTCGTGCCCTCGTTATTGAGCTTTGCAAGCTCCTCCATGACCTCATCGGAGGAGGTGCGGTTCAGCGCACCGGTAGGCTCATCTGCGAAAATCATCCTGGGACGATTGATCATGCTCCGGGCGATGCAGGCTCTTTGCAGCTGACCGCCGGA
This sequence comes from Ruminococcus sp., assembly GCA_017472145.1. Lineage (GTDB taxonomy): Bacteria > Bacillota > Clostridia > Oscillospirales > Ruminococcaceae > Ruminococcus_C. The sequence continues at coordinate 40,764 of JAFUQX010000058.1, read as the reverse complement.
AACCTCGTTAATGTCGTTGTCGGCTATATCGATGATACCCAGCTTACGCAGCAGCTCCTGACCTCGCTTCAGCGTTTCCCTGCGGGTTTCCGTGTTCTTCTTTGATTGTACCGCAGGAAGGATAATGTTGTCAAGTATCGTGAGATTTTTCAGCATATACATCTGCTGAAAAATGAATCCCATCTCCTCCAGGCGCAGGTCGGCAAGCTCTTTCTCACCCATTTTGGCGATATTCTTCCCGCAGAAGGCTACCTCTCCTGCGGTAACTGCATCCATACCGGAAATGGTGTAGAGGAGAGTGGATTTACCCGAACCGGACGGGCCCATGACAGCGACCATCTCACCCTCAGAGATGGTGAAATTCACGTTTTTCAGAACGTTGTTCTGACGCTTGTTGACGATATATGTTTTGCAGAGATCTTTTACTTCGAGAATATTCATGATAATGGTCCTTTCTTATTCGATGCCCGATATATCGGAGGATTTGATTTTTCTGGTGTAGAGTGAGGTGAGAAATGCGCTTATAATTGTTGTAACAAGTATTACAAGCGGGAAGGCAACATACATTTCAACGGGATTGATCACATAATCAACTGCAAGCTCCAGGCCCATCATCTTGAATATAGGGTCGATGCAGAGATGTGTCAGCGGCATAGCGAAAATTTCTCCGATTATTACCGTGATAATTCCCACAATAGCAAAGCGCATTGCGTGGTAGGAATAGATTTTTCCGTTGCGTGTGCCGATTGCTTTCATAAGTGCGATCTCGCCCTGTTCCTTTGCGACAAAGGAACGCTCCATAAGCACGGTTATGAGTACGGATAAGACGATAGTGAGGATGGCGACAAGGGATTTTACTGCGTCGAGTGCATCTGCAACGCCCACAGTTTCTTTTGTCCACTCAGCGCAGGTTCTGACACCGTCAAATTCAGGATAGATCTCCTGTATTTTTTCTATTCTGCGGCTGATCTCTTCATCGTCGGGGTTATCGGTGAACTTTACCTGAGTCGAAATTCCGCCGCTTGCCTGAACATAGTTAAGCTCTTCATCTATATATAATCTTATGGTTTCGCCCTGGGTGTTCATCGACTGGAAAAATGCTGTAATCATAAACTCCTTATCGCCGTTAGCCATATTGATCGTTACAGTATCACCAATATCCGCCTTTATCTTATCTGCGGCAATTCGGGTTATGGCAATCTCACCGCAGTTTTGTGGTGCAGTTCCTGCTGTGTATTCGTACATATCCATGGTAGTGCCTGTGCCCTGATAGGCCATGATCTTCGCCTCGTGTTCGCCGTGAGTTACCTTGAAATTGAATCCCAATTCCTGATAACACTCTGCGGGTATATCGTTTTCAGCAAGAGTTTCTTCAAGATCGTCAAGATATACCTCCAGTTTTTCTCTGCCGCATTCCGTCATGTAAGACATTATCTGGTTATTCATATCAAGCATAAGGTCACATTCCGCAAAACCGAAGGTCTTGAAAAGGCTGCTGCTGCAAAGAGTCGTAACTGTTGCCGAAAGCATAAGCGAGAGAGAAAGGCAAAGGAAGAAAGTAAAGGTAATAATGCCGTATCGCTTGGGACTGCTGACAATATCGTTAAGGGCAAGGAACGGTGTTGCAGGAAGCTTTGATTTTCCAAGGCTCATTATACTCTTTTTGCGAAAACGTTCACCAGTCTGACCGTTCCGGATGGCATCAATGGGTGTCATCTTCCTGACCTTACCCGTGCAGCCGAAACAGAACAGTAAAATTACCGCAATAACAAGCACTGCACAAAGAACATTTATAAAAATCGGATTCTGATTGTTTATGATAACTGACTTTGAAGAAACACTCATAAGCATATCTCCAAAGGGGAAACTGAGCGCAAGACCGATAAGCGAACCCATTACCGATAATCCCGCATATTTTACAAGGTACAAGCCTCTGATCTTCATATTGCTGATACCGATCGCTTTCATAACACCGATCTCACGGAATTCCTCGGAAAGCGTAAAGGTGATCGTAAATCGGAGAACTACGAATGCCACCGCAATAAGAATAACGCTTATCATGAGAAGGATACCTGTTACGATCATATCAAAAATGTAACTGAATTTCAGAAGCGCACGGTCCATTGTAAAGATAAAGCTATCGCTTACGTCAGATATTTCGGATATCATTTTTTCTACATCCGCAGTTTCTATGTAATAAAGCTTACCGCCGTATAATGTGGTTATTGTTTCTTCTGAGGTGTAGGCTCTGAAATCCTCCTCGTTTATGATGTATCTCACCATACCCATCATATTAGAGCCGAGAACTGCGTCTTTAAAACCGCCTGCAATGGTAAATTCACGGCTTACGTTCTCAATTTCGATGGTGATCTTATCGCCGATCTCAAGTCCTGTGTTTTCCATAGCATAACTGAACATATAAAGCTCGCCCGGCTTCACACTTTCAAGAATACTGTTGTCATCAAGAAAATAATTCACTGACATATCCTCGTCACTCTGGAGAAGCTGTGTATTTGTAGAAGCATTTAACGACTTACCGTCACGCTGGATATTGGACTGTGACATATAGATGATATCTTCCGATTCAAAGCCGTCAATGCTTTTTGCATTTTCAAGCATTTCGTCGAGGTCAGGTGCTACGGATTTGCTCATAGTTGCACCTACATAATCGGGTACACCTGACATTTCAATATAATTGTCCAATGCCGTTGTAACGCTTACGATGTTATTGACGCTCGATGACACAAACATCGTCGCCAGAATGATGAACACCAGCAGGATGATGTTCATGGCTTTTTTTCGCTTGAGGTCCTTTTTGAGTATTTGCAGATACATTTTTACTGCTCCTTTCTTTGTTGTGATTCCATTATAGCAGGGAAGTTATTAAATAATCCTTAAATCCGATTGCGGAGAGCGGCCCGGGATTTCTGCATAAAGCGATATCCGGATCAGATGAGAAGCTGACCTCTTTTATCACAGACAAAATATTTGCAAAAATCGTGAAAAAGCCTTGACATTTTACAACAAATGCGTTATAATAATAGAAAAATACGATTTGAGAGATTGTTTGAGACATAAAATCTCAAAAATGATTGGTATAGGGAGGAAATACAATGTCTGAAACAAATCAGGGGAGACATACGATTCCATACAGCTACCACACGTTTCTGTATCCTTTTTTATGGAATAGGAAAAACTACAAGAATCGTGCAGAATTTGAGCGGTCAATCGGTGCTGAACCGGAGGATGGCGGTTGTAAGAGCTGTCTTATCTGGGAGCCGGATGATATTATTGACAAGGACTGCCATTTGTGTCATCACACAATGGATGAAAACGCAGCTGAAGACGCAAAATGGGAATATCAGGCCTTTCAATATTACAATTCAGCGGCCCGCAAGGCTCTGTACCGGATGGACGGCGATATTGTACATAATTTCAAGCGCAGGGGTGTGTGTCCGGAATCTGCACGATATATCATAAAAAAGAATAATATATCCTATGTTCTGCGGATAAACGGAATCCGGCTGAAGCTGTATGATACAGGAGTGGGTCTTCTCATCTTTGAACTGGAGTATCATCTGGAGGATGCGGCCGATCCAGTGAAGAAAACCAGAGAAGCAGCCAGGGAAGACGTCCGGACAATCAATGAGTACGGACGCAGACTCTATCCGGAATTTATTTCCGATCATAATTCTGAGGCGTATAACCTTTGTGCGGATGAGATTTCCATTCAGCTCAGCTCCTGCACAGAGATAATGACAGCGCACTTCTTCAAGCCGGGAACGGACAGAGAAAGCTGGAAAAAAACATGCGAGAGATTTCTTCAGAATCCCTCTGCTTTGCCTGAGATAATCAGAGGGATTTTGTGGGGGGACAAGATTTCCAGGGAATCCGAAGAAAAAGATCTGATCATTCCGGCCATTGACGACCGTATGTTTGTATGCTGCTGTATTCTGGATTCGGATTATGCAGACAGCTTTTTGGGCTATCAGGCCTGGCCGGGCGGGGAGGACAGCGATAAGATCAAGGCCTTGAACGGTCAGCGCCATAGCTGGAAATTTATGACGGACTGGGACAAGGGGACGGAGCTGTATGCCCTTGCAAACATTGATTCCACCAGTGCCAGCTGTCAGAACCGGCTTATGCTGGATCAGTATTTTGAGGAACAGCTTTATCTGCGCTGGCTGGAGTCCGGAACGATTCATGCGGTCACCAATCATTCTATGTTATGTCTTACCAGCAAAGAGGTTTTGCTTGAGGTCGTATTCCCATTTCTGTTTCTGTATGTACAGATGTGTGCGCTGGTCATTGTCCAGAGAGCCAGCCTGATTTCCATGGATTCCCAGATAACAGATGCGGTTGCAAAAAATGAGCGTGTGGATTCCGGGGAACTCATTCGGCTGGAAAAGGACTTTGCAAAATTTCAGGGAGAGCTTCTGCTGGGAGAGGTGACCTCTCAGATACAGGGCATTGAGATTTATGAAAAGCTCCAGAAGATGCTTTTCATTGACAAGCTGGAATCCAACATCCAGAAGCAGCTTTCTAACCTGTATCAGATCGCCCGAACGGAGCTGGAAAGTGAAGAGGCGAAACTGAGGGCACAGATTGAGGAAAAGGAAAAGGAAGCCGAAAAGAAAGAAGCGAGAAAACAGCGTGTAATGGAAACGTTTCTTGCTTCATTGGCACTCTTTTCGATTGCCTCAGCGTTTGTAGATTTAGAGGATGCTTTGATAATGTGGGGCGTTTCTGAGAATATAGCGGGTTGTTACGCAACAAAGATCGTACTTGCAATATCAGTGGCTATGTTGTTGATATTGGCATTTGTGTGGTTATTTCCCAAATGCAGAAGCTTTAAGAATTATCTGAAAAAGAAGTTCAGGAAAAGCAAATAAAGCATAATATAAGAGGTGAAAAAATGAGCGACTACAAAATAACCGTGCAGCTCAAACAGTACACGCCTATGCTGCATTTTCAGGCCGAGGAAAGCGGAGCGTGTCTCCGGGCCTCTGAGGTGAAGCACAGGCTGGATCGTTTTGTCCTGACATGGCTTTCACAGAATGGTGTGGATGGAATCAGGCTGCCCTATGGCTGGAGCGATCAGACCTATAAGGACAAGAAATGTGAGAAGCCGGAGAAACCGCTGGAGCGAATTTCTCTGCGGTATCGGATGCATTTTGATGCACCGAAGGCTCCGAATGGTAAGGAAACCGGCAGTGAGGTGCATAAACTGTATTTTGGCAATATGGGTAAGAAGAATGATCATGAGAAGATGAAATCCCTATTTTATACTGCCCCTCAGACCATGACCATCCTCTGTCTGGCCGGCGGTGTAATTGATGTGAAGGGGCAGAAGATGACACTGTCCGCCATTCTGAGAAAGCTGATTCCTGCATTTTTTGCCCTGCACAATTTCGGCACAAGAAGCAACAAGGGCTTTGGCAGCTTTGGCGTTATTGCTATGGATGGAGAGGAAATCGATTCATTTACACCAGAGAAGCTGGCACAGTTCCTGCCGAAGGAAATACCGGCGCTCTACTATCTGTCTAATGAAAATTCCGATACATATCTGAATGACATACAGGCTCTTTCTGTTTTGATGAAGGGCGGTGTGAATCTGACTCATGGTGATCCAGAGAACCCTCAGTTTCAACGGGATGCGATCCGGCTTTATTTTGGAAAAAATGGTGGTTTCCGTTCTGAGAAGGCAATGATTAAGAAATTCATTCTGCCGGCAAAGGATGAAGATGAGGCCGTAGAGGAGCTTTTTTCCGTCCAGCCTGTACAAAGCCTGGAGAAATGCAGATATGTCCGCGGACTGCTGGGAATAACAGAGGGCGTGGAGTATCGTACAGATGAAAGAAAAGACAAGAAAACAGGCGTAAAGGTGAAGAAAAATCCGCATAGCTACCGATCCGGTAAAGTGAAAATACAGGGTAAAGATAAGGACAAAACCGGAAAAAAGCCGCTGATCGCCCGTTTTGCAAATCCGGTTCTGTTCAAGCCATATGAGGGCTATCTGCTGATGATACCTCATCCTGTACCAAAGAAAATGCTTGGTGCATCGTTTGTTTTCGAGTCAGGCGGAAACAGGAAAACACTCCGAACGCCTGATGCATTTGATATCGATGATTTCATGCAGTTTTTTGCTGAAGTGTTTAAAAGTATTCCTCCAGAGAAAGCAGATGCATTCTCGCATTCCAGAATTGAAATAGGAAAGTATGTGGGAGATGTGCTGCAATACAACAGCTGCATCAGCCGTGCCCCCGGAAAGGAGGAGACAAGCAATGAGTGAAAAACAGTTTTACACAGCGATAACCATAGGCCCGATCAGTGAAACCATGAGTCTGACCTCATCGCCGGCTGGTCTGTGGTGTTCGAGCTATATGTTCTCCCTGACAGCCAAGCTTCTGATTCGGGAGCTTGTGAAGGCCGGCGTTCCGGATACGGAATTTGTCTCTCCGTACTTCGAGCTGGACAAGCTGGGGAGTGTGGTTCTTCCTGCGAATGAGGGTGACCTCAGCCAGAAGATGCATAATCGTGGTGTAGGTCTTTTCCATGATCACATCATCATCCGCGGGTCTCATGCAGACAAAGCGGCATTGGCAATTGAAAATGTGAAGACAGCACTCTCTGATCTGCTGAATGCTGATAGAGAGTGGCTAAGTGACTTCCTTCGGATATATGGCTTTGTTGATGCAGTGGCCGTATCAGAAGGTCCTCTGACTGTACTGGGTACAAAGCTTAGTGCACTGGAGCTTGAACCGCAGTTTCCTGCAAGAGAAACAGAGAATCCGCTTCTGAAGCTCTTTGCCAACATTTCAAACGACCCGGAATCCGGCGGTTATGCCAATGATGCCGTTCGCAATTCAAATCTGCTGGCCGGTCTCAGCAGCAAGAACGACTGGATTTTATACCGTTCCGCCCAAAGCAAGTGCATTCGGGATCTGCCGGATATCGCCCGAGGCAATTTATCTGAAAAATGCAAGGCCGGAAGCTACTATGCGATTCTCTCCTCCGATGGTGACAGTATGAGTACCATTCTCAAAGAGCTGAGAACCATGGAGGACCTTCGCAAATACAGCAGGCTCTGTCTGGAATACTGCGCCAAGGCAGCAGATCTGGTGCTTCGCTATTCCGGAATGCCTATTTATGCCGGCGGCGATGATCTGCTTGCAGTTGTGCCGGTTGTGGGAATGAATCCGGAAAGCGGCATGGCAGCCTCCATTTTCGGACTGATGGAGTGCCTGCGAACCTTGTTCAATGAGACCTTTGCGAAATATCGTGATACGCACGACGGAAAGCCCACTCTTTCCTTTGGTGTGTCCATTCAGTACGTCAAAAGCCCTCTTTATGAGGCTCTGGAATGCGCCGAGGCCCTTTTGCATGAGGCCAAATATGGTGACGGAGAAAATTCGAGGAAAAACGGTGTTCGCCTGAATCTGCGTAAGCACAGCGGACAGTCTGTGAAGATTGCACTCAATGGGCTGGATGACAATGGGCTTCTGTCTGCATATGAAGCTCAGATCCTGGACATAATGAAGGATTCCGCCGAAGCGGATAAGAATACCGAGAAGGAAAGAATGTTCCTGGCCAGCGCTGGATATCAGTTTGAGAATTTCCGGTCGCTTTTTATAAGTGCGCTGAAGGCAGAGGATGACTGCTTCCTTGAGAATCTGTTTGATAACGTCTTTGATCATACAGAACAGAAGAAATTCCGTCCGTTTCTGAACCAGCTGCTGGGAACAGCCAAGCAGCTGAAGCATATTGCAAAGGTACAGGAGAAGGACGCTGAATATGCCTATAAGCAGCTGACCAGCTATGTGCGTTTTCTGCATTTTATGCTGGAGAAAGGAGAGCGCGAGGACGCATGAGATATTTGATTACACTCAAACCGCAGGAGCCGTATTTCTTCGGTACAGACCGGAATGTGGCCTATGGCAGTACAACCATACAGCGGGCTCAGATGAATCCATATTACATCAAGTCCGCCAATATACCGTCTCAGTCGGCCCTGTTCGGCGTACTGCGGTATCTTGGGATCGCGGATCCAAAAATGGATTTTTCCTTATCACCTGAAGATAAGCTCAATATCGGTGAAAAGAGCTTCAGCCTTCTGAAAAGGGAACAGACCTTTGGAAGAATCAGGAGAATCTCTCCTCTGTTTCTGATGGACAATCAAAGCAGAAAATATGTTCCAGCGCCGCTCAATCACGCTGCAAAGTCAATGAGCAAGCCGGAGGATCACCATGAAATTGCAAAGGCCGCCTTTGAGCCGTACGACAAATTTTCTGCCATAAAACAGCCCATCGGCTGTACGACAGAGCGTTATCTTCCCATGCAGCATGATGATAAAAACTGGGACGATGGTATGTTCGTCCGGATTGATGATCAGAAACCAGTGCTCATCGGCCACTTGTTCACCACGCAAACCCGTGTGGGCATTAACCGGGATGCAAAGAAAAAAGGCAAAGAAGCAGAGCAGAGCGGCTTCTTCAAGAAGGATTATATTCAGCTTCATCCTGATTTTTCCTTTGCTTTCTATGCTGATCTGGAGGATGAAATGAGCCTTCCGGAACAGCGGATGGTCTGCATCGGAAAGGGACGCACCGGCTTTCTTGCGGAAGCAAAACCAGCTGAACAGGATGATGTTTCGTGGGAAAAGCTGAAAACGGTATTTCCGGAGAAGGCCGTACTGGACGACCATTCCTGCACGCTGCATTATCTGTATGTGCAGTCAGATCTGTGGTATTCGGGAGATTGGCAGAGGCTGAAGGAGAGCTGCTGCCTGATGCTTGCAAATATTTCGGAATATCGTGCATTTACCACAAACTATGATAAAAATGTATCCATGACCCAGCGATACAAAAAGGAACAGACGCTTCTGAGGATGATCGGTGCTGGCGCAGTCTTTGTGTGCAGTTCAGCGGGACAGCGTGAGGAACTGATAAAGATGCTGGAATCCTCGGAGAATTTTGAACATGGCCAGACTGCTGGCTACAATTGCTATAGGAGTTATTGAGAACGGAGTGTGCATATAATGGAAGCAAATGTATATATTCTGGAGTGCCTGTCCAATCTTCACATGGGCAGCGGTGACGTCAATTACAGTGTAATTGACCTTGAGGTGCAGCGGGATGCCGTTTCCGGCGAGCCGACGATGAATGCCAGCGGCGTAAAAGGTGCGATCAGGGATTTCTGCGTAAAAAGCGGAATGAAGGAGGACGATATCGTCCGTATTTTCGGCGGAAAAGATAAGGACAAAAAGGATGTTCAGGGAAGCTGCCAGTTCTTTTCCGGAGATCTGCTCGCAAGACCGGTACGGGTCAGTGAGGGTGTGGATTCCTATGCGCTGGCTACAACCAGGGAGCTGATTGAGGATTTTTTGAATAAGCTGTCCGCATTCGGCTATCGTGATCTGTTTGGTGAAAATGACATTCCGGATTTAAAGGACAAGGTGATCTGTGGCCGGCCGAATACCTTTGTAGAAGGGGAGCAGGCTGAAAAGGGCGAATCCAAATTGTTAAGTGCCATTCTTGGTACAGACAAGTGGGCCTTGATGAATCCTCAGCAGCTTCAGGCTATCGATCTGCCCACCCAGGCCCACAATGTTCTGGAAAACGGACAGAGCAAAAATCTCTGGTATGAGGAATATGTTCCGCACAAGAGTATTTTTGGCCTGCTGGTCGTAAGTCCGGACGCTGTTCTGGATGCAGCGATCAATAACAGAGTGATTCAGTTTGGCGCAGGCTTTTCAACTGGCAACGGCTTTATGAAGCTGACAAAATACCTGAAGGAGGTATAATCCATGAACAAGAAACTGGTTGATGAATATCTTCCTCTTGCTGTAGAAGCGCTGACAGATCCCTCTGTTCAGATTGCAGAGAACGGTAAAGTTTCTTCTGCCTTCAGAGGAAAAATCTCCTCATTCGGCGCAGCTGTATCGGCTGGAAGTCTGCTCTCTGCGGTTGCTCTGTTCAGCGCACAGAATGGCGCAAGTGTGGATCTTTCCAAGCTCATGGCTGCCATAAACTTCATGCTGAAAAAGAAGATTCCCATGCAGACAAAGGACAGGCTTTTTGATACTGTACGGAACTGTCCGTCAAAGCGTTTCATGAAGGAGCAGGTACTCTCCTGTGCAGCTGCACTGAAGCTGGCTATGAATCTGTTTGATCTGGGCAATGGGGAGAATGAGGAAGGACAGACCTCTGATGAAAAACCTATGAATACGGAGGAGGGAACAGCTTGAATCAGCATTATGAATTCTGGGTGAAGTATTATGAATGTCTCCAGGAGCATGGGAAGATGGATAAAGCTGCGGCCGACAGACAGAACGACAGAATCATCAAGAATACCTGGGAGAGAAGTGAAGATGAGATCCCCCTTCAGGAGCAGTCTCTTTGTTTCAGAATCGGCTATCCGGGTCTTCTCTGCGGTCTGGGCTACCAGCATGCCATCGGGAATGACATGAAAAGAGAGCAGAGCGATGAAAAAAAGGCGGTCAGCGACATTGGTCTGGGCTTCCTTTTTGATACTGTAACAGGCCTTCCCTATATTCCGGGCAGTGCTGTAAAGGGCCTGCTCCGGTCTGCTTTTATACAGAATATAGATTATGTCTGTGCACTTCTGGAAGACGCAGGTGTTTCCATGAATGCAGAGCAGCTCCACGCTCTTGAGATCAGTATTTTCGGTACTGCCCACCCGCATGATCCTCAGAAAGCTTTGAAGAAAGAGGAAAGTGTCGGTCAGGACTGCTTCCTTGATGCATGGCCCATAAGTCCGAATCAAAAGGGTCGGCTTATGGGGATCGAAAATATCACGCCGCACCGGGCCGATGATATTGAATATGATGGTCTGTGCAGTCCCGTTCCGCTGAATCTGCTGAAGATCCTGCCGGATGTGACCCTCCAGCTTCGCTTTATGCTGAAAGATACGATACTGGCCGATGGATTGAAGGTAGATGCAGCGACAAAGCTGAAGCTGTTTTCCAGTCTGCTGTGTGACCTTGGTATTGGCGCAAAAACCAATGCTGGCTTTGGTGTACTGATCTGTGCCGAGGATGTGAAGGATGCGAAATACCTGAGAATCAAGGAGGACGCTTCGCACCCTATGAAGCAGAACAATTCTGCTGCGCAGCGAACATCTGCGTCGGTTTCACGTCGTACACAGGATTCATCCAATACGGTCATATCCACAGTACGTTCCAAGGCTGAAATAAAAGAGGGTATGTATCTTCGGGGGCAGGTGAATGGAATAAAAGACGGCCTGGGTGCCTTTGTCACACTTTTGCCCGGCGTTTCTGCATTGGTTCATATCAGTCAAATATCCAAGGAACGTGTAGAAGATGTGCGTGCTTATCTGTCAGTCGGACAGGAGGTCGTGGTTAAGGTGGTTTCAAGTTTCAAGCCTGGTCAAATCGCCCTTTCCATCAAGCAGGTACCGGAAGGGATGAGAAATGGGTAAATACTTTTTTGTAGATGCTGAAACAGATGGATTATACGGTTCATTTCTGAGTGTTGCGGTTATTGTAACAGACAGAACCGGAACGGAGCTGGATCGGTTCTACGGTGCGGTTCAGATTCATCCGGATGCAATTTCTTCTGACTGGGTCAAAGAGAATGTGCTTCCTCACCTGCATGAAGCGGAGGTATTCTATCCGGATGAGAATACACTGCTGGAAGCGTTCTGGGCCTTCTGGATGAAACACCATGAATCCTGCCTTTGTATTGCCGATGTTCCTTTTCCGGTGGAAGCACGGCTGTTTATGAAATGTGTAGAGCTTTGTCCGGCCGATCGATCGTTTTCAGCACCATTTCCGCTTCTGGATCTGGCGTCTGTGCTGGCAGCCAATGGAATTTCACCGCTTGCTGATCGCGCAGCTCTTTCCGGCCTGGGTCTGACTGCTCATGATGCAATGCATGATGTCCGGATGATGGTGCAGCTCTGGAACCGGTATATGAAAAACGGATCCGACCGTCTGGCTTGAATTATGGAAGGAGGGGAAAAATACAATGCAGATCAAGCTGACCCTATGTCCTGAAGCTCCATGCTCTATTCCTCTGAATTATAACTATCAGGTGCAGAGCGCAATCTATCGCCTGCTTGAGTTCCATCCGGACTATTCAGCATTTCTCCATGATACTGGATATGGCCTGGGGGCAGCACGCTTCCGCCTCTTTACCTTTGGAAAAATCAAAGGGGACTGCTGCGTATCCAATGGAAGAATGAACATAACCGGAAAGATCAACCTTGAGCTTCGCAGTATTTCTGATGAATTCTGTAGAATTCTGAAGGCTGCATTGGTACGCAGTGAAAAGCTCAGGCTTTTTGGTGTATATTTTGATATCCGTATGATCGAGGCCGAGTACAGGGAGATCACCGAGGAACGACTTTATATCATCACCTCATCTCCCATCGTGGCCAGATTCCGTGATGGCAGCGGTAAAACCTTCTATTATTCTCCGGCCGATACAGAATTTGAGAAGCTGCTTCTGGAAAACCTCAGACAAAAATATGCTGTGTTCTGTGAAGCGCCTCTTGATGATCGATTTTCAATAAAAGCGGATACGATGCGCAAGGTCGTGACCCGATATAAGGATATATGGATCACAGCTTATCACGGAAAATTTCATCTTGAGGGCAGTCGGACGCTGCTGAATCTGGCCTATCAGACAGGTCTTGGCAGTCGTTCTTCACAGGGATTCGGCATGTTTGATGTAATTTAAAATATTATGTGCTTCGGCCAATAAAAAGCGACCTTTCCAGAGGCCGCTTTTTCGTTTATTCAATAAACAGCTCCTTATCCGTGTAGAGGATATTCAGATCTACATCTCCGGCGATTCCATCGATCCGGCCAAAGCAGCTCATCTGCCACATGGCATATTCTCCAGCGTAATCTGTTTCATCGGTATAGTGTGCAAGCCACACAGGAACATCACTCTGTTGATACCAGAAATTGTTCAGGAAATTTTTGCTGCTATAGAGCATGGTCTCATATCCGCTCTGCTCCATTTCTTCAGCAAACACTTCAAACAGCGCATTCAGATCATGAATGCTCATGCCAAATTCCTGGAAATTGGAGAAGCTCTCCCAGTCAAATACAACAGGGAAATCCAGAGCCTGTCCACCCAGCTGTTCAGTGATCCACCGGGCATTTTCTCTTACTTCTTCTTCCGTGTTAGCAGTAGTATAGATGTACACGCCCACTTCAAGTCCGGCCGCCCTGGCCTTTTCCATATTGGAAATATACCAGTCGTCCATTGTGATCTCATCATAATAATGGCCGATGCGCATAATCACAAAGCTGCATCCTGCATTTTTCACAGCCTCAAAATCAATATCACCCTGCCAGGTGGAAACATCGATTCCAAAGCGCACGTTTTCTTCCGCATATTCCTCCATAAATGAATCAAAGGAGATCCGTTCATTGTTATCCTCCGGAACGGGAATTTCGCTGACGACTTCTACGCTCATCTCCCAGCTTGTCTCATTTCCGGATGAGTCTGTGATATAAACAGTGAGCGGATATGTGCCGCATACATTTGTATCTACAGAGCCTGAATAGGAAAGAAAAGGTGCAGGATCATAGTTATCTGCAAATCCAACATGTTCATTCAGGTCAAAGGCATCGCCCTGCTCCACATAAGCACCCCATCCGGCGTTCAGTACGACCGGAGCAGTGGTATCGGCTACCGTATAGGGAAGCGTATGTGTATAGTGCTCGTTCTCATATGTATAGGATACAGTGACATCAAACGAACCGATCTGACTTGTATCCAGAAGTGCATCTTCATTTTCAAGCTGTACATTTGTATCTGCGAGCAGCTGACTGAGTGTAATTTCTTCGTAAATCTCAACCGTTTCCGGTACAGAAAGTACAGCTTCTTCCGGCGGTTCCGGATTCACATCTGTTTCAGATTCTTTTGCCTTGACTTCGGAGGATGATGAAATGGAGGAATGTGCTTCTGTCCTGGCGGGGGATGCTTCCTCCGATATTTCTGCCATGACAGAAAGGCTGTCTTCCGGCAGTTCTGCATCCGGACTGATCGTATTGCTGCATCCTGTAAGCATACATAACACAACTGCACATGGAAAGAATTGTTTTTTGTTCATAAAGACTCCTTTATATACCACAGCCGCCAAAGCAGCTGACAAAATCATATGGTTCTGCCTAGATTATAGCATTTTCCTGCAAAAAAGTCAATTTCCCGCAGAAATCCAGAATATTTTACCATACAATATATACAAACTGGTTTGGCACAGACCGAGCAGGCCTGCTTCGGATATATATGTTACTGCCAATATATCCGGCCCGCTATTGTGCATACTCAACAAACTTTACTTTGTATATCATCCTGTAATGGACACAATACTTGACATAGAATAGAAAATATGCTATAATTCTATCACTGGAAAAAGCAGGGATAGTCCTGCTTTTAAGGAAGAATAATAATGAAGAAAAGGCGGTAAATTTTATGGCACGTTTTTGCTCAAAATGCGGAACTCCTTTGAATGACGGGCAGATCTGTCCTTGTCAGATGACACAAAATACAGGTTATACATATCCCAATTCATCCACATTCAATCCGACTCCCCAAACCGAGAAGAAGGCATTCAGCTTTCAGGTTCCGGCCTATGATATTTCCTCTCCCCGGAATTTCTGGGCTTCTTTGAAGGATAACATGGGCGTAGGGGATCCGGAGGCCAATCGTGACCAGTGCTATGAGACAGGCATGAAGATCGTTCCGGAAAACCTGAAGGCCAATGACGGAGAGATTCCGGTAAAGCAATATCGGTTTGCCACTTTGCGCTCCAGAGCGGCGTTCATGAAGGCAAAGGGACGCATGCAGATCACCAACAAGCGCCTGATCTTCCGTGCGCCAGGCCGTTCACCGGCTGGCCGGACGCTGCTTCAGTATGAGTTTGATGTAAATGAGATTCATGGTATCCGTGTGCAGAAGGGACATCGCTTCAGCTTTTGGAATCTGATCATTCACGGTCTGCTGATTGCGCTGATTTCCTATCTGATGCTTATGGCCTTTACAGAATCGGAATCTGTTGGTTTGATTGTAACCTTTTCAGTGCTTTTCGGCCTTGCAGGTCTGGGCACATTTTTCCTTGTGAAGAAGAAGTTTTTCCTGAAGTGGCTGCTTTGCGAAATAACAGCACTTCTGTCATATCTATCTTCATCTTTTTCGGATACTGAGGTCTTTTGGCTTGTTATTGCGTGCATATTCCTCGTATTCACGCTGATTTCCATATTTCTTCACTGTTTCTGCCCGGATATGCAGTTTCTTGTGGATACTACTTCCGGCACACCAGCTATGATTATCTCCAGAGAGCGCGGCAAAGGCTTGTTCGGACGTTTTGGTCACGAAGCTCAGGTCGCTACCGGTTATCGTGAAGTGCTTCCGGCCGAGGATACTGAGAAGGCCATCCGTGAGCTGAACAGCATTATTTCCGATCTCCAGACCATGGGCGATCTGGCTGTAGAAAAGTGGAAGCAGGACTAATTTTTATGAGGTGATTATATGGATGTACAGAGTAGACCGGGATTGAATGCAGATGAGATGCACTGCATCAGCGTTGGTTATCCTATTGAAACAGGTGCAGAAGGTTCTCCGGGCGATGCTGGTTTTGTTGTGGAATATACTGCTGGTGAGCAGGTCTATATTTCTCAGCCTGAGGCTGTTTTGTGGACGAAATATCTGATCAGCGGGATTTGCAGCAGCTCTCCGGAGCGTATGCAGCTTTGCCGCAAGGGACTGATGATTCTGTCCCAGAACAAGTACCAGCTTTTGTATCATCTGTCTGCTCTGAAGCCTATTCGTCAGGGAATGGGCGTACATGTCCGCAAAGAGAACAACAAGACTGATGTGACCTTTCAGATATATATCGGTAAGGAATCCTATATACTGAGCCGTTTACAGCGTGTGCTCTGGAGTCAGGCGGACGGTGTGAGCACTTTATCGCAGATATTGGATAAGAACCGGGCACAGCATTCCTGCTCTGAGGATGAAATCTTTGAGGCTATCCGCGGACTGACAGGATGCGGCCTGATGTTCTTCCGCCGCTGACGGAGGTGTGTAATGAGCTTTTGGGAAACCGTTTTTAAAATCGCTGAGGTGGGCACAACTACTGTTTCGGCAGTGACCGCACTGGCCAACTACGCAATCACACCAATGAACAATGCGCAGCAATATCAGGAGTATCTGAACAATCCCACATCAGAAATTCGGGAGGAACAGCCTCACTGGCTGAATGATCAGGTACAAAAGGCTGTGAATGGCTATGTTTATGATGATGGCAAAGAAACAATGACCATCGATGAATGGATTCAAAATGCCAATCCGGATGAAGCAGACGTAGAGGAGCTTCAGCGAAAAGGTATTGAAGAAAAAAAGGAACAGCTTGAGGATGCGCAAGCTTATGAGCGGGAGCATAGTTATGGGGATGAACCTTTTAATGGAGTGAAAGGTGATCCATACAAGGAAGCTGAGCAGCGGTATATAGAAGAGAGTAAGGCACTGGAAGCAGATTATGAAAAGCAGAACCAGGAGCTGACAGCACAGTTCCAGAGTGATTATGCCAAAGCGCAAGAGGAGGAAGAGGCCCGGAAGATCAAGGAGGAATACGAGAAGGAATCCCAGCGGTTAGAGGCTGAATATAAGCAAAAGAGCGAGGAGGCTCAAAGGGAGTATGAAGCCAAGGTCGAGGAAATCGGCAAGAAGCAGATGGAGGAAGCCAAGACGGAAAATGCAAGGATGACGAAAGACGCCAAAGCGGCTGAGGAAACAAAAAAGGATGAGGAGGCTAAGTTGGCGGAGGAAGCCAAAAAGGCCGAGGAAGTCAATGCCACAGAGGAAGCTAAAAAGGCCGAAGAAGCAAAACAAAATGAGACCTTGAATAAGACTGAAGAAGCCAGGTCTGCTGAGGAGCCAAAGCAGAAAGAAGAAGCGAAACAGCAGGAAACTGCAAATCAGACAAAGGATTCCAACCAGAAGGACGCACAGATCGAAGAAGACAACGGCCTGGACCGATAAGCAATAGAGCAAAGGAGCATATATGAAGAAAATCGAAGTATTTGACGGTGATCAGCTGTACCGTTATCCAGTGAACTATCCGGTCACGCAAGAGGGGTATCGTTTGAGTCTGTGTGGCCTGAAAGAGGATCATACACCATTGTATGTACCGGTAGATGAGGAGCTGCTGAGCCGGCATGTTTTGCTGCTGGGCGGAATCGGTACAGGTAAAACCAATACCTTTCTCCAGATGATTTCTCAGCTGAGACGAACGATGACGCCCAATGATGTTATGATCATTTTCGACACCAAGGGTGATTTCCGGAAGGCCTTCTATCAGGGCGGGGACGTGATCATTAGCAATGACGAAACGGCCTGCGGTGCATTCGGGCGGGACTACTGGAATATTTTCCGTGAAATCGAAGATGGTGTACATATGGAGGAAAATATCATTGAGATTTCAAAGGCACTCTTTCAGAAAAGTGTGGAAAACTCCAGCCAGCCCTTTTTTCCGAATGCTGCACGGGACATCTTCTCAGCAGTTCTGACCCATTTCTGTCGGAACAGGGAAAGTCTGCCCTGTAACAACAAGGGCCTGAAGGATTTTTTCACCAGCACAACTGCTGAGGAGCTGAAGGAGATTCTGGCGCTGTATCCGGAATTCCGCTATATGAACCATTATATTTCCAATGAAAAATCTGCTCAGACACAGGGCGTGCTGTCTGAGCTGTATCAGGTCCTGGGCGAGATTTTTATCGGGAATTTTAATCAGTCCGGAAGTCTGTCCATGCGAAATCTCGTCCGGCAGAAGGGCGGACGCTGTGTGTTTATTGAGTATGACCTTGGCATCGGCAATATGCTGTCTCCCATTTACAGCCTGCTTATTGATATGGCCATCAAGGAGGCCTTGTGCCGGAAAAAGAGTGAGGGCAGTGTATATTTCATTGTGGATGAGTTCAGCCTTCTGCCCCATCTTCAGCACATTGAGGATGCAGTCAACTTCGGACGGAGTCTGGGTGTGAAGTTCATGATCGGTATTCAGAATGTCTCTCAGGTATACGAGGGGTATGGTCAGGAACGGGCTCAGAGCCTTTTATCAGGCTTTCTGACAAACATTACCTTTGCGGTGAATGACTATGCATCGAGAGAATATATCAAGAACTATTACGGTGAGAATCGGAAGAAGGAAACCTTCATGGGAGCTGTACAGGGAAAGGGCGTTGTGGAGAACATCCGGGATGCACATGTGGTGGAGGACTGGGATGTCTCCAATCTCCGTCGCGGTGAGGCTATTATAGGCCTGCCGGGAATGCCGCCCTTCCGTTTCCGGTTTTCACGGTATCAATAGTAAAGGAGAGAAAATATGATGTATTGTATTTATTGCGGTGGAAAGAATGAAGATGGCAGTGTTTATTGTTGTGAATGCGGCAAGGTAATCGGAAATGTGCCGGAACAGAACCAGCAGGAGGTGTATTTCGGGCCGCCTCAGCAAAATCAGCAGAATACAACATCTCAGGGACGGACAATTACTATTACCAGCTCAGATATTACTGGATTTTTAAAAAAGAATTTTGCCTGGATTCTGATCATTCTGCTTCTTATAGGCCTTTTGATCGGAGGAATCTGTGCCGTCAATTATCTGACCTCTCCGGAACGTGTGGCTGAGAAATATTTCTCTGCGCTGAAGGAGGAAGACTGGGATGAGGCCTATGATTGTCTGTATGTTGCAGAATCTGAATTTATAAACCAGGAGCAGTTTGCACTGGCTATGGAAAAGGCTCCGCTTCTTGCGGATAACATTGCTTCCTATGAAATGAATGAGTATTCCGGCAGCTGTACTTATCTTATTGAATACGCTACAGATTTGTCGCCAAGAAACTCACTGATCGTTGAGCTGATTGAAACGGAGAAAAAGAATCTTCTGTTTTTCCCCAGCTACAAGGTTTCGGCTGCGAATATGATAACAAGCCTGAACCTGACTGTACCATGTTTCACTGAGGTGTATCTGGACGGCATCGATCTGGGTGACAGCGGTTCTGTCATATCCTATGAGGAAGGCTCTGTGTGTAATTACCAGCTTTCCTCTGTGTTTGCGTTTCCCCATGAGGTGATCGTCCGCTCCGATGTGACGGAGGATCTTGTCATGGAAACGACCTCTGATCTGTATGTAGATTCCTACGAGCTGGTCATGAAGCCTGCGGCCTGTGAGAATATCTGCGTGCAGGCTCAGTCTGACTTTGCCCAGCTCTTTGATGCAGCAGTCAAGGGGAATGACCTTTCCCAGGATCATATACTTTATATAAATTATCATGATTATTTCTATGATGTGCTGTATTCACCTACAGCAGAAGGCTATCATGATATTGTGCTGACAGGAGCTTCTGCAGCATCAGACCAGAATTATGTTGGTGAATATCTGACCTATGAATGTACCATTGAGTATACATTTGACTGCAATTACTATTATTATGATTCGGAGTATCAGAAAACGGAGCGCAAGTGGATCAATGTCCTTCGGTTTGAGGAACAGTCCAGCGAGGGAACAGCCTGTTTCCTGTATACATATGATATTGGAACCGGCAGCTGGAATCTGTCCGATATTACATACAATTCATTCTGGTAAGGAGGAGATGGCACTATGAAAATTTGTCCCCAGTGCAGAACAAACTATGGAGATGAGGATGTATTCTGCCAGATATGCGGTTCACAGCTGATGAACTTTCATTCAGAGGAGGAGCGGCTTTCAAAGCCTTCTGCTCCGGAAAAAGACAAATCTGCCCAGCGTACCTGTTCGCAATGCGGGCTGATTTACCCGGAAGGATGTGCTTTTTGTGAGCAGTGCGGTATTCGTCTTGGCCCCGCAGGTGCAGCAGGGGAGCCCTTCCAGCCGGAGACGCCCTTTACACAGCCGCCTGAGCTTTCCTATGATGCTCCTGCAGAGGAGGAATATATTCCGCCGGAGAATGTCTCCTATACTTCTCCGCCTCCGATCCAGCCTGCTTCATATACGCCTCAGCCGCCGCCCCAGCAGCGTGAGGTTCTCCAGAAAAGCAGCAGACAGAACACAATGTTTATCCTGGTGATCGGTCTTGCGGCCCTTCTTCTGATTGCGATTATCTTCATGATGTTTCTGCTGTTTCGTCCGGAAAAGGATAATCAGCAGGATCGCCAGCCTGATGGCGGTCTTGTGATTGAAATGGAAACCACTATGGTTACTACAGAAGCTCCTGCTCTGAAAACGGAGTTTGAGTTTGTAGAAAACACAGCCACGGAAGCCCCGGCTGTACGGACGGTTCGTACAGAGCCGGCTACAACGGCTAAAACCACAAAGCCTGCTGCTACAGTCATTGTTACAACTACTGTACAAAAGATTACTTCTGCGGCTGTTACTACCACAGTAACTACACAGGCTGCAGAAATACCAGAACGCTTTCCGGAATATGGGGAGAGCGGTATATCCAATATCCTCAATGGAGGTTATGCAGTCCGTGATGAGGACTATGTCTACTTCAGTGATGAGAGCGGTCTTTACCGCTATAACGGCAGTGAATCTATGCATCTGACTGACTTCCGGACCTATTATCTCAATGAACAGGATGATTATCTGTATTTCACCAATGCCAATGAGGGTAACATGATCTGCCGTATGAAAAAGGATGGCAGCGGCTATGAGGTTCTTCTGGATGCATACTGCTATGAGCTGACTCTATATGACGGCTGGCTCTATTTCAGTACAGATGTTTCCGGAAGCCGTGCAATTTCCCGGATGAAACCGGATGGATCAGAGCTGACCTCTTTGGTTCAGACTACAGTCTGGTATATGTGTATTCTGGAGGATACGATTTTCTATTGTGATTATGATAATGACTACAAGCTATGTGCTGTAAACACAGATGGAAGCAATCAGAGAGTGCTCTTTGAGGGTGAATGCTCCGACCTGTGCGCTGCAAACGGCCGGATTTATTTCTCAGCCGATCGTACTTCACGCCAGCTCTGCAGCATGAATCTGGACGGAAGCGGCTTTCTGATGGAGGCTTCAGCCTATGCCAAGCACACAAATTATATGAATGGCAGGCTTTTCTTCATTTCCGATGACAGTAAACTGTATACATGCGTTCCTGGTACGTCACAGGTTGAGCTGTATGCAGATGTAGAAATGACCTATCCTGTTTTACTGCCCGGAATGATTTTCTTTGAGGATGAGAATGGAATCGTTTATCAGTATACTACGAATGAGTAAAGGAGTATTTTATGAGTCAGATGTTTAAAAAATGTCCTCAATGTCAGCGCATCTATGCTGTCAACGATCTTTTTTGTGAGGACTGCGGTTTGAAGCTGATCGAAGAGCAAATCCCTTCGCCGGTCAATGATCCGGATCAGGCGGGAATGTATCCGCCGCCAGCTGCTCCTTCGTTTCAGTCCACACATGATTTTCAGCCAGAGCAGCATATTCAGCCTGCACAGGGCTCTGCAGCAAAACAGAAGATGAGTGGTCTGCTTATTGCGGCGATCGTTCTTCTGGTTTTACTGCTGCTGGCCATTGCACTTCTTATATTTCTCTTGTTCCGGAATGGAAGCAAGGAAAGCTCAGATACATTGGAATCCGGCGGCAACTCAATTATAACTTTAGTTCCTGATTCCACAGAGACTGAGGGAGAAAGTGCTGCTGAGAGCAGTGACGATGGCTTTGGATTTATTGAAAATGAGCAGTCTGAGGCAGGTCAGCCAGAAGAAATTCCTGTTGAAGTTCAGACAGAAGCACCCACCTCGCCTCCCACAGAAGCGCCTACAGAAGCACCTGCGGAATCCCGCTTTGAAGTGGTAGCAAATGCCTGCTCCTGGAGCGATGCATATACAAAGTGCGTGGAAGCCGGCGGACATCTTGCCTACATCCAGAGTGATGAGGATCTGGCTAAGATTCTGGAAGCGGCCAATGCCTCCGGACTGAAGTTTCTCTGGCTGGGTGGAACAACGGCCATCAGCCCGGACAATTCAGGGGTCATTCCTTCATGGCTTAACGGCAACAGCTTTGACTATGTAAATCAAGCGGGATTGTGGTATGCAGGTGAACCCTCCGGCCGGGACTATACAGATCCGGATCTTCCCTATGAGCCATATGTAATGCTGTGGAAGGTCGATGACAAGTGGAGTCTCAATGACAACAGCGATGCGATTCTGGAATATTACCGTGCAGAGAACATTGGCTATGTATGCCAGTATGACTGAATCTGACAAAAAAGAAAGCCAAAGCGACGGCTTTCTTTTTTGCATAACCGATTGAGGATATGTAAATTCGGAGGAAAAGACTTGCACTTTTCTGGTTCGTATGCTATAATATAGGAATGATTTGAGAATTCTAACTCCGAAAGGACTTGAAACTATGTCAAGAAATAAAGATGGAAAACAGCAGAAAAACTTTGATATCCCCCGTCCTGAATTTCCGAAACGTGCCGTTGTAACCGGCGGTATGCCCTATGGCAACAAGGAACTGCACTTCGGACATGTGGGCGGTATGCTTGTATTTGCGGATACTTATGCACGGTTCCTGCGAGACCGCATCGGTAAGGAGAATGTTATTTTTGTAAGCGGTACGGATTGTTACGGCTCTCCTATTGCAGAAGGCTGGCGCCAGAAGGTAGCAAAAGGTGAGTTTGAGGGAAGTCTTGAGGACTTTGTCCGCCGGAATCATGAAAAGCAGAAGCAGACTCTGAGAGACTACGCTATCGAGCCGAATCTCTATGCAGCATCCGGTCTGGGCCGAGCAAAAGAGATTCATGCCGAATTTACTTTGAAATTCCTCCAGGGGCTGTACGATAAGGGTCAGCTCCAGCGGATTTCCACCATGCAGTTCTTTGATGAGAAGGCTGGCGTGTTCCTGAATGGCCGTCAGGTTGTGGGCAAATGTCCTGTTGAGGGCTGCTGCTCTGAAAAGGGCTATGCAGATGAGTGTGATCTGGGTCATCAGTATATGCCGGAAAATCTTCTGAATCCTGTAAGTACTCTGACAGGGGAGACACCTACTATGAAGCCGGTTACCAACTGGTATTTCAAGCTGCGTGATTACGAGCAGCTGCTGAAGGACTGGGTAGCGCAGATGCAGAAGCGAAAGGATGTACGTCCGGTCGTACACAAGACCATCTCTGAATTTCTGAAACCTCCGGCGATTTATGTAAAGCGTGAGTTTGAGGAGAAATATCTCTCCCTGAAGGAGCAGATGCCGGAGCACACCTATATTGAGGAAAAGAAGAAGCCCTCCTTCACCATTGAGTTTACCACCCTTTCTGATTGTGATGAGGCTTGCCGGATTCTGACGCAGAATCAGATTCGTTACCGTACAGGTAAAACACTTGTGCCCTTCCGCCTGACCGGTAATATCGAATGGGGCGTACCGGCTCCTGTTCTGGAGGACTCCGAAGGGCTGACCGTATGGGTATGGCCGGAGTCTCTTTGGGCACCGATTTCCTTCACGCAGACCTATCTGGAACAGCAGGGAAAATCTGCGGAGGAGTGGAAGCAGTATTGGTGCAGCAAGGATTCTACAGTATATCAGTTTATCGGACAGGATAATATTTATTTTTATGGTATTGCCGAACCGGCTATGTGGATGGCACAGCAGCAGGCTGCGGAAAAGACTGCTGATCCGGATGATGGAGAGCTTCAGCTTCCGGTTATTGTTGCCAATCATCACATTCTGTTCCTGGACAAGAAGGCCTCCAGCTCCGGCGCTGTCAAGCCGCCTATGGCCGATGACCTTCTCAATCACTACACCCCGGAACAGCTGCGTATGCACTGGCTGGGCCTTGGCCTTGGACAGCGTTCTGTAAGCTTCATGCCCAAGCCCTACAATCCAGATGCAAATCCAGGCGATGCAGACCCGGTTGTAAAGGACGGCCTGCTGCTCTCTAATGTATACAATCGTATGATCCGTACTGCATTCTATACCACACAGAAGGAGCTGGACGGAACTCTGCCGGATGCAGCACCGGAGGAGGAGATTGTAGCTGCGGCCAAAAAAGCGACCCTGGAATATGAGCGGCATATGTCTAAGTTCGCTTTCCATCAGTGCACCTATGTACTGGACAGCTATATCCGTAACGCAAGCAAATATATGGCAAAGGCGCTCCATCCGGACACTCAGAGCAAGGAGGAGCTGGTGCAGGTACTGTCCAATCTGTTCTATATGATTCGAATCACAGGTATTCTGCTTCATCCTATGGCTCCTATCGGTACAGAGAAGCTCCGTGAATATTTACAGGTGGATGAGAGAATCTGGTCGTGGGAGACTATCTTTGAGCCGATTTCTTACTTTACAGGAGAAAATCATAAGCTGAAGTTTCTGCCGCCCCGTACCGATTTCTTCACTCGTCACGAGAGTCAGTTTGTAACAGAGGAAGAAGCGTAATCGTAAAATGAAGCAAGGCTGTCACTGCAATGGGTGACAGCCTTGCTTTTGTGCTTTTGCATTGACAAAGGTGCTTATATGCGCTATAATGATACAGAAAAAATGAAGAAAAGAGGTGCGCAAAATGAAGCAGAGTTCTGCGATGGAAAGCATCATGCAGAAATACAGAAAGACCATCTGGAACAAATTTACCAAGGGTGTGAGAGAGTTTCGGATGGCCGAGCCGGGCGATCATATTGCTGTGTGTATTTCTGGAGGGAAGGACTCCATGCTGCTGGCTGAATGCATGGAAAAATATCAGTCCATTGGAGAAGTACCCTTTCGGCTGACCTTTTTGTGCATGGATCCGGGTTATGCGCCGGAAAACCGGCAGCAGATTTTTCTGAATGCGAAAACACTGGGGCTGAGTCTGGATATATTTGACACGCAAATATTCTCCTCTGTAGAGCATGTGAAAAATAACCCTTGCTTCCTTTGTGCAAAGCTTCGCCGAGGTGCGCTTTATCAGGCGGCCATGGAGCGCGGCTGTAACAAAATTGCTCTGGGACATCACTTTGATGATGTGATTGAAACCATTCTTATGGGCCTGCTTTACGGCGGTCAGGTGCAGACTATGATGCCCCGACTTCACAGTGAAAACTTTGAAGGAATGCAGGTTATCCGTCCCCTGTACTATGTTCGGGAGAAGGATATTATTGATTGGGCCATGGAAAATGACCTGCACTTTCTGCGATGTGCCTGCCGCATGACCGCAGAGCATGGAGAAGAGCAACAGAATGTCTCCAAACGGCAGGAGATCAAGGAGCTGATCCGTTCGCTCAAGTCTGTGAATCCGGACATTGAACATCACATCTTCCGCAGCGTGTGGAATGTTGATCTGCGAAGGATCATCTCCTATCATGAGGGCGACCGCTATCATCATTTTATGGATGCATTTCCTCCCTCCGCTGACAATTGAGTATATTGAGCATATCGGGTGATATAGTCCGTGTCCTCAGCGGTGAGAAGTCCGTCCTGATTGGCGTCATACCGCAGATCATATTTTGTATCGTGCATCAGAAGCATTCCCAGAAGAACGGCATCAGACAGAGTAATTTGTGCGTCTCCGTCTGCATCGCCCGGAACAGTGAGGATTTTTATGGTGTAAATACTTTCTACATGATAGCCCCGGGACTGAGAAACGCTGTCTCCCAGATACTCTGAGAAACGATCGCCGGAATCATAAAGATAGAGTCTTTCCTGGACAGGATCCAAAGATTCTACTGCCACAAAATGGCTGCTTCCGGAAGCAGTGTGCATTTCAAGAACAAAGGCTCTGGGGATATCGCCCTGGAGAGAATGACAGTATTCATAGGCCTGCTCCCAGCTTTGAGAAGCTGTGTCGGCATTTATAGGCACCTGCTCCTCGAATCGTACAAGAGGTGCAAAGTGTTCTGAGAAGTATACAGCCTTTGTATAGGCCGGGTGGATGGCCTCCTCTACAAACTCTGTGTAGTAGGTATAGGATGTGTCAAACACATCTGCACCATCCAGAGGAAGGTTATACCGTACGGCGATTTTAGCCAGTGAATAGTCAAGGCATCCTGTTTCGTCAATAGCTGGAGTCTGCGTGTCGGGACTTGCAAACTGCGTCCATGTGGAAAAGGACTCAATGGCCGGAGTGTCTGCTGCTCCGCCTGGTGCAAAAGCTGAAACAGACAAGGACAGGGTGCTGGTGAGAACCACAGCACTCAGGATAGCAAACAGATTTTTCATAAAAAGCCTCCTTTTTCATAACGCTATACTCTCCTTATGATACCGCAGATATACAGAATCTGCAATGGCAAAAATCTGGTAAAAAGGAAATGGATTATAAAAAATGAAAGATGGGTCTTTTCAAGCTCTGTGAAATGTGATATAATAAGGGAAGTGAATTTATGCAGGAAAAGAGGAATGAATGTGGCTGAGATGAGTGTAATCGAACTGAAAAGAAAGGCATTGGCACGATATTTTCACAAGTTGAATCCGCCTCAGATGGAAACGGTATTCCGAGTGAATGGGCCGGTTCTGGTTCTGGCGGGAGCCGGCAGCGGAAAGACCACTGCCATTATGAACCGGATTGCTGGAATGGTTTATTTCGGGGATGCCTGGGAGAAGGCGGATAAGCGTATTTTCCCCGATGATCTGGAATATCTGGAGGGTTATGTAAACGGTACAGCCGAGGAGGACAAGGAGCGTCTCAGGGATATACTGGCGGTGTATCCCATCCAGCCGTGGAATATTCTGGCCATTACTTTTACAAATAAGGCTGCCGGCGAAATGAAAGCTCGTCTGGCGGATATGCTGGGTGAGGAGGCCCAGGAGATTCATGCTTCTACATTTCATTCTGCCTGTGTGCGGATTCTGCGCAGGAGTATCTCCCTGCTCGGATTTAATCGGGATTTTACCATCTATGATTCTGATGACAGCAAACGGCTTATGAAGAACTGTATTGCGGATCTGGACATATCGGACAAGCTGTTTCCGCCTAAAACTGTATTAGGTGAGGTGAGCATGGCCAAGGATGAAATGATTTCTCCGGAGGACATGCTTCTTGAGGCTGGCTCAGACTACCGCCGGACTGTTATCGCCAAGCTCTATGCTGAATATCAGCGGCGGCTCTTTCTGTCCAATGCAATGGATTTTGACGATTTGATTTATCTTACTGTACGTCTCTTTGAACGGCATCCGGAGGAGCTGGAATATTATCAGAACCGCTTCCGGTATATTCTGGTAGATGAGTACCAGGATACCAACCAGGCCCAGTTCCGACTGATTCAGCTGCTGGCTGGAAAGCATCAGAACCTTTGCGTAGTAGGCGATGATGATCAGAGTATCTATCGTTTTCGCGGTGCGACCATTGAGAATATTCTCAGCTTTGAAGAGTCCTTTCCAGGCAGCAAGGTAATTCGTCTGGAGCAGAATTATCGTTCCACCGGGACGATTCTTCAGGCGGCCAATAATGTGATCGCCAACAACCAGGGACGTAAGGAAAAGCATCTCTGGACAGAGGCCGGTATCGGAGAGCGGATCATATGGTATAAGGCTGCGGACGAAGCAGACGAGGCAGCTTTTGTCACCAAGACCATTGTAAAGCAAGTGGAAAAGGGGGCTTCCTATCGGGATTTTGCTGTTCTCTATCGTATGAATGCACAGTCAAATGCTCTGGAACGTACGTTTGTACGGAGTGGAATTCCCTATCGGATTTACGGTGGTCTGCGCTTCTATGACCGTAAGGAGGTCAAGGATATCATAGCCTACCTGAGTGTGATCAATAATGAAAATGATGTCCTGCGTTTCCATCGGATCGTCAATGAGCCCAAGCGCGGCCTCGGTGATGCAACCCTTTCTCTGCTGGATCATATTTCACAGGATCTGCGGCTTTCTCCCCTTGAGGTCATGCGTACAGCGGACCGCTACCCCATTCTTTCTAAAAAAGCGGCATCCCTGAAAAAGTTTGCAGCAATGATGGATATGCTGGCAGAGAAGGCGGAGGAGCTGCCCTTTGATCAGCTGCTTGACCTGCTTATGGAAAAAACCGGCTATCTGGAAATGCTTCAGGCCCAGGGCGAAGAGGGCCGGACACGACTGGAGAATATTGAGGAACTGAAGTCCTCCATGCTTTCCTACGCAAAGGAAAATGACCAGCCGACATTGGGCGGCTTTCTGGAGGAAATTTCCTTGTTTACAGATGTGGATAAATATGAACCGGAGCAGGATGTGGTGCTTATGATGACCATGCATGCCTCCAAGGGCCTTGAATTCGGTAATGTATTCATTGTTGGTTTTGAGGAGAATGTTTTTCCTGGCACACGGGCCATCACCTCATTGGATCCTATGGATATGGAGGAGGAGCGCCGTCTGGCCTATGTTGCCATTACCCGCGCCAAAAAACGGCTCTATCTCAGTACCGCAGACAGAAGAATGCTTTTTGGCTCAACCATGTGCAACAGCTGCTCCCGATTTCTGAATGAGATCGACTATTCCCTGATTGATAAGAAAAGCGCAAGACGAGCGTCAAACACTTCATCCAGACAAAAACTGGCTGATCCTACGCATTCTATATCCCTTCAGGAGCAGCTGGCAAAGGAGAAAAAAGCAAGTACTTCCGGTGCAAAGCAATTCAGCTCGGGAGATCGTGTACGGCACAATATCTTTGGAGAAGGCACGGTTCTGAATGTAACGAAAATGGCAAATGACTTTTTGCTAGAAGTGGCTTTTGACCGTGTGGGAACAAAGAAGCTGATGTCGAATTATGCAAAGATACAGAAAATCTGAAGGAGGGAAAAGAGAGAAATGTATAATGGTTATACAGTGATAGATGCGCACGCCCATATTTTTCCGGATAAAATCGCAGAAAAGGCTACAGAAGGGATCTCTCAGTTTTATGACCTGCCCATGAGTCATGAGGGCCGCATGGGTGAGCTTCTGCAAAGCGGTGATCGGGCTGGAATGGACGGCTATCTTGTTTGTTCCACAGCTACACATCCGGCTCAGGCCGGCGCTATAAACGCTTTTATTGGAGAGATATGTACACAATATCCCCAGTGCATCGGCTTTGCAGCTCTGCATCCGGAATCGGAAATGCTGGAGGAGGAGTTTAAGGCGATTCTGAAACAGCCCTTCAAGGGTATCAAGCTTCATCCGGACTTCCAGAGCTTCAACATGGATGACCCTAAGGTCTATCCTATGTATGAAATGATTCAGGCTTCCGGTCTGCCCATTCTTATGCATATGGGAGATCCGCACAGATGTTTTTCTACGCCGACGCGAATGGCCAAGGTGCTGAAGGATTTTCCTCGGCTGAGAGTGATTGCAGCCCACCTGGGCGGGTATCGTCGGTGGGAGGAGGCGGCTGAAATGCTCAGGCCTTCTGATCGGCTGAGACTGGACACCAGCAGCTGTCTGGGCTTTATGACTCCGGAGGATGCAGTACGCTTTATCCGCAGGCACGGAGCAGAAAATTGTTTTTTCGGGGTGGATTTTCCTATGTGGGATCACACTGAGGAGCTGGAGCGTTTCTTTGCCCTGGGTCTGACAGATGCAGAAAATCGTGGAATTCTGGCAGAAAATCTTATTGAGTGGATTCATAGCAAATAATGTATTAATTTTAACATAAAAATAGCTTCCCTTTTGTGAGAGAATGTGGTATAATAGGAACAGACGATAGTTCCTGTCGCAAAAGCAATATAAATGAATCCATAAACGAAGGAGCAAGTATTATGAGAAAAACAAAAATTGTCTGTACAATTGGCCCGGCTACGGATGACGATCAGGTAATGCGTGACGTCATGCAGGCCGGTATGAATGTGGCTCGTTTCAATTTCTCCCATGGCGATTATGAAATGCACAAGCAGCGTTTCAACCAGATCGTTCGCCTGCGTGAGGAGATGGGATTGCCCATTGCTACCCTGATGGACACAAAGGGCCCGGAAATTCGTCTGGGACGTTTTGTGGATGATAAGCCGGTTACGATTCATGCAGGCAATACTTATACACTGACCACAGAGGATGTACTCTGTACGGATAAGGTGGGGAGCATTTCTTTCAAGAATTTGTCCCATGATGTAAAGCCGGGTACGCACATTCTCATCAACGATGGTGTCATTGAGATGGTGGTAGAGCGTGTATCCCGTACAGATATCGTATGCCGCATTATTCATGGCGGAGTTCTGTCCAACAACAAGGGTATCAATGTACCGGGCGTGAAGCTGTCCATGCCCTATTTGAGTGAAACAGACATGAACGATCTGGAGTTTGGTGCAAAACTGGGCTTTGATTTCATTGCAGCCAGCTTTGTCAGCACCGCAGCAGATATTGACTACCTGAGAAAGTACACACACAGTCTGGGCTGGTTCAATGTGCGTATTATTGCAAAGATCGAGAATCTGGAGGGCGTACGTAATATCGATGAGATT
This sequence comes from Ruminococcus sp., assembly GCA_017472145.1. Taxonomy (GTDB): domain Bacteria; phylum Bacillota; class Clostridia; order Oscillospirales; family Ruminococcaceae; genus Ruminococcus_C. The sequence continues at coordinate 10,408 of JAFUQX010000058.1, read as the reverse complement.
CTTCAGTCCGCAGATGGCATCATGGTAGCTCGCGGCGACCTGGGCGTAGAGATTCCCTTTGAGCAGATTCCGGCGGTACAGAAGGAACTGATCCGCAAGGGATACCAGGCTGGTAAGCAGGTTATTACGGCTACACAGATGCTGGAGTCTATGATTTCCAATCCCAGACCGACCCGTGCAGAGATCACAGACGTGGCCAATGCGATTTACGATGGCACAAGTGCGATCATGCTTTCCGGCGAAACAGCAGCTGGTTCTTATCCGGCTGAGGTTGTCCGCACTATGGATAGAATTGCCAAGACGACTGAGGACAACATTGACTATAAGGGACTTCATGCTACCTGCAAGCAGCAGAATCAGGATATCGCAAATGCGATTGCTCATGCGACAGTAACAACAGCCCATGACCTGGATGCAAAGGCGATTCTGACAGTAACCATGAGCGGCGTGACCGCAAGAGAAATTTCCAAGTACCGCCCGAACTGTCCGATTATCAGTTGTACGGTAAGTGACGTGGTATGGCGTCAGACCAATTTGAGCTGGGGAGTAAAGCCGCTGGTTATTGGAGAAAAGACCAATACAGACGATCTGTTCTCTGCGGCTGTAGAGGCCGCACTGGAATGCGGCATGGTAGAGAAGGATGATATTGTGGTTATCACAGCAGGTGTTCCGGTAGGCTGTGCACATACAACAAACCTGATGAAGGTTGAGAGAGTAGACCACACACTTCAGTAATAGGCCATATCTCACCAAACTGAATACAAGCAAAAGCCTCCGACTCAGAAGCGAGCCGGAGGCTTTTTGTGTTTATTAAACCTAAAGTGTTTCAGACTTTTTTCGGCTTACTGAGAAAGCAGACGGAGAAAATTGCAGCAAGCAGCAGTATTGCAAAGCACATCCATCCAAAGAGAGTCCAGAAGCCCTTATCGGCGAACATGTCATAATATCCCTTAAGGTAGATAATGCAGATTACCGGAGGAATAAAATAGGTTACATAGAGCTGGAGCTTTTCAGGATATTTCAGGCCTGAACCGGTGTTGGCTTCCTTTACAAGCCGTCTCCATCCCCATCCGTTCTTTTTTACACAGAACAGCACAATAACCAGAGAGCCTAGAGGCAGGATATTGCTGGAAACCAGGAAGTCCTCGAAGTCCATGATAGTTGAGCCTTCTCCCAGAAGCTGTATATCCGACAAAAGGGTGAAGCCAAAAATTGCTGGGAGAGACAAAACAGACAGGGAGATGAGATTGAAAAGAACCGACTTTTTTCGGGTCCAGCCGCTCAGTTCACAGGTCATGGCGATGATGTTTTCAAATACAGCGATCACCGTAGTGAATGCAGCGAAGGTCATGAATATAAAAAAGAAAATACCCCAGATTCTTCCGCCAGCCATATTGTTAAATATGCTGGGGAGTGTAATGAACAGCAGGGACGGGCCGGAATCCGGCTGCACATCATAGGCAAAGCAGGCTGGAATGATGATCAGTCCGGCCATGACAGCTACAGCTGTATCCAGTGCAACTACATTGATAGCCTCACCGGCCAGACGGCGGTCTTTTTTCATGTAGCTGCCGAAGATGAGCATGGAGCCGCTGCCCACACTGATCGTAAAGAAGGCCTGAGTCATAGCAGCAAAGGTAACCTTGCCGATTCCCTGCTCCATAAGACGATTCAGATCGGGCTTCAGATAAAAGGAAACGCCTTCCATAGCTCCGTCCAGACAGAGCGAATTCACGACCAGTACAACCATAAGCAGAATCAGAAGGCTCATGATATATTTTGTGATTTTTTCAATGCCATTCTGAAGGCTCAGTGCACACACCCCGAAGCCCAGGACAATTACAATGAGGGTGAACAGAGACATGATTCCTGGTGAGGCCAGCATATGGTCAAAAACTCCGGACATCTGGTCTGCCGGAGTGGTCATGATATCTCCCTGAATAAAGAGATATACATAATAGAGCATCCAACCTGTAACCATTGTATAGAACATCATCAGCAGGTAATTTCCGGCAATGCTCATGTATTTTGTCAAATGCCATCGTGTACCTTCCGGTTCCAGTACATCGAAAGCCTTTGCAATGCTCTTCCGGCTCTTGCGGCCCACAGCGAATTCACATACAAGAATGGGAAGACCCAGGAACAGCAGGCACAGAAGATATATCAACAAAAATGCACCGCCGCCGTATTCGCTGCATATATAGGGAAATTTCCATACATTTCCAAGGCCGATTGCGCAGCCTGCAGAAACGAGAATAAAACCAATACGGGAGTTAAAGGTAACTCTCTTTTGATTTGTTTGACTCATAATAAAAAACTCCTTTTATTTGTTCGATTATTTTTTCCATGTAGCCGGTGAAAACAGAACCAGCATGGGGAATAGCTCCAGACGGCCGGCAATCATATCAAACGTCATGACCAGCTTTGAAAGGTCTGAGAAAAAGGCAAAATTACCTGTCGGGCCAACCAGCTCCAGACCCGGGCCAATATTATTCAGAGTGGCTGCAATTGCACTGAAGTTGGTCGTAAAGTCATACCCTTCGATGGAAAGCAGCAGCACGGAAAGTGCATAGATCACAAAATAAGCGATAAGATAATTGTTCATGGCACGAATAGTCTCATGAGAAATCTCATGGCCATCCATCTTTATTTTCTTCACACGCTTTGGATGCGTCTGGAGGCCGATTTCCTTCAGCATGGTTTTGAACATGATGATGAACCGTGAAACTTTAATACCGCCGCCGGTACTTCCTGCACATGCGCCGATAAACATAAGCAGCAGGAGGATCATCTTTGAAAGCTGCGGCCACTGGTTGAAATCCGCCGTAGCAAAGCCTGTTGTTGTGATAACTGAACCTACAGAAAAGGCTGCATCACGGAGGGCTATTCCCAGAGAGTCATACATCTGGCTGATGTTCCACGTAATGAGGACAACAGAAGTCAGGATCACGCCGAAATAAACCCATACCTCTGAAATATGCAGAGCGTCCTTGAAGCGCTTATACAGCAGCAGAAAGTAGAAATTAAAGTTTACGCCGAACAGAATCATGAAAACAGTAATAATAACCTGAATTGCTGTAGAATAGCTGGCCATGCTGTCATTTTTAAAACCAAAACCGCCTGTGCCAGCTGTTGCAAAAGCCGTGTTGATCGCATCGAAAACGGGCATTTTTGCGATAATCAGACAGATAAACTGCAAAAAAGTCAGTCCGAAGTACATGGCATAGAGAAGAAATGCTGTCGTTTTTACACGCGGTACGAGCTTGCCGACCATAGGGCCCGGACTTTCGGCACGCATCAGGTTCATATTTCCAGCACCGGAGAGCGGAATAAAGGCCATAATAAATACAAGCACACCCATACCGCCGATCCAGTGCATGAAGCTGCGCCAGAACAGGCAGCAATTCGGAAGCTCCTCTACCACGGGAACAATGCTGGCACCAGTTGTAGTATAGCCGGAGGCCGCCTCAAACAGCGCATCCACATAGGATGGAATCGCACCGCACAGGAAAAGCGGCAGCGCACCCAGCAGACTCATGAGGATCCAGCTGAGAGACACAATAACAAAGCCCTCCCTGGCATAGAGTGCTTTGCTTTTTGGCTTTCGTATCAGCAGAAGCAGTCCAAGGACAAGAGAGCCAGCAGCAGAAATCAGAAAAGACCATGCGGCCTGTTCCTGATAGATGAGGCCAACCAAGGCCGGAAGCAGCTGAAAGGCTGCATTGAAGCAGGAAACCCATCCGAGCACAGTAATAATCATTGCAAAGTTCATAGCGTCCCCCTGTTATTCAATGATATCGCAGATATCATGCAGTCCCAGATTCCGGGAAACAACCACGACAGAATCACCGATTTCCATGGTGTCCTGACCTCTGGGAATGATCATCCTGCCCTTGCGTACGATTCCTGCAATCAGCACATGCTTTTTGAAGTGGAGGTTCTGAAGGGGAATACCCACGATCGGAGACTTCTCCCGAATAGTGAATTCGGCTGCTTCCACCTTTCCCTTGATGAGGCTGTACAGGGTTTCCACATTACTGCCTACCGTATTCTTCATGGCCCGGACAAACCGGACGATGTATTCCGCTGTAATATTCTTCGGGTTCACAATGGTATCCAGATTCAGCTTGCGGATGATCTCGTCATATTCAGTATGTTCAACCTTTGTGACGATTTTGCCATCTGTTCTGCTCTGGGCAAAGAGGGATAGAAGGATATTTTCCTCGTCCTTGCTGGTGAGGGACACAAACGCTCCCGTATTCTCAAGGCCTTCCTCCAGGAGCGTCTCCTTATCGCAGGCATCACCATGAATCACAGCCGCCTTTGGAAGTTTGCGGCAGAATTCCTCGCAGCGCCGCTCATCCTGTTCAATGACTTTTACAGAAATGCCTGCTTTCAGCAGTGTCTTACTCAGATAGTATGCAACATTTCCGCCGCCTGCGATCATCACATTCCGGACATGGCCGGAATGGAAGCGGATTTTTTTAAAGAAGGCAGCTGCATTCTGAGGCGTTGCGATAATGGAGATGCGGTCTCCCTGACTGAAGGTCATATCACCATTCGGTATGAGAACCTCATCTTCACGCTCGATCATACAAACCAGAACATCGCACCCAAGCTTTGTACAGATTTCCTTGACAGCATAGTTTTCCAACACACATTTTTCCGGAAGCCGGAACTTGAGAAGCTCGATCGCTCCCTTTGCAAAGATGTCGATTTTAATCGCAGAGGGGAAACGGATGACACGAGCCATCTCGCTTGCGGCCGCTTGCTCTGGATTAATGACCATGGCCAGACGAAGCTCCTCCTGAAGATAGGGGGCATCCTTGCTGTATTCCGGATTGCGTACCCGTGCAATGGTCTGACAGCGTCCGGCTTTTCGCGCCACAAGACAGCAAAGAAGATTCAGCTCATCCGAAGCAGTCACAGCAATCATCAGATCAGTGTTTTCAATACCGGCCTCAAGCTGTGTACTATAGGTTGCGCCGTTCCCCACATAGCCCATGACATCATATTTGCGTGTCACCTCATCTACGATGGATTCGTCTGTGTCAATGACCGTAATGCTGTCTCCTTCATTGCTGAGCTGCTCTGTGAGAGTCTGCCCCACCTGTCCGCAGCCGATAATAATAATGTTCACAGAAAATAACCGCCTTTCTGAAATAATAGCAAATGCATACTGTATATTGTACCACAAACCCCCTCTGCTTTCAACTCCTTCTATATTAATTTCCCGTCAAAAAAGAGCAGGATGGATGCGTTTTTCGTATAGATGCTTCGGATAATTAAAAAGAATGATGTGCAGGCGTTGGAATGTTTTGAAAATGCATCTCTGGGCTTTACAAACAGAAGAATCCAAAGAATTCAGAAAAAACAGTGGAAAATTTCCAAGTTTTATGCTATACTTCTTAGAGAATATTTTTATATGAGACTCGGCGCAGAGGAGCGCTGATTCAATCATATAAGGAGGTTACTATATGAGAAAAGTACAAATTACCGAAACCGTTCTGCGCGATGCAAACCAGTCTCTCATGGCGACACGCCTTCCGTACAAGGATTACGAAGGGATTCTGCCGACTATGGATCAGGCTGGTTATTATTCTGTGGAGTGCTGGGGCGGAGCGACCTTTGACTCCTGCCTGCGCTACCTGAATGAAGATCCGTGGGAACGCCTGCGCAATCTGAGAAAAAATCTGCCGAACAGCAAGCTTCAGATGCTGCTGCGCGGACAGAACCTGCTTGGCTACAAGCACTATCACGATGATGTAGTAGAAAAGTTCATTGAACTTTCTATCAAAAATGGTATTGACATCATCCGCATTTTCGATGCACTCAACGATTTCCGCAATTTGGAAACAGCTCTGGCTGCAACACAGAAATATGCAACTCCGAATACCATTGCATCCGGCTGCATTTCCTACACACAAAGCCCGGTGCATACGGTTGAGAAATACGTTAAGATGTGCAAGGAGCTCAAGACCATGGGCTTCCAGACCATCTGCCTGAAGGACATGGCCGGAACAATGACGCCCTATGAGGCTGAACATCTGATCAAGGGCATCAAGGATGCAGTCGGTGACATTCCGCTGATTCTGCACACACACAGTACCACTGGTATGGCCTATATGACTCTGATCAAGGCCATTGAGTGCGGCATTGATGTAATCGATACCGCAGCCTCCTGTTTCTCCGGCGGTACATCTCAGCCGTCTACTGAGACCATGTTCTACACCATGCAGCAGTATGGCATTGAGACTGGTCTGGACGAGGCGAAGATCAATGAGGTAAATGAATACTTCAAGCCTGTAAAGCAGAAGTATATTGATAATGGTATGATCAACCCCAAGAGCCTGGCTACAGATGCACAGGCTCTGGTGTATAAGGTTCCGGGCGGCATGCTTTCCAACATGATCGCCAACCTGACAGATATGAAGGCTATGGATAAGTTCGATGCTGCTCTGGAGGAAATTCCGAAGGTTCGTGCAGATCTGGGCTACCCGCCTCTGGTTACGCCGCTGTCTCAGATGGTCGGAAACCAGGCCGTTACAAACGTTCTGGTGGGTCAGCGCTACAAGCAGATCTCCAAAGAAGTCAAGAACTATATCAAGGGAGAATATGGTATCGCTCCGGCTCCGGTAAATAAGGAACTCCAGGTACAGGTTCTGGGCGAAGGTGTACAGCCCATTGACTGCCGTACAGAAGATCAGAAGCGTACTGGAGAAGAATTCAAGGAGGCCGCTGCGGCTTTGGGTGATCTGGCTCGTTCCGAGGAGGACATCATGAGCTATATCTGTTTCCCGGATCAGACCGTGAAGTTCCTTGAAAACCGCAAGGCTCAGGAAGAAAACGAAGCAGTCTACACCATCGAGGAAATGTAAGGAGGAGCGTATATGGCAATGGTATTTCCTATCGCATCTGATACTGGAATCGGTGAAGCAGCTGTAACAGCCGTTTTTGGTTATGCAGTTGTATTTGTAGGGCTAGTTATCCTGATGGCACTGATCAGTGCTGTTGGTGCCTTCTTCAAGGCTAAGGATAGAAAGGCCGCTGCGGCCGCAGCAGCTGCAAAAGCTGAAAATACTGTACCAGCGGAAGCATCGTCTGCTGCTCCGTTGGCTCCCGGCTCGGCTGGTCACGTCAAGCTGTTTGACGTTCCAGACAAGGAGGCCGCAATGGTTATGGCGGTCGTAGCACATAAGATGCAGAAGCCGCTGAATGAGTTGCGTTTCATTTCTATCAAGGAGGTAAAGAACGATGAAATATAAAGTAACACTGAATGGCAAGACATATGAGGTTGAGGTAGAAGCGGGAAAGGCGATTTTGCTGGATGAATACGAGGCGTGTGCTCCTGCTCCTGCAGCTGCACCTGTATCCGCACCGGCCGCAGCTCCGGCTGCCGCACCTACACCGACTGCTGCTGTAAATCTTGCTGCCGGTGAAACAGTCGAATCCCCGATGCCCGGCAATATTCTGAGTATAAATGTAAAGCAGGGCGATCAGGTGAAGGAAGGCCAGGTTCTGGCGATTCTGGAAGCGATGAAGATGGAAAATGAAATTCCGGCCCCGAAGGATGGTACGATCGTTCAGGTTGTAACCTCCAAGGGCGCTGTTGTAGAAACCGGTTCACCGCTGTTTGTACTTGCATAAGGAGGGGTATTGATGAATATACTTGAAACCCTTCAAACGCTTCTGGAGGATTCCGGTTTCATGGGATTCTTCATGGACGGCGGCTGGAAGAATCTGATTATGATTGCTGTGGCCTGTGTACTGCTGTATCTGGGCATCCGAAAGCAATTCGAGCCGCTGCTGCTGGTAGGTATTGCCTTCGGCTGCCTGCTGGTAAATGTTTCCAATTTCTTTATTGATGGCGCAAGCTCACCGGATGCTCTTTATCATCCGGAGCTGTGGAGTCAGTTCCTTGACGAAACCAGTGAGCATTATCATAGCTATGGTAATATCATGGCCAATGGTGGTCTGTTGGATATTCTGTATATCGGCGTTAAGACAGGACTATATCCGTCTCTGATCTTCCTGGGAATCGGTGCGATGACAGACTTCGGCCCGCTGCTTTCCAATCCCAAGAGCCTGTTGCTGGGTGCAGCTGCACAGTTGGGCGTATTTCTTGCCTATTTTGGCGCTGTTTGTCTGGGATTTACTGGTCCTCAGGCTGCTTCCATCGGCATTATCGGCGGTGCGGACGGCCCGACGGCGATTTTCCTGACCAGCCGTCTGGCTCCTGAGCTGCTAGGTCCGATTGCCATTGCGGCCTATTCCTACATGGCGCTGATTCCTTTGATTCAGCCGCCGCTGATGAAGCTGCTGACCACTGAGAAAGAGCGCTCTGTCAAGATGGTTCAGACCCGTCAGGTTTCCAAAACTGAAAAGATTCTGTTCCCGATTATTGTAAGCTTGTTTGTTATCCTGCTGCTGCCGTCTACGGCTCCGCTGATCGGCTGCCTGATGCTGGGCAATCTGTGGAGAGAGTGCGGTGTTACAGCACGCTTGTCCGATACCGTACAGAATGCATTGATGAATATTGTAACTGTATTCCTGGGTATTTCTGTTGGTGCAACTACTGTTGCTTCCTCCTTCCTGTCTCTCCAGACGCTGTATATTGTAGGTCTGGGTCTGCTGGCCTTTGCATTCTCTACCATTGGCGGTCTGCTGGTGGGCAAGATCATGTACAAGCTCTCCGGCGGTAAGATCAATCCGCTGATTGGTTCGGCCGGTGTATCTGCTGTACCGATGGCTGCACGTGTATCTCAGGATGTGGGCAAGAAGGCCAATCCGAGCAACTTCCTGCTCATGCATGCAATGGGTCCCAACGTTGCAGGCGTTATCGGCTCTGCGATCGCTGCCGGATTCCTGCTGGCTGTATATAAGTAAGCTATACTATACGATTTCAAAGACTGCTGCAAGCTCAATTGCGGCAGTCTTTTTGCTATGAAAAGTCATGGATTTTTATAAAATATTCTATTGTATTCCTGAGTGCGCCATGCTATGATGATACCTGATTTTTCATTGCGGAGGTAATTATGACACGAATCAAGAAATATGAGCATACGATCTATGCCAGTTACCTGGGATATGTCACACAGGCCATCATTAACAATTTTGTTCCGCTTCTTTTTCTCACATTTTCTGAGACAATGGAGCTGAGCCTTGAAAAAATCACGTTCATCACTACCATTAATTTTGCAGTGCAGCTCCTGGTGGATCTGATCGCTGCCGGACTGGTAGACAAAATCGGATATCGCATATCTGTCGTCTCTGCTCACATTTTTTCAGCGGCAGGACTCCTGGGACTTGCTCTTTTTCCGTCTGTTTTTTCTAGTGAATACGCCGGGATTCTCACTGCTGTCATTCTCTATGCCATCGGCGGCGGTATGATCGAGGTGGTCGTCAGTCCCATTGTAGAGGCCTGCCCGACAGAGAAGAAGGAGGCGGCCATGAGTCTGCTCCATTCTTTCTACTGCTGGGGTCATGTTGCCGTTGTGCTGGTGTCTACGCTGTTTTTCGCCTGCTTTGGAATTGAATACTGGCCGCTGATGAGCTGTATCTGGGCGATCGTACCGCTTTTTAATTGTTTCTACTTCCTGCTGGTACCTCTCTATCCTATCGTAAACGAGCATGAAAAGATGTCACTATCCAGCATGCTCCGGAGAAAAATGTTCTGGCTGCTAATGGTGATCATGGTCTGCGCCGGCGCATCTGAACAGGCCATGAGCCAGTGGGCGTCTGCCTTTGCAGAATCGGGACTGAATGTAAGCAAAACGGTGGGCGATCTGGCAGGCCCCTGTACCTTTGCTGCCCTTATGGGAACTGCCCGGGCGTTATATGGAAAATACAGCGAAAAGCTTCCGCTGAAATCTGCTATGGCCGGCAGTGCCATTCTCTGTATCGGCTGCTATTTTACTGCTGTCTTTGCAGGACGTCCCCTGGTGGGTCTCATTGGCTGTGCTGTCTGCGGCTTCTCTGTGGGTATATTCTGGCCAGGCACATTCAGCATTGCAGCAACGGTTCTTCCCACTGCCGGCACTGCAATGTATGCCCTCATGGCATTGGCAGGGGATGTCGGCTGTTCTGCAGGGCCCACCCTGGTAGGATTGATCGCATCTGGTCAGGAAAACAGCCTGAAGGCAGGTCTTCTTGCCGCTGTGATCTTCCCGGCGCTGATCCTGATTGGTACGCTCCTGCTGAGAAAAAAGAAATCCTAAATCTATGGTCGATCATTATTTCATACCGTCCGCATCGGAAGCGGACGGTACAGTCTGTCCAAAAACCCCGATTCTGATTGTGGAATCGGGGTTAAAGTTTCAAATAAAGATAGGAATCAGGCGTAAATTCTTGAAAACATCGGAAAAACAAAGTAAAATCGGAGATTTCCATCCATATTCCATCTCCGTAT
>JAFUQX010000057.1 GCA_017472145.1 Ruminococcus sp. | reverse complement strand
CGGAGGGGATTGCAAAGTGTGAAAAAAGTTTGAGGTTACGCACTTTTTTCAATCCCCTCAGTCGTCACTTCGTGCCGACAGCTCCCCTTACTAAGGGGAGCCTTGTGCGGAAAATTCGACTTTTTCTACAGCCTGAAAGGGACAGCAGAGCGCTGTCCCTTTGTGTTTTTCCGGGGAGCCCCGGGTGAAAGCGTCCATACTTTTGTTTTACGATGTTTTCTATCGGTTATCATAAATTTATCACATAACCGGGTATAATTATAATTACAGAAACAACAAACAGAGATGCTTTGAAGCACATGTTGAAAGGAAGAGCATTATGGCTGAGTATGAGAACAACAATATGAATGATGTTTCCGGCAGCAATGTGGAATCTGCTGCTGCTCAGAATACAGAAAATACCAGAGCGGAACAGAATCCCTCTGCTGAAGCGAATACAGCTGATGCAAACACAAATGCAAACACAAACACAAACGCAAATACAGCAGGTACAAATACAGGGGCTGGTAATAACCCCTACAGCTACCGCAGCGGTTATTACCGCAATCCGAATCCTCATCAGGATGAGCCGGTGCAGCGTACATCCTATACAGGGCCGCAGTATACAGCCGGCCCCTCTGGTTCCAACCCCACCGGACGGTATAATGGCAGCCAGAGCACCGGCTATACCAATCAGACAGGCACAGAAAACGGCTATAATTACGTGAATTATTACCCCAACAATAACCAGGCTGCTGCTCAGCCCAAGAAGGAAAAGAAGAAGGGCAGCCGCAAGGGACTGAAGATCGCTGCCTGCATTACAGCAGTGGTCGTTCTTGCAGGAGCCTCCTTCGCCGGCGGCTATTTCATGAACCGCGGAAACAACAGCTCCGAGGAAAGTCCGGGCGTTGTGGAATCCAGTTCGGATGCTTCTGAAAAGGAAAACAGCAGCGGAAATAACAGCCTTCAGAATGAGAATGCTTCCATAAATGGTACGACCCCCAGCTGGCTGGAGCTGGCCGCTCGTTCCGATGCCATCACCATTCCGGAGATCGTTTCCAAAATGACCCCTTCTGTTGTAGGTATTTCGGCGACCTTTGTGGTTCAGATGCAGAATGACTATTCCAGCTTCGGCGGCTTTGGCGGTTACTTCGGATTTAACAACGGCGGTACACAGACCCAGGAGGCGGTAAGCACAGGTACAGGTGTGATCATGTCCGAGGATGGCTATATCATCACCAATGCCCACGTGATCTATGACTCCACCAGCGGCTACGGCGCAGCGACCTCTGTTGAGGTGCAGCTCTCCGATCAGGAGACAGTTTATCCGGCGGAGATCGTGGCCTATGATGTGGAATCCGATCTGGCCGTACTGAAGGTAGAGCAGACCGGTCTGACTCCGGCGGAGTTCGGCAACAGCGATGAGTGTCAGGTGGGTGAGCTGGTCGTAGCCATCGGAAATCCCCTGGGACTGGAACTTCAGAATACCGTGACCTGCGGTATCATTTCTGCTATGAACCGTGAAATTACCATCAATGACAAGGAAATGACCCTGATTCAGACGGATACCGCCATCAACAGCGGTAACTCCGGTGGTCCGCTGATCAACAGTGCCGGTCAGGTCATCGGCATCAACTCTGCAAAGATGTCCTCCAGCTATTCCACCAGCTCGGCTTCCATCGAGGGTATCGGCTTTGCCATCCCGATTACAGAGGCTAAGGAAATCGTGGATGATCTTATTACCTATGGCTATGTAACCGGCCGTCCTCAGCTGGGCATTACCTGTCAGGATGTTTCCGAGGCTGTATCTCAGGCCTATAATATTCCCGTTGGCTCTTACGTTATCAGTGTGACCGAAGGCGGTGCAGCGGCTCAGGCCGGCATTCAGATCCAGGATGTCATCATTGCCATCGATGGTCAGACCATCACCAGCACGGAGGAGCTGAATAACTATAAGAATGAGCATGATGCGGGCGATCAGGTGGTTCTCACCATCGTCCGGGCCGGACAGCAGATCGATGTTCCTGTGACCTTGCAGGAAGCAGTCGTAACGGCCGAATAACCAAGCAGTCCACTTATCTTCATACATTCTCCTTATTATTTTCTGAAAAAGCACTTGCTTTGGGGCAGGTGCTTTTTCATGCACCATTGCAGCACCGCCCGAATAGAATGGAAGGAGCCCGGAACAGGGCTGTGACCAGCAGATCGGAGATGATATATGATGCAGAAAAAGAGAATACGGATAGCAGGAGGAGATCTGCGGATGCTCTATGGGGCTAAGGCGCTCCGCTCAGGGTTCATTGTGGAAACCGCAGGCTTCCGGAGAGAAAAGCTGCCGGCCGAGGCAGTTGAAATTGTGGAAAGCTGTGGAAAATCTGTTGAAAGCGCAGATTTTCTGGTCTTGCCGCCGGTGACAGCGGACGAATCAGGCGGGGTACCGGCTCCCTATGGAGATGGCCCGCTTCGTCCGGAGATGCTGCTGGAGGGCGTCAGAACCGACGGAATCGTCTTTGGCGGAAATGACAAAGGGATCGTCCGGCGGCTGTGTGCGGAGCGGAATCTGCGCTATATTGATTATATAAATAGTATCGTTCTGGCCGAGGCCAATGCCGTTCCCACAGCGGAGGGAGCGCTGAAGGCCGCTCTGGAGGAAACCGGACGGACGATCTGGGGCAGCCGTGTGCTGGTGACAGGCTGCGGGCGTATTGGAACGGCACTGGCTCTGCGGCTTCGTGCGCTGGGTGCGGATGTAACCGCCGCCGCCCGGAGGAAGGAGACCCGTGTCCGCATGGAGGCCATGGGACTGAGGGCTGCGTCCCTTCCTCTGGAGGAAACGCTGGAGGGGTACGATATTGTCTTCAACACCGTGCCGGAGGCGATCTTCTCCGAGAAGCTGCTGTGTACGCTCAGGGCGGACAGTCCGCTGATCGAGCTGGCCTCAAAACCGGGCGGTGCAGAGCCGGGAGCAGCAGAAAAAAGCGGCTGCCGGTATGTGTGGGCCTCGGGGCTTCCACCGGACGATCTGCAATGACACAAAATAAATTTGAGCGAAATGATTTAAAAATTCGGTCAAATATACAAAAAATGAAGCTAAAATGCCGGATAAAAAACGGCTATTGTGAAAAAGCACCAAAAAACGGAATGATATTCCTCAAAGAATTTTAAAAAAATCGGGGTTTGTGGCTTGACAATTGGCTGAGAATGTGATAAAATACATGTGTAAATCGATTATGGTGACGCATGCACCGTGTCCAGAATCGGTATTACACAGGTGTTCAATCATCAGGCTGAGCGGATCAGCATCAGAAGCGGACCGCAGGCATATGGATGAAAGCGTATTGCAATCACGTACGCACAGCGAGTGAACACGAAAAAAATTTAGAAGAGAGGTAATTGAAAATGAAGAAGATTTTCAACAGAGTCTTGGCTGCTGCAATTGCGATCCCGATGACACTCACTCAGGGCGTTGTTATGACCACATCTGCAGAAGGCACAGGCGCAAAGTCTATCACACTGGATACCTTCGTTGCAATTCCGGCCGATCAGACTGAGTCCACATGGAACGCAAGACTGATGACCATGGTGAATTCTTTGAATGGTACTGAGCAGGAAATCAACAAGGCTGACTTCCTTGCAATGCTGCCGGAAGCAAATACATATTCTGTTATGCTGAAGGAAGTTCTGGCAGACGCTGCAAATCCGGTTATGACCGTAAAGGACGGTGTGATCACTGTTTCTGGTACAGCTGACATGACAGCCTATGCACAGGCTAAGATCTACAACAAGATCAATGAAGCAGCTGGCACAGAGCTGACTCTGGACGCTTTCAACAAGACTGTTGAGTACAGTGTTACAGTTGATGCAAACGTTCTGATGAACGGCAAGACTGTTGACGTAGACCCGGTTGTTGTAGTAGACGGCACAGAGCTGAACGAGGACAACACCGCAGCATACCTGAAGGGCCTGTCTGATGACCTGGCTGCACAGGTTTCTGCACAGGTTGGCGTAACTGCTGACATCGAAGCTGCAATGACAGTTGAGATGATCCAGAAGGTAGAGAGAGCAGAGGCTTGGGCTGACAAGGCTGAGAGCCTGTCCAGAACTGGTTCTTATGCATCTGCTGATGAGATGATGGCTGCTGTAAGCAAGTTCTTCGACAGCAGAACCGATCTGTACACATTCCCGGCTTCCGTTGATGAGGCTGTTGCAAGACACGGCGCTGGCTTCAATCAGGCTGTAGAGCTGATCAGCGGCATCACTGAGTCTCACGGCTATACAATCAGCATCACTGCTGATGAGGTAGCTGCTCTGGCTAAGGAAGGCACAAACTTCGAGGTTGCTGTAAGCGGCGGTACATATGAAGTAACATTCAACATTCCGGACGCTGAGGCTGCTGAGGTTGAGGCTTATGTAAACTCCAACGAGTCCGGCGAGTACACCGATAAGAAGTATGTTTCTTCTATCAAGCTCGTTGAGGCTAGTGTTACAACAGATGGTGTTGCATACTTCAACGTTACAAGAGAGATCGTAACAGAGGATGCAGATCAGACATCTACCACAACTGGTACAGATGAGACAACTGATTCCACCACTGCTACAACCACTGCTACAACAGAGGGTACAGGAGACAGCTCCGATACATCTGATACTGCTACAGTAACCACTGTCAGCACAGATGATGGTTCTTCCACAAGCACAACTGAGACTACTGTTACTACAGGCACAGATGATACTGTAACTGGTACAGATGATACCACTACAGGCTCTGGTGAGGGCTCTGATACAACCACAACAGAGACCACTACTGCAACAACTGGTTCTGATGATATCACTTCCAGCACAACAGATACAACAGATACCACAGGTTCTGATGATACCACAACCTCTACAACAACCACAACTCTGGCTCCGGACTTCGAGCTGGAATCCGTTGAGATTTCCGCTGGCGAAGGCTACTACTTCTCTCACGATGAGAACGCTTTCGATCTGGGCGAGCTGGTTGAGTCCCTGGTTCTGGTAGGCAACATCAATGGCGAGGCTACTTCCTATGTAATCTCTCCGCAGGACTATGCAACATACCTGGCTCCGGCTTATGCTTCTCCGAAGGCTTTCTTTGAGTCTGTAGATGGTCTGGCCTATGTTGCAAACACTCTGACACTGAACTTCGTTGTACCGGCCGACAGAAAGACTGCTGAGAACTTCGATGGCACTCTGGCTGAACAGCCGACTGTATACATCGGTGTAAAGGGCGATGCAAACCTGGATGCTGTTGTAAACATTGCTGATGCTACAGAGGTTCTGACCTACTATGCAAAGTTTGGTGCAAGCCTGAATCCGGTTCTGAATGCGGATGAAAAGCTGAACACACTGGCCTTCTTCCTGGCTGACGTTGATACAGAGTCCAAGGCTGGCGTAAGCGGCGATGAGGGCATGCTGCTGATCAACGATGCTACAAACATCCTGACATACTATGCTCAGTATGCTGCAAGCCTGGATCCGTCCTGGGATGACATTATTGGCTAATTTCATTAGCGAAGAAACAAATGGTACGTATATAACTGAGCGTGTAATGCGCTCAGTTGTATAAAATAAATTTTATATTTGAAAGGAATTTTCTAAAATGAAGACTACATTTAAGAAGACTATGGCTGCTCTGTCTGCAGCAGCTGTTGTAGCTGCTTCTGCTGCTGTATTTGCAGTACCGGCTGATGCTGCTACTGGTACACTGACCATTGGTACAGTTGAAATTACTCTGGATGACCTGAAGGCTGCTAACTATCAGGTAACCGTTCCGATCACAATGGAAGGTTCTGGCGGTTGGTATGAGCTGGGTTACGGCGTAGGCTACAATCCGGCTGAGGTTACATTTACAAACTCCAAGCCGGGCAGCGCTATGACTGAGGCTATGATCAACGGTCTGACAGCCCTGAATGTTCCGGGTATCAACAACGAGATCGGTGAGACATGGGTAGGCGCAACTGTTATGAAGAACATTGATGACTCCCTGAACCTCGTAAATGACGGTGGCGTTCTGAACGTTATCTTCACTGTAAATGCAGATGCTGCTGAGGGCGATGTTTACACTCTGACAGCTCTGGCTTCTGGTAACGGCATGCCGGCTGTTATTTCTACAGCTTCTGTAGTTGATGACTCTTACTCCATGGTTAACGGCGCTATCATCATCAAGGGTGCTGCTACTACAACTGAGACAACAACAACTACAACCACAACAACTACTACCACAACCACCACAACAACTACAACTACAACAACAACAGCTGAGCCGACCACTACAACTACAACTGAGACAACAACAGCTCAGCCGACCACTACAACTACAACTGAGACAACAACTAAGGCTGCTACAACTACATCTACAACCAAGAAGACTGGTGGCACAACTCAGGCTCCGCAGACCAGCGATGTTCTGCCGGTAGCAGGTGCTGCTGCAGCTCTGGTTGTAATCGGTGGCGTTGCTCTGGTTGCTAAGAAGAGAAAGTAATTTCTCCTAAGGCTTAATCAAGTAAGCACAGATTAACACATCTGAACAAAAAGCTCTCTCCCTCGGGAGAGGGCTTTTTTGCGCTCTATATGCATAAAATGCCCTGAGGTGATGATATGTACGGCATCTATGCAAGACAATCAGTGGAAAAAAAGGACTCCATCTCCATTGAAATGCAGGTGGAGCTGGGACGAAGCCTGCTTCCGGAGGGAGAAAGGGCCTGTGTTTATGAGGACAGGGGATATACCGGAACGAACGTGAATCGGCCGGCTTTTCAACAAATGCTTGTGGAAATCCGGGCCGGACATCTGCGTGGGATCATTGTCTATAAACTCGATCGGATCTCCCGATCGCTCAATGATTTTGCTAAGCTTTCCGAGGAGCTGGAACGGCACCATGTAACGCTCATATCCTACGGCGAACATCTGGATACCGGCTCACCCATGGGGATGATGCTGGTTCGGATGCTGATCATGTTTGCTGAAATGGAGCAGAAAACCATTTCAGCCCGCATTCGTGACAATTATTATGCCCGTGCAGAGATGAAAAAACCGCTGGGCGGTGCAGCTCCCTATGGATATCATCGGGACTGGACCGTAAATCCCGTGGAGGCCGCGATCGTGTTTTCCCTTTTTCAACAGGTGCTCTGTGGAAAAAGCTTTGACCAGCTGGCACAAATGTTGAATGGAAAGGAGATCCATTCTCCAAAGGGAAAAAAATGGACGGGAATGCAGGTGTCCCGGATGCTCCGGAATCCTGTCTATGTGAAAAGCACCGCCGAAGTACATGCCTATTTTCAGAGCAAGGGCGCACAGCTGCTTCATCCTCCGGAGGAGTATGCCGCTGGTAACGGCTGTCACAGCATCCGGAAAGGAGAATCGGATGTGATCGCCGCAGGGTCGCACAAGGGAATTATAGATGCAGAGTTGTGGCTGGCCGTTCAGCAGGCCCTCCAGCAGAGGAAACCATCCAGCAGCGCCGGAAGCGGCCGTTTATCCTGGCTTCAGGGGCTGGTACTGTGCGGACACTGCGGCCAGTCCTGCTATGTCCGCTGTAACGGCCGGGGATATATGTATTTCACCTGCCGTGGACGCAGGCTGGGAAGCTGCAAGGGCTTGAAGGCCCTTCGTACGGAAAATGTGGAAAAACTGGCAGAGGGCGTACTGATAAAGGAAATGGAGCAGCTCCTGGAAGAGAACACTGCGCTCCGGGAGGAGCAGCTCCTCCGGCAAAAGGAGATCGCGCAGAAAATCGCAGAGATCCGGGAGGATCCGGACACAGTCGAGGTGCAGCTTACCGTACTGGAACGCCTGTATCAGAGCCGCAGGGGGAAGAAGCGTGCTTTCAACAATTCCCCTGTGAATTTGTGGAAAGCATGCTCCATAGAGCAGCGGAAGGCAGCTGCACGTCTGCTGGTGAAAAATATCATCGTCACGGAGGAAAAATATACCCTGATTCTGCGGTGATGTGTCATCCCGTCCCGGCCGCTCCAGGGAAAGTGACCCCAAAAACAGCCGGAGTCCTGATCGCAGAAACCATCCGTCAGATGATAGAGGAGCGTAGAGTAACATGAAAGATTTATCGGGCAAACGAATCGGCTTTGCGGTGACCGGTTCGTTCTGCACCTTTGAGAGAGCCTTCCAGCAGGCTGAACTGCTGAAAGCGGCCGGGGCTGCGCTTTGCCCCATCTTCTCGGAGCATGCGGCGTCCATCGACACACGCTTCGGAAAGGCGGCCGACCACATTCGCCGCATGGAGGAAATCAGTGAGAGGCGAGCGATTCTCACCATTTCCGGAGCAGAGCCTCTTGGGCCGAAGGATATGCTGGACTGTATCCTTGTAGCTCCCTGCACATCCAATACCCTTGGAAAGCTTTCGCTGGGTCTTGTGGATACCACCGTGACCATGGCTGTAAAATCCATGCTCCGGAATGAAAAGCCCGTGGTGCTGGCGCTGGCCACCAACGATGCGCTCCGTGTTTCCATGAAGAATCTGGGCGTGCTCATGAATGCGAAGAATTACTTTTTCGTCCCTATCGGGCAGGATGCACCAGAGAAAAAGCCTTCGTCCATGGTTGCGCACTTTGAGCGGATTCCGGAGACGGTAGCCGCCGCACTGGAGCATAAGCAAATTCAGCCTTTGATAGTATAATTTTAAAGGATCGGTCATAAACTTCTGCTACAATAGATACGAAATCAGCCGCCCCTCTGCGCATTCGCATGGGCGGCTTTTGCGGAGGTTTATTATGGCAGGAATTATCGCCAATCAGGCGCTTATCATGCTGCTGCTGAATCTGACAGGGATTCTCGCCTATCGTCTGAAGATCATCACCCGGGACGGCGGACGGCAGCTTTCCAATCTGGTGCTGGAAATCGTCACGCCGGTGCTGGTTGTACACGCATACATGGATGTGGAATACGACACCCGGCTGGTTTATAATCTTCTGTGGACCTTCGGGCTGGCTGCGGTATCCTATATCCTCACGATATTCGGGGCTATGGTGCTGCTCCGGAAGAAGGAGGGGCGGGAGACGGCCATCGAGCGTTTTTCTGCCATCTACAGCAACTGCGGATTTATGGGAATTCCTCTGGCTCGGGCCTTGTTCGGAGCAGAGGGCGTGCTGTATGTAACGGCCTTCCTGACCATCTTCTTCCTGTTCTCCTGGACCCATGGAATCATGATGCTCACCGGCAAGCGGGACGGCCAGGCGCTGCTGAAGGTGCTGCGGTCTCCGACAGTGATTGGGATCGGTGTGGGCTTGGTGCTCTTCTTCACCCAGCTGAAGCTTCCTTCCGTGCTGTCAGAAACCATGAACTTCATCGCTGACCTGAATACCCCTCTGGCTATGATCGCATCGGGAATCAGTGTGGCCCAGGCCAATCTGCTGGGTGCGCTGAGGAATGCCCGTGTCTATTGGGTCAGTGCGTGCAAGCTGCTGCTTCTGCCCCTGCTGACGATGGCGCTGTGTTTGTGCTGCCCCTTTATTTCCCTGGAGGTTCGGGTCGTGGTTCTCCTGCTGGCGGCAGCACCCTCTGCGGCCATGTGTACGCTTCAGTGCCAGAAGCTGGGGCTGCATGACGTGTATGCATCCCAGATTTTTGCTATGACCACGCTTCTCTCCATGGGAACGATGCCTTTGGCGGTAAAGCTGTTTACTACGCTTGCCGATATGCTTGTATAAGGGGATAAAACGGCGTATTTTCGGGCATTATATGTGGATAAAAGGTAAATTTTAAGCAGGTGATTTCTGCGGAGGATTGCCAATCCGGCGTTTTGGTGATATAATATACAGGGGATACTTTTTAACCTGCTAGCACGATAAAAACCCAAACAAGGACGAGGATGTAGAAATGACAGAGCATGGCATCAGCAAATTGGACTTAAAAAGACGCAATCGGATGCAGATCCTTCGTGTCCTGCGGGAAAACGGGCCGACCTCCCGCGTGGATCTATCAAAGATACTCCAGCTGACCAGAGCAGCGGTCACACTGATCACCAATGAAATGCTGGGACAGAATATTCTCATAGAGCTTGGAAATCAGCGGCCAAGCCGTGAAAAGGAGGTGCGCAAGGGGCGGCGGAAGATCCTGCTGGATATCAATCCGACCTTCCGGTTTGCGCTGGGGCTGTATATTGACGAACACAGCCTGTCCATCGGACTGACTACACTGAATTTCGAGGCCCTGGAGAAACGAACCATGGCACTTCCGCAGAAGGCCTCAAGAGCGGAGATCGTGGCCCTCATCCGGGATGAAAGCCAGCGTGTGCTGCAAAACAGCTGTCTGCATGAGATGCATATTGTGGGGATGGGCATTGGTATTATGCCTTCCATGTGGGAGCGTCTGGAGATCACGGACAGCCAGTCTGTTTCCAGGTTGGAGGAGGAGATCGGTGAGGGGCTGAGCTTCGGGGTCTATGCCGGGAATGCGATCGCCCTTTTTGCCGTGGCCAGCAACCATTATCAGGAGCACTTCGGCCATCCGCTGAATCAGGTGCTGCTTTATGCGGATGAGAATGAATATCATCTTGCAGCGCTGTATCAGAATCATCTGCGCAGTGAATTCCAGATGAACACACATGTGGTCAATTCCTTTTGTATCAATCCCGGCGGTCTTTCTTGTGAGGGCTATTGCAATGGCTCTGTAAAGGCGGAGCTGACCGCAGAGGCCATCGGACGGAAGGCAGCGGAATATTACAGCGAGACGCAGACGCCGGCCCTGTATCAGCTGACAAGGGGACAGGGGAAGCGGATCACACTGGCGCAGATGCTCTCGGCCCTGGAGGCCGGAGATACGCTCCTGCGGCCGCTGGTGCAGAATCTGATGGATCAATTCTGTCTGCTGCTGAACAATCTGGAGCAGATGTTCTTTGCGCACCGGATCTGTCTTTATAAGTTCGGCTTCCGGAAGCGGCACATGGAAATGCTCTGTGCCCATATGACTCAGTTTTCGGGTGCAGAGTCGGCGGCGAAGCTGGTGCTGTGCGATATTGAAGATCCATATCGTTTTACAAGCGGCTGTGCCTATGCCATTCAGGCGGGCTTCTTCAACAGAGGCGGACTGACGCTGGAAATTGACGATGAGGATACAGAAGGTTCTGACGCTTAAAAAACAAGATGACAAAACGAATCGCTCCGGCGGTTCGTTTTTTAGGTATTCCATGAAATTTTTTGTATTTTACTCGAGAACACTTGCAAGCGGGAGAAAGATATGGTATAATAAATCTGTTGGTTTTCTGGTCGAAAGACCGGTATTTTTCAGAAAAATGAGATCAATTGAAAGGAGTAGGATTCCTTTTTGGAATCCGACGTGGTTGAGATGAAGTTATCAGAAATGAACCGGGAGGCTCTGGAGCAGTTCCTGGCCGATTGTAAGGCAGAGTACGCTGCATTTCAGGCAGAAAATCTGAAGCTGGATATGTCAAGAGGCAAGCCCTCTCCTCAGCAGCTGGATCTGAGCATGGATCTGATGGATTGCCTGAAGCGGGATGACTATAAGGCTGAAAATGGTCTGGATTGCCGTAACTATGGTGTACTGGACGGTCTGCCGGAAGCCAAGGAATTCTTTGCGCAGATGCTGGGCGTGGCTCCGTCTGAGACGATTATTTTTGGTAACTCCAGCCTGAACGCTATGTACTGGGCCATGTCGGTTGCCATGACAAACGGCGTTATGGGCGGCCAGCCCTGGGGTCAGCTGGAAAAGGTAAAGTTCCTGTGTCCTGTTCCGGGCTATGACCGTCACTTTGCCATCAGTGAATTCTTTGGCATGGAAATGATCAACATTCCCATGGATGACAATGGACCGGACATGGATCAGATCGAGAAGCTGGTTGCAGAGGATGAGAGCATCAAGGGTATCTGGTGTGTACCGATGTACTCCAATCCCGGCGGCGTTGTATACAGTGATGAGGTCGTAAAGCGTTTTGCCGCTCTGAAGCCCAAGGCTGCGGATTTCCGTATCTTCTGGGACAATGCATATTGTGTGCACCATCTGACAGACAATCCGCCGGTACAGGCCAATCTGCTGGAGGAGGCCAAGAAGGCTGGCAATGAGGACATCTGCTATATGTTCGCTTCCACCTCCAAGATCACCTTCCCGGGCACTGGTATCGCTGTGATGGCCGCCAGTGAGAACAACATGAAGAGTCTCAAGAAGTCCCTGGGCTTTGCCACTATCAGCTATGACAAGATCAATCAGCTCAGACATCTGCGTTTCTTCGGCGGAAAATATGAGAACATGGTAGAGCATATGAAGAAGCACAAGGAGCTGATCGCACCGAAGTTTGCCATTGTAGAGAATACACTGGAGAAGGAGCTTTCGGAGCTGGGCATTGCAAGCTGGTCCAATCCGCTGGGCGGCTATTTCATCTCCTTCAATCAGGCCGGCTGTGCAAAGAGGATCGTATCTCTGTGCAAGGAGGCTGGTGTTGTACTGACGGGCGCAGGTGCGTCCTTCCCGTACGGCAAGGATCCTGAGGATGAGAACATCCGTCTTTCTCCCACATTCCCGACGGAGGAAGAGCTTCAGAAGGCTATGAATGTATTCGTATGCAGCGCAAAGCTGGCTGCTGCGGAGCAGGCTCTGGCATAAAGTAAATCAAATGAAGAATCCCCTGTCTATAACGGCAGGGGATTTTTGCATATTTTTTTGAAAAGGCTTGACTTTTCGTCACACATAAAGTATAATTAAGGTGTGACAGAAAGTGAGGTGAACCAATGTCACCAAAAATGGGAAGACCGAAGGCAGAGAATCCCAAGGATATCCGATTTAGCATCCGCCTTGATGCTGAAACTGAAAAGCGATTGCAGGAATACTGCAAAGAACATGGCATCGCAAAGGGGGAAGCGATAAGGCGTGGTATCCATCTTTTGCTTTCGGATAAAAAAAAGTGAGTTTGTCGCTCCATGGTCAAGCGGGATCGAGCGGAACTGGGGCAGGCTTATGAGGATGCTCCCGAAAGAATCGGACGTGGCCTTACAGGATGCGGCTTTTAACACGATCGGAGATATGGTGTCAGAAGCGGCCAGGAACGGATGCGAAACCGGATTCCGTGCGGCGTTCCGGTTTATGATGAGCTTATAAACAGACTGGAATCCCCTGTCTATAACGGCAGGGGATTTTTGCATATTTTTCTGAAAAGGCTTGACTTTCTGTGACACATGAATTATAATATTATTGTGGCACAGAAAGTGAGGTGAACCAATGTCACCAAAAATGGGAAGACCGAAGGCTGAAAATCCTTTGACAATTGAAGTAAAGGCAAGAATTGATAAAGAGACGAACGAAAAGCTTGTCAAGTACTGCCGGGACAACAATGTAACTCGCACCGATGTTGTGCGGGAAGGGATTAAGCGGGTTCTCGAAAAAAATAAATAACGGCATTCGCACCCCTTGTAAGAAAGCGAACACCGTTATCCACCGACAGAACGATCTGTCCAACCGACAGAAAGCTCCATCTGAAATCTATTATACATCAGAGAAGCTATCCTGTCAAGAATAGAAAGGAAGCCTATTATATGAATGAGATTATCGAAAAATACTATCAGGAGGAAATAGAATCGGACTCCGGACGCCTTATGCGCGGCGGGATCGAGCGGAACTGGGGCAGGCTTATGAGGATGCTCCCGAAAGAATCGGACGTGGCCTTGCAGGATGCGGCTTTTAACACGATCGGAGATATGGTGTCAGAAGCGGCCAGGAACGGATACGAAACCGGATTCCGTGCGGCATTCCGGTTTATGATGAGCTTATAAACAGCTGAAAAATGAAAAGACTGCTGCATTTTCATCATGCAGCAGTCTTTTGCTTTTATAAATGATCGCTCATTACGCCTTACAGAGTTTGTTTACATCCTCATACTCATCTGTAATCTCCTTTTCCGGCTTTCCGGTGAGAAGAGATACAACCACGATGGCGATCACAGCCACGACGAAGGCCGGCAGCAGCTCATATACATTCAGGAAGCCCAGACCCCAGTCTGCACAGTTGGGCGCAATCAGATACTTCCATACGAATACCATGATACCGCCTGCAACCATGCCGGCCAGTGCACCCCACTTGTTGGAACGCTTCCAGAACAGTGCAGCCAGTACGACCGGGCCGAAGGTCGCACCAAAGCCGGCCCAGGCAAAGGATACGATGGCGAATACAGAGCTTTCCTGATCCCAGGCCAGAACGATGCCCAGAGCAGCAATAATCAGCAGCACCGCACGGGCAGACCACATGGATGCACGCTCGGAGAGCTTCATCTTGAATGTGCCTTTCAGCAGGTTCTCGGACATACTGGAGGAGGCCGCCAGAAGCTGAGAGTCCGCTGTGGACATGGTGCTGGCCAGAATGCCAGCCAGTACCAGGCCGGCAAAAATCGCTGCCAGAACACCATGTTCACTAAGCACCTGAGACAGCTTGATGATGATGCGCTCGGACTGGTCGCTGGTTGTAATCGGCTCCAGTGTGTTATTGGCCGTCAGCGCATTGCCCACCAGACCGATCAGCACGGCAATTGCCATGGAAATAACAACCCATACAGAGGCAATGCGGCGGGAGGTCTTGAGCTTCTTGCTGTCCTCGATGGCCATAAAGCGCAGCAGGATGTGGGGCATGCCAAAGTAGCCCAGACCCCAGGCCAGCGTGGAAACAATGGCCAGGAAGGAAAATTCGGAAGAAGTACCGGTTTCAATATCATGAGAAAGCGTCATGGACAGATAGCCCGGCAGCTCCTTGGCATTATCCATCACTGCATCAAAACCGCCAGCGGTATTTACACCAAACACAACGATAACGATCAGAGCGGCTGTCATGATGATGCTCTGGATCAGGTCTGTGGTGCTGGCCGCAAGGAAGCCGCCGATGCTGGTATACAGAATAATAACGATCGCACTGATGATCATAGCAGGATGATAGTCAATGTCAAACAGAGAGTTGAACAGCTTACCGCAGGCTGCAAATCCGGATGCGGTATAGGGAATGAAGAAAATCAGGATCATCAGAGCGGAAATACCCATGAGCGCATGGCTCTTGTCACGGTAGCGGTTCTCGAAGAAATCCGGAATGGTGATGGCCTTGCACTGCTGTGTGTACATACGCAGACGCTTCGCTACAAACAGCCAGTTTACATATGTACCCACCGCCAGACCGATCGCCGTCCAGCTGGCCTCCGCAGTACCGCAGAGAAGGGCTACGCCCGGCAGACCCATCAGCAGCCAGCTGCTCATGTCGGAGGCCTCTGCACTCATAGCAGTGACGATCGGGCCGAGCTTACGGCCGCCCAGATAAAAGTCACCTACATTGTTGTTGCGCTTGGAACACCAGATGCCGATGAGAACCATTGCGATCAGATAGACTGCAATGGTGATCAGCATGGTGATATCATTTGAACTCATGCTAAAAACTCCTTTTTATTGGGGCTGCTGTGATATTCAGATTATGGCAGTCCCTTTTATTTTCTTGTTTCATAAAAGTAAGTTTCCCACTCACTGGAAGGGCAATGTTATCAACTTAAGCAGGTATAATAAGCTGTCGTGCCGAAAAAGCCTTTGAAAGCCTCCCCTTAGTAAGGGGAGCCTTTCACGATCACCTTAAGTTGATGACATAGCCTGGAAGGGGGGACAGTACGGCTTCATAACGGAAAAAGTGAAAGCCGGAGGCCGTAAGGCGATCAAGCCTGTGACAGCTGGTGCTCCTTCTTCCACTGAAGGAATTCTTCATACGTACCCTGGCGGTCAAGGCATCCGGTGGGTGTGATTTCGATGATGCGGTTTGCAACGGTCTGGAGGATCTCGTGGTCATGCGAGGACAGGAGAACCACGCCCTTGAAGCTCATGAGACCATTGTTGACTGCGGTAATGCTCTCCAGATCCAGATGGTTGGTGGGTCTGTCCAGCAGCAGTACATTGGAATGGAACAGCATCATCCGGGAGAACATGCAGCGCACCTTTTCGCCGCCCGAGAGCACCTTGACCGGCTTGAAGACATCATCGCCGGAGAAGAGCATCCGTCCCAGGAAGCCGCGGAGGAAGGTGTCGGTGATGTCATTTTCCGAATACTGACGGATCCAGTCGATGATGGACAGGTCACAGTCATTGAAGTATGCGGAGTTGTCCACCGGGAAGTAGGAGGTGGAGGTGGAAATGCCCCACTTGAAGCTGCCGGAATCCGGCTGCTCCTCCTCCATGAGGATCTTGAACAGCATGGTGATGGCCTGTTCGCTTTCGCCGATAAAGGCCACCTTGTCGGTGCGTCCCAGGGTAAAGCTTACATTATCCAGGAGCTTCACACCGTCCACGGTCTTGCAGAGATCTGTCACCTGGAGGATCTCCTTGCCCAGCTCTCTTTCCATATCAAAGCCGATGAAGGGATAGCGGCGGCTGGAGGCCGGCATTTCCTCTACAGCCAGGTTATCCAGCAGCTTTCTTCTGGAGGTGGCCTGCTTGGACTTGGACTTGTTGGCCGAGAAACGTTCGATGAAGGATTTCAGCTCACGGATCTTCTCCTCCACCTTCTTGTTCTGCTGCTTGATGAGACGCTGCATCATCTGGCTGGATTCGTACCAGAACTCGTAGTTGCCCACATACATCTTGATCTTGGTGTAGTCAATATCCACGGTATGGGTGCAGACATTGTTCAGGAAGTGTCGGTCATGGGATACTACGATGACCGTACCGAAATATTCGGAGAGGAAATCCTCCAGCCATGCGATGGCGTCAATATCCAGATGGTTGGTCGGCTCGTCCATGAGGATGATATCGGGATTTCCGAAAAGTGCCTGAGCCAGGAGGATCTTTACCTTTTCGTTACCGGAGAGGTCGGCCATCTGGCAGTAGAGCAGATCTTCGGAGAGACCCAGGCCCTGGATGAGCTTGGAAACATTGGACTCGGCCTCCCAGCCGTCCATTTCAGCGAATTCCGCTTCCAGCTCAGAGGCCAGCACGCCGTCCTCCTCGGAGAAGTCCTCCTTTGCGTAGAGGGCATCCTTCTGCTGCATGACATCATAGAGCCGCTGGTTGCCCATGATAACGGTGTCCAGAACGGTATACTGATCATAGGCGAAGTGATCCTGCTTGAGCACGCTCATACGGAGATTTTTGGGGATGGAGACCTCGCCGGTGGTGGGCTTCAGCTCGCCGCAGAGGATACGGAGGAAGGTGGACTTACCTGCACCGTTTGCGCCGATGATGCCGTAGCAATTACCGGGGTTGAACTGAAGATCCACATTCTTGAACAGGGTATCGCTGCCGAACTGAAGGCTGACATTAGAGACTGTAATCATAGCAATTCCTTTCTGTGCGGTATTAAACAGCTATAAAAGCACATTCCTAATTATTATACCATAAAAAAGAAGAAATAGCAAGGAAAACCAGAGAAAAAAGAGACATTTTGGTTACGCCCAACGGGGAGACACGCCATTTTCTAAAAATGCCGCAATCGCCCGTTCCTTTTTCCCGGTTTTTAGCAAATATCCTCTCTCAGTTCACGAGACTATCATATTTGTATGCGAAAATAGAACCATAGAAAGAGAAGACGCAAATAAATGCGGGGAGAATACAGAAAGGATTTTGCGATATGAAACATCAGGGACGACATGTCACATGGGCCGTTACCATGGCTCTTGCAGCAGCAGTGTGTACCACAGGCTGCTCCGAACAGAAAAGTACGTCCGAATCCACTCCGGCGGCCCAGACCGAGGTCTCCGCTTCCGGAGGCGAAGCCTCTGCTTCTGATGCAGAGGAAACCACAGAGGAAGAATCCCAGACCGCATCTACAGAAGCACAGACAGCAGAAGCCGTCTCCGAGGTACAGACTGATCTGTCTGCTTCCCGTTCAGAGTATGACGAGGATGACCTCACCGGTACGTACAGCAGCTTTGATGCAGAAATCACCCTCAGCGGCGATACAGCGGAGGTCACTGGTCGCGGCGCTGTCTCTGTCTCCGGCAGCGATATTACCATTTCCGGCGGCGGTACGTACTACCTCACCGGCTCGCTTACCGATGGTCAGCTGAACATCACCGGCAGCGACAAGATCAAGCTCTATCTGGACGGCGTTTCCATCACCAACACAAACGGCCCGGCCATTTGCTGCACCAGCGAAAAGAGAACCATCCTCTCTCTGGCGGAGGGCACGGAGAATACCTTCACAGACGGGGGCACCTATACCATATCTGAAACAGACGACACCGCAGCGGCCATCTACGCAAAGGATAAGCTGACCATCAACGGCAGCGGAAGCCTTGTGGTAAACGGTGCTGTTTCCGACGGCATTGTCTGCAAGGATGACCTGAAGATCACCGGCGGTACGATTACCGTAGATGCGCTCCATAACGGTGTAAAGGGCACAGAGTCTGTTTCCATGTGCGGCGGCGTGCTGAATATCACTGCTGGCAATGACGGTCTGAAATCCACGGTAGCGGACGATGCGGAAAAGGGCTGGATCGCCCTGGACGGCGGCGAGATCTGTGTCACAGCTGGCGGGGACGGCATCCAGGCGGAAACCACCCTGCAAATTCTGGACGGCACCTATAATGTGACCACAAACGGCGAGATCGATACTTCCTCCTCCGGCGAGGGCTGGGGCGGTATGATGGACGGCGGCTTCGGCGGACGAGGCGGCGGCCGTGGCGGTATGGGCGGCTTTATGTTCGGGGACGATCCCACCGGAACTGCTGGTGAAATCACCGCAGATACGACAGATACAGCCGCTGAGGAGGACACCCTCAGCAGCAAGGGCATCAAATCCGGCGGAGCAATGTCTATTACAGGCGGTACCGTTCAGATAACCTCCACGGATCACTGCATACACGGCTCTGCGGAGATGGAGCTTGCCGGCGGGTCCTTCACACTTACCTCCACGCTGGCCAAGGGCATTTCCTCCCACGGAGATCTGACCATCTCCGGTGAAGAGACATCGGTCACCATTGAGCAGTGCACGGAGGGCATTGAGTCCAAATCTATTATGAATCTGAATGGCGGGAATATCCGCATTTTAAATGCCTCTGACGATGGCCTGAACACCGGCGGTACGGAGAATCCGGATCACACCATGAATATCAACGGCGGCACGATCTATGTCAATGCCGATGGAGACGGTACCGACTCCAACGGGGACACCAACTTCAATGGCGGTGTTATGATTGTATCCGGCCCCACGACCGGTGCAAATGGTTCTCTGGACGGTGACGGTACGATGTATCTGAACGGCGGCACCGTGCTGGGACTTTCCTCCCGGGGCATGATGGAATATCCCTCCGGCTGCATGCTGACCTCCTCTGTGAATGTCTCTGCGGGCGATCTGATCTCTGTACTGGACGCAGAGGGGAATCTGCTTCTGACCGTTCAGGCAAGCAAGAATGTATCCGATGTGATCTATGGAGACGGCAGCGGTGAGGCCATGGCCGCCTATCAGCTGGTTACCGGCGGCACATTTACGGGTACGCTGAATGAGGACGGCTGGGCCACAGAAGGCAGTCTTGCAGACGGAAGCACGTGTTCCTGGAGTCAGTCCACATCCGCAGCCGGCGGTATGATGGGCGGCGGCGGTATGCAGGGCGGTCGTGGAAACCGTGACGATATGCAGGGCGGCTGGGGAAATATGACCCCTCCGGGCGGCTTTGACAGCGAAATGTCTGAGATTCCGGAAATGCCGGAGGGCGGCATGGGAGATATGACTCCGCCCGGCGGCTTCGGCGGCTGGGGCGGCGGTGCTCCGGCATAAGACAAGACAGAACAACAGGAGGGAAAGAGAATGAAATATTTCAGGGCGCTTTTTTTGACACTGGCTTGTGTACCGGCTCTGACCGGATGCGGTCCAGTGGCTGATATCACCATAACCTCCGGGGCATATATCATGGATATCCCTGAGGATTCGGAGGCACTTACCGCTCCCTGTCTGACTCTTGACGATACAGACGGCAGTATGCAGCTGGATTCGGACTATCTGTCCTCCTACCTTTGCACCGGAAGCTACAAAATCTCTGACGGACGTCTGACAGCGGTGACCGATGATGGGAAATATACGTATATATTCGAGATCATCGATGAGAATACCCTGAAATTTCTACAGACAGAATCCTCTGAGATCATAAACATTGACGAGCGGTCAGCAGTCCCGGCCTACGACGGCGCTTTGTTCCGGAAAGTGCGGGAAATGGAATAAAAAAATCATCCATAAAAGAAAAAAGCGGTCACACAGCATTGCGTCTGTGTGACCGTATTTGTTTTGCTTCATTAGGATTTACGAGGAACAGCGTAGAGATTGGTCTCCCATGCAGGGATGTACAATTGATGCCGGATATAGATATCATAATGGGGATTCAGGGTCTTGATCAGCAGCGGCAATGAGAAAATATCCTCGTTGCGATGATACAAGGAAACCATGAGCTTTGGTGCAAACCTGGCGATCGTCTGTGCAGAGCCCCACAGAGCCTCCCGTTCGCAGCCCTCCACATCCATCTTGATGATGGTAGCCGGCTTGCCCTCGAGAATGCTGTCTACGGAGCGTGCAGTGATCGTCTGTCCGAATGCGGACACCGAGGACTGACGTCCGGCCTTGGTAGAGAAGGGAACCTCTGTATCGGTGCACCAGGCCACAGCATTGTAGATGCTGACATATGGGAGGTCCGCTGTGCACTTGCGCAGCTTCTTGAAATTCTTCTTGTCGGGCTCTACGCCGTACATGCGGACATATTTGCCCTTGGTGAAGGAAAGAACCTCCTGAATGGTGTCACCGTTATACGCACCCAGATCTACATAGGTCTCGTTCTGCGTCAGACGAATGATATTCCGGTAAATATCCTCCTTGGGAGTGGTAACCTCCATAAGATAGGGGATCTTACCGCTGATTTTGAAATTGATGATGTTTGCATATACCTTCTGAGAAAACGGATCTGCCAGCATATCATAGACCTGCTGGATCTCCTCCGCATGCTCCAGGCAATAGTCATAGGTGAACAGACCGCCGCCGGCCACCGGAACATCCGGTACGAGCAGGGTGTGCCGCTCAGCAATTTCCAGCAGCTTGTCCACGAGAGACTGATAGCCGGCCGCAAAGGCCAGTACGATGACAAAATCGTCAACTTGTTCTTCAATTTCGGAGAGCTTCCGAACCTTATAGCCTGCAAAAGAATGGCCTCTTACAAAATCATCACTAGCGAAGATGCCGGCCAGAGGGATGTTTTTCTCTCTGAAGACCCGCATGATTTTCTCCGCACCGTCGCCCATGCCATAAATAAAAATCGGACGAGTTTCTGCCTGAAGTGTTTCCCAGACAGTCCGTTTTTCCGTAATAAATGAAAGCATGTTTAGGAACTCCTTTATCTATCTGTATCGAATCCATGTGCAGCGCTTCTGTACTGTGACAGAGCCTTGCTGCATTTGACACCTCCATGCGCCTTTGTGTGTATTTTTATATTTGTCTTATGTAGGAAGGAAGGCTTCTCCCGGACGGGCCGGGAGGCCTTTTGTTGTTTAGAGGTGGTCGCAGTCTCCCTCACCGGCCGCACCGACCATATCACGGCCGCGGATGCCGTAGCGATCCCGATGCTGGCTGATGAACGAGCCGATCAGATCGGAAACCTCACGGGGACATTTGATGGATACAATATGTTTTTCGGGAGTATCTGCATCCTTGCAGAACAGAATGATGGTACCGCAGCCGAAGATGCGCTGGCCGAAGGGACGCTGAAGAGCCTTGTCCACAATGCGGTACAGCTCCAGCTCGTCCTCCTTGACGTTGAGAAATCCGATACGGGTAATCAGACGGGTTTCCGTCAGATAGTAGCGTGTAAAGGAAAGCGGAAGCCCCAGAAAGGTACGCTTTCTGTCGTGCCATATATAATCGATTTTCTTGTCTTTCTTGCCTGCCATAGTTTCTTACCCCCTGTTTTTTGGATTAAAGTGTGATTACCGCACTTGTTCCGGTCATGGTAATCTTCTTGTCCGTACCAGCAACAGATACAGTAAAGGTCTTGCCGGATTCAGAAGCAGTAATGGTGATGGTATTGCCGCTGCGCTCTGCGGTCAGAGTCAGCACCAGCTTTGCATTTACATCATAAACCTCGGTGGATGCGGACTTTCCGTCCTCCAGATTGCAGATCATAAAGTCTGCGCCTTCTGCATAGTCATACTCAAACTGGCTCTCAAAATTACCCATGGCCAGAATGGAATTGGGCTTGGCCAGAACCGGCATTTCCATAAAGCTGCACTTCTGGGAATGATACCGGCCGCCCTCCAGGGTCTGGCCTGTGATGATGTCATACCACTGGCCCTCCGGCAGGTAGAAGTTTGCAACGCCCTCTTCGTTGAATACCGGAGCGCAGAGCAGGCTGTCACCCAGCATATACTGCTGATCCAGATAGCGGCATGCAATATCATCTGTGTAGTCGATGACCATCGCACGCATCATCGGAACACCGGTGGAGGAGGTCTTTACGGCCTGAGCGAACAGATAGGGCATCAGCCGGCCCTTGAGCTTTGTGAAGAAGCGCAGAACATCTACAGCCTCCTCATCATAAACCCACGGCACACGGTAGGATGTAGAGCCGTGCAGACGGCTGTGAGAGGACATCAGACCAAATGCGCACCAGCGCTTGTATACAGACGGAGAGGAGGAAGCCTCAAAGCCGCCGATATCGTGGCTGAAGTAGCCAAAGCCGGAAGCACACAGAGACAGACCGCCGCGAAGTGTTTCGGCCATGGACGAGTATTCGCCTGTGCAGTCGCCGCCCCAGTGTACCGGGAACTTCTGGCCGCCGGCCGTTGCACTTCTTGCAAACAGGCAGGCCTGATTCTCACCGTAGAAGTCCTTCAGGGTCTCGAATACGACCTTATTATACAGATAGGTGTAGTAGTTATGCATGTGGATCGGATCCTCACCGCTGTAGTAGCGGACCTTTGTGGGGATTCTCTCGCCAAAGTCGGTCTTGATCGCAGTTATGCCCATTTCCAGCAGGGTGCGCAGATGGGCAGAGAACCACTTGCAGGCCTCCGGATTGGTAAAGTCCACAATGGCCATACCCGGCTGCCACATGTCAAACTGGAATACGCTGCCGTCCAGGTTCTTGATGAAATAGCCCTTTTCAGCACCCTCATCAAACAGTCTGGAGCGCTGTGCAATATACGGATTGATCCAGCAGCATAGACCCAGACCCCGCTCCTTCAGACGGGTGAGCATAGCCTTGGGGTCGGGGAACTGACGGGTATCCCACTCAAAGTCGGTCCAGTGGAATTCTCTCATCCAGAAGCAGTCGAAGTGGAACATCTGGAGCGGAATGTCCCGCTCGGCCATGCCGTCGATAAAGGAGGTGACCGTCTCCTCGTTATAGTCGGTCGTGAAGGAGGTAGACAGCCACAGACCAAAGGTCTTTGCAGGCGGCAGAGCCGGCTTGCCGGTCAGTGTGGTATAGTTTTCCAGGACCTTCTGGAGATTTTCGCCGCCGATGAGGAAATATTCCAGCTCCTCGCCCGGAACGGTGAAGGAAACCTTGTTTACGGTATCAGAAGCGACCTCAAAGGAAACCTTGTCGGAGCTGTTTACGAATACGCCGTAGCCATTGGAGGTAATATAGAACGGAATGCACTTATAGCTCTGGTCGGAGCTTGTACCGCCGTCTGCATTCCACATCTCCACATTCTGGCCGTTCTTTACAAAGGTGGTGAACTTCTCGCCGAAGCCGTATACACATTCGCCCACGCCCAGCGTCAGCTGCTCACGGGTGAAGGCCGTTGTGGGATCCTGGGGGAAGTTGAAGCACTGGTCATCCTCCTGGAGGGCCAGGCGTGCATTTGCATGGAACTGGTTTTCCTTGATGTAGGAGGTGGAGCGCCAGGCTCCGCCGGTGAGACGCCGGCCGTTTCTGGAGAAGGAAACATCCCAGTCCGTGCCCTGCTTGATGCGCAGAACGGTTTCGCCGGATTTCATTTCGATGTAGCCGTCGCCCTGTGTGATCTCCGGGGTGTAGCCCAGATCCTCGTTCAGCTCAAACTTCGGGCGCTTATAGGCTGTGCCCTTGTTGTGGCGGATGGTAACCTTGATTACATCCGGTGCAGTTGATGTGTAGGTGATTTCGAGACAAACGCCGCCCAGGGTCATTCCACGGTTCCAGATTGCAGTGGGTGTTGCAAAAATGGTGATGGAATTGGAAGTGGTGGTAGTCTCGTAGGCCTGCGTTGCGTAGTTTACTTCGTAGCCGCGCTGATTCAGCCATAATCCGTCAGAGAATTTCATTCGGGATACCTCCAAATTCAATTATGATAAAATAAAAAAATATTCGCGGTGGGAATTTGTGCACCGTATACAACGGTATACACATAAGGGTATTGTACCACAAAAACGCCGCTATTGTCAATTGTATTCCGTGAATTCTTATCCGTTTCTTCCAAAAAATGGGTATTTTGTTCAAATTGCCAAAGAAAAAGATGCTCAGGAGAAGGCTCTGGCGGAGGTCCGGGCTGAATGACAGTCTTGTGATAGAATTCGGAGAAATTGGAGACAGCCCTTGCAATCAGGGCGCAAAAATGGTACAATAAAATTGCAGAGTATCGAACGATTTCGTTGATTTACCCAAAAGAAAGGAGCAGGAGTATGTATCGCTTGCTGATTGTAGATGATGAGGCCAATATCCGTCACGTTGTGCGGGAATACGCCGAATTTGAGGAATATGAGGTGACCGAGGCTGAAAACGGCATGGAGGCGGTGGCCCTCTGCCGGGAGCAGGACTTTGACCTCATTATCATGGATGTTATGATGCCCAGGCTGGACGGCTTTTCGGCCTGCAAGGAGATCCGGAAGAAGAAAAATATCCCGGTAATCATGCTGTCCGCCCGTGGAGAGGAATATGACAAGCTGTTCGGCTTTGAGATCGGCATTGATGACTATGTGGTAAAGCCCTTTTCCCCCAAGGAGCTGATGGCTCGTGTCCGTGCGGTGCTGAACCGTCAGAATACCGCTGTCGTATCACAGCCGGCCAGCACCAGAATGCAGTTCGAGGGGCTGGAGATCGACCTGGCTGGACGGGAGGTCTATGTAGATGGTCAGAGGGCCTCCATGACCCCTAAGGAGTATGACCTGCTGTTCTATCTGGTAAAGAACAAGGGGCTGGCGCTGACCAGAGACAAGCTTCTGGAGGAGGTCTGGGGCTATGATTTCTTCGGGGACGACCGGACGGTGGATACGCACATCAAGATGCTCAGAGGCAGTCTGGGCGTATACCGGAAGTTCATCGTTACGCTGAGAGGAATGGGCTATAAATTCGATGTCAATGTATAAGAATATGCTTTCCCTGAGAAACCGGAATCTGACCATCCGGGTGAAGATCTGGCTGTTCTTTATGATGTTCGTTTGTATCGTGTTTATTCTCATGTGGAGCTTCCAGGTTCTGATGCTGGGGCAGATCTATGAGGTGATGAAGGTCTCCTCCGTGGAGAGAGCCACACGGAAGCTGTCGGTGACCTATCAGACAGAGCGCTTTGATGACTATGCGCAGAATGCGGCGTTTGAAAATGATATGTGCATTGAGGTGCTGAACAAGGATGGCATAGAGGTGCACTATGAATGCGTATTCAGCGGAAACTGCATGCTTCATAACGGCCGGAATGACACCTACTTCTTCTTCATGGAGCTTCAGCAGAGCAGAACGGGAGAAATCTGCCGGACGCTTTATAACGAAACCATGCAGAGTGATATGCTGATTTATGGCCGGGTACTTCATGACCGGTACGGGCAGGTGACGGGCTATATGCTGACCAATGCCCGTCTTGTACCGGTGCAGGCCACCCGGCAGATCCTCCAGCAGGTGACCATGATGATCACAGGCCTGCTTGTTATAGCCGGCGTGGTGCTGTCGGCGTATGCCGCTCAGAATCTGGGCACACCCATCAATAAGCTCAACAGCTCGGCCCAGCGGCTGGCACGAGGCGACTATTCGGTTCAGTTCCATGGCGGCGGCTGTGCGGAGGTGGACGAGCTTGCAGAGACGCTGACCTATGCCGGGAAGGAGCTGTCCCGAACGGAGGAGATGCAGCGGGATCTTATGGCCAATGTCACCCATGATCTGCGCACACCGCTGACGATGCTGAAGGCCTACGCAGAAATGATCCGTGACCTTTCGGGAGACAATCCGGTCAAGCGGGAGCAGCACCTGAATATCATCATTGAGGAGACAGACCGGCTCTCTCTGCTGGTGAATGACATGTTGGATCTGTCCAAGCTGGAAAGCGGAACACAGGGACTGGAGCTGGAGCGGATCGACATCAGTGAGAAGATGTGTGAGATCGCACGAAGATATGAAGGCATTTCTGAGCAGATGGGTTATCATCTGTACTTTACAGGAGATGCGCCGTGTATGGTATGCTGTGACAGCGGAAAGATCGAGCGTGTCATCTGCAATCTCCTGAACAATGCCATCAACTACACCTCCAAGGAGGACCGGAAGGTGTTCCTGCGGCAGATAAACCGTCCGGGCTGTGTACGGATCGAGGTGACGGATACCGGAGACGGCATCGAGGAGGACAAGATCAAGCTGATTTTTGATAAGTATTACCGCTCGGAGAATCACAAGCGTGAGGTTGTTGGCACGGGACTGGGCCTGTCTATTGTAAAGGCCATTCTGAAGCTGCACAATTACAACTATGGTGTCAACAGCAAGCTGGGGGAAGGTTCGACCTTCTGGTTTGAGATGACGGCGGAGGAATAATATAATGGAAAAGGGGCTGCGCTTGCAGCCCCTTCAGACTGTCGAAAAACCTTTGAAAGCCTCCCCTTAAT
Organism: Ruminococcus sp.; assembly: GCA_017472145.1. Lineage (GTDB taxonomy): Bacteria > Bacillota > Clostridia > Oscillospirales > Ruminococcaceae > Ruminococcus_C. Next base: position 102 of record JAFUQX010000057.1, on the reverse strand, counting down.
AAGGGGAGGTGGCACGCCGAAGGCGTGACGGAGGGGATTGTAAGGCATGAGAAAACTTACGATTTTGCGTGCTTTTTCAATCCCCTCAGTCGTCACTTCGTG
>JAFUQX010000056.1 GCA_017472145.1 Ruminococcus sp. | reverse complement strand
AGGAGGTGCCAACATGGCAGTACCAAAGAATAAGGTCTCCAAAGCAAGACGTGACAAAAGACGTTCTGCTGTTTGGAAGCTGGATGCACCGGCAATGAGCGTATGCACAAACTGCGGTGAGTACAAGGCTCCGCACAAGGTATGCAAGGCTTGTGGTTTCTACAAGGGCGTTGCTGTACTGAAGATGGATGCTGAATAAGTCATCGACGAACTGAGGAGGAGAGGCGGAGCTTTCGTCTCTCCTTTTTCTCATCTATACGAAAAAAAGAAAACCGGAAATAAAGGAGATGAGCAAAGATGGCCTTACCAGTAGTAGCAGTTGTAGGGCGCCCGAATGTGGGAAAGTCCACGCTGTTTAATAAGATGATCGGCAAGAGACTGTCGATTGTAGAGGATACGCCGGGTGTGACCCGGGACCGTATCTATTCCAAGTGTGAATGGCGCAGTCGGCCGTTTATGGTCGTAGATACCGGCGGTATCGAACCGAATACAAATGATGTCATTCTGGCTCAGATGCGCCGTCAGGCCGAGCTGGCCATTGAAAAGGCCGATGTGATCATACTTGTGACCGATGTCCGCTGCGGCGTAACGGCTGATGATAGCGATGTGGCAGCGATGCTTCAGAAAAGCGGCAAGCCCATCGTGCTGGCTGTGAACAAGTGTGACTCCATCGGCGAGCCGCCTATGGAGCTGTATGAATTCTATAATCTGGGACTGGGCGATCCCTTCCCGATTTCTGCCGCACACGGCCACGGTACAGGCGATATGCTGGATGCGGTAATGGACCTGCTGCCCTCGGAGGAGGAGCTGGCGGAGGATGAGGATGCCATCAAGGTAGCCATCATCGGCAAGCCCAATGTGGGCAAGTCCTCTCTGGTGAACCGCATTGCCGGTGAGGAGCGTGTGATCGTATCCAATATTGCAGGCACGACCCGTGACGCAACGGATACCATCATTGAGAATGAAAACGGCAAGTTCGTGTTTATCGATACAGCCGGCATCCGCAAAAAGTCCAAGGTGACGGAGAAGATCGAGCATTTCAGCGTGCTGAGAGCCTATATGGCCGTAGATCGTGCTGATGTCTGTCTGATCCTCATTGATGCAGAGCAGGGCTTTACAGAGCAGGATTCCAAGGTGGCCGGCTATGCCCACGAGCAGGGCAAGGCCTCTATCGTGGTGGTGAACAAGTGGGATCTGGTTGAAAAGGAAACCAACACCATGAATGAGTATCTGACCAAGCTTCAGAATGACTTCAGCTTCATGTCCTATGTACCGTTTGTGTTTATTTCTGCAAAAACCGGTCAGCGTGTGCATAAGCTGTATGAGATGATCGATATGGTCTATCAGCAGAATCAGATGCGTGTTTCCACAGGCCGTCTGAACGATGTCCTGGCCTATGCCACCACTCGTGTTCAGCCGCCCTCTGATAAGGGACGCCGTCTGAAGATCTACTATATCACCCAGCCCTCCACAAAGCCGCCGACCTTTGTTATTTTCGTAAACCGTGCGGATCTGTTCCACTTCTCCTATCAGCGGTATATTGAAAATCAGATCCGTTCCACCTTCGGCCTGACCGGTACGCCGGTACGGTTCATTGTGCGTGAGCGGGACCGGGATGATAACAAATAAGAGGATGGGGGCATTGATATGAGCGGAATGCTGATACTGGCAATTGCGCTGTCCGCAGTGATTTCCTATCTGCTGGGCAGCTGCAATTCAGCAATTATTGTGGGAAGATTGATCAAGGGGCAGGATATCCGGACCCTGGGCAGCAAAAATGCCGGACTTACCAATACCCTGCGCTGCTTCGGAAAGGGATGTGCGCTGCTTACGCTGATCGGCGATCTGGGCAAGGGTATCGTGGCTGTTCTTCTTTCCAAGGGACTGTGCGGTCTGCTGGATGTATCCCTTGCAGGGGATGAAAGCGTGCAGTTTATCGGCTATGTGGCCGGCATTGCAGCGATTCTGGGCCATGTGTTTCCCCTGTACTACGGGTTCAGGGGAGGCAAGGGCGTGCTTGTGGGCGTGTCTGTCTTTCTGGTTATTGACTGGAAGGCGTTCTGTATTATGATTCTGATTTTCGCCGTTGTGCTGGCGATTTCCAAATATGTGTCTCTGGGTTCGATGATCGGTGCAGGCTGCTGTCCGGTGATCACCCTTCTGATTCAGCTGCTGACCGATCCGGAGCGTCCGCTCTGGTACACCCTGCTGAATACGATCATGGCAGCGGTTATGGCCGGATGGGTCATCTGGATGCACCGCAGCAATATCGAGCGGCTGCGCAGCGGCACAGAGAACAAATTTTCCTTCAGCAGCAAAAGCAAATCCCAAACCAAAGACTAATGGAGCAAAGGAGGCTGCAACATGGCACAAGTTACAATTTTAGGTTCAGGTGGATTCGGTCTGAGTCTGGCTCTGACGGCCTACCGGAATGGACACTCAGTAAGGGTCTGGTCAAAGTTTTCTGAGGAGCTGGAGGCCATCCGGCGGGATGGTGAGCACAAGCAGAAGCTGCCGGGCGTGCCGATTCCTGAGGAAATAGAGCTTACCGACCGTCTGGACTGCATCACAGGAAGCGACCTGGTGCTTTTTGGAATTCCGTCCCGTTTTGTGCGGGATACCGTCCGTCTGGCTGCTCCTTACATCACGGAGTCTATGGTGGTGGTCAATACAGGCAAGGGTCTGGAGGAAGGCTCTCTGAAAACACTGAGTCAGGTATTCAAGGAAGAGCTGCCGGTTGGAATTCCCATTGTAATTCTGACTGGTCCTTCTCATGCGGAGGAGGTGGGAATCGGCGTTCCCACTACCATCGTGGCGGCCTCTGAGGATGAGAGTGCAGCGGCAATGGTACAGGAATATCTGAGCAGTCAGGTTCTGCGCATTTATCTCAGCTCTGATGTCATCGGCTGTGAGATCGGCGGTGCACTGAAAAATATCATTGCGCTGTGTGCCGGTGTGTGCGATGGCCTGGGCTTTGGTGATAACACCAAGGCGGCGCTGATGACCCGCGGCATGCATGAGATCACCAATCTGGGTCTGGCTATGGGTGGCAAAAGGGAGACCTTCAGCGGCCTGTCCGGCGTGGGAGACCTGATCGTGACCTGCTGCAGTATGCACAGCCGCAACCGGAGAGCAGGCATTCTCATTGGTGAGGGAATGTCCCCGGAGGAAGCGGTGAAGATGGTGGGCACCGTAGAAGGCTACTATTGCTGTCATGCTGCATGGGAGCTGGCCAAGAGAATGAATGTGACCATGCCGATTACAGAGCAGCTGTACAAGGTGCTGTTTGAGGGCGGCGATGTGAAAAAGTCATTGGGTGCACTGATGTCCCGTCCCAAGAAACGTGAGTGCGAGCCTTTGGAAAAGGTATAAAAGCTTTTTCAGTGCGGCGTCTCGAATGGCTGATTTGAAGCCATATATGTAAAAAGAAAAAGGCTGCTGCAAGTTTGAATTTGCAGCAGCCTTTTGGATTTATGTCAAAAAGATCTCCTTCGCCAGAGCAAACCATTCTCGCACCCAGTAGGTGGGAATCAGAATGTCCTGTGTATTGCAGCTTGTGGAGTAGGCGTCCAGTCCCAGCTCCTCTGCAAAAAGGCTGGCCCGGTACTGATGAAAGCCATCCGTCACGATCAGTGCCGCATTTCCTAGACCGTTCTCCTCCAGAATGTTTTTGGAAAAGGCCAGATTTTCTTCTGTATTGGTGGACTTGTCCTCCATGAGGATACGCTCTGCATCAATGCCCTTTTCGATCAGATAGGTCTGCATGGCCTGAGCCTCGGAGATCTTCTCACCAGCTCCCTGACCGCCGGAAACGATACACATCACCTCCGGATGCTCCTCCAGATAGGTGCAGGCGGCCTCCAGGCGCCGCCGGAGCATCAGGCTGGGCACATCGCCCTTGACCTTACAGCCAAGCACCACAACGGTACAGGGCTGCTCCGGGAGATTTGTCACCGCCATGGCCATCCGGACAGACAGATAGCCGGCAAAGCATACGCTGAAGGCCAGTACAAGCGCCATCACGCTCAGCACGATCTTACCGGAGGTGTGCACCCATATTGTCTCTATGAGCCGTACAAAGGGCTTCCAGAATATGGTTATGGCAATCAGCAGCAGGGAGATCAGAATACCGGCCGCACCGCCGGCATTGAGACTCTGAACGAAAAGAGGAATTACAAAAACGGCCAGAAGAATGATTTCCAGCGCAAGCAGCGCTATTTTCAGATGTGACATGAGCCGTCACCATCCTTTCCGTATACATTTTTCTGGAGCTGTAAAAATTCCTCAGCAATGCGCTGTGCTTCCTCATAGGAGGACAGCTGATAGCATCTGGCCCGGAAGGCGGCCGCTCCGTAGCACCCGGACATATACCACGCTGCATGCTTCCGAGCGTCCCGGATGGCAATTTCCGGCGGCTTGCCGAAGCTGTGCTTCAGAATCAGCCGGATGTGATACAGCATGACCTCCATGCGCTCCTCCAGGGTAGGCGGCGTATAGGGGAGACCACGCTGCATGCAGTCGATTTCCCGGAATACAAAGGGATTTCCATAGCTTCCCCGACCGATCATTACAAGGTCGCAGCCGGTTTCGTCATACATTTTCCTACAGGACGCAAAATCTGTCACATCGCCGTTTCCGATGACAGGGATCGTGACCGCTTCCTTGACCTTCCGGATGATTTCCCATTCGGCCTTACCGCTGTACATCTGTTCACGGGTTCGTCCGTGCACGGCAATGGCGGCTGCTCCGGCCTGCTGCATAGCCACAGCAAATTCCACTGCATTGATGTGGTCCGTATCCCAGCCCATGCGGAATTTCACGGTTACAGGAATATCAGATGCTGAAACGGCTGCTTCTGTCACACGGGCGGCCAGGTCGATATCCTTCATAAGGGCCGAGCCGGAACCGGTGTGAATCACCTTGGGCACAGGACAGCCCATATTTATATCGATCCAGTCGGGCTGAAAGGGCTGCACCAGGGTGACAGCCTTTGCCATAAAGTCTGGTTCACTGCCGAACAATTGCAGTCCCATAGGGCGTTCTTCATCCAGAATGGTGCAGAGCTGATTGGTTTTGGGATCGCCGTAGCAAAGGCCCTTTGCGGAGACCATTTCGCTGACGAGAGCGGCCGCACCGAATTCCTTGCAGAGGATGCGATAGGAGCGGTCGGCTACACCGGCCATGGGCGCAAGAGCCGCTGTTTTCGGTATTGTGTGTGTTCCGATTCTGATGGTTTCCATGTATAAACTCCTCGTAGTGTAATGGGAATATTATATCATATTTTTACGGAAAGTACAAGCGTGCATTTGAGAAATTGGAGCTTGGCTTATCTGAGCACACAGAAAGAAAAGTTTTCGCTCAAGCCTTTCTCAAAAGGCTTGCAGGGTTCAGGGGGATTCTCTGCACGGCCAAAGTCATCAACTGAAACAGGTATAAAAGCTTTTTGGTGCAGCAATTTCTCGAAAATGCTGCCAGGGTCCAGGGACAGAGTCCCTGGTCGCCGTCCGTAGACGGCGAAATACCCTGCGCCGTACTTCCGGCGCACGGAGAATGGGGTGAGAAAAAGCGACAGCTTTTTCGAGGGTGACTCCCCGCAGTGCGGGGAGATGTCAGCAAAGCTGACAGAGGGGATGGCGCCGTGGGCGAGCGAACAAGACCGCTTCCCCTTGTTGCGATTCGAAGCAAGTTTCTCTTGAAAACGTCCCAGTGGGACGTTGTCAAAGGTTTTTCGACAGACTGAGGCATAAAAGCTTTTATGCCTTCTTAAATCATTTCTCTATGCAATCAAAAAGAGCAGCCGCTTTTCAGCTGCTGCTCTTGATGTATATTTGCTTGTGAAGCTTACAGTTTTTTCTTCTGGTTCTCGATCATATTCAAAAGATCGTCAACAGAAGCGTTGTCATTCCTGCTGCCGGAGCGCTTGGAGGAGGATGTATAGGACGGCTTGCTCGGCTTCTTTTCCGGGGCCGGAGTCGGAGCGGAAGCTGGCTCAGACTTTACTCTGGACAGCGGATCTCCGGAAAGGATATCGTCTACATTCGGCTTGCGGAATGTGGAGGTGATCGAACCAGAGCTGCGGAATACCCGTCCGCCGGATGTGCTGCCGGCTTCATGTGCGCCATGGTATTCCTGTGTACCATTTTGCGGAGCAGCCGCATACTTGCCAACATAGCCACTATCCTCAGCAGCCGGCGCCTGCACCTGCGGCTGAACCGGAGCCTGGGTCTGCGGCTGAACCGGAGTCTGATCGGAAACCTGAGGCTGGTCATAAGCCGAACCTCTCAGGATCGGAACATCCTTCTGCGCCTTGAACTGCATAGTACGTGCCTTCTGATAGGGAGAATTCGGATTTACGGCCTTGGGAGTGAAGTTCTGTGCGATGGAAACACGCTTGCGGTCCAGTGTGCTGGTGTTGCCCATATCCGGTGTATACAGCGGAGTGGAAGGCTCATCAGCGTAATCATCGTAACCGCTGGGATCGTCTGTTACGTCCTCCTCATATTCTTCATCATACATATCCTCACCCGGAATTCCATCATAGCTTTCTTCAAATGCATATGCATCCTCATCCAGCTTACGATTTCTGGCACGCACGATCTTTGTGATCAGCATAGCGATCAGCAGAACGCAGGGCAGAGCCAGCAGCAGCAGAATACCAGGCATTGTCTGAACAAAGGTGATGTACGTATACAGTCCGGCGTGCTCAAACTGACAGAGACCCAGAATGGAGCTGGCTGTAATAGCCGGTTCTGTGCCGATGCTGTCGGTGCGCATGGTTGTCGGGTAATACAGAAGCTCACCTGTTTCCTCATTGGGTTCGATCCGCAGGATTCTGCGGATGGCATAGCCGTTGGAATCTTTATCCTCAATAGGAGAGGAATCATCCGGTGCGAGCACGCAGAGGATGGCATTGTTTACAGAAAGCGGGTCAGTACCATTATAGGCCTTGGCAAAGACAACGGTATTCGCATGAATAGATGCAGAATCATCCTCACCGTCTGTTACTTCCATTGCATCGCTCTTCTGGAGATAAAGATAGTAGCCAAAGAGCTGCGGTGTATCCTGTGTTGCAAAAAGAGCTGTTGTCAGCATGGTTGTGGCTGCAACAATAATCAGAATGACTGCGACGATCACTCCGAGCACGGAGGTAGTCTTTTTCTTCTTCATAATGAAACCTTCCTTTTAGTCGAAAATTGAATTACACATATTATATCATACTTCTCCGGAGAATTCAATAACAAATTCGGAATTTCTCAGTTTTTTTGTAGAAAAATCCAGAGAAACGGATTTTCAGCGAAAAAAGCCGTCAAAACGCTGAAATTCTGCGGCCTGTATCTGGAAAATAATCCCTGAATATCTGGTACGCTGAAAAAATTACAGCTTTTTTCTTGACATTTGCAGCAGAGTGTGGTATAATTATTACTGTTATGAATATTACCCGGTAAAGCCTGGTAATCAGGGAGCTTCTTGCTGAGCGGCTGGCCTTGCCTAAAATTAAAATTGAATAACAATGCTGGTGTAGCACAGTGGTAGTGCAGCTCATTCGTAATGAGCAGGTCGTGGGTTGTCGTTAAAGCGACATCGCAGCGGACACAGCAAGCCTTGCAAAAAATTAAAATTGAATAACAATGCTGGTGTAGCACAGTGGTAGTGCAGCTCATTCGTAATGAGCAGGTCGTGGGTTGTCGTTAAAGCGGCATCGCAGCGGACACAGCAAGCCTTGCAAAAAATTAAAATTGAATAACAATGCTGGTGTAGCACAGTGGT
>JAFUQX010000055.1 GCA_017472145.1 Ruminococcus sp. | reverse complement strand
CTTAACGTGACCGTACTGACCGCTACCACCGGACTGCTTCTTGTACTTGTAGTCCACGTCTGCGCTGCCCTTGATGGTTTCCTTATAGGATACCTGCGGTGCGCCAACGTTTGCTTCTACCTTGAACTCACGCATCAGACGGTCAACGATGATATCCAGGTGAAGCTCACCCATACCAGCGATGATGGTCTGACCGGTTTCTTCATCTGTGTAGGTGCGGAATGTCGGGTCTTCTTCAGCCAGCTTCGCCAGCGCAATACCCATCTTTTCCTGACCAGCCTTGGTCTTCGGCTCGATCGCAAGCTGAATAACCGGCTCCGGGAATTCCATGGATTCCAGAATTACCGGGTGCTTTTCATCACACAGTGTATCACCTGTTGTTGTATTCTTCAGACCTACAGCAGCAGCGATGTCACCTGCATAGATCACATCGATGTCCTTTCTGTGGTTTGCGTGCATCTGAAGGATACGTCCCAGACGCTCCCTGTTGCCCTTGGTCGCATTCAGAACGCTGGAGCCAGCCTGAACGCTGCCGGAATATACACGGAAGAAGCACAGCTTACCTACAAACGGGTCTGTTGCGATCTTGAAGGCCAGTGCTGAGAACGGCTCATCATCAGAGGAGTGACGAACAACTTCCTCATCTGTATCCGGGTTTACACCCTTGATAGCCGGTACATCCAGCGGAGACGGCATGTAATCAACGATTGCATCCAGAACCTTCTGTACGCCCTTGTTTCTATAAGAAGTACCGCAGACAACCGGTACCATTGTATTTGCGATCGTGGACTTTCTGATGCAGGCCTTGATCTCGTCGATGGTGATCTCCTCACCTGCGAAATACTTCTCCATCAGCTCGTCATCCTGCTCAGCTACGTGCTCCATCAGGCTCTCACGATATTCCTCAGCCTTTTCAACCATGTCTTCCGGAATCTCCTCAACACGGATGTCCTTGCCCAGATCATCGTAATATACATAAGCCTTCATCTCTACCAGGTCGATAATGCCCTTGAATTCGTCCTCAGCACCAATCGGCAGCTGAATCGGAACTGCGTTGCACTTCAGTCTGTCCCGCATCATCTCAACAACGCGGTAGAAGTTTGCGCCCATGATGTCCATCTTGTTAACATAAGCCATTCTCGGAACCTGATACTTGTCAGCCTGACGCCATACGGTCTCAGACTGCGGCTCAACGCCGCCCTTTGCACACAGTACTGTTACAGAACCGTCCAGTACACGCAGAGAACGTTCAACCTCTACTGTGAAGTCAACGTGTCCCGGTGTATCGATAACATTGATTCTGTGACCGGCCCAGTATGCAGTTGTTGCAGCAGAAGTGATGGTAATACCTCTCTCCTGCTCCTGTTCCATCCAGTCCATGGTAGCAGCGCCCTCGTGGGTCTCACCAATCTTGTGGTTTACACCAGTATAGAACAGAATACGCTCTGTCGTGGTGGTCTTACCAGCATCGATATGCGCCATGATACCAATATTTCTGGTATTTTCCAGGGAACAATCTCTAGCCATAGTTACCCTCCTCTATTTCACACAGCAGTGCGATTACCAGCGGTAATGTGCAAATGCCTTGTTTGCTTCTGCCATCTTGTGTGTATCGTCACGCTTCTTGCAAGCGCCGCCTACATTGTTCAGTGCATCGAGAATTTCACCGGCCAGTCTTTCCTTCATGGTCTTCTCGTTACGCAGTCTGGAATACTTTGTGATCCAGCGCAGACCCAGTGTCTGACGACGATCCGGTCTTACTTCCATCGGCACCTGGTAGGTCGCACCGCCCATACGGCGAGCCTTTACTTCCAGCTGCGGCATTACATTCTCCATGGCCTGCTCGAACATTTCCAGTGCATCGTTACCGGTCTTTTCAGCTACGATCTCAAATGCACCGTAAACAATCTTCTGTGCGACACCCTTCTTACCGTCGATCATCACGTTGTTGATCAGACGAGTCACGAGCTTGGATCTGTAAATCGGATCTTCCAGCACGTCACGTTTTGCGATTTTACCTCTTCTTGGCATTTTCGCTTCCCTCCTTCACATAATTCATGAATTCACAGGTACTCGTTCAGGCGGCTTTTATACCGCCGACCGTCAGGAGCCAGTGCAGAGGATCGCAGCGCAGCCAGATATTTCCAGCCGCAATCTATATGATCTCCACATGTTTCCTGTGGTTGTTATTGTCCTGTTCTTACGTTTTTGGCAAAAGTCTGTTCTTACTTCTTGCCAGCCTTCGGACGCTTTGCGCCGTACTTAGAGCGAGCCTGCATTCTGTTTGCAACACCCTGTGCATCCAGTGCGCCTCTGATGATGTGGTAACGTACACCCGGCAGGTCCTTTACACGTCCGCCTCTGATGAGTACAACGCTGTGTTCCTGCAGATTGTGACCGATACCCGGAATGTAAGATGTTACTTCAAAGCCATTGGTCAGCTTTACTCTGGCGATCTTTCTCATAGCAGAGTTCGGCTTCTTCGGTGTAGCTGTACGAACAGCTGTGCACACGCCTCTCTTCTGCGGTGAGCTCTGATTTGTAGTTACCTTCTTCTTAGAATTGTAACCCTTCTGGAGAGCCGGAGCAGTGGACTTGTCCTGCTGCATCTTTCTTCCCTTACGTACCAACTGATTAAACGTAGGCATTAATCTTCCTCCTTTTTCAAAAAATAAGAAATGGTATGCAGTATTGTACCGCATACCATCTCATTATATACTCCCTTTTCCGCTTTGTCAAGCGTTTTTCCTGATTTTTCACATTTTACTTAAAAAATACTCTTTTATCCGCCCGTTTCCTGCACATCCCGCCAAACTGCAAAGGGCAGATCCGTAAGTCCGGCTCCGCGCACCGCATAATAGGACAGCAGAAGCGTCGCATCACTCAGATCCACTATGCCATCCCGGTTCACATCCGCCAGAGAAAGCTGCACACGCTCCTCCTCTGTCAGAAGCCCGGCTGCATAGCGCACATACAGCGTCATCACAGCCGTTACATCCGAAACAGAAATTTCTCCGTCCCCATTCAGATCCCCGGCCTGCTCATCAGCTGTCGTGCTGGTCGCAGTCGTTGTTGTTGTCCAGTGCGGCGTTGTAGTGGTGATCCTGGTTGTCGCAGCCGTCGTTTCTTCTCCGGTCTGCGTCATTGCAGATGTTGTCATCTGGCTTTTGGCCGTGGTCAGCGCCGTTGTAGTCGTCACAGTCAGCTCTTCCAGATACAGAAAAGGATTCCCGTTTATCCGGGCATATTCCTCGGCCGCAGAGCCTTCATACCCCCGGATGACTGTATTCTCCGGAACAGCACATTCATCCAGCTCACAAAGCGGATTGTTCACAACGATCTCACCCAGAGCTGCAATATCATAAAAGGCACTGTCCCCCACATAGGTCACAGACTCCGGAAGCGTCACATCACTCAGCGCCGTATACCGGAACGCCTCATTGAGGATCTGCTCAACACCCTGTGGAATCTCTGCATAAACCAGCTGTTCGCAGCCGAACAGTACGCCCTCATTGATACAGGTAAGTGATGCCGGCAGGATGATCTCACGCAGAGAAATGCAGTCCCAGAAGGCATAAGCGCCGATATGACTTACGCTGTCCGGAATATAGATCTGCTCCAGCGTATCCAGCGCATCAAAAGCGTAGGCGCTCAGACTCCGCAGGCCTTCCGGAAGAACGATCTCGCAGATGGTTTCATTGGCAGCAAAGGCCGCACCGGCTACAAGCGTCACGCCCTCCGGAATCACCGCTTTTTCATCCTCGCCTCTGTAGCTCAGAAGAACCTGTCCATCCCAGATCACATAGCTGCTTCCGGCCTGCTCGGTCTGAAGCCGCTTTACAAGTGCTGTATCAAAAAATGCATTTACACCCACACTGCGCAGGCTGGCCGGAATATTGACTTCTGTCAGACTCATGCAGGACTGAAAGGCTTCTGCATCGATATCCATAAGAGAATCCGGCAATGCAATCGCCTGAAGGGAGGTGCACTTATTGAACGCACCGATTCCGATCCTTGTGACCGCTCCCCGGATGGTCACACTGCTCAGGGAGGTGCATTCCTGAAATGCATAGTCCGGAATCGCTGCTATACGGCTTCCGGCCACCACCTTCTGCAAATTGCTGCACTTCCGGAACACACCGCTTCCCAGCTGCGTTACGCTGTCGGGAATGCTCAGCTGCTCCACTGCACTGCACCCCAGAAAGGCATTGCTCCCGATCCGCACAACGCCGTCCCACAGGATCACCTGCTCCAGGAAGGTACAATTCACAAACGCACCGGCGCCCACAGAAAGCACAGTAGCAGGAATCACGATCCGTGTCACCGCACATTCAGCAAAGGCATAGTCTCCCACATCCTTCACGCCATTGGGCAGGATCACATCCGAAAGATTCGTGCATCCGGAAAAGCTCCTTGCACCCACATAGCCCGTGCAGGCCGTCATCACCACAGAGGTCAGCGCTGTATGATCCATACACGCCTGACTGGCAATCACACGCACCGTTTCCGGAAGAGCCAGCTCGCTGACATTCTCTCCCGCAGAGATCAGCACGACCCCGTCCAGGATCATCAGCTCGTCCTGTGCATGGGCTGTGTACCATGCCGTTTCAGCAAAGGCCTCCTCTCCTACATACTGAAGGGTATTTTCCACATCCGCCTGCTCCAGTGCGCTGCATCCATAGAAGGCTCTTGCACCGATTCTCTGCACCGTATCCGGCACAGTCACAGAAGTCAGTCCGGTCTGTCCCTCAAAGGCCCCATCCTCGATCCGGACGACCTCCATGTCGGAAAAATATTCCGGGATCACCAGATCACCGGAAAGAGCCTGATCGGAACCTGTAACGGTCACCGCTGACATTCCGTCGATCTGGCGGTACTGAAGCAGACCGTCTGTCCAGATGGCCGCATCCAGAGCTGCGGCCTCTATGGGCTGTCCCGGGCTGCCAAACAGCAGAAGCACACCCAGCAAGGCGGCTAGTATCCGTTTTCCTTTCTGATAAATTTTCATAAAGCTCACTCCTCAAAACTTCGGTTCCTTTTTCATCCTCATTCCAGACCTGCCCCTTTTCTTGCATAGATCAGCAATACCTGTGTTGCATCCGATATATCCAGTATTCCATCTCCGTTCATATCACCCGCCAGCAGCTCATAGGCCCCGGGGGCACTGATCAGATTGGCTCCCACCTGTGCATAGAGCAGTAGGATCCTGCTGGCATCAGCGATTTCAATCAAACCGTTTTCGTTCACATCTCCCGGAACAGGCTCTGCGATCATAAACTGCCGCTCATAGGTCTGGGCATAGGTCTGGGCGGTCGAGCCTCTCAATCCGTATATGGCCGAGCTGGCCGCAATGGTCTCAGCAGAATCCGAGATCTGACAGCTGTCATTGAATATGGTCAACTTTTCAAGGCTCGTACATTCACCAAACGCTCTTGCTCCGATAGAACGCACCGTGGAGCGCAGCGTCACCTCCCGAAGGGACAGGCATCCATAGAAAGCGTCACTGCCGATGTCCGTGACCGTATCCGGGATCTGCACCTTGGTCAGATTGGAGCAGCCGAGAAAGACGGCACTCTCAATTCGTGTCAGCTTCGACGGGAGCTTCACCGAAATCAGACTGGAGCAGCCGACAAAGGCATGATTTCCGATGGCGGCCACACTGTCGGCGATCTCCGCCGTCTGAAGGGCAATGCACCAGTTAAAGGCATATTCGCCCAAAGATACAACGCCCTCCGGTATGGTACACTCCGTCAGCTTGGAGCAGCCCGAAAAGGCCAGACCTCCGATCTCCGTTACTGTAGAGGGGATGGATACCGACATAAGGCTCTCACAATCCTCAAAGGCCCGTCCGGCAATGGCCGTTGTACCCTCTGGTATGACGACCTGCGAATCGCTTCCCCGATAGCCGATGAGGATCTGATTTCCCATGATCACACAGCCCTCCGGCTGATTTTCAAGCCACGGTGTTCCAGCCAGAATGCCCCATCCGATCTGCGTGACTGTATCGGGGATCTCCACGGTTTCCAGACGGGTGCATTGATAGAAGGCATAGTCTCCGATCCTCTGTATGGTATCCGGCAGACTTACTGTAGTAAGACGGGTTCTGCTCTGAAAGGCATTGTTCTGGATCTCTGTAACCGGTCTCCCGTCGATCTCCGCTGGTATGACCGCCTCCTTCACAGAGGCACGGGAACGGGTGATCACCACCTCGTCCAGCGCATTGATCTGATAGTAGATGTTTTCATTATAGAGAAATTCCTCTGCGGTCTCCAGCGCAAAGACCTTTCCCGGAAACAACAGAATCAGCAGCAGCACACTGAAAAGGCCGGACAGCCATTTTCGCAGTGTGCATTCTATACGATCCAACGCAGACACCTCCTCTCCTGTGAAATCACCTGCTCAAAAAAATCATTCTTCTATTCATATTTTACCACAAAGCCTGTCCTCTGTCAATCAAGGCCAGCATGCAAGAAGGGCAGACTCCCTGAGGAATCTGCCCTTCTTTGACTTGCTCCGCTTATGTACTCAGCCGATATTCACGATCTCGCCCATCAGGTCACGGGGTGCGCTGATAGCATTGGACTCGTCTGTATCGATATGCATTGCAGTTGCATAGCTGGAAGATACACGACAGACAACATCGCCCAGGATGGCCTTGCGTCCCTCAGTGTCTACCTTTACCCATACAACATCCTTATCCTGAACGCCCATTTCTGCGGCATCCTCCGGAGTCAGATGAATGTGACGCTTTGCAACGATCACGCCCTCGCTGATCTCTACCTCACCGCAGGGGCCAACCAGCTTACATGCGCCGGAGCCGGCCACATCGCCGGATTCACGGATGGGTGCAGCAATACCAATAGAGCGTGCATCTGTAGCAGACAGCTCAACCTGTGTAGCGCTGCGGAACGGGCCAAGGATGGATACACCCGGCATCTCCTTCTTCGGGCCTACAACAGTCACACGCTCCTCGCATGCAAACTGTCCCGGCTGGGAAAGCATCTTCTTTACCGTCAGTTCCTTGTCTGCACCAAACAGTACAGCAAAATCCTCTGCTGTCAGATGTACGTGTCTTGCAGATGTTTCAACAATAAATTTCTTGGACATGGGAATTACCTCCATTTGTTTTATTTCCACTTCTATTTTACTACTTTCCGCTCATTTCGTCAATAGGACGCATTATATTTTCCCTATTTTCCGAACACCTTGTTTATATTCTCCTCTGTCAGCTTCATAAACGGCAGATCGAGAATTTCTGCATCTCCCACATAGGTATCATGCCATATGTTGTATTCCGTTACATCGGCCGGCTCAGCATCGCTCTCAATTCCATGAGGACAAATATAATACACCAGACCAGAACCGCTGATATCAGCTTCTTCCGGATAGTCCCAGGCAGGTTCTTCTCCGGCTTCTGTAAGCTGACTGTTTATTGTATCAATAACATCCTTATCAACAGCCTCAACATAGGCCACTGCATTATAGGAATCTGTCTCAGCATCATACTGATACATGGTATATGGCCAGAATCGGCCGGAATGCCCCTGATTATGAGAAATTCCCACCTCAATCATGCCGTTGCTGTAAAAGGTCAGACGGGGAAAACCATGAAACTGCTCCACGATATTCCCTTCGCTGTCGCAGTCATAAACAGATGCAAACATTGTGGCCGTATAGCTCTGGGTTAAAAGAAAAACCAGCTCCTCACGGCCGTCATGATCTATATCATAAATGGCAAATTCATTTTCAGTAATGTCAAAATCGTAGTTTTCTATACTGCGTTCATACGGAGGAAACTTCTGCTCATAGTAAATATCCTCCAGCACCACCCTGTAGGTCTGCTTGACTCCCGCATTTTCCAGAGTTTCAAGCACCTCCTGCTGCCCGGCCGCAGATTCTGTGTCTGCATCCTGCGCAGAACAGCCAGCCAGCATTACCGCCATACACAATACAGACAGTATCCTTTTCACTCCTGCACGCTCATGATCATCATCTTGCAGCTTTTTCATGCGTTCACCTGATTTCTCAATAGCTGTTCTGGCTGACGATCCCCACAATGGTCATGCCCAGGTGAAAGAGCACCGCAGCCATAAGCCACGGAGTGGTCAGTGCGATCCGTACCCCGCGGTAGCTCTGACGGATGGTATTGGCCGGGAGACGGGTTTTTCGTACCTCCAGGATCCAGAACACCAGGCCGGCCGCTGCGACCACATAATAGACAACATCCAGCAGGAACAGCAGCACGCCCATGCTCTCCGGCGTGAAGTAGAAGATCATCTCCATAAAGAAGGCCATGGTATTTACCGCCATATGTACCAGAATGGACGGGATCAGAGAATTATGCTTCACCACCAGACGAGCCATAAAAATACCCGTAGGCAGCGCCAGCAGGAACTGGGCGATGTTCTCATGGGCCAGGCCAAACAGCACCGCACTTACGATGATGCCGAAATGCTGACTGACACGGGACAGATTCTTCAGCACAAAGCCACGGTAAAGAAGCTCCTCTGTAACCGGAGCGATGAGACAGGTATAGAGACCAGTGGCCACAGTGGCCTTTACATTGACAAAGGAATCGATCTCCGGAGCATAGTCCTGAATACCGCCGGCCTCCATGATCGTGCTAACAAGGGCATAAAGAATACCCGTGATGGCCTGGATGAAAATGCCGATGAACATATACCGCACCAGCTCTCCCTTCTTCGTATCCAGGGGACGGAACAGGGAGCGCAGACGGATTCCTGTAGCACGGCAGCCGATGACAGAGGGCACTGTATTGGCCACCAGGAACAGCAGACCGTTCATGGCAATCAGAATGGACGAGTCATAGTAAATGTAGCTCTCCGCATCCAGCATATCCGAATAGTCAATGGAGCCTGTCATACAGAATTCCAGAAGGCTCACAAGCAGGACAAAGACAATATTCACAAACACGGCGCCCAGCAGCAGACCCATACCCGCTGCATTGAAATAGCGGCGGATGTTTTTCCGCTCTCTCCGCGCCGGAAGCAGGGGCGGCTCATAATCCGGGGTGTCGATCTCCGGGTCGATGTCACGGTAATCCGTGCGGTAGGCACAGTTTTCCGTGGGATTGTCAAAGGGATCATAGGGGTTCTTTCTTTTATACACATAATCA
Source organism: Ruminococcus sp. (assembly GCA_017472145.1). Taxonomy (GTDB): domain Bacteria; phylum Bacillota; class Clostridia; order Oscillospirales; family Ruminococcaceae; genus Ruminococcus_C. The sequence continues at coordinate 7,731 of JAFUQX010000055.1, read as the reverse complement.
GCCATAGGGATTTTCCAACACTCCTAAAATAAAGAATTACCTCTATTATAGCATACTTTTCCGGATACGTAAACAGGTATGCGAAAAAAAGTTGAAATTCAGCCCCGCCTGTGCTATAATGAGAATATCTTATTTTATTATAATGAAAGGACGTTTGTTTTCTATGCAGATCGCCATTCTCATTCTTCTCATTCTCTGTACGATCCTTCTGGTGGTTCTCCTCCTGCGGATATCCCGCATGGAAAAGCCGGAGCAGACCGACTTCAGCCAGGTATCCATGCAGCTCCAGAAGGGCTTGCAGGACGATCTGAGCCGCCTGCGTCAGGAGCTGAGTACCTCCAGCAGCCAGTCCATGCAGTCCATGAGCAAGACCATCTCTGACAATCAGACCCTGTTCTCTCAGATGCAGCAGGACAGCATGGCCCAGATGAACCGCTCCGTCACCACTCAGCTACAGCAGTTTGAGGAGCGTCTCAAGACTCTGGAGACCACCAACCAGCAGAAGCTGGAGGATATGCGTGCAGCCACCGGCCAGCAGCTTACACAGATGCAGGCCGACAACGCACAGAAGCTGGATGCTATCCGCACCACGGTGGATGAAAAGCTCCAGAACACGCTGAATCAGTCCATGCAGTCCCTGGGCAAAATGCTCTCCGACAATCAGAACCAGTTCACACAGGCTCAGCAGGACAGCATGGCACAGATGAACCGCTCTGTCACCGCTCAGCTACAGCAGTTTGAGGAGCGTCTCAAGACCCTGGAAACCACCAACCAGCAGAAGCTGGAGGATATGCGCAAGACCATGGCCCAGCAGATGAAGCTGATGCAGGAGGACAATGCCCAGAAGCTGGATACCATCCGCAATACGGTGGATGACAAGCTCCAGAAGACACTGGAGGAGAAGATGACCCGTTCCTTCCAGCTGGTGAGCCAGCGTCTGGAGGAGGTCTATAAGGGTCTGGGCGAGATGCAGACTCTGGCCAGCGGTGTGGGCGACCTGAAGAAGGTGCTCTCCAACGTAAAGACAAGAGGTATTCTCGGTGAGATCCAGCTGGGAGCCATTTTGCAGGAGATCCTCTCTCCGGAGCAGTATGAGACGGAGATCGCAACCATTCCCGGCAGCCGTGATCATGTAGAATTTGCTGTGAAGCTGCCGGCTGCTGATGACGGCGGGTATATCTATCTCCCTATCGACAGCAAATTCCCCGGAGATACATACGCAACCCTTCAGGATGCCTATGAGACCGGCAATGCCGATACCGTAAAGGCCGCACGGAAGCAGCTGGAGACGGTTATCAAGAAGTGTGCAAAGGATATCCGGGACAAGTATATTTCCCCGCCCTACACCACCAATTTTGCGATCCTGTTCCTGCCCTTTGAGGGGCTTTATGCTGAGGTCGTCAATATGGGACTGGTTACAGATCTCCAGCGTGACTATCAGATCAATATTGCAGGCCCGTCCACCATGGCGGCCATGCTCAACGCCCTTCAGATGGGCTTCCAGACCCTCCAGATCCAGAAGCGCAGCAATGAGGTATGGCAGGTGCTGGGCGCAGTCAAGACGGAATTCGAGAAGTTTGATTCGGTTCTGGAATCGGCCCGCAAGCGGATCCGTCTGCTGGATGAGGATCTGGATAAGCTGGTGGGTACACGTACACGCAGCATCAACCGGAAGCTTCGTGAGGTGCAGCAGCTGGATGTCACCACGGCCGAAAAGGTACTGGGGCCTCTGGATGAGGAGTAAACCGGAGCGGAAATTTTTCATGTAAGTTTCATCCAACCCCATTCTTTGCTATGGACAAATTCGGAAAAATGTGCTATACTATATACAACAACACATTTTTCTGAAAGGAGCCGCCTTTATTATGTACCATGAGAAATCCTGCGGTGCGATCGTGTACCGCAAATTTCACGGGAACACAGAAATTCTGCTGATCAAACACATCAACAGCGGTCACTGGTCTTTCCCAAAGGGTCACGTTGAGGGGAATGAAACAGAAATTGAAACCGCTCTGCGTGAAATCAAGGAAGAAACCTCCCTGGATGTGCTTATTGACCCCACATTCCGTGAAACTGTATCCTACTTCCCCAAACGGGATACGCAGAAAACCGTGGTCTATTTTATCGCCAAGGCCAAAAACTATGACTTTGCTCCTCAGGCTGAGGAGATCTCCGAGATCCGGTGGGTGGACATCGGATATGCCGCCAATATCCTCTCTTATGAGAACGATAAGAATATCGTCAGCAAAGCAAAAGCGGCCATTATGTAGAAAAGGACAGCTCCGGCTGTCCTTGATCCATGAAAAAAGCGGAAACGGCAGGACCGGTATCGTCCTGCCGTTTTTTTACGCTATCGCTTATTGAATCTTCCGAACTTGAACAGAAAAATCGCTGCAAAGGCCGTGGCCACAACAGACAGGATCATGGGAAACAGCGTGTAATCCGAAAAGGGCAGATCCGCTGTGTTCATTCCATAGAAGCTGTACACCATGGTCGGAATCGCAAGGATAATAGTGACGGTAGTCAGCCGCCACATGACAAAATTCAGATTGTTGGAAATGACCGAGCCGCAGGCATCCACCATACCGGCCAGAATGCCGGAATAGATGGTGGCCATCTCCTGAGCCTGCTTCAGCTCCGTGAGCACATCCTCCAGAAGCTCCTGATCCTCCTCATAGAGCTTGATCACACGTCCGCGGAGAATCTTATTCACCGTCACATCGTTGGACTTCAGAGACGTGCTGAAGTATACCAGGGATTTTTCCAGCTCCATCATCTGGATGAGCTGCTGATTCTTTACCGCCTTATGAAGCTGCCGCTCCAGTGCGTCGGAGGCCTTGTCGATCTGCTTCAGATAGACCAGATAAGTGGATGTAATATACATCATCAGCCGCAGCACAAACTGCGTCCGGAAATGCGTCTGCACATTTCGCACCCGTCCGGAGATCACATCATCCACGACCTTACTGTCCTTCAGAGAAATAGTATACACCTGCTGCTCTGTGATGATAATACCCAGCGGCATGGTGTAGAATTTCAGGGTTTCGTTCTTCTCGATTTCTGACACAGCCGTGTCCACGATGATCAGCGTCTGGTTTTCCTCTCTCTCCACACGGGAGGATTCCTCCTCATCGAGAGAGGACTTGAGAAAGCCGCTGTCCAGGCCATAGTCCTCGATCAGCATCTTCATTTCCTTGGCCGTAGGGTCTACGACAGACACCCAGCAGCCGGGCTGCATACCCTCGATCGGCCGGAGACGGCCGTCTACGGTCTTGTAATATTCAATCACGGTTACCACCTTTCCGCAAAGGCAGCAACCGCAGGGCACACCAGGCCCGCTGCCTTTGCTATTGTAGTCGTGCCGCCGGAGAACCGGTCGGCCGTCCTGCACACATCATCTGCTGCGCAGGATACGGGTCAGCGTTCATAGCGTACCTCCTGATCATTCAAAATTCAGCGAACACTCGCTTCTTTTATTATATCAAAATTTTTCTCCCATGGCAAGACCGGAAAATGAAAATTTTCCTCATTTCCCTTCCCGCTTCATATCATCCTGGATGCGCTCCTTCAGCCCCTGGAATATAATATTCTTGGCCCAGACCGCCTGTTCCTTTGTAGCCGGTTCTACGTCCTTCAGGGGATAGTCGATCTTCAGCTGCTCATACTTCACAATACCCATGGTATGATAAGGCAGCACATCCAGCGCCTTCAGATTGGTAAGGCCGCCCAGAAAATACCCCAGACGATGCAGCGGCTCCTCCTTCAGGGTGAGCCCCGGAACCACTACGTGACGAATCCACACATCCTTACCAATATCACGCAGATATTCCGCAAACTCCAGAATGTGCTGATTGGACTGTCCGGTGAGCTTCTTGTGCTCCTCATCATCAATATGCTTGATATCCAGCATCACAAGGTCTGTGTACTGCATCAGCTCGTCATACTCCCTGCGCCGGCTCTCCCGGAACAACACACCAGAGGAATCCAGACAGGTGTGAATCCCTCTCTTCTTAGCCTCCCGGAACAGCTCTGTCACGAACTCCATCTGCACCAGCGGCTCTCCTCCTGTAACGGTGATACCGCCGCTTTTGAGAAATTCCTTCAGGCCGTCATACTCCTCCAGTAAAGACTCCACCGTGCGCTTTTCGCCGATGTGGAACTGCCATGTATCCGGATTATGACAATACTGACAGCGCAGAGGACATCCCTGCAAAAAAACCACAAACCGGATGCCCGGCCCGTCTACCGTACCAAAGCTCTCCGTTGAATGCACAAATCCTTCCATAATTTACCTCCTTCATAGCTTCATCTCCGTATAGCATTCCCCGAAACATGCGGGAAATACCGGAAATGCTACAGTCAATAAAAATGCGGGCGTACCCAAAAAGCACGCCCGCACAATTCAATCAGTCTTCATTGAACGAAATCCAGCACCGAATTAGAGAGCAGCGTGGAATGTTCTGGAGATAACGTCATCCTGCTGCTCCTTGGTCAGCTTGATGAAGTTTACAGCGTAACCGCTTACACGGATCGTCAGCTGCGGATACTTCTCCGGGTGCTGCTGTGCATCCAGAAGCATATCTCTGTTCAGAACGTTTACGTTCAGGTGGTGGCCGCCCTTTTCAGCATAACCATCGAGCAGCTCAACCAGGTTATCAATCTGCTTTTCATTTGCCATGATCATTTCCTCCTCAAGAAATCGTTTTAGTTTTCTTCCATAAATTCAGTGGGTTGGCAGCATGCCATATTGCCCTTGGAACAATCCATGCTCCGGTAGGTATCTACCTTCAGGCCGCCGTTTTCCAGATCCTCTGGTGTAACGGTCACATGTCCTGTACCGGAGGCCATCAGACGTTCGATCATCTCCACGATGTCGTCCTCCTGCTGTCTCATCTCAGGTTCAAAAGCCATTGGTTCTCCCTCCCCTCCTTCAGCGAGAAATTAGTCCTTCATAGCCTCTCTGATGGACTCGATATCGATATCGCCGGCAAATACACCTGCGTCCTTACCCAGTGCATCCGGGATTACTGTGAAGGTGTTGGAGATACCGTCCTGTGCATTTACCCACGGCAGCTTTGCAACAGAAGCCATGGAAGCAGCTGCACCGTGTGTATCACGGCCGTGCATCGGGTTTGCACCCGGAGCCAGCGGCTGGCCCATCTTACGGCCATCCGGAGTATTACCGGTCTTCTTGCCGTATACTACGTTGGATGTGATGGTCAGAATGGATGTGGTCGGAACACCATTTCTGTAGCAGTGGTTGCTGCGAACCATATCCATGAAGCGGTTCAGAATGTCAACTGCGATCTCGTCAACACGGTCATCGTTGTTGCCATACTTCGGGAACTCGCCCTCGATCTCAAAGTCAACAACTACACCGAACTCGTCACGGATGCACTTAACCTTTGCATACTTCATAGCAGACAGGGAGTCCGCTACTACGGACAGACCAGCGATACCTGTTGCGAAATAACGCTTTACGTCTCTGTCATGCAGAGCCATCTGCAGAGACTCATAGCAGTACTTATCGTGCATATAGTGGATGCAGTTCAGTGTATCCACATACAGCTTAGCCAGCCACTCCATCATATCGATGTACTTATCCATTACATCGTTGTAATCCAGGTAATCACCCTCAACCGGTCTGAACTTCGGACCAACCTGATTGTGCTTGCCGGTCTTGGCATCGATTCTTTCATCCACACCGCCGTTGATTGCATACAGCAGGCACTTAGCCAGGTTTGCACGTGCGCCGAAGAACTGCATTTCCTTGCCGACTCTCATAGAGGATACGCAGCAGGCAATTGCATAGTCATCACCGTGGGTCACACGCATCATATCATCGTTCTCATACTGGAAGGACGATGTGTTGATGGACAGCTTTGCGCAGTATCTCTTGAACGCATCCGGCAGTCTCTTGGACCACAGAACAGTCAGGTTCGGCTCCGGAGCGGTGCCCAGGTTTTCCAGTGTGTGCAGATAACGGAAAGTGGTCTTTGTAACCAGTGTTCTGCCGTCTACGCCCATACCGCCCAGGGACTCGGTTACCCACTGCGGGTCGCCGGAGAACAGTGCGTTGTATTCCGGAGTTCTTGCAAACTTAACCATACGCAGCTTCATGATGAAGTGGTCGATATATTCCTGAGCCTGCTCCTCAGTCAGAACGCCGTTATCCATATCTCTCTTGATATAAACATCCAGGAAAGTAGCTGTACGGCCCAGGCTCATTGCTGCACCGTTCTGATCCTTAACTGCGCCCAGATAACCAAAATAGGTCCACTGGATGGCTTCCTTTGCATTTGCAGCCGGCTTGGAAATATCATAGCCGTACTTGGAGGCCATGTTAGCCAGAGCCTTCAGCGCACGGATCTGCTCAGCGATCTCCTCACGCAGACGAATCTTTTCATCTGTCATTGTGCCGTATACAGAAGCCTTCTGCTTCATCTTATCCTCGATCAGCTTGTCAACACCGTACAGAGCAACTCTGCGGTAGTCACCAATGATACGGCCGCGGCCATATGCATCCGGCAGACCAGTGATGATCGCATTGTGACGAGCAGACAGCATTTCGGGAGTATATACATCAAATACACCTGCATTGTGTGTCTTGCGGTACTTTGTGAAAATTGTGCTGATTTCAGGATCAACCTCGTAGCCATAGGACTTGCAGGCACCCTCAGCCATACGGATACCGCCAAACGGCTGCAGAGAACGCTTCAGCGGCTTGTCTGTCTGGAAACCAACGATCGTCTCCAGCTCCTTGTTCAGATAGCCAGCCTCGTGAGAATCAACTGTAGATACGATCTTTGTATCCATGTCGATTACGCCGCCGTTTTCTCTCTCCTGACGGAACAGATCCAGAACCTGCTCCCACAGCTTTGTTGTAGCCTCAGTCGGGCCTGCGAGAAAGCTTTCGTCACCCTCATACGGTGTGTAGTTCTTCTGGATAAAGTCACGTACATCGATCATAGATGTCCATGAACCGCCGTTAAATCCTTCCCATTCCTTGGGCATTACCTGTGCCATTTTCATCTCTCCTTTGCTATATTAAGCAAAAAAATTATTTTATGTTTCGGGAAAGTCCTTCCGCATATCCTGCATTCAGCCTTTCCTTTGACCCAATCTAATAATAACACATCACACCAGTGATGTCAATAGATTTTTTCCGATTCCATTTATTTTTTAAACATCCTCAGCCGTTTCGCTTTACATAGTTCGCTTCGCTTATTGATACTTAATATTATTAAGTAGACACACAGGACCATACTGCACGGCCGGGTCAATAATTGTCAATTATCATCTGAAAGAGAACCGAAAAAAAGAGCCTGTCCCGAGGAACAGACTCTCTTTCTATTTCGCTTTTTAACGATTCAGCAGCACTTAGGCCAGCTCAGCGAAGTACTTGATTGTACGAACCATCTGGCTTGTGTAGCTGTTCTCGTTGTCGTACCAGGAAACAACCTGTACTTCATACAGATCCTCAGCGATCTGAGCTACCATTGTCTGAGTAGCATCGAACAGAGAACCGTACTTCATGCCGATAACATCGGAAGAAACGATCTGCTCCTCTGTGTAGCCGTAAGACTCAGTAGCAGCAGCCTTCATAGCAGCATTGATGCCTTCCTTTGTTACGTTTGTGCCCTTAACAACAGCGGTCAGAATGGTTGTGGAACCAGTCGGAACCGGTACACGCTGTGCAGAACCGATCAGCTTGCCGTTCAGCTCCGGAAT
>JAFUQX010000054.1 GCA_017472145.1 Ruminococcus sp. | reverse complement strand
TACCACAATGAATGTTTACGCTCACGCCACAAGGGAAGCAAAGCGGACTTCCGCAAGGCTCTTGGATAAGGTTGTGGGGCAATAAGAAAAAACTTTCCCTTGTAAGTTGCCCATAAGGGCAAAAACAAGGGAAAATACATACAGGTTCATAGTTTGAGGCTCTGGAAGCCTTGAAAAATAAGGAAAGTTAGTTAGATAACTCGATAAATTCCAATTTGTAAGGCAGAAATAATCTGCTCTATTACAGTTTCATTGCATTCCTCGTAAGTCTATAAATCTCCAGCCGGAACAGTGCTTTAGGCGAGTTATTCGTCTGATTCACCGTCCGGCTGTTTTTTGATCCGGTCGCCGGATTGGTTTCCGAGGATTAGGGTGAAGAACATGGAACACCGCCTTTCTGTGGATTGACTTTGACAAGAAAATATGCTATACTTTAATTGAAGAATAGAGATACTGCTTATGGGAGGTGCTGTTATGACAAATCAAATTTATTCACCGCAGCAAATTCAAACGATTCTGATTCCGATTTTCCAGGAATACAACATTCGTAAGGCTGTTTTGTTTGGCTCTTATGCAAAGGGAATCGCTCAGGACAAAAGCGATATCGATTTGCTTGTTGACAGCGGTCTGAAAGGAATGGCTTTTTTCGGACTTCTTGAGGATGTTGTAACAGCATTAGGGAAAGATGTTGATCTGCTTGACACATCGCAGATTGTTCCGGATTCCGAGGTGGAGAACGAAATAGCCAAAACAGGAGTTGTCATTTATGGAAGCTAAGGACAGACAGGTTTTAGAAAAAATTCATGCACATATTTGTTCCGTTTTGAAATACTGTAGCAGCTGTACAGATCTTGAAGATTTTCAGGCTGACTCTATGCGAGTAGAAGCTTGTGTATTCAATCTGATGCAGATTGGTGAACTTGCCAAGATGTCTTTATCTGACGAATTCAAGCTGGAATTAAAAACAATTCCATGGAAACAGCTGTATGGTATGCGTAATCGTATTGTTCATGGATATTCCGGTGTCAATATGCAGATCGTCTGGGATACTATTAAGGAAGATCTTCCGGCCTTAGAGGAAGAATTGAAAACTTATCTTTAATCATTTATTTGCCGTATTCCTCGTAAGTCTATAAATCTCCAGCCGGAACAGTGCTTTAGGCGAGTTATTCGTCTGATTCACCGTCCGGCTGTTTTTTGATCCGGTCGCCGGATTGGTTTTCGAGGATTAGGGTGAAGAACATGGCTGTACCTCTTTGAAATTTGTGGGCGAATGTGGTATAATTTAACTTGAATAAGAGATAAACTTGAATCGTGTTTAATAGAAGCTAAAGTTGCATTGGGAGAAAAACTGAAATGTTAGTAATTTCGATAATGCTTTATTTCATTGGTAGAGGGATAACCTATGCAGCCTGCCTATCACTATGTAAGGGAAAATGGAGAAAAAATAAGTCAAAGGTATACCCAAAAAGTTTAATTGAAAGAATCTTTTTTCTGTACCTTCTGAAAGCTAAAACAGAATATCCTAATATAATGAAATTTGCAGTTGTGGCAATAAATATAGAACTGGTAAACACAGTGTTGTGTTATATATTTTGTTACTTCAATTTAAATCAATATGTACTGTTTTGGGGAATGATGTGGTTAGTTCATCTTGTGGTGTTGACTTTTCTTTTTAGAAGGTACGTTCGTAAATAACCATCTTATTTCAAAGCGCCGGTCAGCTTCAAGGCATCACGGTTAATCTCAACAGTGATGCCTTTGATTCTGTTTGCCGTGTGGTCATCTTCTCCGTGAGGGCATAAGAAAAGCAGCCCCGGGGGACTGCTTAATGTATATTCAGTTATTGTGATAAATCAGAATTTACATTTTTTATATTTGATTAAAACCGACAAGCGATTATTCTTCCATCATTTCCGCAAATTATAAGGAACGGAGGCAAATCGTGAATTGTGGCAAAGGCCTCCCCATCTTCTGTTATACCTGACGGCATACAAGGATTGATATACCACACATCATATTCTTTATAATATTCCACACGATAAATCGGAGTTATTCTTGATGTGATTGCAACTCTTTCTCCATCATTAATGATGCAATCAGCTTCTACACAATCTATATACTCCTGACCTAGAATATCAATAAAAATTTCTCTTGCTTTTGAAATTAAATCCTGTTCGCTAACAATTTTGCCTACAATATCATTTTTTATCTTAGAGACATTGTTCATATAATAATCAATTTCATTCTCAAAAGTAATATGTTCTGTTCCGTTATAAATTATATATGGTTCTCTGCTATATCCATTCCAGCGGTCATTACATACATATTCAATCGCTTCAACGGTTTGTTCAAAATCGCCGACTTCACTTGAACTTTCTATTGTTTCTATTATATCTGAAGCAGCAGTTGTAGCCGGCCCTGTAGTTGATATGCTTGTAGAAAGAATATTAGCAGTTTCAACGGCTTCTGTTACTTGCTGTTCAGCAACGGCAGTAACATCTGCTTTACTACGCATTTTGTTGTCGTCTTTATTACTGCATGAGCAAAGTGACATTAGAATTAGAAGCAAAAGGAAACAATATTTTTTCATTTATATAACTTCCTTTAATGAACGATTAAATTGGTTCGATAAATCCCGATTTATGAGTAAGGCAAATGTTCTCCTCACTATCAAAATTATAGCACAGAGAGCCGAAAAAGTCAATCTCAGAACGAATCAAAATCGGACTGCTGAGCCATATAATCATAGCTTCACATCATCTCTTGGGAATGGCTATTCTGCGATGTTTGCAGCATATGAAAAAAGCCTGCAGGCAGAGATATTCTCTCTGGCTGCAGGCCGTTTCAATTTATATGGTAATCAGCAAATACTTCCGATAATTACCAGCTTTTCTTCTCCTTGGAGCAGTCCTGCTGCTTCCTGCGTTCCTCCACCATCTTCACAAACCATTCCACCATATTCGGGTCGGTATGGGAGAAGAACACGCTTGCACCCCGGTCCAGTGCAGCGATGGCTGTCATATCCTCATCGGAAAGCGCAAAGTCAAAAACATCGAAATTCTCTGCCATTCTCTCATAATGCGTGGACTTCGGAATTACAACCACACCACGCTGTATATGCCAGCGGAGCATGATCTGTGCAGTGGTCTTGCTGTATTTTTCGCCGATAGCTTTCAGGATTTCATTCTCAAACAGGCCCTCCCGGCCCTCGCCGAATGGTGCCCATGCTTCCACCTGTAAGCCATATTTTTCATTCCATTTCTTCGCCTCGATCTGCTGATTAAAGGGATGCAACTCGATCTGATTCACCATGGGTTTAATGCGTGAGAAGGATGCAAGGTCGATCATTCTGTCGGGATAAAAATTGGAAATGCCGATCGCACGGAGCTTGCCTTCCTCGTACAAATCCTCCAACGCTCTCCATGCACCATAATAATCACCGAACGGCTGGTGCAGGAGCATCAGGTCAATGTAATCGGTCCGGAGCTTTCTCATAGATTCCAGCACAGAAGCCCTGCACTCCTCATAGCCGTAATGCTCGATCCAGACTTTGGTGGTGAGGAAGATCTCCTCTCTCGGAACACCGCTTTTTGAAATGGCAGAACCAACCTCCTCCTCGTTGAAATAGGACTGGGCCGTGTCAATGGAGCGATAGCCTGCCTTCAGTGCATCCAGCACGCAGCGTTCGCATTCGTCCTTTGTGACCTGATACACACCATAGCCAAGGATCGGCATTTTCACGCTGTTTGCAAGTGTGACAAATTCCATATTACACACCTTTTCCCATTTCATAGGCTTCAATCATAGCCTTTTTGTCCAGAATCTCGCCCTTTTCATAAACGCCTGTGCCGTAAATCACGCCCATTTCCTTTGCACCCTCAACGCAATCGGCATAACCACGGAAGCAGGCGAGTGTCGTTTCCATGGACTCCATCCCGCTGTCAGCAGCGGTCATGATGTAGTAGAACTCCTTGTCCTTGACCTCCGTCCAGCGACAGACGGTACGGTCGATGAGTGCCTTGAGCTGTGCGTCAATGGAGTAGAAATACACAGGACTTGCCAGCACCAGTACATCAGCGTCAATGATCTTCTGCATCACTTCCGCCATATCGTCCTTGATGGCACAGACACCCGTATCACGGCAGGCATAGCAGGCGGTGCAGAAACCGATCTTCTTTTCGGCAACACGGAGCTTCTCCACTTCGTTGCCGCTTTCCACCGCACCACGCATAAACTCATTGCAGAGAATGTCAGAGTTGCCGTCCTTGCGGGGACTTCCCGATAAAATCAAAACCTTCTTGCTCATAAAATAACCTCCTTTTACTGTATTGACGAATCCGTCCCGATACAGTATAATATAAGTACATTATACAACTTAAACCTGACTTTAAGTCAAGACTTTTTTCAGAATCGGAGGAATTTTTTATGATATACACAGTAGGAGAAATGGCAAAGCGGATCGGCGTTGCGCCGTCCACGCTTCGGTATTATGACAAGGAGGGACTCCTGCCCTTTGTGGAACGCTCCGAGGGCGGCATTCGTGTGTTCAAGGAAACGGATTATGAGTGGCTACAGGTCATCGAGTGCCTGAAAAAAACGGGGATGCAGCTGAAGGATATCCGTGCATTTATTCTGATGGCGATGGAGGGGGACTCCACAATTGATGAGCGTTTAGAGCTGATCATCAGACAGCGTGAAGCGGTTGCGCAGCAGATCGCCGATCTGCAGGAAACCCTTGCGATGCTTGATTTCAAGAAGTGGTATTATGAAACGGCAAAGGCGCATGGCACAACGGATGTGCCGAGGAATATTACACTTGAGGAGCTGCCGGAGGAGTTTCGGGAGGTACGGAGAAAACTCCGAGGAAAATAAAGAGCACCCCACAAGGCGCACCGAACATCGATCGGTGAGGCGTGCTGATACCATTTCTGCTGGGCATCGGTAAGCGGACCGAACCAGTCTGCCAGCCCTGTAGGGTGTAGTCATATCTATTCTATAGTTACTCTGATGTCATAATGCACAACTTTTCTTGACAATCAGAGTAAAAAGCGGTATAATAGAACTAATAAAAGGGCGCCGCCCGAAGTAGAGGTGAATAGGATGAAAAGACGATTTAGACGCTTTACAGCAGCAATGGCTGCGGTTTTACTTGGGGTTTCTGCAATTCCGAAGAACATCAGTACGGCATCTGCTGAAAGTCTGAACGGTATGAATGCGAATGAACTTGTATCTCAGATGACGATCGGCTGGAATCTCGGCAATACGCTGGAGAGTCATTCGGACTCCTACACAATTGATATGTCGCCAAAGAAATTTGCAACGGCATGGGGCAATCCTGAACCGACGGCTGAACTTTTTGAAGCTGTGAAGAATGGGGGCTTCAATACAGTGCGTATTCCGGTTACATGGTACCAGCATTTTGAATGGGACGAGTCCTCTCAGATGTATGCAATCGATCCGGATTGGATGGATTATGTTCAGACAACGGTGGATTATGCCTATGACCTGGATCTGTTTGTGATCCTGAATGTGCATCATGAGGACTGGGTGAATGTCAGTGAATTTACAGATGAGACGCTTGCTGAGGCCTCTGTGATCATGGAGGATGTGTGGGGACAAATCGCTGATACTTTTGCGGATTATGACCAGCATCTGATCTTTGAGGCGCTTAATGAGCCTCGTCAGACGGGGCTTGGTTCCGACATCGAATGGGGTTCCGGAGATGACGCTTCCCGTGCATATATCAATACACTGAACGGTATTTTCATTGAGACAGTCCGCAATCAGGGGACGGATGAAAATACGGAGCGTCTGCTCATGCTGCCTGGGTACTGTGCGGATTCCTCCTATGAGACACTCTCTGCCATTGAAGTTCCGGAAAATGACGACTGCATCGCCTTTTCCGTCCATGCATACAAGCCGTATTTCTTCTGCGGTGATGCGGAATTTGACAACCACACCTTCCCGGGCGAGAGTCCCTATGGTGACGATTATGAAGAGCAGCTTGATGAATTGTTTGCTGGTCTTGAACAGGTGGTAGAAGAGAGAAATATTCCCATTATTATCGGTGAATTCGGTGCGTCGGATTTTAACAATACCGAATCGAGACAGGCCTGGGCAGAGTACTATCTTGGCAAGGCCAAAGCACTTGGCATTCCCTGTGTTCTTTGGGACAATAACAAGGCTGAGGATGATGGCGGCTCTGCGTATGGATGTCTGTACCGCCTGACGAATACATGGTATCCCAATGCCGTCCCCATGCTGGAAACGATGATGGGTGTATATGGTATAGAGGGCACATTCCCGGCCTATCAGGAATATGTTGCGCCGGAATTTTCTTGGGACAGCGTACTTGTAAATGACAGCTGGATACCGCTGTATTATGAAGAAAGCGGGACCGCCCTCGGTTCATGGGATAGCATAAAGATCTCAGGCTGGAAAGATTACATGAATGAAGAATATGAGTTTGTTCTTGTATATGATTCAGCGGCAGAGCCGTATCTCGTGCTGAACGGCAACTGGGACAAGGTATATTCAGAGGACGACAGAAACGCTGATTTTACAATGTACTTCTCCTATGATGATTTTCAGAGCGCTGCCGAAGCCGGCGGTACAGCTCTTAGTGATATTCCGCAGCTGTATATCAGTGCAAGCTCTTCCGATATGACAGCATATGCTCTTTACGCAGTACCTGTGCAGAAAAGCATCAGAGGCGATGTGAATGCAGATGGTGCATTGACCATTGCCGATGCAGTCATGTTCCAGAAATGGCTGCTCTGTGCAGGGGATATTACCGACTGGCAGGCAGGCGATCTTTATGAAGATGAAAAATTGAATGTATTTGATCTCTGTATTATGAAGCGTGAGCTGCTTTCCGAAACAACAAAGAACTATGTTGATGTTACAACAATAGATGAGCTTTTCGCTGCAATGCGTAATGCACAGCCAGGAGATGTGATTCGTGCTGCAGGCGGGACCTATGACTATACAGCTTATCAGGGAGCGCAGAAAATTGACACATCTGCTGAGGGTACGAAAGAGGCCCCCATTACGCTGATGGCCGCTGATCCGAGCAACCCTCCGATTATTACGGGAACGAATACAGAACATGGCTATGTGATCCAGATCACAGGCGATTACTGGATCCTTGAAAATCTGAAAATCACAACTTCGCAGAAAGGCATCGTTCTTGACAATTCCAATCATTCCATTATCAGAAATTGCGAGGTGTACAATACTGGTGCGGAGGCCATCGCCATCCGCGATGGAAGCTCCTATTGCACCGTGAAGGATTCCTACATCCATGATACCGGAACAGTAACACCGGGCTATGGTGAGGGCGTGTACATCGGCAGTGCGGTATCTGTGACAGGCTTTGATTACAAGTGTGACTACAACACAGTGGACGGCTGCACATTCAAGAATGTTGCAGCGGAGCATGTAGATGTCAAGGAATATACGACCGGAACGGAGATCATGAACTGTACATTCTACGGTGACGGCCTGACGGGTGCTAATTATGCTGGAAGCTTTGTGGATATTGCAGGCAATGATGTGAATGTTCACGATAATATCGGTTATCGCAATGGAAACGCCAATATTGTGGCTGCATTTGAGCTTCACGAGCAGGTTGAGAGCTGGGGTTATCACTGTATCTTCACTGATAATATTCTCTATATGGATCAGCCCTACGGTGCTGTGGATACAAGTCGTCGCATGTATGTAGTGGATGGCTGGTACAGCGATTTTTCCGTGAGAAATAATCAGGTTGATTATGGTGAGGGACTGGTATTGGCTGACAGCTGGGAATACTATAATTCCGACTATGTGACTTATCTGAATCAATAAAAAAACGGCTCTATACTAAATATTGGGGAAACCAGATAGAGCCTACAGAATAAAAAGCCAAAAAGTAGAGCATATTTGAGTAAAATCCGTTAAAACAGAAAAGCCGCATCCGGATGCGGCTTTGTTCATTTTATGTATATTTTACTTAGCAGCAGCCTGCTTTTCCTTCTTTTCCATGAGGTAACGCAGGAATTCCAGAACAGCCAGAATCACGCCGCCAGCCAGGAACGGAACGATCAGGATCGGATCCTCAGCTACAGTAGAAAGGCCCAGGGCCGGAACCGGTTCATCCAGTGTAGTCGGACCCTGACAGATAGCATAGAGAGAACCGATCATCAGACCAATGATAGCATACATGCTCTGTGCACGGTAATTCTTCAGTGCACGATCTACAGCTTTGATGATCAGAATGATACCAGTCACAATACCCAGAGCCAGCGCACACAGATAGGGAATACCGCTGAAGCTTTCGAATTTCAGAATCGATGAAATAGCGCTTGTTGTGGGAAGATATACGCCAAAGGCCAGCAGGATGGTAGAACCAGAAATGCCCGGAAGCACCATAGCAGAAATCGCAACCATACCCGCTACAAAGGTAAAGAGCATAATGCCGATGTTAAAGCCTTCAAAGACAATACTGCCGCCGCCAAGCATCTTGCTCAGCATAGAGATACCCACTACCAGAACTGCACCAGCAATCAGGAAGGGAATAAACTTCAGCTTGCCCTTCATGCATTCCCGTTCTTCGTGGATAACAACAGGAATGGCGAACAGCGTAAGACCGAAGAACAGGGCACTTACCACATAGATATGGGATTCAAAGATTTCGGACAGGATCAGCATTGCACCCAGGAAGCCGATCACCCAGCCAATACCCATTTTAAGCAGGAAGATGAGTGCTTCCTTGCGCTGTTCCTTTGTGCCGCTGATGAGGTGGTTCAGCGAGCCGATGAACTTATCATAAAAGCCCAGAAGAAATGCGATCGTTCCGCCGGATACGCCCGGCACACTGTCGGCCAGAGCCATACAGAAGCCTCGAAACATATTGAGTAGTAACATATTTTTTTCTCCAATTCATTGTTTTATTTTTGGTGTGCATCAAAGGATGTCAATGACAATAACAGTCACATTGTCTGTACCGCCAGCCTCGAGTGCCAGATCCACAAGAGCCTGTGCATGATTCAGCTCCGGTTCAGAGAGGATCTCATAGAGCGTAAGATCGCTGCACATATCTGAAAGTCCGTCTGAGCACAGCAAAAAACGCATGCCTCGTTTCAGAGGAATGGCCTCCTGAGCAGTAGCACGCAAGCCTTTCCGGCTTTTATCCTCACCCATAAAATGAATAAGCTTGTTGCGATCGTAGCTCATTTCAGCCTGCTCCGGAGTATAGACATCCTGAAGCAGCATCTCGTTTGCAAGTGTCTGGTCTTTTGTCAGAGCATACAGGTCGAATCCATCATAGAGATAGATCCGGCTGTCTCCGATATAAAACGGATAAGCATAGCTTTCCTGAAAGCACAGCATAGCCAGTGTTGTACCGCTGTTCCCGCACTTTCGCTCTGCGATCATTTTGCAGATACGATTGTTCACGGCAGTGGCATACTGATTCACTGCCTGTTCCAGCTTTTCGCCCCGTGCTTTTTTCAGTTCCGGATAGTGCTCTAAAAGGGTTTTCACGCCGATTTCAGAAGCTACTTCGCCGTAGGACTCTCCGCCCATTCCGTCGCACACAGCAAAGACATGGCTGCGCAGCTTTACCTTTTCAACAGTCACATTGCCGCCCTTCTGCGGGTCTGGATTGCACTGCCCATCTGCAAAGAAATTATCCTCGTTATTGGAGCGAACCTTTCCCTGATTTGAAACAGCATGTGCCTGTAAAAAGAAATGCTTCGACTGAAACATACAGAGCCTCCTTCCACACCGATATTTTCATTATACCATATATTCTGTCGTTTGTCGATGGATTTTTAAAAATAAATGTTAATTTGGCATACAAAAGCCCGGATGAGCCCGATCAGAACACATCCGGACAAAGTATATCTGAGATCAGAGCTGGGCCAGAGTCTGGAAGCTCTCCTTCAGAGCCGGATAGATAGAACGGTACAGCTGGTAATATTTTTCATATTCCGGGATATTGCTCTCTGTGGGGCAGGCTGTCTCAGCTACACCGACGATCGCCTCACAAGCCTCCGGAACGCTGCTGTACACCCCTGTGCCGACAGCCGCCAGAATCGCTGCACCCAGAGCCGGGCCTTCCTTGGAGGAAGCGGTCTTGACAGGACATGCATACAGATCGGACAGCATGGAGCGCCACAGCTTGGAGGAACCACCGCCGCCGCACGCCATCATATCAGAAACGGAGATTCCCATTTCACGGAATACTTCCACACAATCTCTCAGCGAATAGGAAACGCCCTCCATAACCGCACGAAGCATATCCCGCTTGGTATGCATAGCGGACAGACCAAAAAACACACCTCTTGCATTGGGATCCAGGTGCGGTGTACGCTCACCCATCAGATAGGGGAGATAGAGCAGACGGTTGCTGCCCACCGGAACCTTTGCAGCCTGCTGATCCATGATATAGTACGGGTCGACTCCCATATAGGAAGCGGCTTCTTTTTCGCTGCCGCAGAACTGATCACGGAACCACTTCAGGGACAGACCTGCCCCCTGCGTTACGCCCATTACATGCCAGGCTCCCGGAACAGCAGCGCAGCAGGTATGTACACGTCCTTTGGTGTCAATGGCAATGTCAGAGGTATGTGCAAACACAACGCCGGATGTACCGATCGTGGTGAAAGCCTTGCCGTCTGTTACAACGCCTGTACCGACCGCAGCAGCTGCATTGTCACCGGCGCCGCCTACAACGATCGTACCTTCGCAAAGGCCCAATTCATCGGCCATGCACTTTGTGAGTGTTCCTGTGGCCTCGCAGGATTCATATACCTTACCCAGCCAATTCTTGTCGATTTCAAATGCATTGAGAAGCACATCGGACCAGCAGCGATTCGGAACATCCAGAAGCTGCATGCCAGAAGCATCAGAAACCTCTGTAGCATATTCGTGAGTCAGAACAAAACGCAGGAAGTCCTTGGGGAGAAGAATATGTGCGATCTTAGAATAAACCTCAGGTTCGTTATTCTTGACCCAGAGGATCTTAGCTGCTGTCCATCCGGTCAGCGCAGGATTTGCTGTGATCTCAACCAGCTTGTCCCGGCCTATGATACGATTCATTTCCTCAACCTCAGCTGCTGTACGCTGGTCGCACCAGATAATTGAACGGCGAAGAACGTTGTTATCCTTGTCCAGCAGAACAAGACCATGCATTTGTCCGGAAATGCCGATACCCTTAACGTCCTCTTTCTTTACGCCGCTCTGAGCCATTACAGCCTTGATGGTGTTTATCATTGCACAAGCCCAGTCGCCCGGCTCCTGCTCTGCATAGCCGTTTTTCGGCTGATACATGGGATATTCAATCGTTGCGCTGGCCATAACGTGACCCAGCTCATCAAATAATACTGTCTTTGTACCGCTCGTACCGCAGTCTACACCAATTAAGTAAGCCATTTATGATGATCCTTTCATTCGTCCGCAGAAAAATGCAGACGGTATTACATTCTCATTGTAACAGAATTCCTTTTTTTTGTCAACATCCGGCAGGCTGCAATCTGTGCAGCTGCACAAAAATTTTCATCCTTTTGCATAAAACCACAACAGCTCTTCGGGTCCGCTTCTCGGATGTTGCGAAAATGTAAAAAGTAATCGTTTCACATTGACAAAATTCGATTTGAGTAGTATAATTAAATCAATAAATTTAGATTTGAGGTGATGGTATGTCAACCGTATATGCCCATCGTGCAAGGGTGTTCAAGGCTTTTTGCGATGAGAGAAGACAGCAGATACTGGAGCTGCTCCGGAACGGTGAGAAGTGTGCCTGTGTATTGATCGAGGAGATGGGGCTGCCGCAGTCTTCCTTGTCTTACCACATGAAGATCCTGGTTGAAGCCGGGGTTGTCCTCGGACGTGAGGAGGGCAAGTGGACACACTATTGTATAAATAAAGAGGGCTTTGAGGAGGCCATTGCTATCTTGAGAGAGATTGCTTCCCCGGAGGAAACGACAGGGATGTGCGGAAGCTGCTGCAAATAAGAGAGGGGATGTGGAATGCTGGAGAATTTAGGCCGTTTGATTCAGGATGAGATTCTGGGGATGAGATGGCTGGAACGACTCATTGGACAGTTCCTGGAGGTATGCGGAGTGGATACCTCTGGCCGTGCAGGAGGTTCGGTACATTTTTTTCTGTATGATACGATAAAAATCACGATATTGCTGGGGCTGCTGATTCTGGTTATATCCTGCATTCAGAGCTATTTTCCACCGGAGCGCACCAAGCGGATTCTGGGGCGTTTTCATGGAATTGGTGCAAACTGCGTCTCCGCCCTGCTGGGTACAGTGACGCCTTTCTGTTTCTGCTCGTCCATTCCGCTTTTTATGGGCTTTACAAGAGCCGGGCTTCCTCTGGGACTGACCTTTTCCTTCCTGATCTCCTCGCCTATGGTAGATTTAGGAAGCTTGATGCTTCTTATGAGTATATTCGGCTGGCGGGTAGCTCTTGTCTATGTAGCCCTGGGGCTGGTGATCGCTGTGCTGGGAGGTACGCTGATCGAGCGGATGCATCTGGAAAATGAGGTTGAGCCGTTTATCCGTGAAGGGGCAGGAGAAGTGCATTCTGAGGAGAAGATGCATTTCAGGGATCGTCTGCGCTTTGCATGGGAGCAGGTGCTTTTCACTATACGTAAAACAATGCCCTATATCCTTGTTGGTGTAGGGATCGGAGCTGTGATACACAACTGGATTCCGGAAGAATTTATTACCGCCCTTCTGGGAAAGGAAAATCCATTTGGCGTTGTTCTTGCGGCCTTGACTGGAATTCCTATGTATGCCGATATTTTCGGGACGATTCCCATTGCGGAAGCATTGCTTGAAAAGGGGGCACAGCTGGGTGTAGTGCTCAGCTTCATGATGGGTGTGACCACGCTGTCTCTGCCGTCTGTGATTCTTTTGCGCAAGGCTGTGAGACCAAAGCTGCTGTGTATTTTTGTGGCTGTATGTACAGCCGGAATTCTGCTGGCCGGCTATTTCTTCAATGCTGTTCAGTCTTACATCTTATAGGAGGTTTTGTTATGACATTATTTGGAAAGAAAAAAACAGAAGCCGCTTCTTCCGCCGGAAGCCATACAAAGCATACAGGTTCTTGGCGCAGGCTGCAAAAACTGTCACATGCTGCTGGAATCCGTACAGACAGCCGTTCGGAGACTGGAACTTTCTGTGGAGGTAGAGTACATTACCGACATGCAGAGAATTGCATCTTTCAATATCATGAGAATGCCGGCTCTTGCAGTGAATGGGAAGGTCGTTTCCATGGGACGGGTACTGAGTTTCAGTGAAGCAGAAAAGCGGATACGGAGGGCGGTACAATGAAAAAGAAGATCGCATTTATCTGCGTGCACAATTCATGCCGGAGTCAGATCGCCGAGGCTCTGGGGAAGCATTTTCTTGGAGAGCAGTATGACTTCTATTCCGCTGGAACCGAAACGAAGCCGCAGATCAATCCGGATGCTGTGCGCCTGATGAAGGAGCTGTATGGTCTGGATATGGAGCGGACGCAATACAGCAAGACGATGGAAGCCATTCCCGAGCCAGATCTGGTCATATCCATGGGCTGTGAGGTAGGCTGTCCCTATATCGGGCGTACCTTTGATGATAATTGGGGACTCCCTGATCCCACTGGACAGAGCGATGCGGTATTCCGTTCTGTGATCCGTCAGATCGAGGAGCGTGTAAAGCAGCTTTCCAGTGAGGATGAAGCATGAGTCCCTATGAAGTCAGGATCATCCGGAGCGCAAGAAAAACCATCGCCCTGAAGATCATACCGGATGGAAAGCTGGAGGTTCGCGGGCCATATGGTCTTACCGGGGCGCAGGTACAGCGGCTGCTCACAGAGAAGGCCCAGTGGATCGAAAAGCATATGAAGCGGATGGAGGAGCAGAAGAAACAGCGAAAAATGATCGTACCTCTGACAGAGGAGGAAATCCGCAGTCTTGCTCATCAGGCAGCTCAGGTGATACCGGAGCGTGCGGCCTTTTTTGCAGAGAGGATCGGCGTTGACTACGGAAGGATCACCATCCGGAATCAAAAAAGCCGCTGGGGAAGCTGCAGCAGCAAGGGAAATCTGAATTTCAATTGTCTCCTGATGCTGACACCGCCGGAGGTGCTGGACTATATCGTAGTACATGAGCTTTGTCATCGGAAGGAGATGAACCATTCTCCGAAATTCTGGGCGGAGGTGGAACGAATCCTGCCGGATTACCGGGAGCAGGAGAGCTGGCTCCGGGCACACGGCGCAGAGATCATCCAGCGCATGACTGGCTGAGCCTGATAATTTACAGAATATTGCATATAATAGGCCTTGTATTCTATGTAGAAATGAGGCCTGTTTTTTATGAAGCGTGAAATGAGAACCATGGACGGAAACCAGGCGGCGGCGCATGTGGCCTATGCCTTTACGGAAACAGCAGCCATCTATCCCATTACGCCCTCCTCCGGAATGGCGGAGTATATGGATCAGTGGTCGGCGGAAGGAAGAAAGAATCTTTTCGGGCAGAGTGTACAGGTAACGGAAATGCAGTCCGAAGCCGGAGCGGCTGGTGCAGTGCATGGTGCACTTATGGCCGGTGCGCTGGCTTCTACCTTCACTGCATCGCAGGGACTCCTGCTGATGCTCCCGAATCTCTACCGTATGGCCGGAGAGCTTCTGCCCGGCGTATTTCATGTGGCTGCACGAACGATCGCAACCCATGCCCTTTCTATTTTCGGCGATCATTCTGATGTATATGCCTGCCGCCAGACGGGCGCTGCCATTCTGGCTTCCTCCAGCGTACAGGAGGTCATGGACTTGGCCCCTGTGGCCCATATGGCCGCTCTGGAGGGCCGTCTTCCTTTTCTTCATTTTTTCGATGGCTTCCGCACCTCCCATGAGATGCAGAAAATCGGCGTCTGGGACGATACTGACCTGCGTGAGCTGCTGGACAAGAAGGCCCTTCTGGCCTTCCGGAAGCGTTCTCTCCATCCGCACCATCGGAAAATCATGGGCTCTGCGCAGAATCCGGATATCTTTTTCCAGAACCGGGAAGCTTCGAACCCGTACTATGACCGTTTGCCGGAGCTTGTAGAAGGCTGCATGCAGCGCATCAATGAGAAGCTGGGGACAAGCTATCAGCTCTTTGAATATGACGGTGCACCAGATGCAGAGCACGTTGTCATCGCCATGGGCAGTGTGTGCGAAACCATCAGCGAGACCATCCGCAGCCTGAAGGCCGCCGGAGGAAAATACGGACTCATAAAGGTTCATCTCTACCGCCCCTTCAGTTCATCTCATTTTTTAAAGGCCCTGCCGGAAAGTGCAAGGCAGATCACTGTACTCGACCGGACAAAAGAGCCTGGCTCAGTGGGCGAGCCGCTGTACCTGGATGTTGCAGCAGTCCTGAAGGAAAGCACCTTCCGAGCTGTGCCTGTCTTTTCCGGGCGGTATGGTCTCAGCTCCAAGGATACAACGCCGGAGCAGATTCTGGCTGTGCTGAAAAACAGCTCGAAGCGGCGGTTTACTGTGGGAATTACAGATGATGTCACAGGACTTTCTCTGCCGGTAACAGAGCGTATCGATCCTCTTCCGGAGGACATCACCAGCTGTAAATTCTGGGGTCTTGGCGGAGACGGAACAGTCAGCGCAAACAAGTCCTCTGTCAAAATTATCGGCGACCATACAGACATGCAGGTACAGGCCTATTTTGAGTATGACTCCAAGAAGTCCAGAGGCCTGACCATCTCTCATCTGCGCTTTGGAAAAAGTCCCATCCGTGCCCCCTATCTGGTGCAGAGCGCCGATCTGGCCGCCTGTCATAATCCGGTGTATATGCATAAGTATAACATTGTGCAGGAGATCCGTGACGGCGGAATCTTCCTTCTGAACTGCGGATGGACAGAGCAGGAGCTGGAGCGGCAGCTTCCCGGCCAGGCCAGGCGCTTTCTGGCGGAGCATCACATCCGGCTTTATGTCATTGATGCTATGCGCATCGGTAAGGAAACGGGACTGAACAACAAGATCAGCACCATCCTGCAGGCGGCCTTTTTCAAGGTGTCGGGGCTGATTCCTCCGGAGCAGGCGGAGGGATGGATGAAGACCGCCGCAGAGAAAAGCTATGGAAAAAAAGGCGAAAAAATTGTCCGTATGAATTATGCGGCCATTGAGCGCGGGCTGCGTGAGGTACGGGAGATCACTGTGCCGGAGCACTGGCTTTCTGCGGAGGATGAGCCTCTCGATCCGGACCTTTGGCCCGACCATCCGGACACCATGCGGTATGTTGCGAACCTGCAAAAGCCGATCACCCGTCAGGAGGGAGACCAGCTTCCGGTGTCTGCATTTCTGCCCTATGCAGATGGTGCATTTCCTCCGGGTACGACAGCCCATGAGCGGAGAAATACGGCCACGGAAATTCCGGTGTGGCTTCCTCAGAACTGTATCCAGTGCAATCGCTGTTCCTATGTATGCCCTCATGCTGTCATCCGTCCGGCTGTTCTCACAGAGGAGGAAAAATCATCTGCTCCGGCTGGAATGCACACTCTGCCTTTGGCTGGTCTTTCGGGGTATCACTTTGCTGTAACGATATCGGAGACAGACTGTACCAGCTGCGGTTCCTGCGCAGGCGTTTGTCCGGGAAAGAAGGGGGAGCAGGCACTGGTTATGACGCCCATTCACCATAAGGAGGAGCGTCAGGAATATTTTGACTATGGCAAGGCGCTCCCGCAGAAGCCGGAGGTACTGGAAAAGCTTCGGGCCGATACGGTCCGCGGCAGTCAGTTCCGCCGCCCGCTGCTGGAATTTCATGGGGCATGTGCTGGCTGCGGCGAAACACCTTATGCTAAGCTGGCTACGCAGCTTTTCGGGGAGCGGATGTATATCGCCAATGCCACAGGCTGCTCCTCGATCTGGGCGCATTCTTCTCCATCTGCGGCTTATGCTTTTTCTCCGGATGGAAAAGGCCCGGCCTGGAGCAATTCTCTCTTTGAGGATGGAGCGGAGTTCGGACTAGGACTGCTTCTGGGTGCAGATGCTGTCCGCAGCCGTATGCGAAAAATCGCCGAAGGACTTACCGGGCTTCCGGCGGATGCGGCATCCGCTGTGCAGGAATGGCTGAAGACCTACGCAAATGGGGCAGAGAATGCTGCTGCAAGTAAGGCGCTTGTGCGTGTGCTGGAATGCATACCGCCGGAGTGTACAGCATTTCCGCAGGTGCAGGAGCTGCTCCGGCACAGGGAATATCTGCCCAAGAAATCCCATTGGGTATTTGGCGGAGACGGCTTTGCCTATGACATCGGCTTTGGCGGACTGGATCATGTGCTGGCAGGGGGCGCAGATATCAACATCCTGATCTTTGATACGGAGGTCTATTCCAACACAGGTGGCCAGGCCTCCAAGGCAACGCCCAGGGGAGCAGAAGCGAAGTTTGCATCCGGCGGAAAGGTGCGTCCTAAGAAGAAGCTGGGGCAGATGATGATGACGTATGGAGATGTATACGTGGCGCAGGTGGCCATGGGTGCAGACTATAACCAGACTCTGAAGGCCTTTCTCGAAGCAGAGGCCTATCCTGGAGCCTCTCTGATCATCGCCTATGCTCCGTGTATCAGTCATGGACTGAAGGCCGGCATGGGAGCGTCCCAGCATGAGGAGAAAAAAGCGGTGGATTCTGGATACTGGCCCTTGTTCCGATATAATCCCATGATAAAGGCGGAAGGGAAAAACCCCTTCCAGCTGGACAGCAAGGAGCCTGCTTTGGAATACGGGGCGTTTTTGTCCGGTGAGACAAGATTCACAGATGTGCACATGGAGGATGAGGGCCGGAGAAGGTATGGGGAGCTGGTCCGGTTGAAAGCACTGTACGAGCCGGAATAGGTCATCAGACCCTGCAAAGGAAGTTTTCACTTTCGGTATGGTCTGCTTATTCTTATCAGGTAAAATGAAAAACGGGACTGCTGCAATCGGGTATAGCGGCAGTCCCGTTTCAGTCTGTCAAAAAATCTCCGCATCAACTTAAGCCGGTATAAAAGCGGATGAGGCGTTTTTTCGACAAGCTGCGCATTGAAAAATGTGTTTTTTTCATGAACCCGATAGCAGAGCAGGATGTTTATAGAATGGAATTGAATTGCCGGGCTGTTTTGTATATAATGAAAAAAGATCTATATTACACAATTCCGCAAAGTGAGGTTTTCTTATGAGAGCAACCCTGCATATTCACACAGACAAAAAAATATCTGAAATTGACAAGCGCCTGTATGGTTCTTTTATTGAGCATCTGGGACGGGCTGTATATGGCGGTATCTATGAGCCTTCTCATCGTACAGCCGATGAAAATGGCTTCAGAAAGGATGTAGCAGCACTTGTCCGTGAGCTGAATGTGCCTGTTATCCGATATCCGGGAGGGAATTTTGTATCAGGCTATAATTGGGAGGATGGTACAGGGGAGAGATCCAACCGTCCCTGCAAAATGGAGCTGGCCTGGCAGGCCATCGAAACCAATGCGGTTGGCATAGATGAATTTCAGCAATGGGCCAGGAAGGTCGGTTCTGATATTATGATGACAGTCAACCTGGGCACAAGAGGCGCAGACGAGGCCAGGCAGCTTGTGGAATACTGCAATGCAGTGACGCCGACCTATTATGCAGATATGCGCCGGAAGAATGGATTTTCAGAGCCGTTTGACATTAGGCTCTGGTGTCTGGGCAATGAGATGGATGGTGCGTGGCAGATCGGGGCAAAAACACCGCAGGAATATGCACGTATCGCCTGTGAAACGGCAAAGCTGATGAAGCTGGTGGATGACCGCATTGAGCTGGTGGCCTGCGGAAGCTCAAATGCAGGCATGCCGACCTTTGGCCTATGGGAGGAAACGGTTCTCAGAGAATGCTATGAATATATCGATTATCTTTCTCTGCACAGCTATTATGGCAATTATCAGGAGGATACCGAAAGCTATCTGGCCTGTTCTCTGGATATGGAGGCCTTTATCAAGCAGGTCGCTTCGATCTGTGATAAAATTCAGGCAGAAAAGAGATCTGAAAAGCAGATTCACCTCTCATTTGATGAATGGAATGTCTGGTTTCATTCATCCGAGCAGGACAAGCAAATACCCAGGTGGCAGATCGCACCGCCGCAGCTGGAAGATGTATACACGCTGGAGGATGCACTTGTAGTGGGGTGCTTGCTGATTACACTTATAAAAAACAGTGACCGGGTCAAAATTGCATGCCTGGCTCAGCTTGTGAATGTGATCGCTCCGATTATGACTGAAACAGGCGGACGGGTATGGAAGCAGACGATATTTTATCCCTATCTCCATGCTCTCAGATATGGTCAGGGGACGGCTTTGGCGGTTGATATTGAGTGCAGCTGCTACAGCACGGATCATTATGAGCATGTTCCGTATGTAGAAACGGCGGCCGTACACGATCAGGATAAAAAGGAAGTGACTGTATTTGCAGTGAACCGCTCGCTGAAGGAAAGCTGCTCACTGACTGTTGATCTTAAAAATGCTGAATTGATCGAGCATATTGCCGTCACGGGAGAGAATGTAAAGGATACCAATACAGCCGATGAGGAGCGTGTTTTCCCTGTATGGATCGAGGAGGAGGGAAATGCTTCCGTGCTTCCGCCCAAGTCCTGGAATGTGCTCCGATACAGAATGACACACTAAGTTATAGACGGGACCGGCCGCCCTGGTGCTTTGGCCGGCCGGAACAGCTTTCTTTTAGGCGGAAGCTTTTACAGCGGTTGACGAATACGGACTGCTTGTGCTATACTGTTATTAGAACAAAGCCTTTTCCTGATATGCGGTTTCGGCGGTACTCAGACTGCAAAAGGCAGCTTAGACGGTGAAAAATGAATCTTAAGGAGCAGCGAATGATACTACTTTCAGCACAGAATATATCCAAAACATACATGGAACGAAAGGTTCTTGACAAGGCTTCATTTTTTCTGAATGAAGGCGATAAAGTCGGAATCATTGGCATCAACGGTACGGGTAAGTCTACGCTTTTGAGAATCCTTGCAGGAACGGAGGATGCAGACAGCGGTGAGATCATCCGAACAAGCGGCATTCGTATTTCTTATCTGCCGCAGATTCCGGAGTTTGAAGCGCATGGCTGCGTGCTGGAGCAGGTGATGCTGCATCTTCCGGCCGATCTGAAGGAAGCGAAGGAATTTGAGGCCAGGTCGATTCTTGGAAAGCTCGGGATTTCCGATCCCACAAGGGATATCAGTACCTTGTCCGGGGGCGAAAGACGCCGTGCAGGCCTGGCAGCTGCACTGATACAGCCAAGTGATGTTTTGCTTCTGGATGAGCCGACAAATCACATTGACAATGAAACGGTACAGCTGCTGGAGGAGCAGCTGAAAAAATATCGCGGGGCCATTGTCATGGTCACGCATGACCGATATTTTCTGAATCGAATCACCCAGAAAATCGTTGAGGTAGATAAAGGACACATTTTTGAGTACAATGGAAGCTACAGTACTTATCTTGAACAAAAAGCTCAGCGTGAAGCCGAGGCGGAAGCAAGAGAGCGTAAGAACCGTACGCTCTATCGCCAGGAGCTTGAATGGATCCGGCGAGGCGTGCGTGCGAGGGGCACAAAATCCAAGGACAGGATTGAAAGATTCCATGAGCTTGAGAACAGGGAAATTCCTGTAGAAGCAGAAAAGCTGCAGGTACAGTCCGTTTCCTCAAGACTGGGCAGGAAAACCATAGAGCTTGAAAATATCTGCAAATCCATTGACGGACGGCAGCTGATCAGTGATTTTTCCTGCATACTCCCGAGAGATGCAAGAATCGGAATTGTCGGACAAAACGGCGCTGGAAAGTCAACACTTGTCAAGATGCTTGCAGGACTGCTTCAACCGGACAGCGGATGCATTACGATTGGAGATACAGTGAAAATCGGATATTTTTCTCAGGAATGCGAGAGCATGGATTTGTCAGTGAAAGTTATCGAATATATCCGTGAGACTGCTGACCGTATACAGACACCGGAGGGTACTGTAACGGCCGCACAGATGCTGGAACGATTCCTTTTTACACCTGAGTTGCAATGGAATCGGATCGAAAAGCTATCAGGCGGTGAAAGAAAACGGCTCTATCTCTTAAAGATTCTGATGACTGCTCCCAATATCCTCATTCTGGATGAGCCGACAAATGATCTGGATATTGCGACACTGACGATACTGGAGGACTATCTGGATCATTTCGGCGGGGCCGTTCTTGCGATATCTCATGACCGGTATTTTCTTGATAAGATGGCCTCTGAAATCTGGGAGCTGAAGGGAAATGGGATCGTCAGCCGATACAATGGAAATTACAGCGACTATGCAGAAAGTGTACGGAAAGCGGGAGAGGCTTCTGTAAAGAAAAAACAGCAGACGGAAAAGAAGGAGCGTACCTTTGCCGGACGAAAAAAGCTGAAATTTACTTTTAATGAACAGCGGGAATTTGAAACGATTGACGATGATATAGCGGCCCTTGAACAGCAGCTGGAGGAAACAGAAAAGGCCATTACTGCATGTTCTTCTGATTATATAAAGCTTCAGGAATTAACCGATCAAAAGGAAGCGCTGGAAAGTCAGCTTGCTGAAAAGATGGACAGATGGGTCTATCTCAATGACCTTGCGGAGCGGATCGCAAAAGGAGAGATGGTGTGAAGGG
The DNA here is from genome assembly GCA_017472145.1 of Ruminococcus sp. Taxonomy (GTDB): domain Bacteria; phylum Bacillota; class Clostridia; order Oscillospirales; family Ruminococcaceae; genus Ruminococcus_C. The sequence goes on along the minus strand of JAFUQX010000054.1, from coordinate 5,752 downwards.
CCTGAATCATTTCTCCTTACATTATGTATCCAAGTACGCTTCCCATATTTTACAATTTGTTAATTGAAAGCACTCAATTTACTAACTTTAAAATGCTAAAATATTGGTATATTCTGATTGACTTATTTTTTTGTATGCATTTCTGAAGTGTGCTGTCTGAGCATTGGAAAATAAGAAAGGTGAATATAGGAAATTGTCGTTTCGGCGATTTAAATATGAATGAGAGGAGGTCCGTTCCGCACGAAAGAGAACGTGAAATCGGAACGGGAACGAATATGGCTGAATATTTATCCCCTGGTGTTTATGTGGAAGAATTTGCATCCGGAAGCAAATCCATGGAGGGTGTAGGTACCAGTACAGCAGGCTTTGTAGGCGCAGCAGAGCGTGGACCTGTTGGCGGCGTACCCCAGCTGATTACCAACTTTGCTGACTTCAAGCGCAAATACGGTGGCTATCTGTCAGAGAGCGTATTCGGAGATAACCGCTTCCTGGCCTATGCAGTGGAACATTTCTTCATCAATGGCGGTTCGCGCTGTTTTATTTCCCGTGTATGCCCGTCTGATGCAAAGTGCGCAGTGGGGATGGTTCCTGTTGACGATCCGGTGCTGAAGGTGACTGCGAAGAATCCGGGTGCATGGGGCAATGACCTGAAGGTGCGTATTACACCCGCAAGCAAGGCCAAGACCCAGATCCTTCAGATTATGGAAACTCCGACAGGCTTTGCTTATAAAGTAAAGAAGGCGGCAGGATTCCAGACAGGTGATGTTGTTGCGCTGACAGATGGCGACAATACAATTTACAATCGCATCACTAAGTGTCAGGATACTGTGCTGGAATTTGCAGAACCCTTTGATGCGGATGCCGTGGATACCAAGCTGGTTCCTACAAAGATTCTGCACACCTGTGAATTCAACATTGATGTGCGCTGCGATGATCAGACAGAAACTTATGAGAATGTATCTTTTAATATTGCAGCGGCGAATTATGTGGAAAAGATGACTGCAAAGTCGGATCTGATCCTGGTAGAGAAGGTTTCTTCTGAGGCCGAAACGATCGTGTCTCCCTTTGCAGAACTGGCAGGAGAAAATTCCTATGTAGATGCGGCAATGCTGGGCGGCAGCGATGGTACCGCAGAGAATCTGACCGCAACTGAATACATCGGCACAGATAATGGTGCTGGAAACAGAACCGGCATTCAGGCCTTCCTGGATAACAGTGTGGTTTCTATAATGGCGGTTCCTGGTATTACCGATCCCAATGTTCTGATGACGCTGATCGCGCATTGCGAAAATCTCGGCAGCCGTTTTGCGGTTCTGGATCTTCCGAAGGACTGTGTAAAGATCGATGATATCACAAATTTCCGGAATGTATTTGATTCCCAGTATGCAGCGGTTTATCATCCGTGGCTGGAGGTCAATGATCCGTTAGATAAGAAGAATACCATGATCCCGCCGTCTGGCTCGGTTGTAGGTATCTATGCGAGAACAGATAACACATATGGCGTGCAGAAGGCGCCGGCGAACGAGGTGGTTCGTTCCTGTGTGGGTCTGAGCACACCGTATAACAAGGGCGAACAGGATATCCTGAATCCTATGGGCGTAAATCTGATTCGTGCATTTCCGGGACAGGGAATCCGTGTATGGGGTGCAAGAACTCTTTCCAGTGATGCAAGCTGGAAGTATGTCAATGTAAGACGACTGTTCATTTATATTGAGGAGTCCATCAAGGCCAATACAAACTGGGTTGTATTTGAGTCGAATACTCCTGAGCTGTGGAGTCGTGTGCGCAACACGATCGAAGGTTTCCTCCTGACGCTGTGGAGCGAGGGTGCACTTGCAGGTGAATCTGCGGGGGATGCATTCTTCTGTGAAATCGGACCATCCACGATGACACAGGATGACATTGATAACGGCCGTTTGATTTGTGTGATCGGTGTAGCACCGGTGAAGCCGGCTGAATTTGTAATCTTCCGGATTACGCAGAAAACCAATGAAACCTGATGAAGCTAAATTAGAAAGGAAGTAGTGTGGTATGGCAACAAAGTATGTAGCAGCGAATTATCCCGTTGCAAAGTTCCGCTTTAAGATTACAGCGGATGGAACGGAGATCTTCTGTACAGAAATCAGCGGCGTAGATGCCAGCGTAGATACCTATGAATATCGTGAGGGCAGTGACATGCCATGGATGCGCAAGTGCTCAGGACTCAAGAAGTTCGGCAATCTTACGCTGAAAAATGCAATTACCAACCGTAATGCTTTGACGCTGTGGGACTGGTGGAATATCGTTTACGAGAGCGGCAATGGCGGTAAGGAGGCCACACGTAAGGATCTGGAAATTACGCTGTTTGACAACGATAACACCGCAAGAGCGAAGTGGCAGGTAGAAAGCGCATTCCCGACGAAATATACCGGACCGGATTTCAATTCCAGCTCTTCTGAGGCGGCAACGGAATCTCTTGAGCTGGTGCATGAGGGTATTAAACGTGTAGCAGTCTGATTTCTTATTAAAAGACGGTATATAAATGATGACACCTGCTGTATTTACATAAAAATCGGCAGGTGTTATTTGCATTCGAAAAGGAGCGGAATACATGTTTCAGACAGAATTTCAATTTGTGCTGCCAAAGGGCTATGTGGATGAAGAGGGGATTCTGCACAAGGAAGGCACCATGCGGCTGGCCAATGCTGCGGATGAGATCTATCCTCTCCGTGATATGATGGTACAGCAGAACCCTGCTTATCTGACGATCGCACTGTTGGCTCGTGTGATCACACGCCTGGGTACGCTTGACAAAATCAATAACCGTACTATAGAAAACCTCTTTACTGCGGATCTGGCTTATTTGCAGGATTTCTATGAGCGAATCAATGCTATGGATTTTCCGGTGTATAAGGGGGTATGTCCTCACTGCGGAAAAGAGGTTGAGATTCCTGTAAATTTTATGGAAGCCGGCATATAAATTTGTATCCGGCAGACAAGATTTATGAGGAGGCCGCTTTTATCGGCTATTATATGCACTGGAGTCGTGAGACGATTTTTGATATGCCCCATCTGGAACGCATGCGGTGGTGTGATGAGATTTCAAAAATCAATCAGAAGCTCAGCCGGGACAGCAGCGGCCACAGGAGCAATAATCCGTTCAGCCTGGAAAATCTGAATTTGTAAAAGAAAGGAAGACTATGGCAGTTCGATATGAAAACAGCCGATTGCGGTATCCCATTGGTGCGCATTCATTTCGTGTGAGCATATGCGGTACAGAAATTGGCTTCAGCAGAATCAGTGGTATTGATCTGGAAAAGGAAATCTCCTCAGAGGAGCTGATTCAGAAAAGTGGCACGGAAAAACGCTATGAATCCGGTATATTCCCTGGTGAGGAATTCTATATGCATATGCACCGTCACAAACGTCCGAGTATATTTGTGCTGGAAAAAGCATTGTTGTCGCCCGAAAATGCAGAGCAGAAATTTATTCTCAATTGTATGAAGGTAGGGACGAGCATTGATCTGATCGAGGTTTTTGTGTATGATGCCGATCATAAGAACGTTCTGAAGATTCTGTTTAAAAAATGCTGTGTCCAAGGCTATGGACTGTCCGATCTGGATGCCGCTGCAAACGGTTATATAACGCAGCGAATTACACTTCAGTATACAAATATGGAGCTGATTCCGCAGTAAGAAGGGTATGGCTGATTCACACAGAAGAGGGGTGATGGGATGAAAATGCGACTGATTCTTCGGAGACTTCCATGTACTGTAAGGCAGAACTGGATGCAGAATCGCCGGCAGCTTTCTGTTCAGACAGAGGCTGTGTATCGTCCTATTGGTTTTGCAGAACAGATACACTATCGGCCGCAGAATGATCAGGCCCTGGAGGATGCAGAACAGCTTGTGCAGATTTTTGAAATGCTGCTGCAGCTTTCTGAGATGGTGCAGAATCAGAAGCCGTCTCCCATCTGGCAGAATTACATATGGAATGTACAGTATCAGGCCGAGGAAACGCTCCGTCATCTCCGTACGCCTCAATTGGAAATCCAGCGTCTTGTACAGGAAACACTCCTTTCACTCCGGCGTGATGAGGGGGGGATCTCTCCCACTGTAAGGGAGACTCTCCGGAAGTATATAGAACAATACGCCATCCAATGTCGGCTCTTAGAAAAAGAGCATCGATCTGTTTTTTGTGTAGAATGGAAGCCTGAAAAACAGATTCGTCTGCATATGACATCACGGCTTTTGCTGTCTGGATTGCAGAAATATAGTACCTTTTTTGAAAAACATGAGGAAACCGAGCGGATCGTCTCCTTTCTCAGAGAGCAGGAACACATTACACAGGAGAAAAAAATCCTGACTGTCCGCAATACGCTGCAAAGCTGGCTTACAAAGCAGCCGCAGCCCTTGCAGGAGGCTGTATGGACAGCAGCTTCGGAGTATGTATTACAAAACCGGCCGCAGGAAACATCGGAACAGATCTATCTACAGAATGAACAGATATCCGCTGTACAGAAGCTGCAATATCTGATCATGCATTCTACGGTATCCGAGTTGTATCATTTGATTCGCAGTATGTCTCAAACTGAAACAGAATTCAGAGAACAGCTTCAGATTCGTCAGAAGAAAATATATAGTCTTTCCTATGCCGTTTCTGAATCCAAGGAGGAACTTCTCCGGATTGTACAGGACTTATCCTTTACAGAACAGGAGTGGATCAGCAAACAGTTTGCTGTCGTGCAATCCACACAGATGGAAATCAGCAATATTTCCCTAAAAGAGGTATTGGCCTCCATGACACAGGAGACTTATCTCACACAATTGGAGTGTCTGTCCGATTCTATACAGCATGAAAGCTCTGACAAGAAACTGTGTGAGAGATTTTATTCTTCTGAAAATATAATGAAGCTTCTTGTCTATCATACAGCAGTGAAGGAGACTGAAAAGCATAGATTGCAGTATGTTGAATCGCTGGAAACGATGACGGTCATGCAGCAAAAGCTGTTTCCGTATGCAATGATTTTTTCTGTTGGTTTTGCAACCTATTTTAAGCAGCAGCTTGCAAAGTCAGCAGAATTGCAGCCAGAAGAGCTTTTGAATATGTATATGCGGCAGATCACCCTTATGCAGTCTGCGGTCCTGAAGCGCAGGACAGAAAGATACGAGGATTATCTTCGGGGCCTTTTCTCAGATCATGAAATCCGTCAGGAAGTGGTTTCTTCAGAGAATATGCTTCTGCAAAGTGATATTCAATTTCTTTTGCAGCAGACGCAATTGCAGACATTGACTGCGGAGCGGCACAGCCAGTACCGTCCGTCTTTGGAGAAGGAACTTTCTGAGCAGCATATTACAGATGAAATTCTGATGGAACGCTATATAGAGAGTCTGACGGAATCCGAACGGGAGATCCTTGCAAAGGCGATTGCATCTGTAACGCTGCACCATGCAAGCCGCACAGAAAAGAGCCTGACAGAGCAGCTCTATTCGCTTACAGAAACAGAGCAGGAAGAGCTTCAGGAGTATCTGAATGAGCGATACATTGGAAAGAGTATAACCCAAAAGCTGAGCGGTATCTTTTCAGATAAAACATTGCTTGAAGCCTACACTGAAACATTCAGTGAGACAGAGCGGTCAGAACTTACGGAAGCGCTCGAACATGTAACGCTGAACCATGCAAGCCGCACAGAAAAGAGCCTGACAGAGCAGCTCTATTCGCTTACAGAGACAGAGCAGGAGGAGCTTCAGGAGTATCTGAATGAGCGATACAT
>JAFUQX010000053.1 GCA_017472145.1 Ruminococcus sp. | reverse complement strand
TTGTGTGGATGGCAGTATGGTTCTGCTGGAAACAAAGCGTGGCAGCCGTGCTGCAAAGCTGCACTGTGTGGGACGTGATATTGAGAATGCTGAGATGAATCTTGTGTTTAAAGGCAGCCGCTGGATTGTGACGGATGATGCAGCAGAAGCAACGCCTGATATTTTCCCTTTTGCAATTCACGATTTCATGCTGGAAAAGCTGACATTCAAAGGCAGCGCAACGGAGCTGTGTGAATTGTTGCATCAGAAGTACGGGCAAGTCTATTTTCCGAATCGTGTTACCCGTGATCTGGTACAGCATACGGAGGAGTTGGAACAGTATGGCGTTGTGTTCCGCTTCCGCAGAAGTCATGGCAGCCGCATCATGGAGCTTGTGTATGATAAATCGGGTGACAGCAGTGACGGTAAAATTTTGTGTCCCGATGTTACTGACCCTGCCGGCACCCTTTGTTAAAAAACGTCTGAATTGCGTGATTTACACGGGTGACAGTAGAATCCGGGTGACAGTAGATTAGTCAAAAGGGTGACGGTAACACGGATTCAAAAACAAGGGCTTTGCCGGCGATTTGTGCCCTCCAAAATGATTGCAGGATCGTTTGCCGAAGAAAGCTGCAAACGCCCACACGAGCCGGAACAGGGGCATTCTTGCGCAAGCAAAAGCAAATCTGGAAAGAGCAGATAGAAAAAGCACTTCAGACAGCGCACTGATTTTGAAGCAGGTTAAAGCTCTGGCGTCAGAGCCACCTGAGCAGCCACATCGGACGAGCAAAGCTCGCCGAAGTTTCGGGAAAATAGAAAAACGGTGCAATGACGTCAGAAGTGCGGATTTTGAAAAAAACATGGGGTCGGAATGAGGATGGATAGAGAAAATATCGCAAGATACGGCAGATCTGGATGGGGTCAGACGAGAGAACAGGAGGTTTTATGGAAGAAATCAAGGTTTACAAGAAAGAAACTGTGCTGGAAAAGCCATTGTGTCAGATTCAGCAGGACGTGCAGTCTGTGCGCTATCAGGATTACTGCATGAACGGTGTAACCTATCGTGTATGGTCTGCCTTTGAGGGACAGACAGATGCTGCCGAAAGTCTTGCAAACCTCATGCTACGCAGACTGGAATCCGGCGAGGAGGTCGGTGAGGTTGCGGACGAATTTGAGGAGATGGTTCGGCGGAAAGAACAGGCGGTTATGTCAAAATAATACGCTGCATGTTGTCGCACTTTCACAAAAATAAAAAAGCAGACGGATTCCGCTGGCTTTGCATAAATGATTGTGATATACTGTAGGTGCAAGGCTATGCGTGTCCGCTGCACGGAAGGAGAAGATTTATGCAGAAACCCGCTGTTTCCGAGGATTTCTTTGTGCATAGGATCAGTGCCCTCGAGTTGCAGATAAAGAGTCACGCAGAATGAAAATGTAACCTTAACAGCGTTGAAGAATGTCATAAGATGTGATATAATGTACGCAACAGATGACTTAGAAACGATGAGGTGAATTAAGATGTTATACCTGAAAGCAGCTAACCGGTGAGGAACATGCTTCGGCATGAACCTCAGAGGTCATGAAATCTGCTTAAGAAACATACGCCGGCTAAGGTCGGATACCCAAAGCCCGATAGGTCATAATCATTCCTGCATAAGTCATTGAAAACCTCCTGAAACAGAGATATAATTAAATCAGAATTAATCGTGATTAAGCCATAAGGCAATATGAGGATCTATTAAAACTGAACAGGAGGAAATCATATGAAAACATTCAGACGCATGATAAGCATTGCTGCAGCAGCAGTAATAAGCATGACATCACTTTCAGCATTAAGCTTTACGGAGACAGCCTCTGCAGCTTCAGCGGCTGCATCCTTCTCCTATCCGGTGCAGGAATTCCGAATGGGTATCGGTGATACAAACTGTAATATCAACATCACCGGCACAGAAAGCGGTGACTATCTCAACGGCTGGACTATCAACGGTACTGATAATGAAAAGTGGTATCTGAACTACATAAGCGAGGGCGTATATGAGATCGTGAATACTGCTACCGGCTATGTAATCACAAATGACAGCGGTCTTGCAGTTATCTCTCCCGATACGGACGCTGCGAACCAGAGATGGAAGATCTCCTGCGTGGAAAAGGACTTTGAGGGCTATGAGCTTTACTTCAAGATCGTAAGTAATGCTGATTCTAATAAGGCTCTTACCTTCAACATCGACAGCAATTCCATTCAGGTTGCAGACTACACCGGCGACACATACCAGAAGTTCCGTCTGAATCTGGACGGTCTGGAGGGCTATGCGGCAAACTGCTCCATCGGAGGAAAGATGAAAGCCGGCACTATCGGCGG
>JAFUQX010000052.1 GCA_017472145.1 Ruminococcus sp. | reverse complement strand
GGACGGCACCGTTGGTGCAGTACCCCAAGGGCACTTCCTTCGGGGCGCATTTCTCGAAAATGCTGCCAGGGTCCAGGGTGACTCCCCGCAGTGCGGGGAGATGTCAGCGTAGCTGACAGAGGGGACGGGCTCGTGGAGCAGCGTCCCTGGTCGCTCTCCGCAGGCTCGCCATCCTTGGGCGAGTCTGCCGAACGCATTTCCGCTGGCGTTCGGGCTGAGAGCGAAATTCCCTGCGCCGTACTTCCGGCGCACGGAGAAAGGGGGAATGAAAGCGACAGCTTTCATTGGGGAAGCGAACAAGACCGCTTCCCCTTGCTGCGATTCGAAGCAAGTTTCTCTTGAAAACGTCCCGGTGGGACGTTTTCAACGCTATTATCCCTGCTGGTAAGGATGTTTTCAGAGTTTTTTCCGATCGCTTGTTTCTGCCCTGTTACTTATTGCTGTAACTGCTCATTGCAGCGTCTATTTTTCCCTGCACGATCTGCTCCGCCGCCGCTGCTGCATGCTCCAGAGCCGGCTTCAGAGCTTCCGTCTCCTCCTCCGTAAATCTGCTCAGTACCCAGTCCGCCAGATCATAATCCGGTCTGGGCTTTGCACCTACGCCGATGCGTATCCTCGGAAACGTCTCACTTCCCAGCAGCGCAATGATGCTTTTCATGCCATTATGTCCGCCGGCACTGCCCTTCCTCCGGATGCGCAGCTTCCCCGGCGGAAGCGTGATATCATCATACATCACCAGCACCCGCTCCGGCGGGATCTTGTAAAACGCAGCCGCCGCCGATATGGCTTCACCGCTGAGATTCATAAAGGTCGTGGGCTTCATCAGCAAGCACCGCTCTCCCCCGATGCTTCCGTCTCCGCAGTCACTCTTAAAGCGCATGCTCCGCACCGAAATTCCATTCTTCTCTGCCAGTACATCCAGTCCCATAAAGCCCGCATTGTGACGGGTGTTTGCATAGGTCATCCCCGGATTTCCCAGCCCTGCTATGATCCATGTGATCTTTCCCCCGGAGGATGCGCCGCCGCGCTGCTCCTCCAGAGACTTGAAAATGTCGAAAATACTCATAACTCCTTATAAACCCACATCATGCGGCACCAGTTCCCCGATGCCGCATGAGCCTTTCCTTTTTACTTGCCTTCCTTTTCGCCCGGGAACAACCTGGTTCTGAGCTTCCTCAGGCTGTAGCCCTCCTTCACCTTCAGCGTGCCTCTTTCGACCGCCAGTGCATAGTCCGGGACATCCTTTGTGATCGTCGAACCAGCCGCTGTGTATACGCCCTGGCCCAGCTTCACCGGTGCGATCAGATTCGTGTTGCAGCCGATAAAGCAGCTGTCCCCGATCTCACAGCGCTGCTTGCTGATGCCGTCGTAGTTTACTGTTACTGTGCCGCAGCCGAAGTTTACCTTCCGGCCTACATCGCTGTCGCCTACATAGGTCAGATGGGCAATGGAGGTCTGCTCGCCTATAACAGAATTCTTCACCTCTACGAAGTCGCCGATCTTTACGCCGCTCCTGATGCGGGAATTGGGACGGATATGTACAAACGGGCCGATCTTTACATTATTCTCAATGACAGATGAATAGGCCTGAACCGCATTCAGCACACAGTGCTCACCAATGACGGTATCCTCGATCAGACAGTTCGGGCCGATCTTGCAGCCCCTTCCGATCTTTGTCTTTCCCTTGAGGATCGTGCCCGGCTGGATCACCGTGCCGGCCTCGATCTCCACCTCTGTACCGATGACAACGCCCTCGATGCAGGTAAAGTCCACGCCGTTTTCCATGTGATGATCCAGGATCTTCCGTCTGGCTGTCTCCCGGAGATGCAGCAGATCCTTCCGGGTATTGGCGCCCAGGATCACATCCGTATTCTCCGTGAGATAAACCCCGGCCCGGAGTCCCCGGCTCAGAGCCAGGCCGATGGTGTCGGTGAGGTAATATTCACCCTGCGCATTCTGCGGGGTGAGTCCGCCCAGCAGCTCCAGCAGATCGGCTGTCCGGAACCAGTATGCGCCGGAATTGACCTCGGTGATCTTCTTCTGTGCCAGGGATGCGTCCTTTTCCTCCACGATGGCTGCAATGCCGTCGCTTTCGCTGCGGATGATCCGTCCGTAGCCCTTGGGGTCAGCAAGCTCCGCTGTAATGACGGTAACTGCATTGTTCTGGGCGGTATGCAGCTCCAGAGCCGCCCGGATGGTGTCGCTGTCCATGAAAGGGGCATCGCCGCAGAGTACCAGCGTATGGCCCTCCGCATCGGCCTTCAGGAATTTCTCCGCCTGCATGACTGCATGGCCTGTGCCCAGCCGCTCGGACTGAAGGGCGGTTTCATATGCGCCGTTGAGATAGCACTCGATAAATTCTGCCTTATAGCCGGTAACCACACAGATACGGGAAACCTCTGCCTTTTCGCAGGCCCGGATCACCCAGCCGAGCATGGGTACATCCAGCACCTCCAGCATGGGCTTGGGGATCTCGGCCTTCATACGCTTGCCGTGTCCGCCTGCAAGAATAACTGCCTGATTCATAATGATTCCTCCTTGATATGATTTTATGTAAAGCTGCGAATGTCGCCTGGTACGGATTTCTGCTTTCGGGACACCCTGGGGCATTCCTACTTCTATTATGACAAAAATTTGAAAGTTTTTCAAGTGCATTTTCAAAAAAGGTGCTCATATTGTTATTTTTGTATAAGTTGCCAAAAAATTGGGGGGAGATTTTTCTAAAAAAATGGCTAGTATTTTTGAGAGAAGTATGGTATAATGGAAGTACGACCGGTCTGGGGAAGGGGAAAGCTCTGCCCGGACTCACCTTTGAAGCATGTCGCAAGGGAATGACCGGTTACAAACGAAAATATTTTTGGAGGTATTACTCAAATGAGCAAGAAGTATGTTTATCTGTTCACAGAAGGCAACGCAAGCATGAGAGAGCTCCTCGGCGGTAAGGGCGCAAACCTGGCTGAAATGACTGGCCTGGGTCTGCCGGTTCCGCAGGGCTTCACGATTTCCACAGAGGCTTGTACCAAGTATTACGATGACGGCCGTAAGATCAACGATGAAATCAAGGCACAGATTCTGGAATACATTGGCAAGATGGAAGAGATCACCGGCAAGAAGTTCGGTGATAAGGAGAATCCGCTGCTGGTTTCTGTACGTTCTGGTGCAAGAGCATCCATGCCGGGTATGATGGACACCATCCTGAACCTGGGTCTGAACGAGGAAGT
>JAFUQX010000051.1 GCA_017472145.1 Ruminococcus sp. | reverse complement strand
TTTTGGAAGTAAGCTTGCAAAACTTCCCGAAGGTCTTGATACGGAGCTGACACGGGAATTTTCCGACAGCGGTACGATGCTGTCCGGCGGTGAAGCACAGAAAGCAGCCATTGCAAGAATGTTCATGCGGGATATGCCCATAGCCATTCTGGATGAGCCGTCATCGGCACTGGATCCTATTGCGGAGTATCGTCTGAATAAAAGCATGATGGAAAATGCCGAACATCAGGCAGTGATTCTGATATCACATCGCCTCTCTACAACGAAGGATGCCGATCGTATTGTTTTGCTGGAGAACGGCAGAATTGCGGAAAGCGGTACACATAAAGAACTGATTGCTGGTAACGGTACCTATGCAAGAATGTGGAATGTTCAGGCAGAGAAATATTGTGTAGGGATTTATGCATAATCATCTATGCGTTTATTTTTTGAAGAAGGTGCGTAACGATTCGATTCGTTACGCACTCTTTTTTTATATTGTCAAAATGCAAAAAATGGAACTTCAAATTATGTATCTCTACAAAGTGATCAGAAACCCCTGTGCAAAACACCCCCTTCCATTTCCCTACATATAGAGGATATTAATTGTAGCACTACGCACAGAAAATGCAACAGAAATTTGTGCAACCATACAAACTTTCATTTTTTTACTTGTACTTTCTCAAAAAAGTTACCAGTAAAAGTAGAGGGTATTATTCACAAAGAATAATTTCTAAAATTAGGCAGAGCTACAAAATTTTCTATTTCGTAAAATTTTCTTTTGTGAAATCAAAAATATTCTGCCTATAGAAAAATAGAAGGAGTGCTCATGACACGATGAATGTTTATCAGATGTGAATCTGCACAACCAAAATGTGTTCCGATTGTTCAGGTATACAAAATTGCAGTAATCGTTCAGAAAATTCCCTGACAAATACCAAATTCATTGCCAGTAAAAAGTAGAAGGAAGGTGTTTGAAATGTAAAGATAATCTTGTCAGCAAATTGCACATGAGAAAGAAAAACGACTTGTGCACTCCTACAATTTTTTCTTCTTCACTTGTAAAATACCGTTTTTCGTTGGCTAAATAGTGAAGGGCAAAAAAACACTTGGATATTGTCATCAGGTTGGTGTCAACAAGTCATCAGATATTAAGTAAACAAAGGAAGTGATAGTTATGACAGAAAGGAAAATATATGATACGCTCAGAAAGATTAAGTGCATAACGGGGTGGTGCGTCAATCAAAGATGCTGCTTTTCTTCTTTTGCAGATTGAGGTAGGAAGGTGATCATGTTCACCCGCACCAAAACAATGCAGGTGGACAATACAAAAAAAGATTGCATTCAACGATGCGCCACAGTTCGCTCCAGAATCGCTTGTGTGGCGTTTTCGAGAGCAGTGTCGGGAAAGGATACCACGAAGGCGGTCAGGCGTAATTTGAGGGCTTTTAGGGAAGGTGTATAAAGGACGGATTTGATGAATTTCTGAGCAAATTCATAAGGTGGAATAGTTTGCTGGTTAAAGTTTTGGCGTCAGAGCCGCCAAAACAATCACATCGAACGAGTAAAGCTCGCCGATTTTGCGAGGTTTAGGTGCAGGAAAAATCATGGAGTCAAGAAAGGAGAATTTCAGAAATCATGGAGTCAAAGAAAACAAAAAGGGCAGTAAATGCCGAAAACACGAAGAATACCGATGGTGCCGCAATGGAAAAAGTCAAGTTTCCGCTGTATCTATTCCCTGATACGATGGAGAATGTGAATCTGCTGTATGAGCATGACAATTGCAGGTCGAAATCGGAATTCATTGAGAAGGCTATTCGCTTTTACTGCGGCTATCTTCTCAACAAGGAACACACTGCAACAGAGTTCATCGCACCGCAGCTTGCAGCCATCACGCAGGGGATTGTGAGGGGGAGCGAACAAAATCTGTACCGTGCATTGTTCAAGGTCGCTGTAGAGCTTGGTGCTGTGACGCATATGCTGGCAGCGATGCATGACATTGATGATGAGACGCTGTACAAGCTTCGGCTGATGTGTACGGACGATGTGAAGCGAATCAATGGCATCATCAATTTTGAAAAGGCAGTAAGGTATCAGCGATCGGAGTAAGGGGTGTCTGCTCCCCTTACTTATGCCGTCACATTTCGTTACTCCATGATAGTCTGTCGGACTGGAAACGAATCGCTCGGTCAGTGGGGGGATGAAGCATCCCGTCATGTAAAGGCTGCCGTCAGTTTGACTGACATCAGCATTACTTATTTTGAAAAGCAAAGTTGTTACAACAAGGAGGCTGATAGATTGGCAAGAAAAATTGAAGTTCCGAAAATCAACACAGTCACCGTTCAGTACAATGGCAACAGCAAGGAGTTCGACCGCTTCATGGAGTCCATGATTCACGAGTTTCTGAATTCGTGTAGTATTGCCAATGCTGAACAGGATGATTCTGTTGCTAATGTAGAAAAAACTGAGAAATCGGCGTAAACGCTGGACTTACAGGAGGTTGTGTGGTATTGTCTGTGGTAACGCAGGCACCATACAGCGTACCTGCCAAAGGAGGATGATAAAATGAAAGCATGGCTATACTACCGTCTGTCCCGTGATGAGGACGAGGAAATGAACAGCCTGTACAATCAGCGTCAGATTTTGGTTGATTATGCAGAGCAGCAGGGCTATGAAATTGTAGGCGAAAGCAGTGATGACAATGTTTCCGGTATGACCTTTGACCGAAAGGGACTTGCGGAACTGGAAAATGCTGTGGATGAGGGCAAGGTTGATGTTGTACTTGTAAAAGACCTGAGCCGCTTAGGTCGTCACCGAACGCAGACGGCACTCTTCATTGACCACCTGCGTGAGAATAATGTGCGAGTGTATTCTGTTACAGAGGGCATCGACAGCTTCAACGACAACGACGATTTGCTCATCGGAATGAAGCAGATTATCAATGATTTCTATGCGAAGGACATCGGCAAGAAAATCAAGACAGGTAACCGTCAGAAGCAGAAGACAGGATTGATTGTAAATTTGCCCATGGGATATTATAAGGACAGGAATACCAATGGGATTCTGATTGACGAGGTGGCGGCAGATATTGTCCGTGAGATCTTTCAGAAATATCTGGAGGGCTACGGCATATCTGCCATTGCCAAACAGCTGAATGCCAGAGGCATTAAATCTCCCGAATACTTCTCCCACCGCAGAATCAGTTCCACACGCACGAAACTGTGTAAGAAATTTCTGTGGGTGCAGACATCTGTGAAGCGAATTCTGGAAAACGAAATCTACACCGGAACGCTTGTGAATCACAAGACTGTGACGAGCAAGATTTATAAGACCAAAAGCACTGTGCCTGTGGAAGAACAATTCCGGCATGAGAATTATCTCCCAGCGATTATTGATAAGCAGACCTTTGAACAGGCACAGCTCCTCCTTGAAAACCACAAGCAAGGCAACATCAGAGCATCAGCATTCCGAAAGATCCACCGCTATTGCAGCATGATAAAATGTGCGCAATGCGGAGCAATTTTAATTGCGAAACAAAGAAAATGTGGCAATAACGAATGGGTTGAATACACCTGCAACAGCCACCACCGCTATGGCAAGGAGTACTGCACGCCACACCGAATCCACGAATCACAGCTTGATGAGGTGATTTATGATGAAGTCAGACTGCTACTGATTCGGATTCAGGAGCAGAGCAAGAAGTACGATAAAATCGTGCGTGACTGGCAAAGGCAAAAGCCTGCCTACGAGCGAAAGATTGAGCAGTACAAGGAGAGGATAGCATCCCTTCGGCAACAGATCGAAGATTTGATTATCGAGCGAATCTCCGACCGTGAACACGCTTCGGTTTACAACAACATGATCACCAAGCGTGAGGAAGAAATCGCTGACCTGCAGAAGAAGATTGAGGAAAGCAAGCGGTTCGATGAAGTCAGCAAGCGGAAGCGTAACGAGCTGAAAACCACAGCAGACCTCTTGGAGAAGATGATCGAGGAACAGCACATCAGTGATACGAACCTGCGGCTGCTGGTGAAAACGGTTTATGTGCATCAGAATGAGGACAAGAGCCTTGATGTACGACTGGAATTCAATGGAGATTTTGAAGATAGTGTGGCTGTATATATTGACGAAAAAACAGCATAAATTAGCATGATTTCGCACAGCGAACGTTAACTGTATGTAGTGCGTATACCAAGAGATAAAACAAAAGAAATCCCCTAATATAGGGGATTTCTCGTTGGTGCGGGTGACAGGAATCGAACCTGCACACCTTGCGGCGCGAGAACCTAAATCTCGTGCGTCTGCCAGTTCCGCCACACCCGCATATTTAATTATCTAAACCAACGCATACGCATTCGTTCAAGAAATTCTTTTGTAATAGGAAAACCCGAGCTTTCACCGATAATGGAATCCGTTCCGCAATAAGGGCAGACCGCAGTTCCTGAAGTATCTTCAATCCATTCAGTAATTTCACTTGGATGAAAAATTCTGCAACAATAAAAGCAACCGCAGACAGAATCCTGCATAAGCTGTTTCATGTGATTATCACTGTACTTGTGCGCTTCAAAAACATCGTCCATAACATCACCATTATTATTCCACTGTCGTGACGCACCCTAAATCTGGTGCGTCTGCCAGTTCCGCCATACTCGCATAGCAGTATTTTACCACATTTTTCTTTTCCTGTCAAGTCAAAGAAAAAGCAGAGATCAACATAACTTTTTTTCTTTTTTCAAACAAAAAACACGGCCAGAAACTACGTCTCCAGCCGTGCAGCAAATTATATCGATTTACAGCAGGACGATTCCGTGATCTGCACACTCCTTCATCATTGCAGAAGGCCATACAGAAACCTGGACTTCACCAATGTGCGCTTTCTCCAGAAGCAGCATGCAAAGTCTGGATTGACCAATCCCTCCGCCGATGGTCAGGGGCAGAGCATCACTAAGGATCATCTGATGATATTCATACTTCTTTCTGTCCTCAGCACCGCTCAGAATCAGCTGCTTTTCCAGAGACTCAGCATCTACACGAATGCCCATAGAGGAAATCTCCAATGCACAGCCCAGAACCTCATTCCAGAACAGCAGGTCTCCGTTCAGACTCCAGTCGTCATAATCCGGAGCCCGGCCGTCATGCTTCTGACCGCTTCTGAGTTTTCCGCCAATCTGCATGATAAACACCGTTTTATGCTCCTTGGTGATGAGATTCTCACGCTCCTTGGGCGTCTTATCCGGATACATGTCCTCCAGCTCCTGCGCTGTGATAAAGAAGGGCGTATCGCAGATCTCGGCTGTCAGCTGCGGATAGCGCAGACGCACCTTTCTCTTGGCATAAGCAATAGCCTTAACTATAAAACGAACCGTATCCTTTAGTGTTTCCACGTTGCGCTCCTCACGAGTGATGACCTTTTCCCAGTCCCACTGATCCACAAAAATAGAGTGGATGTTATCCGCATCATCATCCCGGCGGATCGCATTCATATCTGTGTATATACCCTCTCCTGGATTGTAGCAATATCTGTGCAGTGCCATACGCTTCCACTTAGCCAGAGACTGTACGATCTCCGCCTCCTGCTCAATTTCCTTGATGGAAAATTCTACCTTACGTTCAATTCCGTTCAGGTCGTCATTGATACCGCTGCCCTTCTGCACCAGCAAAGGAGCAGTCACTCGATCCAGTGTCAGCGCAAAAGAAAGAGCCTGCTGGAACAGATCCTTGATATATTTGATTGCATGCTGCGTCTGTCTGAGTGTCAGAGCAGACTGATAGCCCTCCGGAATTGTCAAAACCTTTGACATAAGTATCATTCCTTTCTAAAATTAAAGGCATTTCGACTGCAAAGAAAACTCTACAACCGAAACGCCTTTGTTTCATGATATGAACTTTATACAATTATTATACATCATGAGATTTTTATTGTCAAGCTTTGCAGTTGAATTTTAATATTCTTATCGAACATTACCAACGGTTCTCGGGTACAGGATGACGTCTCTGATATTAGAAACACCTGTTACATACATGATCAGACGCTCAAAGCCAAGGCCAAAACCGCCGTGAGGAACAGAACCGTACCTTCTCAGGTCAAGATAGTCACTGTACAGCTCCAGATTCATGCCGCGCTCCGTCATGGCCGCAGTCAGCTTTTCATAGTCAGCCTCTCTCTCACTGCCGCCGATAATTTCGCCTACGCCCGGAACAAGGAGATCCACCGCAGCGACCGTCTTGCCATCGGCATTCTGCTTCATATAGAAGGATTTGATCTCCTTCGGGTAATCTGTCACAAATACAGCCTTCTTGAACACCTTTTCTGCGATGTATCTCTCGTGCTCTGTCTGAAGATCACAGCCCCATTCTACCGGATATACAAACTTCTCACCAGACTCCTGAAGCAGCTTGATGGCCTCTGTGTAGGTAACCGTAGCGAAATCGTGAGAAATCAGATCCTCCAGACGCTCAATGAGTCCCTTTTCAAAGTGTGCGTCAAAGAACTTCATCTCATCCGGGCAGGTATCCAGAACTCTGCGGATAACAAACTTGATCATAGACTCCGCTTCCTCGATGATATCCGGAAGCTCTGCAAAGGCGATCTCCGGTTCAACGTGCCAGAATTCGGCCAGATGCTTAGGAGTATTGCTGTTTTCTGCACGGAAGCTCGGACCGAAGGTATAGATCTTGCCCATGGCCATGGCCGCTACTTCACCCTCCAGCTGACCAGAAACGCTCAGGCCAGCCTTACGGCCAAAGAAATCACTGCTGTAGTATTCTTCCT
Organism: Ruminococcus sp.; assembly: GCA_017472145.1. Lineage (GTDB taxonomy): Bacteria > Bacillota > Clostridia > Oscillospirales > Ruminococcaceae > Ruminococcus_C. The sequence continues at coordinate 15,555 of JAFUQX010000051.1, read as the reverse complement.
CATTATCATATTCCTTAGAATAGCCGATGGTAGTTACCTGGAACATTTCACCAGCGCCCTCACAGTCACTGCCAGTAATCAACGGCGTATTGATATAAACAAAGTTCTTGCTCTGGAAGTATTCATGCAGAGCAGCAGCCATAATGGAGCGTACTCTCTGAACTGCATTGAAGGTGTTGGTACGGCCTCTCAGATGGGGCATGGTACGCAGAAATTCCAGTGTATGGCGCTTTTTCTGGAGCGGATATTCCGGCGGACATGTGCCCAGTACATCGATTGAAGCTGCATTGATTTCTACAGAACCCTGGCGGGCCTCTACTACCTCACCGGTAACCTTCAGGGATGTGCCCAGATGCAGAGCTGGCTCAAAATCAATATCAGAGGCCTTATCTACAACGATCTGAAGGTGCTTCAGAGAAGTACCGTCATTCAGCTCGATAAAGGCTACATTCTTGGAATTTCTTGCTGTTCGTACCCAACCGCAGACTGTGACGGTCTGGCCAATGAAATCAGATTTGCTGAAAACTTCTTTAATATCAGTATGCTTCATTTCAATCTTCCTTTCCAATTGTTTTTTTGATGCTTCAAACGCTTCCTGCATTGAAATAAAAAAGACTCCGATCCTATTTATACAAATAGGACGGAGTCATATTTATCCGTGGTGCCACCTAAATTATCGCACAAAGCGATCTCTTACGCTCACAAGCATTCTGCTTAACGCACAGTCACGTCGCCCCTACTGAGCCATCCGGCTGTTCAGTTTGCTGCTCGGGAGTGTTATTCGCAAAGGCTCTGCTGCGCGGTTTTCACTATTCCGCACTCACTTTGAGTGAGCTCCTCTGTTACTTCTCTCCGTCTTAGCATTTCCATCAATTATTTTGTTTATTATATCACTTTTTCCGGCTTCTGTCAAGGACTTTTTCCGAAAATATCAAAGTGCCCGTATCATAAAGAAACTGCTGCAACACATAGGTTCACAGCAGTCCCTTTTTACGATATAGTTGTTGGATCGCTAAAGCACTCACATCTTCTCTCTGAATTTCTCCAGGCGATTCAGGGCCTCATTCAGTGTGGCATTTTTCTTTGCAAAATGCAGCCGGATGTAACGATTTTCAGGTTCCTTGAAGAAGCTGGACCCCGGAACCGCACCGACACCGACCTTTTCTGCAAGCCTTTCGCAAAATGCAAGGTCACTTTCATAGCCGAATTCTGAAATATCCAGCAAGATATAATATGCACCCTCCGGCACTGTATGGGAAATGTTCAGCCTGTCCAGACCATCCAGAAAGAGATTTCTCTTTTCTGTGTATTTCTGATGCAAATCTGCATAGTAATCATCGCCGAAATTCAGACCCACTACGGCCGCCTCCTGCAAAGGAGCTGCTGCTCCCACAGTTAAAAAATCATGCACCTTTTTCACTGTTTCAATAATAGGAGGAGACGCAATGACATATCCCAAACGCCAACCTGTGATCGAATAGGTCTTGGAAAGAGAACCGCACATGATCGTGCGCTCCCTCATACCTGGAAGTGAAGAGAAATAGATGTGCTTGTGCGGTGCATAAACAATATGCTCATACACCTCATCTGTAATTACGAAGGTATCATACCGCTCCGCAAGATCTGCAATGATTTTCAGTTCCTCATAAGTAAAGACTTTGCCGCAGGGATTGGACGGATTGCAGAGAATGAGGGCCTTGGGATGCTGCTTAAAGGCCGCTTCCAGTACATCCGCATCAAATCTGAATGACGGCGGAATCAGCGGTACATAAATCGGCTCTGCACCGGACAGGATGGTATCTGCACCGTAATTCTCATAGAAAGGAGAAAATACAATCACCTTGTCACCGGGATTGGTTACAGACATCATAGCCGCCATCATGGCCTCCGTACTGCCGCAGGTCACCACAATTTCACGATTCGGATCAATTTCCATTCCCGTAAAATGCTGATGCTTTCTCGCCAGCGCCTCACGGAAATTCTGCGCACCCCATGTGATGGAATACTGGTGGAAATCTTCCTTCGTCACCTCTGCAAGACGGTCGAGAATCTCCTTCGGCGGATCAAAATCAGGAAAACCCTGCGACAGATTCACTGCACCATATTGATTGGATATTCTCGTCATACGACGGATAACGGAATCTGTAAATCCTGCTGTTCTTGTGGAAAGTTCGGGCATAAAGCACCTCCATCAGATACTGTAATTTAACTTTCTTTCATCAATGATACGTCTTGACTTATGCTCGGAGCGTGTGTTCAGTCCGCCATCAGGATGAACAACTACCTGATTGGGCTTTACACCAATTCGGGCCTTAAGGGCCGTGGAAACCTCCGCAGCAATCTCCTCATCTGTCTTGGAATTACCAGCGTTCTTTTCAATTTCCACAGCATATTTGCAGGTGTAGTCCTTTTCAAAGATACGAATCAGATACTCTCCTGTGATACCATCCAGATCACGGATGACTGCTTCAATATCGCTGGGGAACACATTCACTGCGGAGACAATAAACATGTCATCCTTTCTGCCGTTTATGTGGATACGGCCATGTGTACGTCCGCAGGAGCACGGTGTATTATCAATCCAGCCGATATCTCCTGTACGGAAACGGATCATAGGTCTTGCCTTTTTGCGAAGTGTGGTGAATACAAGCTCTCCTACAGAACCCGGAGGAAGGATCTCACCTGTGTGGAGATCAACTGTTTCTACAAGAATCTGATCCTCGCAGATATGCAGACCGTCCTTAGCCTCACACATTGCAGCACATGCTCCATATATATCAGAAAGTCCATAAAAATCGTACAGCTCTGCGCCCCACAGATCCTCGATGGCCTTTCGGGTAGCGCCAATAGATCCGCCAAGCTCACCAGCGACAATAATCTTCTTAATGGCAAGATCTGTTTTCGGATCAATACCACTCTTTTTGGCCTTTTCACCCAGCTGCCATGCATAGGACGGACTCGTCCACAGAATGGTAGGCTGGTAAGTTTTCAGAATGTACAGCAGCCGTTCACTCGGAAGTGTTCCACCCCAGATACAAAGTGCTCCCAGATTCTGTGCACCAATAACATCCGGGCCGCCCACATACAGGGAAAAGTTCAGCGCATGTACATATCTGTCATTCGGTCTCATGCCGATCTGCCAGAACCAGCGGCTTTCCGTATCCTGAAACTCATCAAAATCGGCCTTGGTAAACGGGCTCATTGTAGGAACACCGGTGGAGCCTGTAGATGTTGAAATGAATACTACATCCTCCTCGGGAACAGCTGCAAGCTCTCCAAGGAACGAGCCTACACCCTGTGTATCACGTTCCGTCTGCTTATTGATGAAAGGAAATTTTGCAAGATCGGACAGCTCACGGATATCCTCCGGCTTTACACCGGCCTCATCAAAAGAACGCTTGTAATAAGGTGCATTCTCATAGGCAAACTTTACCATCTCCTGCAATCTTTCTAATTGTAGCTCCTCCAGAGCCTTTCTGTCAAGTGTTTCGATTTCTTCGTTCCAGTATTTCTTTTCAGTAACTGCATTACTCATTGTTATATACCTCCATTTTTTCAGTGGATTTGTTTTCCAACAACTCTATTATACACCTACTTTTCCTATTTGTCTAATATGTATTGATGATAACGAGCTATAGTTTTTTTCTATAGCTGTTCACTTCTCTACACCAAGATATTTCTCAAGCTCTTCAATATATACCCGGCCGACATCACTCAACATCATGTTTTTCTTTGTAATATAGCCTATCTCCATGACATTGGCGCAGTCCTTCAATGCAACCGCAGTATAATCCGAACCATTGAGACTTCCGCAGATGATTCCAGAACAGAACGTATACCCATTCAGCCCCTTCATCAGATTCAGCATCGTTGAACGATCAGCCGCTTTAATGACTCTTGCATAATCATTTGTGCTGTAAATTTCCTCTGCAAAATAGAAAGAGCTCTTGTCCCCCTGCTCAAACGTCAGACATGGATATTTTTCCAGGTCGGCAAAATCTATAGATTCACGCTCGGCAAGAGGATGCCCCTTCCATAGATAAACATATACACCACAATCGATCAATTTATGGAACTCAAGGTGATTGGCCTGAAACAGCTTTTGCATCATCTGCCTGTTAAAATCGCTTAAATACAAGATCCCAATTTCACTTTTCTGTGTGCTGACATCCTCAATAACTTCACAGGTTTTGGTTTCACGAACAGCAAATTCATATTCATAGGTATTAAAATGCTTGACCGTCTCTACAAAAGCTTTGACTGCAAAGGAATAATGCTGGGATGAAACAGCAAATTTGCGTTTCACATTCCTTCCTACATATTTTTCCTGCAAAAATTCATACTGCTGATAAACCTGTCTGGCATAGGTAAGGAACTCTGCACCATCGTTGGTCAGCGTGACACCTTTTCCGCTTCGATGAAAAATCTGAATGCCGATTTCCTTTTCCAGCTCCTTTACCGCAGCCGTCAGGGATGGCTGTGCGATATACAGCTGTTCAGAGGCCTTGTTCATAGAGCCTGTCTCAGAAATAACGATCACATAATGCAGCTGCTGCAAGGTCATCTATATCTTCCTTTCCTTTTTTTACATGTCAGATCATCCATCACATACCCAGCTGTTTCGGATCCTGCGCCACTTTTCATCCCTGGATTCTGTAATGAGCTTGATATCCGCATCTGTCAGATGCTTAAATCTTCCCTGTTTTTTCAGATATGCTGAAACATCTGTAAAATGCTCCGGATCACGGTTCAGGGTGAATTTACCGTTTTCATATTCCGCCAGATACCATAGGCCGCAGTCCACGATTTCACGGGCAATCTCCACGGTATCACTGACGGGTACGCCCCAACCTGTAGGACAAGGTGCGATCACATGAATATACTTTGTTCCCTGTATTTTCGAGGCTTTTTCCACCTTATTCAGAAAATCCGTCATGTATCCTACTGTGGCCGTAGCCGCATAGGTAATATCGTGGGCCGCCGCAATTTCAAACATGTTTTTCTTCGGGCGTATGTTGCCGCGGATATTTTGTCCGGCCGGTGTCGTGGTTGTTTTGGCACCGAATGGAGTCAGTCCGCTTTTCTGGATGCCGGTATTCATATAAGCCTCATTATCGTAGCAGATATACAGGATATTATCTCCTCGGTCAATTGCACCGGAAAGCGCCTGAATTCCGATATCTGCGGTACCGCCGTCACCTGCAAAGCCTACGGCTGTGAAATCGGTGAGGCCCTTTGCACGAAGACCGGCTTCCACACCGGTCAGCATGGAAGCTGTTCCCGCAAAGGTGGAAATAATGGCATTATTGGAAAAACAAAGCTGCGGAAAATTGAAGCCTACTGCTGACATACAGCCAGCCGGAAGAACGGCTACCGCATTCTTTCCCAGCACCTTCAATGCATTGCGCACAGCCAGACTGCCGCCGCAGCCTGCACAAGCCTTGTGGCCATAGAAATATTCTTCCTTCGGGAGATTTTTCGCTGTGATGCTCATTTGTCATCCACCTCCACTCCAATAAACTGCACACGCTCCGTGCCGCTCTCTATGCGCTCAAAGATATCAGTGACATCTTCACGGGAAATGTTTCTGCCGCCCAGTCCTCCGATAAAGTTATAGGACGGGATACTGATTCCAGCCTGAAGCAGCGCTGAATTCACATTTGTGAAAACCGTGCCCTCATTTCCAAAGGAGATGTCCTTTTCCAGCACGCCCACGGCCCTGGCCTGTTTCACAGCCTCTGCAAGCTCCTCAGATGGGAACGGACGAAGATAACGCAGTCTCACAACACCGACCTTGTGTCCCTTCTGACGGAGACTGTCAGCTGCTTCACGGCAAAGTCCTGCAATGCTGCCAAGAGTAATCAGGATATAGTCTGCATCCTCGATTCGGTAGGATTCCAGAAGTCCTGTGTAGCATCGGCCGAAAACCTTTGCAAAACGCTGCTCTGCTTCTGCAACCACAGACTTTGCTCTCAGCATTGCGGCATGTGCTTTGTATTTGAATATATAATTATGCTCCGGACCAGCAGAAAAGGCAAGATTCCTGGGATGCTGAAGATCAAGCTTGTTTTCCGTTTCATAAGGCGGCAAATAGGCATCGGCCTGCTCCTGTGACGGCACATCCACCGTTTCATAAGTATGTGTCAGAATAAAGCCGTCCAGATTCACCATGAACGGTGTGGAAACAGCTTCATGCTCTGCAATGTAATAGCTCATCAGCGCAAGATCCAGGCTTTCCTGTGCGTTTTCTGCATAGGCCTGAATCCATCCGCAGTCAAGCTGTGAAATACTGTCCCGCTGATCGCCGTAGATATTCCATGGCAGTGCAGTAGAACGATTGGCATTCATCATCACAATGGGAAAACGTCCGCCGGAAGCATAGGAAAGACATTCAGCCATGTAAAGCAGTCCCTGCGAGGATGTGGCGGTAAAGGCTCTTGCACCCACCGCACTGGCACCAATTGCACAGGATAGCGCCGAATGCTCCGATTCTACATGAATGAATTCCGAACGAAGGCTCCCATTCTCCACCATCTCCGAGAGCCGTTCCACCACGATAGTCTGCGGCGTAATCGGGTAGGCCGAGATCACCTCAGGCCTTGCAAGGCGCACGCCCTCGGCAAAGGCCTCATCTCCTGATAAAAATTTCTTTGCCATCAGCGCTCCGCCTCCATTCTGATCGCATTCGGCTTGCAGAGCTTTGCACAAATACCGCAGCCTTTACAAAAATCATAGTCTATCTTCGCTTTGCCATTTTCCATCGAAAGCACACCGTCCGGGCAATAGAAATAGCACTGACCGCATCCAACACATTTTTGCGCATTCACAACAGGACGGATGCTCCGCCAGCCGCTGTTGACCGACACAAGATAGCCAGCCTCAAAGGCTGTGCTTTCAGGAATATCATCAAATCCGAACTGTCTCTTTTCTCTGAGATACGGCTTCATTTGAATACCTCCCCTGCTGCATCCATAACAGCCTGCTTGTTTTTCTCTCTTATTTTTGGCGGCATATAGGTGTCGATCGCTTGAAATAAATCGTTCACTGTAACAACGCCGGAAATCGATGAGACTGCTCCCAGCATAACGGTATTAACCGTCGGCAGATGCAATGCCTCTGAAAGAAAGCTGCCGTCAAAGGCAAGAATATTTTCACCTTTTTTCCTCTTTGAATTGATCAGTATTTTTCCGCCCGGCTTAAGCAGAGAATGCAGCTGATCACTATAAAGCGTTTCATCCAGAATGATGATATAATCCGCTTTTGACGTTTCGCTTCTGTCCAGCACAGGCCTGGTATCCAGTTTTGTAAAGGCTCTCACAGGTGCACCACGCCGTTCCGGGCCAAACGAGGGAAACGCAAGAGAATAATCGTTTTCATCCTTCAAGGCATAAGCCGCTCCCAGCAGCTTGGCCGCTGTGAAGGCCCCCTGCCCACCCCGGCCCAGCCCGATCATTTCAGTCATATTCTCACCGCCTTATAATTTTTTGTCCAGTTTTCTTACCATCCAATCGCCCAGCCATTGCAGCAGCTGTACAAGTATCACCAGAATGGCAACACAGACGATCATGATCTCCGTCTGATATCGCTGATAACCATAACGGTAGGCAAGGTCACCCAGACCACCGCCTCCCACAAGTCCGGCCATTGCAGAAAAGCCCAGAATGGAAATAGCTGTTACTGTAATGTTTTTCACCAGAGATGGAAGTGCTTCCGGAATCAGAATTCCTGTGATGATCCGGAGCTTTGTTGCACCCGAAGAAACAGCCGCTTCAATTACCCCTCGGCTTACCTCGGAAAAGGATGCTTCTGCAAGTCTTGCAAAGAATGCGGACGATGCAATGGAAAGCGGAACGACAACCGCCTCCGAACCGATTTTTGTTCCTACAATCAGCTTGGAAAGCGGAAGCAGCAGGATCATCAGAATCAGGAACGGAACAGAACGAATCACATTCAATATGACACCCACGATCCGATTGACTACTGTATTTTTCAGAAACAGTGGATTGGATGTGGTATACAGCAGAAGTCCCAGAAGACCTCCGAACACAATGGCCGCAGCCAGTGAGGTCAGCACCATAAAAGCGGTCTGGCCCAGTGCAAGCTGGATGTCCTCACGCAGATTCAGAATATTCTCAAGCATGGAATACCACCTCCGTACGATAGGTTCGCTCTGCAAGCTTTTGGATCGTCTGCTCTACATCAGAGCGGTCACCTGTAATATTCACATACAGGATTCCCAACGGCTTTGTGCCGATATACTCGATCTTGCCGTGCAGAATATTGTATCTGACATTGTAATCCGCAGCCGTCTGTGAAAGCACTGCTTCTGCGGCCCGTTCTCCCAGATAGGTCAGCTTTACCACAGGGCCGCTGATGCTGCTTTGAATCTCCTGCGGAATTTCAAAGTGCTGTGTATGCCCGATAAGCTGCTGTGTGAACGGATGCTGCGGATTTGTAAATACCTCATATACATTACCCGTTTCGACCACCTCACCGTCTGCCATCACAGCGGTGCGGTTGCAGATGGATTTTACCACATCCAGCTCATGGGTGATCATGATGATGGTGACCCCCAGCTTCTGATTGACCTCACGGAGGAGATCCAGAACAGAGGCGGTCGTTTCGGCATCCAGGGCCGATGTAGGCTCATCGCAGAGCAGAATATCCGTATGATTGGCAAGAGCCCTCGCAATGGCTACACGCTGCTTCTGTCCGCCGGAAAGCTTGGAGGGGTAAACATCGGCCTTATCACTGAGTTTCACAAATTCCAGCAGTTCACGGACTCTTTTTTGAATGTCCACTTTCTTCCAGCCAGCCGTTTTCAGAACGAATGCAATGTTTTGTTCGACAGTCTTATTTTCCGCCAGATTAAAATGCTGGAAAATCATGCCCACGCCCTTGCGCAGCTCCCGGAGCTTCTCCCCTTTGTATCCAACAATGCTCCTGCCGCCAACCAACACATCACCACCTGTGACAGGCTGGAGCAGATTGATGGTACGCAGCAGCGTGCTTTTTCCTGCACCGCTGCCACCTACAATTCCGAATATATCGCCTTTTTCAATCTTCAGAGAAACATTTTTTACCGCTTCCACTGTCTTTTTGTTCTGATGAAAGGCAACGCTTACCTCTCTAAATTCAACCAATTCAGGTCACCTCATTTACTTACTTATTCGTTATAGGCCGCAGGTCTTGCAAAGGCGGAATACTGATTGTTCTCATCCTCAATTACGGCTCTGAACGCATCCGAATGCACGATCGCTGTAATATCCTTTGCAAATTCTGAATCTACATCGGCGGTTCTGACTGCAATGACATTAAAATAGCCTTCTTCAAGTTCTTCATTATATACAGCATCGGAAAGCTTCAGACCCGCACTGAGTGCATAGTTTCCGTTAATTACTGCAAAGTCTGTGCTGTCCAGAACACTCGGCAGAATTTCAGCGCTGACCTCTGTGAACTGCAAATTCTTGGGATTCTCAGAAATATCGCTGACTGTTGCCTTGGAAGCATCGATGTCAGGATCGATAGTGATGAGGCCCGTCTGTGCAAGAACACGCAGTGCTCTGGAAAGATTTGTATCATCATTGGGAATGGCAACCGTCGCACCATCCGCTGCATCCTCAAGAGTTGCATACTGATTGGAGAACACGCCCATTGCAGCCGTGGGAATTTCTGTGATATAGCTCAGCTCCAGAGAATGCTCCTCACTGAACTTTGCAAGATAAGTAGAATGCTGGAACATGTTCACATCAATTTCATTTTCTGCAAGAGCGTTATTGGGCTGAACATAGTCAGAAAACTCCGTGATCTCAACCTTATAGCCCTTCTCTTCCAGAGCCGGTTCGATCGCTTCTGTGAACATATCTCCGTAAGGCCCTGCACATACGCCCACACGAATTGTATTTTCTTCCGTCGTTTCGCTGCCGCATCCTGTAAGGGCCGCTGCACCAATCACTAAAGCAGCTGTTGCTGCGGCAATCTTCTTAAAAGTAGTAACATTCATAATCAAAATCTCCTTTTTTCAAAAATGATATGGTAAATGCCGATTTCCGGAAGCCCCCGGAGATTTACCCTGGTCTTATTATACACCTACTTTACCTATTTGTCTAATATGTATTAACGATAACGAGTTATAGTTTTTTTCTATTATTGCTTAACCAGCATGAAAACAAAAACGGAGAACGCAAATCCGCATTCTCCGCAATAAATCGACACGGCCTATCCAGCCAGCATCATCAACATCCGGCTTCAGAGCCAGGTAAAAACAGAAATGTTAACCAGCTTCTTTTTAGGTCCTGAAAAATTCCAGGATTAACATTTCTCAAACATTTCTCAAACACTTGAAAAACAGTAGGGATATATAATAGGGGCATAAATACAAAAGCGAAAAGGCCTGTACCCGTAAACGAATGCTGTCTTTCTTTTCGCTGTTATTCTATTGATATAAAAGTTAAGGAGCGAAATCAATGAATGCGATTGAAATCAGAAATCTATCCAAAAGCTTTCGTGGTCTGTATGCGGTGAATCATCTGAATATGACCGTTCCAATCGGTGCGATCTACGGCTTTATCGGCGAGAACGGCAGCGGCAAATCTACGACCGAAAAGATCATCTGTGGATTGATTCATCCGGATGGAGGCAGTGTAAAGCTATTCGGCCGGGAGCACACCGATCCCGATGTATGTGCCAAAGCCGGCGTACTGATCGAAGCACCAGGCTGTTTTCCGAATCTGAGCGTGTGGAACAATCTGATGCTCCAGGCAGCGAATCTCAGTATCAGGAATACAGAGAAAGAAGTTGTAAAGGTTCTGAAAATGGTGAGAATGGAGGGCGCCGCCTCTAACAAATATAAAAACTGTTCCCTCGGTATGAAGCAGCGGATCGGCATTGCAATGGCTCTGCTTGGAAACCCGACCCTGCTCATTCTGGATGAGCCGATTAACGGTCTGGACGCAGACGGCATGCGGATCATGCGGGAGGTACTTGTGGATATCACCCGGAATTACAACTGTACAGTCGTTATCTCCTCTCATATCCTTGGAGAGCTTGAAAAGATTGCCACCCATTACGGAATTGTCCGCAGCGGCAAGATGATGAAAGAAATGACAGCTACTGAACTGAAGGCCAGCTGCCGTACCTATGTTGCGGTACGGGCAAAGGACAGGAACCGTACAAAGGCAGTACTCGCTTGTAAGTTCTCCCGTACAGAAGAAGATGAAGCCGGATATATCCGTGTTTACGACAGGATAACGCCCGAGGAAATCGTAACGCACCTCTACGAAAACGGCATATTGGTGAGTGAGATCATCACAGACAGGATCGGCCTTGAGGAATACTATATCGACCTGATAAAGGAGGGCAGATAACATGGAAATAAAATTTGAGCACAACACCTTCCGCAGACGTTTGAAAAGTATGCTGAAGGTGGACTTCCGCAGAATGTTCACATCACGGCTTTTCTATATCATAACCGGGACTTGCCTTGTGATCCCGATCCTGATACTGGTCATGACCACCATGATGGACGGCTCTGTTTCGGTCAATCCCCAGACAGGTGAAGAAACGGTCATGGAAGCCTTTGACAGCACATGGCAGATTATCGGAACGATCAGCAGTGAAGACTCCGCAGCGGGTATGGATATGCTGAGTATGTGCAACATCAATCTGCTTTATTTTGCAGTAGCCGCTCTCGTTTGTATTTTTACTGCCGAGGATTTCAGAAGCGGATATGTAAAAAATCTGTTTACTGTCCGCGCAAAGAAAACCGATTATGTAATATCCAAAACACTCGTCTGCTTTATAGGCGGAGCATTTATGATGCTTGCATTTTTGGCTGGTACAATAATCGGCGGTGTGATTGCGGGTCTCTCCTTTGAGATGACTGGCTTCGGTGTAAGTCAGCTCGTAATGTGTATTCTCTCTAAAATGCTTCTTACAGCGGTGTTCGTTCCGATCTATCTCCTTATGAGTGTCATTGCCAAACAAAAATTGTGGCTTTCTATACTATTATCGATGATGACGGGAATGCTCCTCTTTATGATGATCCCGATGCTGTCCCCGCTGGACGCAGCCTTTATGAATGTGATCCTTTGTCTCTGCGGCGGCGCATTATTCAGCATCGGACTTGGGGCCGTCAGCAATCATATACTCAAAAAGACAAGCCTTGTATAAGCAGAAGCGGAGTGTGTCGGCCTTGACACAGCTCCGTTTTTCTTCTGAAAATTCTTCATCACACCCCAAACGCAAACAAAACTTTAACATTTCCATGCTATAATGGCTGTGAGAAAACGTATAGGAGGTATTTCTATGTTTCAGATATTGGTAGTAGAGGATGACAGAGAGCTGAACCGCACGGTCTGTACCTTTCTGAACCAGAGCGGTTATCAGGCGACGGGCTGCCTGAATGCGGAGGAGGCTTATGACGCTATGTATGAAAAAATGTTTGACCTGATCGTTTCAGATGTCATGATGCCTGGAATTGACGGCTTTGAGTTTGCAAAAACAGTTCGTTCTTTGAATGAGGAAATTCCCATTCTGTTTATGACCGCAAGGGACGATTTTGCCTCGAAGCAGCGCGGCTACCGTGTGGGTATTGATGACTACATGGTAAAGCCCATAGACCTGGATGAGCTGTTCCTGCGTATTGGTGCGCTCCTTCGCCGTGCAAAAATTGCCGCCAGCCGTCAGCTTATCGTGGGACATTTCAAAATGGACGCAGATGAGCATACCGCTTATCTGAACGATGAGGAGATCCCTATGACCAACCGGGAGTTCAGCCTGCTGTACAAGCTTTTGTCCTATCCCAAAAAGACCTTTACCCGGACCCAGCTCATGGATGAATTCTGGGAGGCTGATACCTCCTCTGGCCCTCGTACCGTTGATGTGTATATGACAAAGCTGAGAAGCAAGCTTTCGGAATGCAAGGATTTTGAAATTGTCACCGTACACGGACTGGGCTATAAGGCGGTGCTGAAATGAAGAAGACAGATCATCACAGGATACTTCGTGCTCTGAATTACTATCTTGTCTTTTTTCTGCTTGTCTCATTTGTCATAACCTGCTGTATGATGCTTTTTTTGTCCACATTGTCGGAATCGCTGAAGGTTACATTCACAGATGCACACCTGAATACAGCGGCAAGACTGACCTTCGGTAATGTGCTGCTTCTGAGCTTCCTGTTCACAATATTCGATATGATCAGACGAAAGTACACTGTCAGTCAGCCTGTGAAAAAAATTACCAATGCAGCTCAAAAAATCATGCAGGGTGATTTCAGCGTCCGCATTGAAAAAATCAATGGCGTATACGGAGAAGAAAATTTCAATCCGATTATCGACTGCTTTAACAAAATGGCAGAAGAGCTGTCCGGCACAGAAACTCTCCGCACCGATTTTATTGCCAATGTTTCCCATGAGCTGAAAACGCCCCTGGCCATCATGCAGAATTACGGCACCATGCTCCAGCAGCCGGATCTGCCTGAGGAAAAACGTATACTGTATGCAAAGTCTGTGACAGAGACCTGCCGCAGACTTGCAAGCCTGATCACCAATGTCCTGAAGCTGAATAAGCTGGAAAATCAGCAGCTTTTTCCGTCCGCAAACAAATATAACCTCAGTGAGCAGCTCTGCCAGTGTCTTTTGCAGTTTGAGGACGTATGGGAAAAGAAAAAGATCGACATTTCAACAGAAATTGAAGATGATATACAGATCAGCTCCGATGCAGAGCTTCTGGAGCTTGTATGGAATAATCTTCTTTCCAATGCATTTAAATTTACGGAAAACGGCGGCACAGTTTCTGTTTCTCTCACGGCTGACAAAAAGGATGCAGTCGTCAGTATCTCTGACACAGGCTGCGGCATGAGCCCGGAAGTCGGAGCGCATATCTTTGAAAAATTCTATCAGGGCGACACCTCCCATGCCACGCAGGGCAATGGTCTGGGGCTCGCCCTCGTGAGACGTGTGGTGGATATTATGCAGGGTGAGATCGGCGTTGAAAGCATCAAAGGAAAAGGCAGCACGTTCACTGTAAGGATACGGAGGAATCATCATGAAGGACTGGAAAACAACTGTTAAAAAGCTGCTTTATCCGCCTGTGTGGGTGATGCTGGTATTGACCGTCATCTGTACAACAGCACTGATCTATACATTCCTGCGAGGTCATGATACACATCCTGCTGCATATGTCACCTATGTGCTTTCTTTTTATACGCTGTCGGTGATCGTACTGGTCTGCATCCGAATCGTCCCCGGATATTACAGAAGTGCTAAGAAGAAGGTCTATGACCATCCTGTAGGCGGACGCTTCATGACGGATATGCCGTTCCGCACTCATGTTACGCTTTACTGCTCTCTCGGCATCAATCTGCTCTATGCAGCGATGAATCTTTTTTCAGGAATCTGGTACCGATCTGTATGGTTCACCACACTTGCGGCGTACTACATCATTCTGGCGGTCATGCGTTTTCTGCTGGTGCGCTTTGTAAACCGCATCGGTATCGGAAAAAATCAGTATCTTGAGCTTCGGCGTTCCCGTTTATGTGCCATTATTCTCTTAACGCTGAATCTGGCTTTGTCCGGCGTGATCGTTCTGGTAATCAAGCAGAACAAGGGCTTTGAATATGCCGGATTCCTGATTTACGTCATGGCGGCCTATACCTTCTATATCACCATCAATGCGATCGTGAACATTGTCAAATATCACAAATATCACAGCCCTGTGATGTCTACTGCAAAGGCGATCAATCTGGCGGCTGCGCTGGTTTCTATGCTGTCACTGGAAACAGCCATGCTGTCTCAGTTCAGCTCAGAGGAAAACGCACCGTATTTTGACCGTATCATGATCGGCGCAACAGGGGCTGGCGTGAGCATCATTGTGCTTGTCCTGTCCGTATATATGATCGTAAAATCAACAAAAGCAATCAATACTATGAAGAAAGGAACATGAATATGGAACATCCGAATGAAAGGGATTCCTTCCGCTATACCTACTCTGCAAAGCAGCAGGAGGAAGTCAAGAAAATCCGTGAAAAATATCTCCCGAAGGAAGCAGACAAAATGGAACAGCTTCGCAGGCTGGACGCAAGTGTAAATCTAAAAGCAACAATGGTTTCAATTATTGTAGGCGTAGTTGGCGCACTGCTCCTGGGTATAGGTATGTGCTGCTGTATGGTTTGGGGTAACCATTTATTTGTACTCGGCGTGATCGTCGGAGTAATCGGAATCGCTGTAGTATCACTGGCTTATCCGCTGTACAATTATGTTGTCAAAAAAGAACGGGAGAAAATTGCCCCTGAAATCATGCGGCTGACAGATGAGCTGATGAAATGAAATAAAATAAGGCCGTGCTGAGAAATGCAGCACGGCCTCAGACTGTCGAAAAACCTTTGAAAGCCTCCCCTTAATAAGGGGAGGTGGCGGCAAAAAGTCAAGTCAAGTGCAACACTTAGCAGAAATAAATTCAAGAGGAGAAAGAAACCCGAGGCACTTGCGAGGCCTGTTATTGATAAGAGAAACAACAGACAGCAGTTCATCGTCAGAAAGTTTACGGAAATCAAAG
>JAFUQX010000010.1 GCA_017472145.1 Ruminococcus sp. | reverse complement strand
GGGGAGTCACCCTGGACCCTGGCAGCATTTTCGAGAAATGCGCCCCGAAGGAAGTGCCCTTGGGGTACTGCACCAACGGTGCCGTCCCCTTTGTCCCTTCGGGACATTTCCCCACCCCGTGGGGAATCACCAAAAAGCTTTCCTTTGGAAGCGGTATGTAAAAAGATTAAAATTATTTTGTATTATGGAGGACTATTATTATGATTGCTGCTGGTATTGCTGTTCTGGCCGGTATTGGTGCCGGCCTGGGTATTGGAATCGCTACAAGTAAGGCCGCAGAGGCCATCGCTCGTCAGCCGGAGGCCGCAGGTGACATCAACAAGGCCCTGCTGCTCGGCTCGGCCCTTGCAGAAGCCACTGCCATCTATGGCTTTGTTATTGCACTGCTCATCGTGCTGATGGGCTAACCCTATTCTAAAAGAAAGGACGATTGTCCAATGCTCGAATTTAATTTCTGGACGATTCTGTTTTCTGTTATCAATATCCTTGTGCTGTTCCTGTTCCTGAAAAAGTTCCTCTTTGGAAGGATCAATGCCATCCTGGAGGAGCGTGCACAGGCGGTTCAGGCCGATCTGGATGCGGCCAGGGCCGAAAAGGAAAAGGCCCAGCAGCTCCATGCGGAGTATGAAGCTGCGATGGCCGGCGCAAAGGAGGAGGCCCGGGTTCTGGTCATGGAGGCACAGAAATCCGCCAATGCCCAGTGTGCGGTCATCACCCGGCAGGCCCAGGAGGAGGCCAGCCGGATCGTGGAGAGCACCCGGAGAGAGCTGGAGCTGGAACGGGCCCGCTCTGTGGAAAGCGCTCAGGAGGAGATCGTCAGTCTCGCTCTGGAGGCCGCCGCTCAGGTCATCGGCAAGGAAATCGACGAGGAATCCAACCGGGCCATTGTAGACGCATTTCTGGCCGATGAGGAGGCCGGCGTATGAATCAGATGACCGAGAGCTATGCCGGTGCACTGATCGAACTGGATGTCCCCTATGAGGATGTGAAAAAAACCGCCCGGTATTTTCAGGCGTGCCCGGAGCTGTGTCAGGTGCTGGAAAGCCCGGTCATCTCCCCGGAGGAAAAGGACAGGGTCATTGAGAAGCTCTTTCCCAAATCCATGCATCGCTTCCTCCGACTGGTCTGCCAGAATCACAGAGCCGCAGAGCTGCCGGAGATCTTCAGGGACTACCGCTCTCAGAGAAGAAAAAATATCCGCCGTATCAAGGCTACGGTGGAATATGTCACACCCCTTACACCGGCTCAGCAGAACCGTATGGTGGAGCTGATCAAAAAAAAGACAGGCTTCTCCGATGTGGAGCTGAATCTGGTGAAAAAGCCGGAGCTTCTGGGCGGATTTATCCTCCGTGCAGGAGATTTCCGCTATGACCGGAGCGTGGTGTATCTCCTGGAACGTATGGGCAGGAAGCTCAGACATGAGCCGATGCCGGAAATGACGCAGACCATGGAGACAGCTCCGGCCCAGCCTTTGAGCCGCATGAATATCCATACCATGATGGCCACAGTGGAATATGTTACGCCCCTCACAACGGCGCAGCAGAGCAGAATCAAGGCGCTTGTGAAAAAGAAAACCCGATATAAAGATGTGGAGCTGAAGCTGGTGCATAATCCGGAGCTGCTGGGTGGATTCATCCTCCGGGCCGGAAATTACCGGTATGATTGCAGTACCCGCCGAAAGCTGGCGGAGCTGCACGATCAGCTCACCCGGAGGTGATTGTAGGATGGCAATGCTGAATGCCAGTGAAATAATTTCGGTGCTGAAAAGCGAGATCGCAGATTTCGACCGGAAAACAGGACTCATGGAGACGGGAACCGTGGTGCGTGTCGGTGACGGCGTGGCTACTGTTTTTGGTCTTCAGCATGTGATGTACGGCGAGCTGGTGGAGTTTGAGAACGGTACGAGAGGAATCGTGCAGAATCTGGAAACCAAGACCGTGGGCGTGGTGCTTCTGGGAAACGACAGGGGCATTACGGAAGGCTCTCAGGTCATCCGTACCAGAAAAAGAGCCGGTATCGGCGTAAGCAATCAGATGGTAGGCCGTGTGGTCAATGCCCTGGGTGCGGCCATTGACGGCGGAGCGGAGATCCCGGCGGAGGACTTCTTCCCCATCGAGAGAGAAGCTCCCGGCGTGGCCGACAGAAAATCAGTTTCTGTGCCCCTTCAGACAGGCATTCTCTCCATCGACTCCATGTTCCCCATCGGACGGGGTCAGAGAGAGCTGATCATCGGCGACAGACAGACCGGAAAGACCTCCATTGCCGTGGATACCATCATCAACCAGAGAGGTCAGGATGTGATCTGCATCTATGCCGCCATCGGTCAGAAGGCCTCTACCGTTGCGAAGATCGTTTCCATGCTGAAAAAGCATCACGCAATGGATTATACGGTCGTTATGGCAGCCTTTGCCAGCGACCCGGCCCCTGTACAGTATGTAGCTCCTTATGCCGCTACGGCTGCGGCGGAGTATTTTATGAGCCAGGGCAAGGATGTGCTGATCGTTTATGATGATCTGTCCAAGCATGCCGTGGCCTATCGGGCCATGTCCCTGCTGCTCCACCGTCCGCCGGGACGAGAGGCCTTCCCCGGAGATGTATTCTATCTCCATTCCAGACTGCTGGAGCGCTCCTGCCGTCTGGACGAGGAGCACGGCGGCGGAAGCATCACCGCTCTGCCCATCATCGAGACCCAGGCCGGAGATGTTTCGGCCTATATCCCCACCAATGTCATTTCCATCACAGACGGCCAGATCTTCCTGGAGACGGAGCTGTTCAATGCCGGTATGCGTCCGGCGGTGAATGTGGGTCTGTCGGTGAGCCGTGTGGGCGGCGCAGCCCAGACCAAGGCTATGAAGCGTGTGGCCGGCAAGATGAGGATTGACCTGGCCCAGTTCCGGGAGATGGAGGTCTTTACCCAGTTCAGCTCGGAGCTGGATCTGTCCACACAGGCCATGCTGGATCACGGACGTGTGCTCATGGAGCTGCTTAAGCAGCCCCTGTATGAGCCGTTCCCGCTGTGGGAGCAGGTGGTGATCCTGGCGGCGGCCTCTGAGGGTCTGATGGATGATATTCCCCTGCCGAAGGTGGCTGCGTTCCGCAAGGGCCTGATCGCCTATTTCAGAGAAAATCACGGCCCGGTAGCGGAGATCATCCAGCGGGAAAGAAATCTCACCCCGGAGCAGCTTCAGCAGATAAAGGAAATTACAGAAGCCTATAAAAAGCAGGTGAGCTGACATGGCTAATATGTATGAGATCCGGGAGCGGATCCAGAGCATCCGGGATATTATGAAGATCACCAACGCCATGTACCTCATTTCCTCCTCCAAGCTCAAGAAGGCCAGGAAGGATCTGGCGGCGACAGAGCCTTATTTCAATAAGCTGCTCTATGCCATGAGAAGCATCCTCTCCCGGGCCCCGGCTGAGGCGGAGGAGGAGCTGCTGTTCTTCGACGAGCGCACCCATATTCCCGAAAGCAAGCGCAAAAAGGCGTTTCTCATCATTACAGCGGATAAGGGCATGTGCGGCTCGTATAATCACAACGTCATTCAGGCGGCGGAGCAGGCCATGGAGGGTACAGAAATGAGCCATCTGTTCGTGATGGGACAGGTGGGACGCATGTACTTCCAGAGAAAGGCTGAAAAGGGAAAGCTCCGGGTCGAGCCGGAATTTTTCTACAGCACCCAGAATCCGCACCTGTACAGAGCCAGAAGTATCGCAGAGACTCTGATGGAGCGGTTCCGGAGCGGTGAGGCCGATGATGTCTATATCATTTATACGAAAATGGTGCATGGAGCGGAGTTCGAGCCGCATGTGCAGCAGCTGCTGCCCCTGGATGTGACGCACTTTGTCACCAGCGAGGCTGATGAGACCAGACACCACGAGGCGGAGTTCTACCCGGATGTGAAAACGGTGATGCGGCATCTGACTCCGAATTTCATGAAGGGTCTGATTTACGGTGCAATGGTAGAGTCCTTCTGCTCGGAGCAGCAGGCTCGTATGACAGCCATGGATTCCGCAACCACCAGCGCAAAGGATATGCTTTCCGCGCTCTCCTTACAGTATAATCGGGCCAGACAGGCGGCGATCACACAGGAGATCACGGAGGTATGCGGCGGTGCGTCGGCCATGGAGCAGGAGGTTTGATTTATGGAAAAGGGTAAGATCGTTCAGGTGCTCGGCCCGGTTGTGGATGTGGCCTTTCCGGCCGGACAGCTTCCGCAGATCCGGGACGCCCTGAAGGTGGAAAACAACGGCAGAACGTGCGTCATGGAGGTTGCCCAGCATATGGGCGGCGGCGTGGTGCGCTGCATCTGTCTGTCCTCTACGGAGGGCTTTATGAAGGATATGGAGGTCATCAATACCGGCGGATGCATCAAGGTGCCCGTGGGCAATGCCACACTGGGACGGATGTTCAACGTGCTGGGAGAGACCATCGATAACAAAGGGCCGGTGGAAACCGACCTGCGCTGGGAGATCCACCGGGATGCGCCCTCCTTCCGGGATCAGAGCCCGGTGGTGGAGATCCTGGAAACAGGTATCAAGGTCATTGACCTGCTGGCCCCCTATGCAAAGGGCGGTAAGGTCGGTCTGTTCGGCGGTGCAGGTGTAGGCAAGACCGTGCTCATTCAGGAGCTGATCCGGAATGTGGCTACAGAGCACGGCGGATACTCCATTTTTACGGGCGTGGGAGAGCGTTCCCGTGAGGGCAATGACCTGTGGCATGAGATGATGGAGTCCGGCGTTATCAACAAGACGGCGCTGGTGTTCGGTCAGATGAACGAGCCGCCGGGGTCAAGAATGCGTGTGGCCCAGACCGGTCTGACCATGGCAGAGTATTTCCGTGATGAGAATCATCAGGATGTGCTCCTGTTCATTGACAATATTTTCCGTTATGTGCAGGCCGGTTCGGAGGTTTCGGCGCTGCTGGGCAGAATGCCCTCGGCGGTAGGCTATCAGCCCACTCTGGCCAGCGAGGTGGGTGAGCTTCAGGAGAGAATTACCTCCACAAAGAACGGCTCGATCACCTCTGTACAGGCGGTTTATGTACCGGCCGATGACCTGACAGACCCGGCCCCGGCTACGACCTTTGCCCATCTGGACGCCACCACGGTGCTTTCCAGAAAGATCGTGGAGCAGGGCATCTATCCGGCGGTAGATCCGTTGGAGTCTACGTCCAGAATCCTGGAGCCGGATGTGGTCGGTGAGGAGCACTACCGGGTGGCCCGGCGGGTGCAGGAGCTGCTTCAGCGTTATAAGGAGCTTCAGGATATCATTGCCATTCTGGGTATGGAGGAGCTGGATGAGGAGGATAAGCTGGCGGTATACCGTGCCAGAAAGGTACAGAAGTTCCTGTCCCAGCCCTTCCATGTAGCGGAGGTATTTACGGGTCAGCCGGGCAAATTTGTGCCGCTGAGCGAGACCATCCGGGGCTTCCGCATGATCGTGGACGGCGAGCTGGACGAGTGCCCGGAGAATGCATTCTTTATGGCGGGAAGCATTGACGAGGTGCTGGCCAAGGCGGAGGCGATGCAGAATGGCTAAGACATTCCGGCTGGAGCTGCTGGCCTCGGACAGACCGTTTTTTGTGGGAGACTGTGAGCATCTGGTGTATCCTTCTCAGGATGGGCTTATGGGGATCCTGCCGGGACACGAGTCTCTGGTAACCATCGTGCGTCCCGGTGAGATCAAATACAAGGTGGATGGTGAGTGGCGGTACTGTGCCATCAGCGATGGCTTTGCGGAGATACGGAGAGACTATGTGCTGATTCTGGGAGATGCCATTGAGCTGCCGGATGAGATCGATGCCAAAAGAGCGGCTGAGGCGGCCGAGCGGGCCCGGGAGCGTATGCGTCAGAAGCAGAGTATTCTTCAGTATTATCACACGCAGGCCGCACTGAACCGGGCGATGAACCGGCTGAAGATTTCCAGGCGGCATAATCATGAGATATAGTCCGGGGATCGGAGCAGAATCGAATCAACTAAAAAATTGTAGTTTAGCGAAGCTAAACTACAATTCAGACTGTCGAAAAACCTTTGAAAGCCTCCCCTTAATAAGGGGAGGTGGCACGCCGAAGGCGTGACGGAGGGGATTGTAAGGCATGAGAAAACTTACGATTTTGCGTGC